>CAYPQF010000027.1:0-6691 GCA_964412815.1 uncultured Gammaproteobacteria bacterium
TGAATTTTGAAATCACGCTCAAGTGGAAAGAGGAGCCAGTCAGTTAAGCCGATGGCAGCAACAAACTACCGACAGGCATTTAAGGCGGCGATCGCTCGCATTTATCATCCTACCGGGGCGATCGTGGGGGCTGGGTTCCTGATTTCCGATCGCTATCTGTTGACCTGTGCCCACGTAGTCACGGCAGCGTTAGGGATACCCACTGAGACGGTTGAACCGCCAGCAGTTTCCCTGGAGTTGGATTTTCCCCTGATTGCTCCAGGACAGAAAGTAAAGGCAAAGGTGGTCTTCTGGCAACCAGTGAATTCGACTCAAGCTGGGGAAGACATTGCGGGGTTGCTTTTGGAAGCAGATCCCCCGATGGATAGCCAACCTGTGCGGTTGATGGCAGCCGAGGAAATGTGGAATCACCCGTTTCAAATTTTTGGGTTCCCCAGCAAGCGGGATGAGGGAATTTGGGCATCGGGGGTGATCCGCGATCGGCTTGCCAATGGTTGGGTGCAGATTGAGGACATTAAGGCTCAGGGACAGGCCATTCAACCGGGATTCAGTGGTTCACCCATCTGGGATGAGGTGGTGGAAGGGGTGGTGGGGATGGCAGTGGCCGCCGATAAAAAGCGGGAGGAAACGAAAACAGCTTTTATGATTCCCACGGCAATTTTGCAACAGGTTTGGCCGGAGTTAGGGCAATCAGTTCAGCAATCGATACCTCCTCAGCAGGATATGGACAGTCAAGCTATGAAGGACTTTTTCATCAGCTACAACCGCGCCGATAAGCAGTATGCAGAGTGGATTGCCTGGACACTAAAAGAGGCTGGGTATTCGGTCGTGATTCAGGCTTGGGATTTTCGTCCGGGGGGAAATTTTGTCCTGGAGATGCAACGAGCGGCGGCAGAAAGTCAGAAGACGATCTCGGTCTTATCCGAGTCCTATCTGAAGGCATCCTATACTCAACCCGAATGGGCGGCAGCATTTGCCAATGATCCGCAATCGCTAGAACGCAAGTTGATTCCAGTCAGAGTGAAGGAATGCAAACCGGAGGGGATGTTACGCCCAATTGTATATATCGATTTGGTAGGGTTATCGGAAGCCGATGCGAAGCAAACCTTGTTGGAAGGGCTGAAACCGAGTGGGGAACCAGTGCAAAAGCCAATGTTTCCAGAGGCGAAAATTCCTGAGCAGACACCTGTAAGTGACCAAAGCGTAGCAGAGCCTAAAGCATTCCCCAGTGCTCTGAGTCGGGTGCAGCAGATTAAAGAAAAGAGTTTGCAAAAACGACTAGACAAGCTAACAACAGATTATGAAGAGTTGGCCAAACAACGAGATTACACAACGAATGTGGTTGCACGCAACAACCTGGAACTGCAACTTGAAGCGATCGCTCTCGACCTGGATAAAGTAGCTGCGGAGCTTGATGCATTGGGGGCATAGTGTGGACGAACGGTACAATATTAAACTGAAGAGGATTGAATTAAAAACATTAGAGAATCGCTTTAAAAAGTTAGAAAAGGATTATGAGGATCTTTCTAATCAGCGCGATCGCACGACTAACGCCGCAGAAGTTAATAATTTAGAACTGCAATTAAACAATATTCTTGAAGACCTTCAGAAAGTAGGCATACAGCGTGATCAACTTCAAGGTGAAATTCAAAAGTTAGAGGCAGAGGAACTCAATCATGCAATCCCTGAGCCTTTACAAAAGTTAGTTAGTCTGCTGCTGCCGATAGAGAGTGAAATCATCGCTAAGACTTATCGATTAAGCCTATCTCAAGGTCGCTCTCGCCTTGTACCTACTTCTTTAGAAGCTTTGGTTCGGCAACTGGCAGAACTTCCAGGGGCACCGAATGAACCAGAACCCTTGTTACGGTTTGTTAGCCTCTTGCTTCAGGAACCCACCTTAGCGGTCGAACAACGAGCATCGCTTAAAACTTGGGCCAAAACACAAGGATTGGATGTCCAGGGTGAAGAACCAACACTCGCAAAAGCAACAGAAGTTTGTTTGATGATTAAGGTGCTGCCTCGCGCACTCAATGATCCATCTTTGGGCTATGTCGTCGATGCCGCGATCGCCCAAGATCCAGATCCCTGGAATTGCGATGTTGAACCGCTTACTACACCTCTCTCAATAGAGGTATCCCCCGATCCAAAATGCGCTCCTGGTTATTGCCAAGATGACCTCCCCCGTGTGCTGGATGCATTAATCGCAACGTGCGGAAAGCATCATATTCCCTTAACTGAGCTTGTGATTCAGTGGTTTTTGCCCAATGAATTAATGAGTTTGCCGGTTGAACACTGGCAGTTTCAGAGTGGTAAACACCAGAAAGAGTACTGTGGCAGGCGGTGTAAGGCAGTGATTATTCGCTCATCCGATCGCCATTTCCTGCCTCACTACCAGGTAGCATCCGGGGATTGGCAGAAGTATTGGACTCGCCTGCTTAACTGCCAAGGGTCAAAATGTTCGGAAGTACTGGTTCAATTAAATCCAATCACAGGCAAAACACAAGTTAACTGGAAAAATGCCAGGATAGTGGGTTGCAAGTTTGTGGAGCATCCCAATCCGCAACAACAAGAAAGGCTATGGGATGAGTTACTGGGTCAAGGAGTACCAGTCGCACTATGGACACGTCAGGCTGGAGCGCAGAGTAAGAAGAAATCCCTGTCAGCTTGTACGATCGCCAACCTGTCCGAAGCCCTGGCAACCCATCGACAAAAGGCTTTATCCCATGGCTCCGAGGCTGATAGGCTAAGAGCGGCATCCCTCTGTTTGCTGTTCGACAATCCATTTCGCCCCTTTCCCACCCTTGACTATGAGAGTGCTTAGTTATGTCAACCTCTGATCTACCCCGTTGGAAAGTCTACCGAGGAGATGGACAGCAGCAAAAGGATCTCAAGTTGCCACCCCCGCCCAGTTGGCGTGAGTTTAAGGATGATCCAAAGGGGGCGATCGAGCAGCAGCAGCGCAAGGGAGAAACGTTTAAGCCTCCCGACGTGGCGATCGAAATGGTGAACGCCGCCTTAGCCCTCCGACGACCGTTACTGATTACGGGAAATCCAGGCACAGGAAAATCCTCTCTGGCCTATGCGGTGGCCCGCGAATTGGGATTGGGATCGGTCTTGAAATGGGCCATTACAACTCGCACGACTCTCAAGGATGGGCTGTATAGCTACGATGCGATCGCCCGCCTTCAGGATGCTCAAGTCAGTGGCAAAGATAATCGCCAGGAAACGGGTAACTACATCACGTTAGGACCATTGGGCACCGCCTTTCTCCCGGCTGATCTGCCTAGAGTCTTACTGATTGATGAAATCGATAAGAGTGAAATTGATCTGCCCAATGACCTGCTGAATCTGTTCGAGGATGGCGAATTTTCCATTCCCGAATTGCAGCGGCTGGAACTGGCTGAAGCAGAAGTTCGCACGATTGACCGAATAGAAGGCAAACAGCGCAAGGTCAAAGTTTATGATGGTGTGGTTCGCTGTCGTGCCTTTCCCCTAGTGATTATGACCAGCAACGGAGAACGGGATTTCCCACCGCCTTTTTTACGCCGTTGCTTGCGGTTGAGAATGCCCAATCCCAGCCCCCAAGAACTCCAAGAGATTGTGGAAAAACATTTGGGGAAACAAGCCGCCCAACAATCTACAGCCTTGATTAACTGGTTTTGTCAACAGATTGAAGCTGGGGGAATACTGGCAACGGATCAATTACTCAATGCAATCCATCTGCGAACTCAGGAAACGACCAGTCCGGGACAAAAGAAAAAGACTCAGACCAGTTCTGACGAATCACTCACCCTGACACTAAGCGATTTGGAAAGGCGATTATTGAAAGATTTGAGTACTCCAGAGGATGTATGACGTTACCCTCCGAACCGTCATATCCGATCGCCGATCTGAAGGCACTATTAAGCCAGCGGGTCGGACTTGACCTTAGCCCGATCGAGTTGGCAGAGATTTTGTGGCTGGCATTGCAGCGGGGAGAGGTTATTACAGATGAGTTCGAGGCTCAAGGAGCACCAAAAACCCCTTCACCCGAAGACAAACAAAGACAGGAGCGACTCCCAGTAACTTCTCAGCCATCCTCAGCTAAATCCGCAGCAGTTGTAGCGGAACCACCTCAGCCGACTGGATCTACTCAGAGGGAAACTGAAATGGAGCAGCCAATAGGCCCAGCCCTTCCTGTGAATATCCCAGAATCAGTCGCATTGCGAAATCGGCAAGCCATTGCCCGATCGCTGCGTCCCTTGATGCGAAGAGTGAAATCGAAACAACGACAGACGCTTGACGAGGAGGCAACCGTCCTCCAAAGTGCAGAAACGAAAACCTGGTATCTGGTGATGCAGCCAGAGACTGAGCGCTGGCTGGAGTTAGCAATTGTAATTGAAGTAACCAATCTTCTGGATGTGTGGCGAGACACGATCGCCGAATTTCAACAATTAATGGAACGACATGGCGCATTCCGCAATGTGCGAACCTGGCAACTCAAACCCAACGCTGAGGGAAAACCCCAGTTATTTTTACAAACGTCAAGAGGGTTGCAAGGCAGCCCCCGTAGTCCAAGGGAGTTGCTGGATGCGAGTGGACGACGACAGATTTTGCTGCTGAGTGATTGCACCTCCAGAGCATGGCGAACGGGTAAGATTCCCAAATTGCTGGAGTTGTGGTCGCGGAAAAATCCAGTCGCGATCGTCCAGCTTCTTCCAGAACACTATTGGGATCGCAGCGCCTTAAAAGCCAGTTATCCGGTTGCTTTGAGATCTCGCCGACCCGGAGCGCTGAGTCGAGATTGGGCCATTGAGGGACTTTCACTCCAGCGACGACAACAATTGCCAGAGGGATTAAAGCTACCAGTTGTGACGATACAGCCCGAATTGTTGGGTCAATGGGCCGGGGCGATCGCAGCCAGCAATGACCAACCCACAAAGGGTATTATCTTCAATCCACGAGGCTTTCAAGCACCCCCTTCACCCACACAAGCATCTCCCTTAACAGCCAAACAATTAGTGCAGCGGTTTCGGAATACGGCTTCAGAAAAGGCTCAGGAACTGGCAGACATGATGGCTGTGCTGCCCGTTAACTGGTCGGTGATTCGGCTGATTCAGAAGAATTTGATTCAGGAAGAACCCTGGCAGCCAACAGGGGCGCTTTACCTGGCAGAAATCTTCCTGAGTGGGTTGCTGCGGCCTGTACCGGCGGGATCGGAACACTCCTCAAAACACCAGAAAACACCACAGTACGACTTTGTAGAAGGGGTGAGGGATGTGCTACTGGGCAGCATTCCCATTTCTGAAGCACAGGCCGTGGGTCAGGAGGTTGCAGAAGCAGTGTTCAAGCAATTACCCACTGAGGTACAAGAACGAGTCAATGCCGATATTGCACGGCGTTATGGGGATGCTCTAAGTTATTTTGAAGCCTTTTTGATTCCCGATTTACCTTGGGGAGATTTTGCCGCTGCTGAAATTTTTCCGTTTGCCCGAGTAACTCGGCAAGTGTTGCAACGTTGGGGAAGTGTGTATGCTGCTTTAGCAGAGGAACTAGAACAAGCAATTCTGCCACCTGAAGCAATTGCTAATGCTGTGCTCAAGTATCATCTGGAGGGCATTCAGCACAGTATTCTGGACAATTTTGCTCAGCGGCAACATCAGTTTAGGATCGCTGGGCATCCTGCGGGTGTCCATTCAGAATACTATCTCACGGAGGTAGAGCTAGCCGAGGGGCAAGACTTTGAAATCACGGTGACGGACTATACACTTCTGTCTTTACAGGAAAGCTATGCCTTGTTCGAGTTATCACTGAATATTCGTTTTGCTGTGCGAATTCTTTATTTTGATGTTGGAACTTTAAGTCCTGCCAGTGAGGATACCCCCGATTTGGTGCGAGTGGTTCCCGATCAAATTATTGATGCAAAAGCAATGGTTAGGCTTCAACTGGCAGCAGTAGTTGAGGAATCCAGGTTTGATTTGACAGAGTTACAGATAGAAGAACCAGTATCAATTACTGCCTCTCAAACTGATCAGCCCTCTCAAATTCCACCACTACAAGAATTTGAGTTTGAAGTTGCCACGATCGCTGTCGATTCCGTACCAGACACACCTCCAGGAATTGATCTACAGCCCTTTGAATTTGAGATAGTCACCCTGGAGAGGCGACAGGTAGCCAATCCTGAGTTTGAAGAAGCTTTCCAAATGGTTGACCAGGCTGTAGTTGGGCATAGTGGCGAGCATTTAAGTGATGTGCAACAACACATCCTGCGATGCTCCTGGGAGGGAATGACGTATGGCGAGATGGCTAGCACAAGTGCTTATACAACTGGCAGCCTTAAAAGGGCTGGAACTAAATTATGGCAGCTATTATCGGATGTCTTTACGGAGGAGATTAAGAAAACGAATATTAGAGCCGTGCTAGAGCAATTAGCCACGCTTGGCGGCGAACCGGGGTTGGTGATTCATCGACAGCAACAACAAGGATGGGAATTTGTTGAAGTTCTGGGTGAAGAGACATGGCTGGAAATGGTACGAATTCCAGGGGGAAGTTTTGTCATGGGCGCACCTGCAACTGAGGCAGAGAGCACGAATGCTGAACGCCCGCAACATGACGTTAGGATTCAACCCTTCTTTATCGGTAAGTATCCAGTCACCCAGGCTGAGTGGAAAGCAGTTGCAGCCTTGCCCCAGGTAAATCGTGAACTTGACCC
>CAYPQF010000028.1:0-2486 GCA_964412815.1 uncultured Gammaproteobacteria bacterium
CGTTCGCGCCTGCCCCGGCGTCTACCGCTGGATGCGTGCGCTCGTGCAGGCGGGCCTGGGGCTGGGGGCGATCCCGGTCTCAGGGCGCACCATGGCCTGTTTTCCGCATATGGGTGCGCACAACCGCCCTGAGCGTGTGCTGCCCGCCTTCCCAGGGTTGCCCACTGGTGCCGGAGCTCCCAGCCGCTGGTCCCACGGGTGACTCGTCATGCGCGTTGCCGCTCCCCCCTTCGGTCTGGCGGGCGACCCAGTTGCGCAAGGCGGCAACGGCATGCGCAACTGGGTCGCCTGCCTCCCGCAGCGCGTCAAGCGGCGAGTGGCGCAGGCGCAACAGGCAGGCCGCCGCTGCGACCCGCACCAGCAGCGGCGCAACTGAGGCGGGGCCTGGGGTTTGTCCGGGGTCATGCCGTCCTCGGTTCCGGTGCCTGGGGATGAGGCACTTCCTCCACCGCAGCATCCGCTCCCGCCAGCACCGTGCGCGGGATGCAGATGGCCGCAGCCGTGGTGCCGTGGGGAGCACCCATCGTCCGGGAGGGTCGCCCCTCGATCGGTCGGATCAGGCCCTGGCGCAGCCAGGTGCGCCCGTAGATCTGCACGGCCTGCTTGCCAATCCGACTTTCAAACGGCGGCGTGCCCGTCGGTACCCGCCAGTCCGGTTCCGTGACCTTGCGGTAGGCCACCGGCTCACCGCGCAGCCGCCGCACGATCCAGCCAGGGGCACTGCTGCTGTCCTCGTCGCACTGGGCCAGCATGGTGCGCAGCCGTTCAAACGCCTCCGTTGCCGGGGCGGTCTGCTCCTGGCCCTGCGTCAGCAACGCGACCCAGCGGGCGAGCAGGCCAGGAAGCGGCGGGAGATCAAAGGGGGCCACGGTAGCACTCACCTGCAGGGCGACGGCCGCCAGGGCCAAGCTTTCGCGCCAGGCGGCCAGCGGCTGGAGGACCGGGTCGGCGCGGAGGTGCCGATAGGCCGTGAGCACCGCCGCCCAGTCTGCCCAGCAGCGTTCGGCAACAGCGTGCCCAAACCAGCCAGCGCCGCGCTCCCAGGCCTGCTCAAGCAGGGCCGCACGTTCCGCCCCCAACCGGTGCGCCGCACTCCCCACCGATCCGATGGTGCCGTCACCCAGCGGCGGGGTGCGGTTGCCGTCGAGCCAGAGCACGCGGGTGCCCGCCCCGGCATAGCGAAATTCAAAGAGCGCCTCGCCCGCCAAGAGCAGGGTGCCACACAGCGGTTCCCCACCCGACGCGGTGCCCTCGGCAGTGCCCTTGCTGTAGGACTGGCCGTTGGCAAACTCGTAGACGAGGGCTTCCAGCCGCTGGGGGTCGCTGGTGGTATGCGCCTCGTCGATAAGCAGGGGCAAGCCGTTCAGGTCGGTCAGGCTCTGGCGCAAGCCTGCGGCAGTGCTGCGATGGGCAGCAACGAGGAAGGGTTTGCCGGTCGGGTCGCCCCAGCAGCCGGTGGCGAACTGGGCCAGGGTGGTTTTGCCACTGCCGCTCTCCCCCGCCAGGTAGCAGGCCGGGTTGCGGCGGGGCCGGAGGCGGGCGATCAGCGGGCTGGCCAAGGCGAGGCCGAGGATGATCCAGGCCGCCCAGGCGTCCGGCCAAGTGCTGAGGGCCCGCAGCGCCTGGGGATAGGCGCTGGTATCCCGGCCATAGCGGATGGGCAACTGCCCGGTGTACTTGACGGGCTGGGCATAACCGATACTGCCTGCGGGGAGCACCAGTCCCGCGGCAACCAGCCCCAGCCGGGCCGAGGTGACGATCTGCGGCAGGGCCGCGTGGTTTGCCTGGGTGAACTCGATCAGGTAGCGCGCGACCGCGCGGGCATTGCCCTCATGCACGGGCACGTCCGGCTGGGAGCCCAGCCAGGCCAGAATGCCCTGCCGGGTGCTGAGCTCGGCCTTGGGAGCGGTGAGGCTGCCCCAGTCTGCTCCCGCCCGCTGCCAGCAGACGGTCAGCCGGGCGGCCCCGCTCGCCAGATCGACGCCCATGGCGCTGGCGATCAGCATGCCCGCGTAGACGATCTGCGGTGCGCCGCCTTTGCCGCAGCACGCCAACGCGCCATTGACCACGCTCCAGCCCTGGGGCAGGACGAGATCGCGCCCGGTGGTGGGGTGGGGCAGGTGGGCACAGCGGGCGTGGGCTCCGTCCCCGCTGAGGGGGGTGAGGTGGCGTTCGAGCTCCGGGATGGCGTGGCCACGACCGAGGAAGGCATCGACGTCCAACGGCGCGTCTGGTGGCTGGGGGAGGACGAGCATGCGCACGGCGGCGACGCCGCGCTCCAGCAAGCGGGCCGCAAAGCGGTGCAGCGCAGTGGCACCTGCGGCCGCGCCGCCCACCTAGCTGGCACAGGCCAAAACCCGACTCCTATACCCATCTGCCGCGGCCGACGACCACCATCGTGATAGCTAGGACGGCGCTGCATCCTGCAAACAAACGACGTGCTCGTCCGTCTCCATATGCCGAGCGAGCACAGCAAGTGACAACAC
>CAYPQF010000029.1:0-6477 GCA_964412815.1 uncultured Gammaproteobacteria bacterium
CTTCACACCACCCTCTCACAACCGTGCTCAACTCAAGACACGGCTGAATTGCCATCTTCGTAAGCTGCAGCAGTTGCCATCCCTACTTATGAGATACTTTGAGCCTGCCTACATTGCTTATGCATCCAACACGATAAACGCTGAATTAGTGCCGGGTTAATAGCTCGCAGGCCAACGGCGATTTAACGAGAAGCGCTCAAATCTAGGGGTGCCTCAACCGGGGACTTGAGGGCTAACGGCAAGCATCACCGGTGGCAAGTACCAATGAAATGAAGTCATTACTCTTCAATCCACCCGGTGCATGCGATGGTTAGGCTGCGATCTCTAGAATGGTAGAAGCAACCAAGGGTGCGAGTGTAAGAAGTGGTTGAATCTCCTAGCGTCCAACCAACCTATAAAGGTCAGCGATCTCACTCGTTGAGAGACACAACAAAGAATACCAATGAACTTGTTACCCATAATAATTGAGTCACTTACTCCTCCCTACTCTGGCGCATCATTAAAACCCATATTGTTAGACCCACGATTATGATCGACAAGATAACAATCGCAAGCCACAGCCACTGAATAGCAACTCCGCCCTCTCCCAGGAGTACCTGAGAAAGCTTCAGGGAGAGACTTGTACCCAATATTGCCGCCCCAATGACTACCTGTTTCAGGTTTGTCTCAACAGGCAACTCCAGAACCTGACTGTAAGAACCGTTCAGATTGTCCTGAAGTGTACCCAGATACTTACCCTGGGTAGAACTCAACTGAATTGCCTTAGCAGAGCGAGGTCCAAGAAAGTTGCCGAGAGCATCCCTGGGAGTCAGAACAACTCGAAACCGTTGTAATTTGCTATCTGGGATGGTGAGCCGCTCTACGCTGACCAGCGTATGTTTCGGCGATACCTTCACTTTCAAGTACCTTTCGACCACTTCATCCCGCTCGAAGGTGCTTCCCCCATCGGTCTGTCCCTTAGCTTGGAAGTGGAAAGTATAGGTTCCTTCTTTGGCAGTATCCTTAAAACGATTCGTGTAAATTCCGTCGCCAGCCTTGGCATCGCCATGACTGCCATCATCGTACAAAGGTAGGTTTCCTGGCGGGAGTCGTGCCGGGAATGCCACTTTTTGGATGTCAGTGAGATACAATGCCTTGCGTAACACTGGTGAGAGGCTTTCGCCGTCCCGTTGTACAGGCACTTTCTGTAGCTCTTCAGCACTAACTTCATTGGTGACAAACCAATTGCCGAAACCTTCTCTCGGACGGGTTATTTGAACGGAGATATCAGTTAGACCCGTAACAGGCTGTCCTCCCGCCGTGATTTTGGCACTGAGGATGAAAGTATCACCAGCCCATTGTGCTTCCGGTCGGAAAAGTGTTTCCATCTTCAACCCTGAGTCGAGGATGACACTGTATTGATAGTATTCCTGTTCTCCCTCTTTGAGTCGCCCTGCATCAATTTCAAGAGTCCAGGGGGCTGCCCCGACCTTGCCAGGCTGAGAGAGGAAGTCGCGGTCTACAGTCAGGATCTTATAAGTCTTGCCTTCACTGAAACCCACCCCCGGCGTTGTTACCTTCAGGGGAACTTCCTGTCCGTCAGCAGACCTTACTTTCAATCCCAAACGACCTTTTTGTGGAGTTTGCCAGCTCAGGAAGAAACTAACGCGGCGATCGGCTTCGCCAATTTTAGCTTCCGCAGTAACCTGATTTCCAGCAGCGATCGCTCCCAGTGGGTCAGTCACAGTTTCCAGCCCTAGTGCATCCACCAGAATTGCTTTGTAAGTCAATTGTAAATCCGTAGCTGGAGACCAGGTGGCAGGATCGAAGTCCGGGGTGGTCACATCGTAGAATTGACCGCCCGTATCCTCAGCAAGCCGTTGTAGGAGAGAATGGTCGATGTCAGTAGGCCGTCCAAAGCCGATTGTATAGACTTTGATTGAATTAGCGTTCAACAGATCAATCAACGTATTGACCGCCGGATCGTGACTGTCCACTGAGGAGGGACAGTTATGATAGCCATCGCTTAACAGGACGATCGCCCTGCCGCCAGTCTCTGTCCCGAACAGTCCCGCTGCTGTCGTAAGACCGGCCAGCAAAGGCGTATTGCCTTCGGCTACCAAACCAGGGATAGTCGTTGTCACGGCTGTATCCTTGCTGGTTTCGTCGATCCGGGTCATGGGAGTAACTTCTTGACCGTTGCAGCCGACGGCACTACTCCAGGGGTGGGGCGGAAAGGTCGAGATGCCAAAGTTGACCTGGCGATCGGCGTGATCCGCTAATAACTCCAGGAAGGGATATGCCGCTTCTTTGGCCAGACTCAGGCGGCGTTCAGGCTCAGGGACACCAGAGACTCCCTCATGATTCCAGGACATACTACCGGAGGTGTCAAACAGCAACACCAATCCCCTGAAAGAGGATGACAGTCTCACTGAGGGGTCGCCATAGAGATTGTAGTCCATCTTGTTCATCCAAAAGCCATTGGGACTGACATCCCTCTTGGTGACATACAGCGCATGACCAGCAGACTCACCTTCCATGATGCGCTTAGCGTAGTGATAGGTGAGATTGCTGTTATTACCCGCCAGAGGATCGGGATCGATGGCCGGATTGAATACATAGTTCCAGGAGACTCGCGAGGCAGAGACAGTCCCGATCGCCCCCTTTTTTAGTAGGGAATATCCCAGGTTGCCGTTATTTTCTGGGTATCCGTTCAGACAAGATCCTTGAAACGTAAAAGCCGGTGTCGCATCGTCCAGATGGACGTTATCGGCTGAGGTAATCAGTTGCGAAGCACCTGTTGGGCTACCGTGAGTTGACCAGGTCAACAGTCCATACCCGCCACCATTTGCCCATTCCCCCAGCATGTTGCAATCTGCGGCGGGGTCAGCATTTGGGGGGTTGATGGCTGGACATTCTGGGGGAGGCACGATGCCAAAGTCTGACTCATAGATGCGGTAGCTGGAAAATCCTAAAGGAGCGGCAACATCTGCCTTCAATGCCTCTCCGAGTTTGTAGTCAGATTGGTCAGGCCACAAATAGACATTGGCTGTGAGAAGCTTGCGCCGCCAAGCGGTGGTTCCAGCTGTTTCATAGTCGATAGTTTTCTGCAAGATGGCATCCAGGGCAGCGTAGTCGCCGCCATAGACTGGAATCCGACCCACGTACACTTCCGGTTCAAAATCCACTCCCCCCGCTCCATTGTCGCCGGTTCCCCAGAAGAAGTTGATATTGCTATCCAGGCGCGTGAGGGCTAGGGCTGTGAAGTCGGTATTGTTGAAATAATCTCCGTCCAGTCCCCCAGAAACGTATGCCCCTCCCATCTCGTGGTAAAGCTTGTTGCTGGGGACAATCCCGTAATAGTCCTGACCCGGCGGCTGCCAATAGAGATTAGCCACGCCGTCTCCAGTCTCGTCATAGTATTCGACTTGGATGTCGTGCTGCCCTGCGGTCAGAGCCAGGGAGCCATAGTTCGTAGCGGGTAGGTGGCTGGTCCAGTTATTAATTACCGCCGTCCCGTCGATCGTGAGGCGAATGCCGTTATCGCTGAAGGTCATGAAGTTGTAGGAGCCATCCACATCGGCTTTAATGCGCCCAACCCAACGGACTGAGAAAGTGTCTGGATCGACGGCGGGATCGGGACTGGTGGCATGGGTGGAACTGGCAGATTCGCCAAAGAAGCCATCCCCATCCAGATCCCAGTTCCCCGTGAGATCCGCGTAGAAGTAATCTGTCGGCGATTCACGATAGGTATACGACTGGTGGTTGGGCCAGCCCATCTGCATGGGAATGTCACCGACTGTATCTCCAGGAGCAGTCGGGTCATCGGGATCTGGGTTGCCAATTAGCAGGACGTAGTGAATGCCCAAGGAAGTATAGTTGTCACTCAGCCACTGGCGGATTTTCTCTGCTGTACCGCTGGGAGGCAAAGCTCCATAGTCATCCTCAGTCACCACCCGCACGGTGTACCCCAGAGCCTGTTTGTGGGTGACAAAGTCGGCCAACTTGGTGCTGCTATCGTGGATGGCATTAGTGGTGACGATGACAAAATCTGGGTCTTCTGCGGACTTTCCCACAGGTTCAGGGACATAGTTATACCATTCTGAAGCTTCCTCGAAGTTAATAAAACGTTTTTTGGCCTCCTCATCCATGAAGGTATCGGCGAGGAGGGGATCGCCCCTGAAGGCTGTCGTTCCAATGCGCTTAAAGGTGAGGCGCACCTGAACTGATTTGACTAAGCGCAGAGACCGCTGCACGGGATTGTATTGTACGGGAGTGAACTCCAGGCGGAGGAACTTCCACTTCCGCATCTGGGAGCGAGAGGCGATTCTAAGCGTCTCGTCGGGGAAGAACCGATCTTTGCCGTAGACGTTCAGGTTGCGCCCATCAACAATATCCTTCCCTTCTCCCCAATCGACGAGTTCTTCATCGCCAACTCGCGCCCGCAGGGGAGGTGCTGGGAGCAGGTCGTATGTGCCTGATAGAGTAACAATTTGGCGAGGCTTGACGCTGAGTTCAAGCGTTGACCAGTCGATATTGGGCGGAACGGCAACATCGTAAATCCGAACTGGGAGGATGGGATCGCCAGGGGAGGTAGTTGTATTGAAACCCTCCATGCTGATAATGTTACCCGCCTGGGTGACTCTCAAATCTCTAAACTGACTTTGTTGAATTTCATATTTACCAGCTTTGAAGTTGAGTTGTATTTCTCCCGCGATCCGCTTGGTGTCTCCTTGATAGTCAAAGGGACGCGTCTGGGCGTAACTAGGGGCAGTACTTCCTACCAGCAAGAGTAACGAAAGAAAAATAGCCTGAATACATATAGCGATCCGTCGATAAGGTAATTCTGTATTCATGAACTCCTCCTATAGGCGCAATAATTGCGCTTTTGGTACTGGGATATAGGCTGTCCAAAGTTGTTCATCACTCGCCGCAGATAAACTTTATCCCACAATCGATTAGCTATTGACAATTGGCGTACATGGCATATTGTTAGGCGGTTCCGGCATTAGGATGTCTGAAGTAAATACTAACAAAGCACCTATTGCACCTAGAAGTAAGAAACATAATGATTGCCTGGAAATGTAGGGATTCATTTAGATGCCCATTGATCGTTGAAAATAGATGAAATGCTTAATGCTAAAACCTAGCTGCACAGCTTAGGGTGTCGGTTGCAGCAATGGGTTTGGTAGAAAAGCCCCAAGAAATGAAGTTCCAAAGATTAGAACGCCAAGCCAGATCACAAGTGATATTAAGGCACAATAGACTGGTATGCGAGTAACGCTGAGGGGACGACAGTACCATGACAAAATACTCGTCCAGCACTGCCTAGCACCTTTAGCCGGATGATCACTGGCAAACTTATCCCCAACTCTCTTGGCTGACCTATCCGCACGCTCTCTGTACTGCTTCGCTAGCTCTCGATCCTCCGCAGCAACAATATACCAAAGAAACGATACAAGCACTCCTATCAAAGCAGGTAACCTAGTAGCGATAATATTGTTCTTATCAAAGATGAGCCAGCCAAAGAAGCCAAATAGTGCCACTTCTACGGTCAGAAAGTAATTGAATCGGGTTAATAGCCTCTGGTATTGGTCTTTCAGGTACTCTAGCTTGAGCTTGAAGTCCTCAAAATCGTGATCTTCCATAAAGACATACCCATTGATTACAGTACTCCATTGGTCGGTACGGATGCCTAATAGTCGGTACGGATGCCTAACGGTTCGGGTCAGCGGTTGCCATGATCTTTGCACCTCACCAAAGCGGCTTCGGTCAATCCGCTGCACCCGAATTGTTATGCCGCCTCATTTTTCTGTTTTCCTTGCTGGTACGCTAATATCTTGCTCAACAACAAATTGTCTTGTTGTTCTTTGTTGGCGTGCTAATTCTGTTACGATTTGCTCATAAGTCCATCCTGGAGAAATAACTGCTATTCCAGATCTTGCAAACTTTTCCTTTAAATTTTCTTCGCCTTCATGAGGTAAAATCACGCATACTAAATCGCTCAATTTGAATTTAAGGTCTTGCACTACTCTCCATTCACGCTCCCATGAGAAATCATATCTCTCATGCATTGCATTGAGGAAAGGCAATAAACGCCACATCTTGCCTACAAATCTGCCGTTGCGATGAGAAGCCTCAAATAATTCATCAACTGATTCTCTGAGCCAGAAATTTTCATTGTAGCTATTGATATAAATAGCAGGTTGACCACCTGACTCAGCGATAAAATCTTTTGTAAAAACAAAACCGTAAGGTTCAAGCGCAATCTGCCGACCTGGAACGTCTCCTACCAGTAGATGTATTTGGTTCAATGGTACTTCGGTAAAACAAGCCACATTCAACTTTGACTGATTTCGCTCTGTAAGTTCCTTCAATCGTTTATTAAATAAGCAATGCGGTCGAACAGCTAGGATTTTTTTTGATTTCATTATTGCCAAAAAGTTTCTTCTAGCAGTAGCTCCACCTTCCTCAAAGGTATCTCGATCATCTCTAGTA
>CAYPQF010000030.1:0-3249 GCA_964412815.1 uncultured Gammaproteobacteria bacterium
AAGGAGAGGAAGGAAACTACATTGTCTTCAGGGTTAAGAAAGTAACTCCAACGAGTGTTGATTTAGATTTCTTGTATTCTGCTGATCCATAAGAGTAGGTGAAAACCAAAGTTTCTTTCAAGTCGTATCCGTTGGGAGTCCATATACCATGGCATTGCCTGTACAAAGGATGGGGAAAAAGAAGCTACTTGTTCTCGCTGAAGTTTCTCTGCAATCTTCTGATTGTAGGGGTCAATAAAGTTCTAAATCGCTCCAATATGATTCTCTAGTTTCTTCAAAAACGATAAACTCAAAAGTAACGGTGCGAAAACACCTAGAGCATCTTTACAAGAAACTGGGGTTCAGTCCCGGATGGGTGCTGTGATCGTGACTCTAGAAAGTATTAGGCTACTCTAGGCATAGTTTGTTGCGAGATCGTCACAATCATATACGCGGATGATCGTATTGTCTCCAAAATCTATTTGATGTCTACTTAATATAGATGTCCAACAGATGCTCAACAAGCAATATAAATATCGCTAACAAAAGGAGGCAAAAGGCAATAGCTAAAGTGCTTCTTCTGCCCTGTTGTGGTTTGGGTGGATTACAAGTACTACTTTTTAAGCATATGCAAGCATCTCATTGATTAATACCGATTATGACCAAAAACATTAATTTCAAGGGAGGAGACGAATATGTCCAAGAAGAACGTGATGGTTGAAGTTCTTCAGAGTGCGGCCATTGCTGATCTTGCTGCCAGCAGTATGATAGGGATGCCAATGGCCTTAACGGTCAATGAGGTTGTTCCTCAACTTCCTGGTCTGCAAATCGATCCTACGTTTGCTCCAGTCGCCATTCCTACCGTAGAGTTTCCAGGGCTGGCGGCAACTCCAGCATCTGGTCTCACTGCTCTTGCCGATCTAGATAGCCCTACCTATACGTCCTACATTGTGCGGGGTCAGGTTGAGGAACGAGATATAGATAATCTGGTCAATGCTGCCCAGGGCAACAGTCAGATCGTGGGTGTCTATGCGGATCCCACAATCGAGGTTTGCCCAATTTGTCCGGGAGATCCTGCTAAAGGCTCTGCCACAGATATCGAAAGGTTGCTTTGTGCAGAGCGATTGCGACAGGCAGGCATGGATGGTCGGGGAGTCTTGGTGGCGATCGTGGATACTGGCATTAACCTTGCTTATCTCAATGCCCATGGTAAGTCTCCTGGCCTGGACGCAGCACGCAGTTGGCGACCAGCGACTGCACCAGCAGTTGCCCCTGGAGCATGGCCCGTGAATCATGGAACGATGTGTGCATTTGATGTCTGTATTGCTGCTCCTCGCTGTACCTTACTGGATATTGCACTGCTGCAGTCACGGCAGCCCGGTGGCTCGATTATGGAAGGACTCCTGAGCGATGCGGTATTGGCCTATCGGCACTTACTGAATGTGATGATTGCCCCCAAACGGCCTGGCGAATCTCGTTCTCTGGTTGTCAATAACAGTTGGGGGATGTTTCATCCGAGTTGGGATTTTCCAGTCGGACACCCCGGTAACTACAGTGATAACCCTAACCATCCCTTCAGCCGGATTGTGGCTACATTAGAACGGGCTGGAGCAGACATTCTATTTGCGGCTGGTAACTGCGGGAAGGATTGTCCAGATGGACGTTGCCGCGGAGTAACCACTAATGCGATTTACGGAGCAAACGGACATCCCCAAGTGCTCTGTGTGGCTGGTGTAGATGTTACAGGTCAGCGGGTTGGCTACTCTACTATTGGCCCTGGTCGGCTGACTAGACAGAAACCTGATATTTCTGGTTTCACTCACTTCCAAGGCTCTGGGGTCTATCCAGCTGATGGTGGTACCTCAGCCGCTACTCCTGTAGTTGCTGGTGTGATCGCTGCTGTGCGATCGCGGCGGCCTTATAACCCGGCGTTGGCTGTCTCTTACCCAGCAGCTATTCGCAATCTGGTGCGCTCTACCGCTCTAGATCGGGGTGTGGCAGGATACGATTATGAGTATGGCTACGGTATTATCAATGGTTGTCGCCTCAGTCAAATTGTACCGATCTCATCATCGGAATCGACCTATGAGGAACTGCTTACTGCTATGACTGCTTCGATTGGAAGTGAGCCGACTGTGGTACTTTCTGAAGAAGGGATCAATGATCCTGATGCGGCTTCTTCAACAAACTGTGGCTGTGCTGAATAGTCATTAAGTTAGCTGAGTACAATGGAACTTACAGCTAACAAAACTAGTCGTGAGGGTGACCTTAGCTGGAGTCGGTTAAGGTCACCTGGCAAGCCCCATCCTATACCGATATTGAGGTGAGAACCATGGCCAAGGTGATGATGACCATTCAAAGCCAAGATAGCCCGCCCCAATTACAGGACGTGCAGTTAAAGTACGGCCTTGCAGATGATGAAATTGATGCTCAATTCGGTGTAGTTGAGATTGATCCGTCGGATGGCACTTATGCCATCCTTGTTGAAGAAACTGCTGCTGCCAAGATTTCCAATAATGAAAATTGGAAAGTGCAAGGTCCCTACTCTAATCCGAAGATTGCCCCATTTGGTCCTCCACAAGCTGAAGAGTGAGTTGGTTGGAACGACCCTAGGCATCTGCCTGTTAGTGATAGGGTGAAATACCACCTAAGGTTCTGCGATGGTGAGATTATGGTTCAACTTCAAAGGAACCTGTATCCTTGCGGGTTACATTTCCCAAACGACAGGCTCACCCTGTTGCATCTCACCCACCAGCACCACCTGCGCTGCTCCCACAAAGAGGCCACTATCGACGACTCCGGGAATGGTATTCAGGGTGCGGTTTAATTCCCATGGATCGTCAATACGATCGAATTTCACCTCCAGCACCATATTGCCCTGATCCGTAATCACTGGCCCATCTTTGTTACTGGTTGCCATGCGGATTTCCGGTTTTCCTCCCAGTTTTTGAATGGCCCGCATGGTAGGAGTTACAGCAAACGGCAATACCTCTACCGGAACCGGAACAACGCCCAGGTGATCCACCAGTTTGGAGCGATCGACCACCACGATAAACAGATCTGCCAGGGAGTCCACCACTTTTTCCTGGGTGTGGGCTGCACCTCCTCCCTTAATCAGATTCTTCTGAGGATCCACAGCATCGGCTCCATCAATCGCAATGTCAAGGCGATCGACATCATCTAAGGTGGTCAGCGGTATCCCATAACGTCTGGCCAGAGCCGCCGCCTGATAGGAGGTGGGAATCCCGCGAATATTGGTTAAGGCTCCCG
>CAYPQF010000031.1:0-2628 GCA_964412815.1 uncultured Gammaproteobacteria bacterium
CCATAAAGCCTACTGGCTGCGGCAGTTGTCCGCCTTTATTCTTGCCAAGAATCCAGCCCCAAGTGATTGATGCCGCTATTTGCATTATGGTATGATCTGGATTCAAACCCCTGTCATTTCTGAACAGACTCGGCCCCACCACGACATCAGCTCCGCTCTCGATCGCTGCCACCGCTGAAGACAGCCAGGTCGATTTCGGACGCACGTCAGAATCGGTAAAAGCGATAATTTCGCCGCAGGCGATTTCAGCGCCCCGATTTTTCAATTCGGAATAGTTAGCGCGATCAATGGCGACAGTCTTGACAGATAAAAACGGCGTACCGCTTGAATACAGACTTTTCCATTCCTCAGTTTGTGCGAGGCTCCCAACCAGCACCACCTCTACACGATCGAGCGGAAAGTCTTGCTGTTTCAGGGCATCCATAGTTGCTGCCGCTGTCCCAAGTTCCCGCGACTCGTTATATCCTTCCACCACCACGGAAACTAGCGGTTTCCTGGCGGTTGCTGTTTGTTCTATCGGTGTCTCCATATCGGCGGTCTTTGTATCAGTTTTCACGGGCGTTAACTCCATCATGTAATAGGCTTTTA
This sequence comes from uncultured Gammaproteobacteria bacterium, assembly GCA_964412815.1. Classification (GTDB taxonomy): domain Bacteria; phylum Patescibacteriota; class Microgenomatia; order UBA1406; family GWC2-37-13; genus JAOAFZ01. The sequence goes on from CAYPQF010000031.1 coordinate 589, forward strand.
TGCGCGGCACGCCGGCGTGCTCATAAAATCCCGGCTTCTCAGGCAATGCGGACCGTACCAGCACTCCGCCAAGCCTGAAGCGCATCTCGCGCATCCTCAAGATTTGCAGCTCGGGGTTTTTCCATATAGACGTGTTTGCCCAGTTTCAAAGCCGCTTCTGCCGCCTGGCAGCGCATTCGGCAAGCAGATCACCGCAGCTCCCACATCTGATTTCTCCAGCATTTCCTGGTAGCCAGAAAAGGCAATCGCCTTTGGCACCCTGCGACTCGCTTCTTCTCGCCGCTGCGGGTCTGGTTCCGCCAGCGCCACCAATTCAGCGTCCGGCAGACGCGCCAGCACATTCAAGTGTACCAGCTGAACGATCCGACCGCAACCGATCAGCCCTACTTTGAGGCTAGACATGCTTCGCTGATCCTCCGTGCCGGCTTTTTCTCAAACTCCTCATAGTACGACCGTTCCGTATTGACCTCCCACAAATCGTGCTTTTCCCCCAGGATATTTTTCACCGCCAGCATCCCCGCCAGCATGGAGTGATCCTGATTGTTATAGCGGTGCGTGCCGTTCCGCCCCACCGGGTGCAGGTTTTCAATGGTTTCTAAAAAGCTTTTGATAACCTTTAAATGCTGCCGGTATTCGCTATCGTACACCGGATAGGCTTTCGGCTGGCGGATGACAGTCCCTTCTTCCACGTCGCCCGTACTGGCCAACCCTATCTCGCCCAGCTCCTTAGTTGCCAGCTCGATCAGCGCTGTCTCTGTCATGTTCCAGATATCATCGCCTTCGTTGCAGAAATACTCCATCCCCAGGCAAGTCTTGCTGGGATCGGGAACCATCGCCGGCCTCCAATTCTTGAAGTTCTGTATCCGCCCCACTCTCACAAGTGTTGAATCTTAACAATTCGACACAAAAAAAGCACCCAAAACGTGCTATGCTTTCGGATATGGCCAAATAAATCTTGTTAACAAACTGTGCTCTACTCATTTCCCAAGCTTGTCCAAAAATTGTTGGCTTTTTTGCCCACAAATGATTATCCTGTCCTAAATACCCGCTTGTTTTTATCCATATGGTTGAGCTATGCAATGGATAAAAGCTTGACCAGTATGAGAGATATATTCAAGCGACTCAATGTCAGTGGCTTGGAAATCGATATTTCAACTTTCTCCAAAGCTAATAAGCACAGAAGTCAAGAGCCATTCCTGAAAATTTATCAACAGCTGAATGAAGAAATTTGTCGTCAAAAACAAATCCGAAAATATGAATTCTGTCCGATTGACTCAACCGTCATTACTCTGACAAGTAAATTGCTTTGGATGCAAGAATACTATCAAGTCAAGCTTGTTAGCTCCTTAAACTTAACAACAGGAGTCCCCGAAGAAAATTTAATAAATTTTGGATACGACTCGGACTACAAATACGGTCAAGAAATGTTAGATACTTTGCCCTCTAACGGCGTAGCAGTAATGGATAGGGGCTTTTCTGGTTTAAATTTTTTACGGGTGGCGAGCCAGTCAAATAAGTATTTTGTCTTGCGCATCCCTAATAGCTACAAACTTCAATTCTCTGAAAAAAATGGACAGTTTATAGTAGGGACAGGTAAGAACTCAGGAATATATAGAGTTCTTAACTTTTGTGATATTGAAAAGCGCGCCGAGTATAGATTGGCCACCAATCTGGAGCGGGACGAAGTGTCCGATGAAGAGCTTATGGAAATTTACAGATATCGCTGGCACATAGAGTTGTTATGGAAGTTTCTTAAAACCCACCTAAAATTGGACAAGCTGATTACTAAAAATGTAAATGGTATAGCCATACAAATTTATGTGTCGCTGATAGCTTACCTCATATTAAAGATAGTAGATATTCCTAAGCAATGGGGGACTACGCTACTAGATAAACTCCGCTATCTTCAATGTTGTATGTGTCAAGAAATCAGCTATGTCCACTGGATAGAACGACTCCTCTCTGGGTAAGCATTTTTACTCAGAGCCGAAGAAATGTAAGCTAAAATGTAAAGTTTTGTAACGAAATTCAACACTTTTG
>CAYPQF010000032.1:0-84291 GCA_964412815.1 uncultured Gammaproteobacteria bacterium
GGGCTGGCGGCTTCAATCACCAAACCGAGTTCAACAATTTCCCAACGATCTAAATGTCCAGTTGATTTATCTCTGCGAACAGACCGCTGAAAAGGTGTCGTACTAACTTTTAAAGCGTGAGCATCGATAAGTTTCTTAATAAGATTTTTATACTTGTAGGCTCGGTCGATAATAATATCGAACAGTTCGCCTTCTTCAGTTTTCTCTCGACGCTCCGCGATGCCAACTGGCTCATCCGCAAAGTCGGGGTACTTTGCCAAACGCGGGTCAAACATGCCTTTGTTGTGGTCAAAGTACGAAAGAACCTGTTTGAGCGGGCCGGTGTTCGTTCGCGGCGAGAAAAATTCACCTTGAAAATCTCTCTCGCCAAGATACTCTGGTTCTTTATACGGAACGCCGATAACCGGAACAATCAACGTCCCATCGTCTAGTTCTCGATAGCCTTTAACAGAAGTCAAAGGTGAGTTCATGTTTTTACTTGCCCTCCCCAAGCTTGTATTCGTGTTAAAAATTCGTTCGTCTCTGCCTTTGGGGTTTGGCCGTTTAAAAGAGGCGACAAATTCTTTATACTGTGAAACAATATCTTGCTGTGTTCGTCTGGCTTCCGTCCTAGCGGTTTGGAGAGTTTGTTCAAGTTCCGACTGAGATGATTTTGTTGCATACTCCCAACCTATTTCGTAAGAATCATAATTCGTATAGACAACAGAAACTCTTACGATGATTTGGTCGCCCCCACCAGAAAGTTTCGTCACCGTCGCTCGAAGGATTGGAAGTTTGCCCGGTTGCCAGCCGCCGGGAGGCACTAGGCTCTTGGATTTTTCTTCCACAGATTAACTCGCTTTCAACATCTTCTCCCAAATGTTACGGGGAACGTTGACTCTTAGCACCGCAAGCAAAATTGGGTCTCGAAGCGCTTCTCGATTGAGCGTCCACGTTCGGTAGTTATGGCGAACAATGTAGTTCTTCTGTTCTAATAAGTCTCGGTGAGCTTTTACCGCCTGTGGAGTAAAGTTGGCGACTTCGGCCATCTGAGCAGAATTCATCTTGTCTAATGACAGCAGCATTGGGTAGACCGCTCGAAAAAAAGCAATCGTGGATGCGCCAAAACCGTCCCAAGCCATCTGAGCCACTAATAAACGTTCTAATAATGCATCATAAATTGTCATTAAACACCCAAACCGAGATATTTAAAGTCGCTCCAACCCTCAAGAGAGCCTTTAACAACGTAGACCCACTGGTTTTCACCTAGCAGCGTTTCGCTGCACGGGTAGACGACCACTTGATCGCCGCCTTTAAGAGCGCCCAAGACCGTGCCAGATAGCGACGGCGTAGCTCGGACTCGAACAGTATACCCAAGCGCCGGGAGCGTCTGCTTAAGCCCGATACCGAACAGCGGTTCAAGAGGCTCGTAGGATTGGTTGTAGTTTTTAATACCGTTCATAATAACTTTAGACGTACTAATATCGAACGTCACCCATTGATTATAGCCGCCATAACCATAGATAAAGTAAACAACCGACGGATCGTCGTCAGCTATATCGACCAACTGGCTCAAGTAGCTGGTTTCGGAAATTCCCGTTAAATAGCCTTTGTACGGGTCAAGCCGTTTCGCATAACCAAGTTCGGTGATATAAAACTGAGCGGGTTTGCTGATATTTAGGCGGCTGCAAGCGGCAATAACTGCTTTGTGAACAAACTCGACTGGAAAACCGTTTTCTTTATCGTAATAATAATGAAGTCCAAGCTTATGTTGTCGGTACTTACCGAACAAACTCAGAACATCTTTAAACGGATACCAATCTTCGGGATTTGGTAAATTATGTGTTTGTAAATTCACTGAACAAACCGATACGCCTCTGCGTCCAGTCTGTTCTAAAATCTCACCAAGCCAGTTGACTTGATTAGGGATGTCGCCCGTGCCGCTCTCATTCATATCGTAGAGCGTGATACCGCCGTCGCTAAAAGGCAGATAAGAAGACAACCACTGAGAAGCACTCATGCGCTGGTGCTGGTGATCGTCTGGAAAGCGTCGGTAGACCACATCTAAGGTCGGGAAAAGACGCTTTAAGTCGCGGGCGAAAGAGAGCGCTTGATCGGCCCTCGATCCAGAAGTGATAAGAATCGACTTCTGCGGCGTTTCATTAAGATATTTAATTACGTCCGTCTCAAAATCACGGTTAGGAAAAGCGTCATAAAGGACGTTTAGCCCTAAGTTCATTTACGAATTTTCCTCATCATCGTTGTGATCATACGATGGTCGTCTTCTGTCAAGCTATCGTAGTCATCAACTTCGAAAAGACGATCATGATACTCGGCTAGATCACTTACCTTAAGCGCCCCTTTAGCGGTTAAGTCGAGAGACTTGAATTCCGCCCAATTCGTCTTTCGCGCTTCGGAAAGCAGCGTTAGATAGTCAGGCTCAGAGACATCCTCGGACAGCCGACCCAATGTTTTGTCGTCACGCATAATTTCGTCACGAATAGCTTTAGAGAAAGAGAATGTCGGGCGTCGTTGATCGATAATTTTCCCATCGAGGTTCATCGATATTTCGCCTTGTTCAAGCGGATCAACCGACTTTTCTTTCTCCGCCGGAGCGTCTTTACGCGGCTTCTGTTTGCCAGAAGCAACCATGCTCGGCTGTTTGTCCGTTGTCGCATTTGGCGCATTTGTCTGCGTTTGATCGGTGACTTCTAACACGCCGGGGTCAACCAGTAGTTCTAAATCGGGCGGTAAAATGTCTTCAGATTGCAGCCATGCGACAAATGCTTCGCCGTTAACTGTCGCGCCCAACACTTTAGCAAAATCTTTAAGCGCCGTTGAATACGCGGTGAGCACCCTACCTTTAGTTTCCTGCGTGGCGATGTCCTGTTCTTCGACAAAGCCGACGCGGATGCTCGGCCCAAAGCGTTCTTCGAGCTTCATATGGTTGAGAAGACGCTGTTCAGACCGCGTGAAAGAGTTCGGGCCTTTAAGCTGCTGACGGACTTCCTGAACTTCTTCAAGAGCGCGATTCGTCGCTTTTTCACTGTTGTAAAAATGCCGAAGCGAAATACCTAAGTTAGAGGAAATAATATTCGCATAGGAGAAGTCAAAATCGGCTCGATTGAGCGATTCGGGGATTTCTGCCAGCCCTAAACGGTGGACAAGATCGCCCACTGTCAAGCCTGTCGGGATATTTTCAACAACCGCTACCGGGGCATTATTTCGGCTGGCATCGTCACCAGACCATGCCGCCAACGAGTTTTGAACCGATTGAATAAGGCTGTCAGCAAGCTGACGGGAGGCAACGATAAAAATGTCTCGAATTTTTCGACCGTCTGCCGACGCCTGATCGTGCTCACGGATGAGCCACGCCAACATCGCAGTTGGGATAATTGGGTAAACCGGGGATATAAATGCGCCTGAGCCGCCGATAGGAATTGGGTGGTGGAAATAGAGATTTTCGTTAGAATAAATACGTCCGGTTGAACGACTCTGCCAACGAATAATTCCATCTTGTAAGATTGACCGTAAATCGGTTGGGTCGAGGTATTCTAAGTCTCCGTTCGGCGGCACGTGGTAGACTGTCCGTCCAACACACAGGTAGTCTAACACCCGTCTAGCCACAATTGGCTCAAAACCACGATCCACTGTGCCATCGCCATTGTAAGAAACTGCGTTATTCAGCCACTCAACGACCCTCGAAACGCCTCTAGCAGTACGCCCCGAAACTTTCATCTCTCGGCCAGCGACAATCGATTTATAAGTTACAATTGCGCCGGGAAGAATCGGATAATCCCAAACATGCTGATCACGAATCATCCTAGAGTAATCAATAAAAGCATCGATCTGCGCTTTACTTGAATAAAGACGACCGGGGGCATTGAAGCTAGGGATTACGTCGTAGAATGAAGTTGCCATAAAAAGCGTGTTCCTATTAATTAATAACTTACTACAAAAGTATAGCCCTGTCAAGGGCTATACTCTGTTTAAGTAAAGCACTTCTTTACTTAGCCAACAACGGGCGGCTGCTCGTCGCTTGGCACGTTCGGAATGCCGTCGATCTTATCGATATATTTGCGCAAAATCGCCAGCGCCAAACCGAGTTCACCTTCGTCTGGAATTGCATCATCGATGAGGCCAACAACAGGTCGGAGCGCATCGACACCGCGCCTGACAACAGGCTGGCTCAAGTAAAGTTTGTCAACCGCGTTCTGATTCGTTTCGGTGAACTTCGTCACCGCCTGAACCAAAGAGCGATTCTGGATAAAAATTACGACCGCATAGATGAGCGAAACCGCGATGACTGCGACCATCCCGTACAGGAAAATCTGAGAATCATCCATTGTAAAACCTCTAACTATTAAAAGTCAAACGGAAGCAGGTAGGCAACCACAAGGCGGATCGCGCCTGCCGACGGCGTATTGTCTGCGCCACCGCTGAAAGTCAGCGCAGCATCGGTAATATCGCTTGTTTCAATCAGCGTTGTGAAATTCTCGATCAGTTCGGTGTTGGCCGCAACGTTACCATTGCCTGCCGCCACAAGGTTGCCAATCGCCTGAGTGCTGCCGCCAGTGAAGGCCAGCGCCGCTGTCACACCAGACGTGCTAACGCCAGCAAAAGCGGTCTCAACTTTAGCGGAAACATTCACAATCATCGCGCCGGACGGGATGTTCAGATCAATGGCGGTCGAAGTCCCGCCAGTATTCAAACTGGTCGTCACATCGACGTGTTTTAAAAATGCATTAGTGTCCTGATTGTTCGGGGTGTGAATCGTAATAGGCATTTTTATTTAATCCTTATTAATAAACTACGTCTTCGTAGTCTACCCAAACATTGACGGTCGCGGCACTAAGCGTAACATAAAGCGATTCACCGGGGTTCACATTAAACTGCGATTCCCACGTCAAAACTTCGCCAGCGCCAAGCGACTGCGTAGGCAGAAACTCATAAGCATCGCCCGTGCCACCGCGATGAACCGTCACATCAACAGCGCTTCCGCCATAGTTCGAAAGCGTGAGGCCCGTGACTTTAGCAGGTGCGCCCGCAGTAAAAATTGAAGTCTGATCCGTATCAGCCGGAGCAGTCCGTTTGCTTTTCCAAAAAGTCGGTGCTGAATTAAGACCTGTGTTAGCCATTTAATTAAATTCCTTAACTTAATTAAAATAAAACAATGATTAAATGAACTTGTCAAGCAAAATTAAATTAATACTTGACAAATTGATACTGATACAGTATACTGATACTATGTTCCAATACACTGTACTGATAACCTTATCGGAAACGTTTCTGATACACTGTACCAGTATCCATACCAGTACGGTATCAATATGATACTGGTACAGTGTACTGATACTATGCTCTTGAGAGGGGGCTTAAATGACTAAAAGCGATGTTTTAACGAAATATGTTTTATCTGATGAACGCGAACGTCAAATCTATGATCTGTTACACGCATCAGATCGACCACTATCACGACTCGAAATTGGTAGGGCAGTTGGTCTTGCAAAATCGCCGCATTTAATCTCAATTTTAAATCGGATGCTAGAAAAGAATTATATTCAAGTTATTGTTGGTCATCGACGTGCCAAACAGCCGTGCTATTTATACAGCGCCAATTTAACTTATAACGAAACGAACTATTAAAGTAAATATGGCGAATTAATATATTGCACGCTGCTGGTTAGTCCGTAATGCCAGCTATCTAATTGAAGTGGCAGCGCAACCGCATCACAGGTGTCATCATGCGCCGCTTTTGGAAAGCCTAGAAACTCAGAACGCAATGCGTGGTAGGTCGGCATTTCCATATTGACGTAGAATAACTTCGCCTGTGCTTTAACTGCCACACCGCCCAAGCGCGTAGCCTTATCGCCTTTGACTGCAACTTTCAGTACAGGGAGATCGGGCCTACGCGCTTTTAATTCCTCTGCCCAAGGCAGCGCAAACGGAAGTTCAAACAGCACGTTATCCAACCGACCGTATTTTTCGAAAGCGAAATCGCACATTCTAGCGACTTCTTGCAAACCTTCATCGAAGTTTACGCGGTCACGAAACATATGAAGCAGGTAATAACCGAACGGCTTGCGTTTGTCACGGGCGATCACCGCAATCACGGTATAGTCGCTCGAGGAGTTCTTAGACAGCGCCATATCGGTTGAAACAACAACTTTATCGAATTCAGGCAGTTCGCCGGGGAGGTCGTTAGCGAGATGTTCGGGTTTGAACAACCCGGCAGACATGCCGATAGGGTTGTTCATGTACATCGTCTCGAACATGATGTCGCCAACTTCTTCGCGTTTAGCCTGAAGCTTGTCCAGCGGCCAATATTCCGGCCAGTAGGACTCGCCTTCAGGCGAAATCGCAGGGATGTCGATGACTTTCCAGACAGGTTCGCCTGTCATGGTGCGTTTGTCCATCAACTTCCCGGCTAAATCTGTCTCCGCCCACCGCGTTGTAATGACAACAACTTTACCGCCCGCCTGAACACCGCCCAAGATGTTTTCATTAAAAAACTTTTCGACTTTTAGGCGCTGATCTTCGGTAGCGGAATTCTTGCTGTCATGCGGGTCGTCTACCAAGGCAATGCCGTTAAAACGGCGACCGATAATCTTCGAAGATGTAATGCCCGCCGCGAAAACTGTGGGATTTTTCGGATCGCCATGCGTAGCTACCGCTGTACGATAAGAGTTGTAGGTAATATCCTTGTTTGACCCCGGCCAACGAGACGCCCAAACATTCATTTCCTGCGTGTTATACGGACGCTGCTTATCGGGATAAACGTAGGGGAAGACATTCTTATAACGCGGAAGCTCGATTAGTTGTTTAAGCATATCGAGACGGTCAGACGCCTGCTGAGATGACACCGAGCAGATGATATTCGTGGACTGCGGCTTGTGTCCGATCCACCATGCCATCGTATAGACGGATACGAACGTCTTGGCGCTTTCACGCGGCGCGACGATCAAGACGCGATTAACGTCTGGATCAAGGATCGCCTTCATCCACTCGATATGGTGTCTTGCGGGGGTTCGTTCGCTCAAATACCAAGAAAAAAAGCCGAGATTCTTACGAGCGCGTTCAGCAATTATTGCTTCCGCTGACGCCATCGTAATAAACCTAGCTTTCTTAGCTGGCTCTGGCGAAGTTTTTTGTGCAGTATTTAGCGAAGCCAATGTGGATCAGTTCTGGCGCATTAATGGTGTTTAAATAGCTGACTGTTTTATAGTACCTATTTTCCCACCAAGTTCGCCCTTTATTAGAAGCGGCTACTAATGAATCGAGGTTAAAATCGTCACACGCTTTTAGATCTTGGTACATGCAGTAAGCGGTGTTAACATCGATGCCCTGTGAGCCGTCGCCTTCGATAAAAATCTTTGTTGGGTGCAGCGCAATCGAGCTATACGGGTAGATCAGTCGGTTATGGCAATGCGCAAAAACCGTCACATGGCTGCTTTTAGCCTGCCCAACAAGGATGCCCGTAACGTTGCCGTGCGTTTTAATCAACGAGGCAACGGCCATGCACTCGGAGAGCAAACCGCCGTCTCCGGTGCAGTCTAAATAGATTTCTCTATCGGAGTGTTCGCCAACAAATTCGGCGAACTCTTTAACACAGTCAAAAGAAAGATGCTCAGGGAGCGAGAAGAATGGAGGGGGTGTGGGTGGAATTTGAACCATTATTCGCTGTCTACGCCCAATTCGTCAAGTTCGTCATTGTTGGTAAAAACACCTTCAGGTAAAAATTTACGAGCTAGGTCTTCGAGTTCTGACAGTCGGCTGTCAGGCTCGACCATCATCGGATCAGCGGGCTGGCTGACGTGGTAGCCAACTGAGTTTTCTTGAGCAATCGCTAAAGCGGTTTTATAGAGTTCGCTTTCGCCCACAAACGTATTTTGAATAAGCACTCGATTGTCTTCTTTTTTACCGTCTTTTTGGCCCATCTGTAAGACAGATTGTTCGGTCTTAATAATTTCTAAGCCAACTTTAATCAATCTTGGGTCAGGGCCGACTTCCGGCTGGATCTCCGCCTGATGCTCAATCGCCTTAGAGACATGCCCATACAGACGTTCTAAACGCTCAAACGAGACCATCTCATACATCTCTCGGCGCGACTGCATATCGACCGACATCTGTCTGAGTGAATCGTTAATGTACTTATAGACATTGCTAATGGGGATTTGAAGCTGTTTAGCGATTGCAGAAGGGGAGTTGCCTTTAGTCAGAAGCTCCAAGACTTCAGAGCTTCTTAAGGTCTCTTTATAAACTGTAATTTTGTCAGTAGTCATGACGTGTCTATGTTCCCGCCCACCGCCCTCGGCCTTTTACACGATTTTCACATGGAAAACGCGCCGATATATTAATCGTATATATTTTTGTAATATCTGTCAAGTAGTAAACGGTGAGAAATCAAGAACTTCTTGATTTCTCATCGATCCATGCATCGATTTCTTCGGAAGCTTGCCGCCAGTTCTGGCAATAAATTTTTTCTTGGTCGGGCGCTTCCAGAACAAACATCCACCAAAATTCATCCGCGTGTCCATCGGACGGAATAAAATCCGCACCATCGATAACTTTCCAGCCGTCAGGAAGATTGTCTTCCGAATATTTAGAAAGCAAAACGCACCCCTTGATTTGGGCTATTGCCAGCCATACCGAGAGTGTCACTAATTGCAAGATTATATTGGTCAATAGGAATACGGATATATCCCTTGTCGTCGGGATCATGGGCAATGATGTAACCAAAGTTATCCTCATCTAACTCCGTAATCCCAATCGGCAGGATATAATGCCCGCCGCGAACAGACTGGTGGCGACGATTTTTAATGTGACCATAAGCGATCAGAGAGATCGACGGTCGGCCTGCTTCAAGCTCTTTAATTACGAAATCGAGCGTATACTTGCCGATTGTTACAACCTCAGCTTTAACGCCGAGCATCTGCGAGAGCGTCACTAGCTGGCTAGGCGTTGTCGTGTCAGTTCGAGCCAGTCCAAGCAGCCGACAGCAAACGTCGATGGTAAGCCGCAAAGGATAATCAGGAATACCACGAAGGAATCGATCAAGTCCGATGACGCTTCGCACACAAGCAGGCCCGCAGTCGTTGGTGTAGAGCAGGGACGATTGAGAATTCTGATTAAAGTAAGGAACGTTTTCAATGAGAATACGGGTTTTATATTCTCGTCCAGCCATTTTGTAAGCGAAAACATCTTCTCTTGCCCATCCGATCATGCCGTCTTTACGAACCGGATACCACCATTTCGCTGCCGGAAGGTCATATTCACGGGCATCGAAATCGACTTCCATCTGTGTCGGCGGCACGATCCGAATAACGATATTTGATTTAATGGTAGGCGCTGCCCGCACATTAAAAACTGTACCGGGCAGAACGTCCACCGCAGTCCATTTATTTGCCATATTAACTCATCAATAAATGCTCGACGCGCTGCCGCGTGAGCCTGTCAAAGTACATTTTGTATTTATTTTTATTGTACCAAGCGATTGTATCAGGAAAGCCAAGGGCTTTGCCTGCACCGCGCCAGTCTGCGATCATCTCGCGGATGTGGCGCTCTGGCATCGTTAGCGGCTTGACATCGCCGCCGTCCATCACAATGACCCATGCCTGCCAGTGGTGCTTATTGCGTTTCTGATGCGCAAGCCACGCATAGTCATAGTTTGGATGCGGTGAACTTTCATCGCTCTGACGGGCTGTGCCGTCTTCGTTATAGAACGTGTTGGCATAAGCGATCCACATCCAAGGCAAGAGTTTGTCCCAATCGTGAATGAGTGCCGCTAGTAGCGGCACTCCGAGCTTTAAGCTCTCACGAAAGACGAAGTATTTGTGGCGAAGTAGATACCGACCGTAGCTAATATGTCGTCGCATTAATACCAAGCCCACGTTTTAACATCGCCTATCCACGTACGAGAAGCCTTCGTCGGCTCGGTCTTTGTTGAAGAAGCGGAGACTTCTTTTGTCGTCAGGTTGGCAAGCTGATTACGCAGCCACTCATTCTCGCGCCAGAGTTCTTCGGCAAGACGTTCGTAGAGATTAATTACCAATAGCATTTTATCGCGGGCAGGCTCATCGCCAAAACCGCGATCATAGTAGCTGCGGATCATGCGAAGCGCCTCTAATGCAGGTGCGGCAAGAAAGTCAGAAATTTCTTGAGCGACAATATTGGGCCGTCCAAGTTCAGGCTGTGCATCAGCGCGTCCCATCTGAACAGCGACATTAGCTTCTTCAGTTTGAGCGACAGGAAACTCAATATCGAGCGAATTGATCTCATCGCCTATTGAGTTCTTAAGCGGCGGGTGAAAAGCGATATGATAGACCGACACATCGCTTCCGTCAGGGAGTTTGTCGATAATTTCCGATAGTTCAAAAGATTGCAATAGGCCGATATTGTCTGAATCAGTTGGCATCGTGAAGAACACACCTTTTTGATTAGCTCATTTATTTCATTATAAACGAAAATTAAAAATAAATCAAGTATTAGTTTATTTTTAATTTTCAGCTTTCTTTCGAGGCGTTTTTTCGGATTTTTCAACAGCTTTTTCGTCTACGTCTTTGTCTTTTGAATTGGTCTGCGCTTTCTGATATTCACGGAAGAAAGGAGCAAACGTCTCTTGGCTTTCGACCGCTTTCATGAAGCGTTCGGTGATCTCGTCTTCCTGCTTGTCGTGAAGCTCAATCAGTTCAAGAAAAGCGCGGTAGACAGCATAAACATCATCAACGTCCAAACCAACATCATATGGATCGCCTGTGAGTTCCTGCCGACGGAAGTTATTCAGTTCGCGCTGAACGGGCTTGGGCAATGTATCGAATGTTTTCTTAGCCATTACTCATTATCCTTTAATCTTTTACTAATAAAGCGTCTAAAGCGGGGCGGTATCCAGCCATTGCGATACGCTAGGTCTGAATACGCCGCCGCAAAGAACCTACCATCTGCCGAACGCCAAAAGGTGTTGTGTTTCGACGTTAATGGCAGCGTCCGAGCAACCCACTCGATGCCGAGTTTTGTTGCAACTTCGTTATAGTCTTCTTCTTTAAGCGACGTTTCAGCGCGACAGCGACACGGCTGAGGGGCGAATTGGATCGAATGAAGCGATTTAACGAGTTCTCTAGCACAGTGTCGGCATTTCCATCGTGTCGCTTTACGCGTAGTGGATGGCGGCACAGCACCGCCCAGATACTCTAAACCGTATTCATTCCCAATCCGAACATAGTCCTGATAGGTGAATGAAGGTCGTCCCATTATTTAAACCATCTTAAACGTGTCTTATAACGTCCACAATGACGCAGATGAAACTGCAAAGCATAATCTGAATAAAATGAACTATAGCAAAACGGACAGCGGTGGAAATTGTCGCCTACAGCGACGTTCTTATTGGCTGTTCGTCTGCTCCACCAGTTAGCCCATTGCAGGAAATCATTATAGTAGCTCATAAATCGTAACTCTTGGCGCTCCAATATGCATCTGATAACTTTTCAAACATCTCGTAAAGCGCATCGCTATCAAGACGCCTCAAATGATCATGAATTGTGTACGGGTCTGCCCACATCGATGACAAGCCCTCTAACTTATTTTCAAGCGACCTATAAATATCATCAAACGGCTCTATTGCATCGAACAATTCTTTAATAATTGAGTCTTTGGTTCTCTGCGTCATTTCTTTTTGCGCTTTCGACTGTGCCGCCAATCAAGCAAATTTATCGTCAGATAGATTATAAACGTCGCTAAAAGGATCGTTAGAATTCCAATAATCTCAACCATTATTTTTTGTTCCGACCATTATGCCACTCAATAAACGTCACTATAACTAAGCTTATAAACACCGTTATAAACAAAACTCCATAAGAGATAACAGCCATCTCTGTCAAGATGTTTGGAGAGATTCTCATCAAATTCTCATAATCCCACTAGACGACCACACTTATAACAGATTTAAAAACCACAACAAAATTCATCGCTGTGGTTTTTAAACCTTCTCGTGGTTTACCTTATTTAACTCAATAATACAACAGATTTTAAAATTTGTCAATTACGAAAAATATTACATTTTGGATTTGGCAGATTAGCGCAAACATTCGTTTGCTGTATTATATGATATTATTATGAATCTATAATCGGAACTTGCCGGTTAACTGCCAGCAGGAAGACCCTATTTTCCCCTCGACACTAGACGATTTATTACAACGTTGAAGATAAAAAGATAGACTTCACTTTCCAAGTTCTTTAAAATATATATATTTAAAGAACTTGGAAAGTGAAACGTATCTATTCGTATCTAATAACGTAATACTTTACGAGCTAATTTTCTAATCAAACTTTAATCTGCGATTAATCTAAACACCCTTCGATGTTTAATTTAAGCGCCCCTATATCCACCTGCCAAAGCGCCGAAGGCGCGTTAATTCGCAGAATTAACTTTAATTAGCCGATTTTTAATTACGACCAATATTACAATTACACCAATTAAGGACACTTATAGCTAAGTTATGGCGCGTAATTAGAGTCTGTTAAACTAGCGTCCAGCCGACCTTGTTACGAAGTTTTTATATATTTATAAAATATGTTTCGATAGTAAGTTTAATCTCAGTTAAAACTTTGTTTAATCGATGTTTAAGATATGTTTTAGATGCGCCTAAAAGATATGTTAGATCGATGTTTAAGGTGCGTTTAAAAATATGTTTAGACAATGTTTTTAGATATGTTTAAAATTATTTTTAGCTACGTTTAAACGACGAAATATGCAATACCTAAACATAGTTTTAGTTTAGTCTAAACAATGTGAGCAATTGCTCATATATGAGTATTCACACATATGTCTATACGCTTATATAACCATATGGTTATATACAGCTCCGCTGCTTAGAACATACGTGCTACTACGCCAATAGTTAAGCTAGACCGATTGTGAAAAGTTTCCTTAATTGATCCTTTACGCACCATGCGTCCCTTCCCGTGAGACAATACTCATGAGGGTGGAACACCCCTCACCAACGGCTTGCCCGTCGGCTGAACCTTAAAAATCGGGATCGGTGGACTCGGTCTAAAGTTTCCCCTCACTGAGGGGGATGCACGCTTAGACGGTTTTTCTCTCATTGAGAGGGGAACACGGGAAAACTATCCTAAAAGCGCGGTTTTCTCTCGTAAATGCGGTTTGGCGCGTGTTCCATTGTGCCATGCGGTATCTGAGGGGGATCGCAATCAATCCTAGGCAATTTCGGACATTTGTCCGTTTGCAAACTCGTATCTGATCACATCTGAAAGGTCAATATCGTGTCTAAGGCTATGTTTCTTTCATCCGCAATCAAGACTCTGACTAAGCCAGTGGAGTCAACACTCAAACTTGAGAACGCCGTTTTGACGGTCGGACTCGTCGGGAATCTCGCTAAATCGTCCGATACACTCCGAGTCCTTGCGATGGACTCGGACGGCATGACGCAATCGGCGCAGTATGTTGATCCTGAAAACGTCGGCGCTACCGCGCAACTTGTGGCGAAATTTACTGCTATCCACACGGGGGAAGTTGATGCAAGCGGAGTCCAAAATGCAGGACTCCGGTATCTTCTCTCTAATCAGGGAGAAAAGACTGTGCGTAAATCGGTAATGGTGAGCTTTACCGTTACCCTCACCCCCGACGGGAAAGCCATTCAACCGAACACCGGAATCGCGGTTCACCACATTGTAAGCGTGAAAACAAAGCGCAACAATGAAACGAAAGACACATATGTGTCTGAAACATCCGTTGAAAGTCTTTCCGCCTTACAGGAAAGACTCGGCATTGAAGACTCCGCGCTGGTGCTTGATGCTGGCAAGGAAATTTTCAAGGCTTTGCAGAAGAGTCTGAAACAAGCAGTTAAGGAATCGGAAAGCAAGTAACAAGCTTTCCACAAACAACTGAATAGCTTTTACGCCCTATGCTCAAACTGAGCATAGGGCTAATTTGATTCTAGCTCTAATCGCATTTTCCCCGCCAGCGCGACTACGCCGCTAATAGGCTAGTCAGCACTTCGCTAATAGCAGGCTTAACCGCCTGCGAGTCTCCCAAAATCCGGTATCTTCAAAACAGGTGAGTAACAATGCCTAAAGACAGCGCTAATAACCCTAGTTGGCTTGATAAAACTGAGCCAATTGAGCGGAATCCACATTCTCCAAAACCTGAGCGAAAAACCCCTGAGCTAAAAGAACACAGGGGCAAAGATGAGGTACTGAGATTCTTAGACGGTAAAGTACCGCTAAGAATCCATGAAGTTGAGCGGCTAAACGTTAGAGACGAACGATACACTTACGTCTCTATTACCGATGTTCGTCCCGACTATGATCTATCTAGCGAGTCTAAGTTAGCGACGTGGCGTAGACGGACTCGTTGGGGACAAGGCGGAACTTTTGGCAATCCTTTGGTTGCCCCAAAACCCAAAGCGACTGATCGCGCCGCGCAAGATCGCCTGAAAGATTATAAAGGCGATAAAAAGCCGTCTCTCGTGCTAGAGGCGTTCTCAAACGTCGCTAAAACACGTTGGGAAATTTCCCTTGAAAATTTCGGCGGAATCACAATATCCGCTGTAGCGCGTAAAAAACGCGGCAAATGGTATGCCTTTGTAGGCTATCAAGACTCAGAGAGCTATCGAGTAATAGCTCATCTGATGTCGGCAGACTGTTCTAGCGCCGAACAAGCGTTCAATCGCCTGTTCCACGTAAAACGCTGGTTTTACGTAAACGGACAATGGCACGATCTATTCATGCCTTATAAGTCTGTTTGCGTTACTGGCTTTGGACATAGGACGTTACCAAGCGACTATGTGTCATTCACATATCATAGGCACGTCCCAAACTCCATGTTTGCATGGGAGTTTGAACGTCCAGAATTCGTGCCAGCTAAACAGTATGTTAGCCAACACATAACGTCGCTCAAAACGGTCTATCATTTGTCTCCTACCATTAAGGAACAGTTGAGGCAAAAACCGATAACGGATCAAACTGTTGCCTATGGCGGCAAGGCAAAGGTTGAACTAACGTCCTATATGGATGATCGTGATCTCATATTACCCGATAGAATCGCCGCTAAAGGCAACTATGAAATCGGTCAAACGGTCTATGTGTTGGATAAACACAACGTTAAGATACCGTATGTAGTCTATCGGCAGCTTAAGGATAAGGATAACAATCCGATTCCAGAAGCGTATGAACTACGCGACGTAAACAATAAGCGACTGACAACACTTCGCTAACACACCATAAACACATCAAAAGGTGAGCAATTGCTCACCTTTTTTATTGCCTAAAAACTTTTTTTAGATGCGCCTAAATTTTTGGAGGATTTGAAATGCCTGAAAATCTCAACCCGCTTCAAATTGCTCTACTTGTCGGGCTTAGTGAAGGTCGCTTTAGCGACGTTGACGGCACGCTCTATTGGGACTTCGCCAAGTCAGATGACGCGATTGCGTTCTTTGAACTGTGCTATGAATACAAATGGTACATTGGTCTGTACCACTGGAATACGCGCCTTGTTTGGAATTGGCGCATTGACAGTTTTTCGCCCCGTGATTTCCGCTAATCGGAGGATTTGAAATGCCCGTTGTCGTTTCAACCGACATCGCCAGCGCCCATATTTTCGCTTTACCGTCGGGTGTACATTTTTTGTACACGAAAGACTGGACGGAAGAAACGCTCAAAACGCTGGTTAAACATAAACCGTTTGAGCGTCAAATCCGTTTCGGTACGATGCCTTCGGGCGCGGTTCTCATCACGCTATTACCGCGCATCGCTGTTGACGATTTAACAATCGGTCAACTCCTCTACCAACTTCGTTTAATCTGTGCTGAAGCAACTGCTGACCGGAGAAAAGAAAATGCCTAAGAAATACCTGTTGTCGTATCCGACAACGATGATGATCGTCCTTGCGGATGACGAAAACGAAGCCCGTCACATCGCTGCGCAACAAACCGGAGAAGGCGTCTGGTTTGAACGAGATTGGGCGACTTGTGAACGTATCCAAGGCAATAAAAGCGTTTTCGCAACGCTGCAACTGCGTGAAAAGCCCAAGAAAGGTGTATAATGGCGCTGTCTGAGATTCTAAATCTCGTGATCATCGTTCTGGCGCTGGCGATTGTCGTCAAACGCGATGTACGCATCTACGAACGCCAAAAAACGCAGCGCCGCACCGTTCGCCGTGTCTCTCATGCTAAGTCGGTTCGCCCCGTTGCTCCTGTGGTCGAAGAAGATTGGATCGTTGCTGCGAAAGCCGCACTTCGCCAGAACCAGAAAACGTCTCGTTTAATCAAGCCCTAGAAAGGCTCAAAACCATGAACATGCGCACTACCAAAGATGTTCAGTACAACGAGAACATGCCCGCTGATGAGCGTTATGCGGCGCTTGTCTACGTTGTGTTTCCCGACGCTCCCGTAGAGGAAACTTTCACGATCCTCGCGGGGCGCTGCGAGAGCGAAGAACGCGCTTGGAGCATGGCGCGTACCGCTGAAGTTCTGCTTGGTGCGATCCGCGAGACATTAATCGCCCCTGCCGCCCATCGTATCAACGTCATCACCCGTGACGAAGTGATCGTCGGTGACGAACGCTATGTCGAACTCAGCCTCATTCCGACCGAAGCCCGCGATATTTGGAGCTAATAAAAACTCCACCCTTTTCTTTTAACTAAGCTTATTGTATACTTAAACTTATTTCAAAGCAGTTCTAAGGGTTGCTATGAAAAAACACAAAAACGCCGCGCATCTGCGCTGTCGCGCTATGCTTGAAGTCGGCTTCACCGTCGATTTTGAGACTGGCGATATTTACGATCCTGATGGTGAAAAGCTGGCGGTCTACTTCCATGCCAGCAAAGATAATCGGCCTCAGATACGTTGTAGGCTAGGCGTATCTGAATTCTATATGAAAGTTCATCGGTTTGTGGCTTATGGTGAGCGCGTATTCAAAGACGGTTTTGAAGTACATCACATTGACGGCAACCGCAAAAATAATCGCCTCGATAACCTTGCCTTAGTTGAGGCGTCGGAACATGATCGAATTCACAGACGTTTTAAGTTAGAGTAGGAACGCTCAATGCACGAAAAGAAGCTGACAACTGACCCGTCGATAGAGCCGACCGCTGTCGGAGATATTTATCCCGGTATGCGCTACGCCGCTGTTCTGAAATTCCACCAGACAGGCGATTGGGCGTTTAGCCTGCTGCTGTGCGGATTCGCGCCGACTCCCGGCGAAGCCAGCCGTATCATCGAAGATGTGCGTTGCCATCTTCGGGAGTACCTTGATAACGGTACGTATTGCGTGGGCGCATGGCACGAAATCGTGCGCACCCGTAAAGATCTCGATTCGTTCCGTATCACGCCGATTAAACGGCAAGGAGGATAACCGTGCCGCGTACAAACTTCTCCGTTTCTGAAAAAGTTTACGCAAATGGTGGGCCGAAGACGGAGTGCATCACCGCCGATCTATTGTGCTTTGTTGGCGACGAAGCCAAGCAAGTCACATTGTTTTGCGGAAAGCACCCAAACCGCACCGCAGCGCGTCAGCATCTTGCTGCTATTCAGGAATACCTGACCTATGCGGATCTGGTTAACCTAGGGCATGGCTGCGTGTACCATGCCTTATTCACTCCCGGCGGCGCATTTCTAATCGTTAAACTCTAAGAAAGGGAAATCTCATGCATCACACCAATTTTAACGACTACGCTTTTGGAGTGGTCATTTCGATGCTTGTGCTTGCTTTGGCAGGAATTATGTTGATGTTGGTCAACACAAGCTATGTTTCGCAGCGTTCAACGTCGTTCGAAGCGATCCGCGAGACGGTTAATGACTTCGGATACCAGAATTTCGAGATCATCGGCAAGACGCCAATTGAAGGCGGCTACGTTGTCTACGTGCGTGGACTGGATGTAGCTTATCGCCTCGACCTGTTGGAACTGGTCTGCAACGATAACCGAGATGCTTGTGTGCTTTCAAGCATAACGCAAATTCGTCTTAACCAGTATCAACCGCGCATCAACTATCTCTCAGAAAGGTAAGCCATGCCTAGCGACGATTTGAAAATCGGTCAGTTTGTTTACTTGACGGCCAAGTATTTCGAAGACTATGAAAAAGAATTCGAAACGAATCCTTTGCTCGATCCAAATCGGCCAGTCAAGATCGAAGCTTTTAATAAAGGCGTGCTTCGAAATCTGATTCAGATCTCTCAGGGTAAGCTTGGCACGTACATTAGCCGCAAAGATATAGACTTCAAAAGGAAGTAAGATGCCAGAAATAATTATCTCAGTTAAAGAAGTTTCAAACGCATTTGATGGCTTCATTATTCGTACCAATCTTCAGAGCATTGAAATTGGGATCGATAACTACATTAACTGTTGCGAACAATGGGGCTACTTCATATCGGAAGACGACATTTCATACTTTATCGGAGCAGAACTGCTTGGTGTCAGCGTTGTAGACAACGCACTAAATGTATTGAGCATTGAGAAATCGTCAGAATACGAAAATCAGCTTTCTGATTACGAAGCTTCGTTTATGTTCGTGAACTTCGAGACCAATCGAGGCTTATTGCAGTTTGTTGTCTATAATGCGCACAATGGCTACTATGCTCATAAGGCGTTTTTGCGATCAAAGCAGCTTACGTTCACGACAAAGTTGTAATTAAAACATGGCTAGAAACAACGCTAATGAGTTCTTAGCAAAGCGTTGGTCTAGCCTTACCCGCGATAGGTTGGCCGATGCGAACAAACTTCCGAGCGTTCAAGTAGCGGAGATTAAAGCTGATGTAGCGCCCAAACCAAAACCAACACGAAAAGATCTTAATAAAGACTTCAAAAAAGGTAAGTATCGATGCGGCGAACGAATTTTCTACAGCCGCCGCATCGAAGACATCTGGCGGTTTGCAAGAAAAGAACTCGGTGCGAAACGTGATCAAGCGAACTTATGGCGAAAGGATCGCCCTTATGTGATCGTTAAAAATGTCAAACGTTACATCTTTTATAACGATGTTGAAGAAGTCAAAAACCAACCGTTTTAGTTAACATCGCACTTGACTTTGCTAATCACGTCTGATACAATCCTTTTAACTTAGTTTAAGGACAGAAAATGTTAGGTGATGAAAACATTGATCCAGTAAAAACAGACACAACTCCGATTGAGATTCCAAACGGCTTGGCAGATGATCTGGTTAAGTACCGCGAAGAAGCCTTAAAAACAGGTGTTCGAGTCGATCTGGTTAGCGACGGCGAAATGTTAACGGTGGCGATGGGTTTGATTTTTAGTAACCCTCTAACTAAGCTGCACTACGCATTGGTGCTTGCCGCGTTAATTTTGGATCGTCAGCAAGCTGAAGAAAGTTAGTTTAAAGCCCCTTCGGGGGCGATTGCCGCCGTAGCCCAACGGCAGAGGCAGGAGACTTAAAATCTCCCAAGTGCGGGTTCGAATCCCGCTGGCGGCATGGTTCGCATCTAAGTTCACATATGAAAGGACAAATCATGGCTCTGTTCAGTGACTCCCTTTTCGCTCGGTTCAACCCCGACCCGGCGCTGGCCCAATTGTGGGTCAAGCAGGCTTTTGAGGGCGGCACGATTGAGTATCTTGTGGTGTTCAATAAGCGCGTCTACATGGAAAGCTACAGCGAAATTCACGATGTTCGTGGGCTGTTCCGCGCTGTGCAGTCGCGTTTGACAGCAACGGGCGATCCGGTTCTTAATCGGGGGCGCTTCTTCTGCTACAAGCGGCCGTTTTCGGGGTGGTCGGCTGACTATGATTATACGTTCGTCGGTCATCTGGATCGCACCGTCACAGCGCGTTTGTTGTCAATGGATCATGTTCTAACGAACGTTGCGCCAAAGCGATGCATCCGCGACTACTCGTTCAGTATTCGTTGCTTCGGCATGACGTTCGATGTGCTGATCGAAGAAAACGACATGGCGACGTTCGATGTGCGTAACCGCTTCGGCGTATTGGTCGGCCAGTGGAAGTTCGAGATCCGCGACCGCGTGATCGGCGGCGGTAAGCGCATTCACGGCTCTGAGCTATTGGGGATGTTTGAAGATCTCGCCACAACGAACAGCAGCGAAGACATCGCACAGTCCGAAGTGTTCATGACCGCGTGGGACGACTTTGGCATCATCAGCCAGTTCAACGCTGAGTTCAATGAACAGTACAAAGCGTGGGCAGACGCCAACGATTATAAGCAGATCAACATCGTTGACACGGACAGCGCCGAAGTCATCTACGACGCTACAAACGACTGCTTTTCGTTCGACGGCTATGATACCGATTACCGTTGGACGGTCTATTTTGGGACAGAACCGGGCGTTTGGTGTGTTAAAATCTGTCGGAAGTCCGATCTGTTAGATGCGATTTATGTCGGCTGGTATCGTCCCGACAACAAACACTGGATAAGCGAAGATGGTTCATTCGCGCTTATCCACGCCAAAGAAATCTGCGAAATGGTCTGGAAGGCCGCGCCAGAAGTCAGCAGGCACAATCAGAAAATCAACGAAATCAAGTGGCTGCGTATCGCTTCCGCAAAAGCGGCGAAGGCGCGGTCTGAACTTCGCGCTCACAAAGGCTACGAAGTTTATCTGGTTGGGACGAGTAGTCGGCCTGTGTTGTTCCTTGACGGCAAAGTGGTAGCAAAGCCGGATTACCCGGTCGGCGGCGCACCGTTTGGTGCTACAGTTGAAGAAGTCACAAACGCCTATCTTGGTAAGATGGAAAAGGTGATCTAAATGTCAACGAACCTCAGTAACATAACTCGATAACTTATCTTAAACAAACCTCTTACCCATTATCATCATTGTAAGAGGTTTGTTTTATCTATGCTAAGAAAGGTGTTTAAACATGGAAAATAAATTTATCTGGTGGCTGACTTCTCGTAGGGACGTTAGCTCAGAAGACAGACTAAAAGACGCCCACACCAAAAGATATTGGAGAACATTTTTTTTGGAACTTTTTAGATATTGAAGTGATCGTGCTTGCTGAAACTGAAGAACAGGCGAGACAGGCTGTGGCCGATTACGAACCTTTAGAAGCGCGAAAAAAAGGTTGGCTCGACCCTGAACTTTCACATTGTACAAAAGCAGAAATTTATGAAAATGGCGTTATTAGTTACCGACTTGGAGAAGACTAAACATGGCTCAAGCAACGTTACATGTCGCTGACAACGAAGCCGGGATCACGCATGTTCGTGATTTTTGCGAAGTTTGCAGCACAGTTCAATTGTGTTCATTCGAACGCCGTTATCAGACCATCGAAGGCGACTGGATGAATATCTTTACGTTAACGTTTTATGGCAACGCGACACAGAAAGAAATCAATGCCGATCTTGAAATCGTTCGTAATCGCTTCGATAGCTGTATAATCGTACCGGGAGACTAACATGCGAAAACCGTCTGAGGCAGAGAACGAAATCGTAAAACTGGCTGAAACGCACCACCTGTCAGTGACGTATCAGACCAATCCGTTTCGAGTTGTCTTTCGCACAACGGACGTAAACGATGCAACTGAGTTTGCGCTGCGTGTGCTGTTTCGAAACTTGCGGGTTGCTCAATCGCTTGAAAGTGACGGCGGCACATATCGGTTTTCTTTCAACCCCGACAAACCTTATATCTTCTAGAGGACAAGATGCGAACTCGTTTAGATAGGTTCACAAAGTACCTGATTTTTGATCGCAATTGGCGCGTCAAAGATGTGTGGTGTTTGTACAGCATATGTTTTATGGGCGCTATCGCTCTGCTGCTGATGTTAATTTCAGCAGCAAGCGCTATTTTGTTCGCGGCGATTTTATCGGCGCTTGCTGGAATTTTTATCGGTTTAATAGCTATGTTTGCTTCGTTTTGGTCGGTAAAAGATTACTTAGAGGACTAGCATGATCATCATCTCGCTTTACACCAATCTCAAGCGTGTTGCTCAGGTGAATCAAGACGAACTGGAAATGTGGTTCATCGACCGGGCAGCGGAAGGATTCGATCTCCGCGACTTGTACTATCACAGCGGCGCAAGTCACCTTGCTTCATACCCGTTAGCAACGCAGTTAACGCCGAATTGTATCTATCGTTATAAATCGATAGACGCGCTCGAAGTGGTTGAAGAAGTATGGGTGCAGGCTTTAGAGTTTCTTTGGACGTATAGCTCAAAGTATCGTCAACTTTTAGCTGATTTTTATTATATTGTTAAAGACGTATTTGAGACCCCGGTAGTGGTTGATACGCACGCTGCTTACAAACTTTGCGACGGTGTCGAAGCTTTAAATGTGCCGGGTCGAGTACTCCCGACGGAAAATATTGGGAGACTTATCGACGCAGTAACAAAACTATTAGACCAAGCAAGCTCGGAAAATGGTATCGTAGTTATCTCAAGGAGCTTCGATGGAAGCTGATCTACTCGCCAGTTTTTGGGAAGAAATACGAATTTATCCGCAGCTAGAACTGTGGCAAGCTAATGGCGTCAAAGGATTGGCGCACATCAACGCTAATCCGTTGCCAATCGGCCAGTATGTTTACTGTGGCAGTCGTGGTCAAGCACGAACAGCGTACTTAGAGACGGTTGCGCCGATCCGAGAAAGCTGGAATTCTCGCCGCTATGGTATGATGGAAGTCGTTGATTATTATCAGAATCAAATTAATCTGTTAGGAGCAGTTCATACCGCTAAAGAAATGCTTCGCAATGCGGAACGCATCTTACAACTTCGTTTGAACGATGTTCCACACGACTTGATGGAGTGGCTCGATCTTGTAATTCGGACACGCTTGCTGTATACTAGCGGTTACGTCGATCCGCAAATCAATCTGTTTGTTGAAAGCGGTTGGCAGCTAATCAAACAGACCAACTGCTTGATCGCTGGTTGTGTTTACCCAACGTTGTTTTTTATCTATCGAAAAGGTGTTTAAAATGATTACTAACAAGACTTCAGAAGTTCTGTTCGGCTGTTTCGGGGCGATTATTTTCGCCATTGTCATCGTTATCTTCACTACCATCATCAACGGCTTAGTCTTTGTCCAGTTATGGGACTGGTTTATTGCAACAACCTTCGGCGTATCTCCACTCACGCTGCCACAGGCGCTTGGTTTATCGCTGGTTGTTGGATCGTTTACGCGCAATCTTGCTAGGAAAAGCGATACATCCAAAGACAAAGATCCAAAAACGTTTTCTGAGCTTTTCGGAAAACTGCTGATAATGTTCGTTTCCGAATTGTTGACGGCAGGTTTGACGCTTTTAATCGGCCAGATTATTTATAACTATATGACAACAGGGATGTAAATGATCACAATTAATCGTTATTTAGACTATGACGAATTTCAGCAGCTTGGCAGCGAAGCAATTGAAGCACAGCTTCGAAGTATTGAACACGTCATCGGCGTTGCTTTTTTTGGTCGAGAAAACAGCGTTCTTGCTGGTATTTATAGCTACGAAGTATCGATTGACACAACCGTTGACTTCGAACTTGTTAAAGAAGCGGTAAACAATGTTCGACTGGCTTTTCACTCAGGCGGTATTCGAGAAAGTCGAACTCGGCGTCGAACAGGTTATTTTAAAGGCAATGAATATTTTCCTGACAGCGAAGAAGAAGCAATGATCGTGGCTATCTTTTACCCGTCGATTAAGATCAATTGGTGGCGGCGCATGACGCAGCATCCAGTCTTGCCGCGAACGCTCGATAAGCAGCCTTCAAACACGGTGCTGCACGGGAGTCAGAATGGCGACAGTTAGTATTACAGAAGACGGACATACCGAAGTAATTGCCGACGACAACGATACGATTTTAGTTGTAACTAAAGTTGGCACGATGCAGATCGACACGTTTCCTCCTACTGCTTTAGGAGCACGGGTGACGATTAATATCAATTATGAAGACGATAAGAAAACGTCTTTTGTACAAAGCGCGTTAACGCCCGGAACAGCACCGAGTTATCATTTGTCGCTGTTTAGGTACTGGAAGCGACTTCGGAGAAACTTATGAACGTATTCAAAACAGTCATTCTAAAAAACGGCGTCTTTCAGTTGCAAGACGGATCACTGTGGATAAAAGACAAACAGTTGTTCCCTTGGTGTTACGTGGTAGAAGCAAGCGGTCAACGGCCTGCGTATACGGTATGCATCGGGTGGGTTGACCGAACATCGGAAGTCGAAGTTTTGGGAAAGCAAGTCTGGCAAGGGATGTTCTACAGCATCCTGCTGCCCACGAATATCAGTCTGCTGCCCAATCCTATCGAACTGAATTATGACGACTTTGAAATCAAAGTCCCGCTCCGTCCAATGGTTGTTTTATCTGCACAAGGATAAACTCGTGAAATCTCTTATCGGTCGTCTTACAGAGTTCTTAGTTAATCGTCTTGGCCTGACCCCTAAAACGGTAGCAGCGATCTACGCTGCTATTGGCGCTATAGGCGTTTTTGTAGCGCTTATCACCGCTATCGTCTTCGCGTATTTTCAGACTAAGCTGTTTGCAATTTTGCTGGTGGTCGGCATGGTGATTGTCGTCCTTTTTGCACTCCTTTTTGCACTTGCGTCAATTATCTTCGATGAGATCGAGGGCAAGATTACGGTTCGTAAGTCAAAGGACGAATAAAATGCTCTACCAAGACACGCTGCGTTTTTTGAAAGCGCAAGATCTAACATTAACAGATGATGAGAAAGATTGGATCGATCAACTCGTCACCAATGGGCATGTTCGTTTTCCGCGCCTGCTCTATAACCGCTTGACGTGGGCAGAACTGGCTGAGTGGCGAACAAACAGCGGCAGCATCCTTACGACACCGCGTCAAGAAACAATCATCCATATTTTGAATCGTTTTGGTAGATTAAATTTAGTAAAAGGAGAGTAACATAATGATTCGCAATATTCTTGAATCGCCGTTTTCCATCGTCCTGTTACTGATGGGAATTGCCTATTTCGTCACTGAGATTGCCACCTATCTCGGGCCAGAATTAACGGCATTGGTACTGGCTATTGTTGTGCTGTGCGCAACTGTGGTTGGCCTAATCTACGTTTACCATGAAAGGAAGTGATCTCGTGACATACTATAAAGTTTTAGATTCAGAAGGTCGCTCGTGCAACGGCGGGAACATGCAGTGGTCGCTGCCGCAGTGGGACGATGACTCACAAACATGGATTCCCGGCGAGTGGCATGTGTACAACGGCAACCTAGTGATGTGCCAAAGCGGATTTCACTTGACCAACAAACCTTACAATTGGATTCATTGGGGCGGGCGAATTTTTGAAGCAGAATATGCTGACGAAATACTTGCTGATAACACTGGTAAAATTGTCGTCAAACAGGTGCGGCTCGTGAGTGAAGTGACGCACAAGCAATGGTGGCTTGACGCTATTGAATTTATCGAATCTCTCAATACGTTTACTTTTTTTATGAATCACCAAGAGCCGTTACCAAATTGGCTTGTGTTTGAAACACGGGACGCTGCACGGGACGCTGCACGGGACGCTGCACGGGACGCTGCACGGGACGCTGCATGGGGCGCTGCACGGGACGCTGCACGGGACGCTGCACGGGACGCTGCACGGGACGCTGCACGGGGCGCTGCACGGGACGCTGCACGGGGCGCTGCACGGGACGCTGCACGGGGCGCTGCATGGGGCGCTGCATGGGGCGCTGCATGGGACGCTGCATGGGACGCTGCCCTCTACGTGTCTTATCTTATTGTTAAAGATCTTATTGATCCTCAAATCGTAAATTTTATTGAATTCATGTGGGAGACCTATCGACGCGGCTATGGTTATCTTGGAACAGTGGGCGAAATTCATTACGTTTACAAACGGCCTTAATCAAAAGAGAAAGTCTAATGATCCCTGAGCCGAGTTTTATCTTAAATGAAGTTACGTTTCGTAATATGTATAAGCTGCCGAATTCAAACATCGTTTATGAAGACATCCGTAAGCGTATTGCTAATACTTTTCCTGCGTGGTCTGACCCAAGATCGCCTGTTGGCGGCAACATCATGCTGTCAATTGTCGAACTTTACGGGGCAATTTGCGCGTGGCAGGCGACTGCGCCCGAAGGTCTTCCCGTCTATGTCTTGTGGTTCAAAGACGAAATCGGCAAACGGATGCACCAAAATCCGTTTGAAATCGTCTTAATCGAAGCAGTTGACCGTCCTGTAGCTTAGTTATTACGAATCGTAATAGGGGCGTTTAAAATGTGGAAGCAGCTTAGTGTCGTAGGCAAGATAGTCGTCTTAATGATTGGATATGGAGTCTATTTTTTGTTGTTCGCTGCCGGACTGCATTTGATCAAGCCAATCGTAGATGAAAAAACGCTTGGGATCATCGTTATGATGGTCTTGTTTATTATGCCAACGGGTATCGCAGGGTTTGTCTTACTCGAGCATGAGGATGTTTAAAATGATCACAGTGAGTATCGTAGAACTGCTCTCTATCGGGCTGGCAATCACGCTGCTGCTGGCAGTCGCTTCTGTTGTTCTGATCTTAGGTGTTCTTTTTGGATCGAAACTGACAGGTTGGCTGGACAATCGCCGTAACCGCCGGATTATCGATCAGATGCACAAAGATCTCGACAAGTCAGATAAGTAATAACAAAGCTAATAGGCAGAATAGCGGGGCAACTGAGCTATCGCGCTAAAAACTATTAGTAACGTATTTCTGGTCTATGAGAATTTCTTTCCATTGACTCTATAATATATATAGGTGAATGGAAAGAAATTCTCATAAAGAGGTAACTCTACGTTAATAGGTAACAACGGAATTGTAGGGTTCTTCTGCCAGATCCGCTAGTCAGGCTATTAGTAAAGGTGTTACACAACTCATGGGAGATAATGCCGCCTTAGGTTTGTTTATCTTGGCGCTTGTTGTGCTGCTGGCGCTGCTTAGGCATCCGCCGGAACTGCCACCTAAACAAGATATGAAGCCGAAAACAAAAATTCGTAAACCTGTGTCGTCGCGTAAGAGACGTTTACAACATCGTTTAAACAACGATGAAGATGACACCTTACCGCCTAGGAGAAACTGAAATGGCTAAGAAAGATCAACTTATCGTTCGCAGTCATCTGATGAACTGGCTAATGACTGTGGTTGGTGCGGAAAGCAGCAACAAAACAAAGGTATATGGCAATCACATCTACACTGAAGTCATCATGCTGCGCGCCAATTTCCAGCAATGGATTGAACCGCTGATCTGCGAAGGCTGCATGATCGATCCAAACTACAATTTTGAGCGCATCGATAAAGACGATACACGGTCGTCGCAAACGGGCGGCGGTCGTTATCGTTACTTTTTGACCTTTTATAAATACGACAGCAAAGGTTATGATTTTGTTTTGCCTGTACCTCCCGCAGTCAACGACTAGACAAAGGTAGTAGAGAATGTATGCTGTGATGATTGCTCATAGTTACGAAGATTATGAGATTGCCTATGTTGGGGAGAATTTGGAGCACATCATTGCAAACGAACGAAGTCGAATTCGTACAGAGATGGAAGCTTTAAGTTTTTCCATGCTTGAAAAGAGCAAAGTGGAAATTTTTCCAGACGGTGAGCGAAAATTTTCTGTTTGGTCGAAAGGAACTGCCTATTGTGAAACGCAAACGTGGCGGGCAGTAGGTCAGACAAATACGATAATTAAAGACATTTGGATTATCGAACTTCCTGAAATGCCTACTTGACAAAACAAAAATAGGGGGCTACAATGCAGACATCTTGTAGCCCATAGAGGACAAAATGACCGACCAGCTATGGAAAGTTTATAAACCGTTTATAGAACGGCGTCCGGTTGACATGCGAACAAGGTTACAAATCTTGCAGCAAGAGCCGGATAAGCTTCGAAAACACATGGCGCTCAACTACATCTTTTTTGAAAAGTACAGCTTGGACGGTGATTGGATTACGTTTCAACTCACCCAAGAGCAATGTCAGCAATGGCAAAGAAGATTGTGGTTGACAGGTCGTGGATTTGCGTCTGCGATCTGGATAGTCAAGATTGACCCGATAACTAAATCAGCTAAAGCGAGGTTGTGGTAACTCATGGATACGCTTTTAGTAACGCATGTCTTTTTGGGATTTGTAATTAAAGTGCTTCTGCTTATTTTGGGCACGTTTAGTTTTTTGGTAGGTTTTATTGGCATCTGGTTTGTTGACCTTAGAGAAGGAACGGAAAAAAGCTATTTACGCGCAATCGGATTTTTGCTGATCGGTATGTTTTTCATAGCTGTACTGGCATATGCTCGTTAGGAGAAGCAAATGGGTAACATGCAGGCATTTTTGGATGAGGCTCGTCGTCGCTGGCCGAAAGACAATTTTTCGGCACGGTCTCGCCATGTTTTTGTTTTTGAAGATGGTGAACGACTGGTAATTAACCGAACGGCGTTCCACCGCCGCGAAGAACTTGTGGAATTGTTGAAACTCGCCCTTGAATACGGCGTGGAAAATGATATACTTAGTCTTGTTCCGGTGCGCCAAAAAGGGGCG
Organism: uncultured Gammaproteobacteria bacterium; assembly: GCA_964412815.1. Taxonomy (GTDB): domain Bacteria; phylum Patescibacteriota; class Microgenomatia; order UBA1406; family GWC2-37-13; genus JAOAFZ01. Next base: position 28,403 of record CAYPQF010000032.1, read on the forward strand.
ATGCTGGTTTGGCAGCAGAACGTTGACCCAGCGTCCCAAGCATACCCCGACCAGCATCCTTGGTTGATGGTTCTCATCGCATTCATGATTAAGAAATTCAATTGGACAGCAAAGACCTATGACGACTATTCTGAATAAATTCGAACTGAATACGATTTACGCATTTCCGGCGAAAGGTTTCGGTGCGGGTCAGTATTTGACCGCCGAAGGCGTGGCGTATGTTCGTAACTGGATTCGTAAGAATGTCGGGGTGAATGTTACGACAACGGTGATCCAAGAGCAGATCGGCGTTGAACACACGCTTCAATCGAAAGACTCTTTGATCGTCACCAAAGGCTTTGGCACGTTTAAAAATGCGGGCAAGTTTCCGGTGCGTGTGAAAAAGTGGGCATATGAAACACAGGGGGTTACACTTGACCCCCTGATTTTATCGCAGCTAGGGTCGTCACTAGAAAATCATTTCATTGGTGGCAGAGAACTCTACTTTGATCTGTATCCCACAATCGATTGGGACAGCGGCGTTTTCGGTGAGAAGTCAGACGAAGGCGGTTCGTGCTGGTGGACTCAGGGTTGGGTGCGCCGGGTTAGGCGCTACATGCCGGACGAGATGATCGCGCTGCGCGTGTTTAAGAAGCTCAGTCCGAAAGACGGCGACTATGATGGGCCAGTTTTCTACGACGAATACGCACCTGTTGGGCGCTGTTGGGCGTTTACGCCAGCGGCGCTTGGCGTCGATCTCGTGGTCTTTTTTAATGCATACGGGCCGAATTTACTTCATCTGGCGGCTCAGTTTGCTCAAACCGCTTTCGGTAACGTCGAAGGCAGCTATAAGCAGATCGGTCTGTCGAGCAATCCGCTGCCGATCAACAGCAACCTTGGAATTGCGGTAGGCGACCCGGCGCTGCTTGAGACGGTAGATCGAATTCGGATCGACAACTGGATTGACGAACGCTGCGAGGTCTGCGCTCAACAGGGCGTTCGTCGGGTGGGAGAGTATCGCGCCGATTTTTCAGCGCGGGAAACGCACCACTTTTGCCCGACTCACTTCAACACACTGGTCATTCAGACGTTCGAAGGATTCTTTGCATGGCGTAGCGACTGTGAAGAAATTCTGGTGTGGCTGAGTGAGTTTCATTCTCGTCGGCAGACAATTTGGGTTCGAAAAGACCAGTTAGGCCGCTATCCAGTCTGCCCGGTTTGCAACCACCGCTATGCAGCAAGTGAGATGAAACAATGTCCGTGCCAGAAAACTAAGCAGACGAAAGAAGGTTTATCCAAAGGTAAGTTTAAGATCATGCATGATGCGCCAAAGTATACTAATGCTCCGCAGTCGTATACGCCAATACCTGCCGATTACACAAGCTACGAACAGTATATTTCGGCGCTCCATGATAGGTTGTTTCCGTCAGAACAACCGTCTGAAATAAACGAAGAAACGTTTGTTGGTCAAGACAGATGGCAGTTTACGCTTTTGAACGGTTCTATTGACGACGTAGATATAGCAATTAGAAATCATATTCGAGAACACCCCTTAGAGAGGGCGGATGATGACGAACTGGAAAATTAACGGAGTAAAAGTTAATGTTCCTACGCTTCGAGAAGTTTGCGTAAGTCCAGAGGAGTGGTTTAAACGGTTCGGCGTTTTCGTTCCGTCTACAAACGGCGGCTATATTTATAGGCGCAACGGCGGCAAAATCTTGGCCGTTGCGCACTTAGATATTGCTACCAACCCAAAGTTAGATCGAACGATTTTCAACGCTTACGAACGTTGGGTTACACCGACAGAGGAACAGCTTAAAGCAGACCCCGACAGAAAGCCGTATATGGTTCATGTTGTCGAGAACGACAATTTGGACGACCGACTCGGCGCATGGATCATTTTGTATGTTTTGCCTAAACTGATCGGCAGCAATAAGTTCGACTTTCTGCTGACCACCAACGAAGAAGTTGGCCGAACGACCGCAAACGATTTCATGCGTGATTGGAATGATTGGACAACGGAAGATCGACCAGACTATAATTGGATTGTTCAGTTTGATCGTCGCGGCGAAGACGTAGTGTTGTATGGCTACGACGATTGGGCTAACGGCGCTTGGCACAGCGCTTTGGCGAAGTATTTCACGGTTGGCAGCGGTTCATTCTCATGTATTTCCGCGATGGAAGGCATGGGGGTGAAAGGATTTAATGTTGGGATTGGTTATCATGGTGAACATTCGCCGGGTCACTTCGCTGTTTTAGAACAGACGACTCGCCAGCTGCGCCGTTTTAAAGAATTCTTTAAAGCCAACCAAGAGACTAAATTTGCGCATACTGCGCGACCAAGGACATATTTTTACTATAGTAATGGTGTTTGTCATACATACTATGACGACGATTATTATAGTGGTTCGTATTCTGGCACATACGGATCGTCGCCAACGCGCTCCGACACAAGCTATGCGAATCAGATGGCCGAAGACTATGCCAAGTCGCATCAAAAATGTCCAATTTGCGGTCATGCGCGAACGTTGTATATTGGGACGGCACACCCGTACCCAATTGGCTGCGCTACCTGTCTGCGTCAGAAACATGAGTTGGCCTATCCAAATTACCAGTTGTTAGCAAAGTGGACACGTGAATCAGAAACACGCCCCACGAAGAATGACTGCGATTGGTGTGGCCGAACTCAATCTTCTGCGCTTCATGAATTGGAAGACCACACAGGCAACATACTTCTGCTATGCGATGACTGCTATGGGGTCGAGATCGACGCAGCTACAAACCTACCGCTGCCGTTCAGACCGGAGACAGGCGGCGAAGCACTCTTAGATGCTTGCGAAGTCTGTGGTAAAGAATCGTTTTCTAATCTACATTATTACGACCGGACAGAGAACCGGGTTCGCGTACTGTGCGAGGCGTGCTATTCAATCGGTCTGTCGATGCAGACAGTACCAGATTCGCCGCCGCGCCTGCCGCCACCCAAAGCTGATTCTGAGCTTATTCGTCGCTTAACACAGAGATGCTCTCGCTGTCCAGACAGCGCTAACTCGGAAATTTACACAACGCTAACGCATCAAAACGGCGTTAAAGTTCACTTTTGCGAAGAACATTATTGGGAATATCGGCAAGATCCAGAAAGCGGCCCGGTATCCGGCCACTGTGATTTTTGTGGTCAACATACCAAAAAGCTTCATCTTGTCTTCGCAAACGGCTACTACTTCGAAGTTTGTGATAGACATCCGCCCGTTAAGTTAGGCTGGCAGCAGTCGCAATCAACACCCGTGCCGGAGTTAAATACGACTTACTGTCAGAATTGTCATAAACCAATCGGGTTGTTTGAGACTATCGCAGTAGAAGACGACCAAGGTAATCCAGCGCTTTGTTTGAATTGTCAAGAAAATGGAGGACAAGGCAATGTTCAATAACTTTGACGAAGGCAATCCGCCTGTTGTGCAGGGGGTGGGTAGCTACCCACCCCCGATTGTTACTTCGGGGCAGCATCAACAGCAGAAACAGAACAACAAAGGCGGTAATCCGCCCGTTAACGGTATCCCGCAGCCCCAACAGCAGCAGACAAACCGGGACTTTGGACAGGTCTTTCAACATGTTTTCCAGACCTATGCGATTGACGGTCAACCTTACTGGTTGCCGTCTACTGTGTATTCGTATGGCAACGGCAACCCGGTCAATGCGTATGTAACGCCGATTGATCAGGGTCGAATTGCGGGTTACTGCGTGCGTTGGCCGGATGGATCATTTCATATCATTCGTCCTGATCATCCGATGTACGCACAGATCGAAAAAGATTCAACCGATCTGACCCTTTGGATCGAACGCGCTAAAGCGGCGCTTAAAGCTCAAAAAGATACAAGCAAGAAACGTCCTAACAAACAGGCGGTTTCAGACGGGACAATCACGGTCTTGACAAGAGTCCCGCTGTGGGCTATACTTTGGCTCATTGCTTTGACTGCCGCATCCGTTGTCTTGTTTATCCGATAGGAACTTTGCCAAAATGAATGAACTTCTTGAACGCATCGGCTTTAATCGTCTGACGTTTCTTCCAGAATCAAGGGCAAGCAAAGTTATCCCTCATTACCGACGCGAACACTTTTTTATGGCGCTTCAAGAAAAGCTGAACCTAGAATTAGGTGTTGGCTACGATTTCACAAACTGGTTGTGGGATAACCTAACTGGTTCGGTCTTCTACAACGATGATAGTTTCTGGAATCTAGCAGAGTCTTCAAAAGACTTTGGCAAAGTGACAGGTCTTTGGAGCACCAGAAACTTTATGTATCGTTACAACAGATCTGTAACAGATCGTCTTGGCATGGTCGAAAATATCAACAAGGCTTATCATATTCGCGGCAGTTTTGTAAAGCGATTTTCAACGTTATTTATGTCGTTCTTTTCGATCCCACTTCCAGATTCGGTTAAGACGTGGGTTGGAAACGAAGCAGTTAAATACTGTGGTGGCACTCCGTCGCTGCTATTTGACATCGTGCCGTTTATCGGGTGGGAGGCTGGCGTTTTTCACGAAGATAGCGGTTCTTGCTGGTGGCCTAAAAGAACCAGCAGCATGTATGCAGAATATGGCTTCGGGCGGCTGATTTTTGAAAGCATGATGCCGCGTCAGGGTTTCGCCATTCGATTTTTCCAGCCCGCTGGCCCAACTGTCCCAACGAATCCTTACGGGCTTTCGACTTTCGGACGGATCATGTGCCTCTACGGGATGCCCGACATGCTTGAAAACGAGTTTATTGTTTTCAATGGCTATTCTATGAATAGAAATAAAACGCAGCCGAGGGACTACGCCGCCGCGCTTGCACAATATCTCGACTACCCTGCGCCGATTCAAGTATCGGCTAAGTTAAAGGGGAAACTTCATGATCTTAGTTACGGGAAAGCTGGGGCTGTTCCAAAGGGCAATATAACTATGTATAATAGAAGGCCCGAACTGTTTTTTAACGGCAACAGCGCTTACCTTATCTCTCCGTACCCTGACCGTCAAGGTCAAGGTTTAGACTTTGAATGGCAGTCTGAGCTATCGAATATCGACATGTTTGGTCTCCGTCAAAAATATTTTGAACGCAGCACGGGCGACAAAGACTTCTGTCCTGAGTGGTGGACTGATACAGTAACGGGCGAGTCGTACAGCTCTCATGAAGGCGTATGGCGGGTTATCTACGACCGCCCGCCAAAGAGCGCAGACGACGCGCCGAGTTTTACCTTACGGCATTTTAATAGTATGGACGAACTTGCTTATGCTGCACATCCAGTGGCACTAGCAGATAGTTTGTCGGAATCGGTAATTTATGTCGCAAACGAAACGCCAATCATGGCATACTGATCTAAAAAAGCTTAGAACGAACTTACTGGAATTAAAAATCAACTTAATTCCAGTAAGACAAATTAGAAACGAAGTTTTTGAGTGTTATTACCCAATTAGAAATATGCCGGAATGTTTGTTTCTTGCTGTGATGCAGGAAATCGCGGGATCGTTTAGCTGCGTCTTTTTTCACCACTTTGAGAGACGCGGCGATTTCTGGTACGTGCATCTTTCGTTAGAACTTGAGGCCGCAAATGGATAGAGCCGGAAAGCTATTAAAGCTTCGATACGATTTGCTTTGCCAAGCTCATACAATGTTATCTGCCAGCCTTGCTGATCCAGCTATCAGCGTGGATACGCTTATCCGCCAAGCGGCAGCATTTGGGCGGGCGGCGATTATCTTGCGTCGAGCGATTGGCTACCGAAAATGGGACGCAATGAAAGAAGCGCTGCTTGGCGTATATATCGCTATGTTTGAGCCTCAAGCGGCCTACGACACCTTTATTGAAAAAGGTCGCCAGCTTAAGTCGTGGGAACAGGCTCAGATACGTCGTGAGAAATTTGTGGATAAACTGGCTGAAGCGGGTGAATATTTGGTTAAAGGCAAAGAAGCCAGAAACGCGGGTAAAGTTCTGCCTGAAATTTACTACAAAGTTGCAGCAAGAGCCGATAAAGAACGGAGAATGAAATGAGGCGGGCATGTCAAGACGAAGACGCAAGCATCGTCAGCGCAATAAAATGAGATCAGGCGTTAGTGCAGTTTATTACGCCCTCATTCAAGATTTAAACTATGTTAGTGAGACGTTATCGATAGAATCATCCGTTGATCCAGACGATACACGGGGCAAGCGTTTGCTCGCCCTTTCGTATTTAGCTCTTGATATGGTCAAAGAAATTGAAGCTATCCAAGACGACATCCTAGAGGAAGAAAGGTTAATGGACGACGATGGGTAAAATTACTCTGTGCTATAATGATCATTATGCAGTAGAACAAGCACACCCTTCTGTTTTTAAGATAACCGGTTTTAGTGATTTACAAAATAAAGTTGTTGGGCTTGTCTATCCTGAGCACAATAAAACGCGACATGAACTTTTGGGCTATGCGGCGGGCATGGCGTCCTTAGTAAACGATCATAATTGGACGGTGAATATCATCACCGATTCAGATCTGCTATTGACCGCGCTTCGTGTTGAAATTAAAGAAGGCCGTCTTGAACATACAATGTTAGAAGTTCGCGCTATCGATGTTTCCGGCGAACTTCATTATTTATATTTTGATAGCGATGGACGTTCAGATGATTGGCACGCTGCTAAAGTTTTCAACTACTATGGCGGATTGTTAATCCGTTTATTATAGAGGGCGAAAATGGGTAAAATTGTTATTGCATTCAATGAGACTGGTAGGCCAGACGACGGGATCGGAAAACCGATGTACACAAACAGATTGATAGAAGAAGGCATTATAAGTAGACATATTGTTCTTAATGCCTTTCTCGAACATTTTTATGGTCGGCTAGAACTTGAGCCAGAAATACGACGGCGCGTTCAAAAATATTCAAACGTTAGTAGTGAAAATGTATTTTTTACCGACAGCGATATTGTCTTCGATATTTTTCGGGTGCTGGTTAAAGAAGGTGTTTTAACATCTGATCAAGTTCAAATCGTTGTGCTAAGAAAAGATGGCGAATTAGAACTTCCTAATATTGACAAGGACGGGCGACTAGACTATTGGCCTGATTTACTCGATGTTCGAGGCGATTTGTTAGATCGTTTATTATAGGCGAAAAAAACAATGGGGTATTTTTTAATTGTCTATGACGCAGCGGAAAAAAGGCTGGACAAGCCGCTGGAAGAATATGGGCTATTTGAGCCATATGGTATTCGAGATGTTCTTAGTAGTAATCTTTATCGTTATCCTGAGAACACTCGGACAAATCGACAACTTCAAGGGTTTGTCGATTTGTTAATAACAAAGTACGCTCAAAATGGCGATCAGTACACACGGGTTATTATTACAGAAAGCGACATTCTTTTAAACCATTTTCGAGCGGCTGTAAAACAAGGAAGAATAGCTACAACCAGCATCGATTTAGTGGTTTTTGACTTTGAGTATCACCCAACTCGTTATTGTTGTAAGTTTGGGCCGGATGGTGAGATAACCCCTTGGCCTCCTGCATTAGACGCCTACGAAGATTCTTTGATGCAGCTTCTATAACAAATGACAAACATTAGAAGCCCGCCAATTGGTATTGACTTCTTTTGTGGGTTATGGTAGACTCTAGTTACTTTAAAAACCAAAAGGAACTCGTAATGAGCGAAGAAATGAATATCGTACCACAGCAGGACGTTGACAGCTTTTTGATGTCTTCGTTAGTGCAGGAAGCAAATCCGTTTGATGGCCGTTTAACACGGCTGTTCTTGGCTCAGGCCAATAATCGTTGGAAAGAACAGCGGGTTCGTAACGGCTACGTGCTTGACTTTGGCGACGGCGTTACGCCGCTAATCAACCGCGAAGAACTCCGCGTCAGTTTGCTAGACCGGGACTTTCTCAAAGGCCGTGTCATGTGGGCATTTGGGCCGGACGGCAAGCGTCTTACAGGAGACGCCGCGAAAGCGCCAGCTTGTGCCAGCAGCAACGGCCTAGCGCCGCGTCAGGGAGCGTTTTTCAATTACGTCGGTCAGGAGTTTGTTGACTGGCGTACCCGCGAAAAAGTGGTTATTCAGCCAGATTGTACGCGCTGCCCACTCGGACAGTGGGTGCAGATTTTAGACGATGCTGGTCAGCCGATTCCGGTCATGAACAACCGCACCCGCACCGTCCAGAACAAACAAGGCCCGCCGCCTTGTCAGGAAACGCCGTCTGTCGTCTTGTGGCTGCACGATTTCAACTTTCCGGTCGTGTTTCAGGCCAGTTCAATCTTTGTTCGTAAGTACCTGTATGGCACAACTGAACGTAGCGCCGATGGCGTAAACCCCGGTCTGTTGCAGTTCTACACGCCGAATAAAGTCGGGGAGATCCCCGTGCTCAATCCGGTCGGCAAGCCCGCTGGTATGTATCCGGTGCGCATGAAAATCAAGACTGTACGCATTGATGCGTATAATACGTTTGTAGACGTTCCTGTTTTCAGTGTCGATGCTGATCCGCTCACAGACGAAGAAAAGCTGGCGCTGTCAAAGGCAAAGATGGCTTATGAAACGCTCAAGATTCGTGAGCGGCTGATGGGCGATTTTGTGCCAGAAGATGACTTCGCTGAAGCAGATACAGGAAGCCCGCCCGCAGCACCGTTTTAAGGAATAGTTAGTCATGATCGTAGCGTCTTGGGATGACCTAATTACCGGGTTTCCGAGTGGGTCAGTCATCCACAAGACAAACGGAGAACTCGCTTCGCCCTGTCCTTTCTGCAAAGAAGGCGGGGCGAAGTTCAGCGGAGAAGATCGTTTAGTCTGGTTCTATCCGCCTTCCGTTTTGTTCTGCCGAGCATGTGGCACACATAGTTATGAAGAATTAGCCGCATCGCTTTTTGGCAGCGATGCGGTTGTGATGCCTTCATTGATCGGCGTGAGTGATGACGCCCCTGTTAAGAGAGAATTATATTTATGTAACAACGAATATGTCCGAAGTTTACACGAAGCGGTTGATCGAGAATTCTGGCAGTCTTTTGGATGGACAGATGAAACGATCAACCGTTTTCAATTGGGCTATGGGAAGTTGTATGCTTATGCCAATCGTGCAATTCGACACATTATCCCTTTCAAGCCTTGGACAGTTGAAGGCGAAGTCGCTAACGGGTGGGCGCTCGAAGGGCGCTTGCCCTATAACAGTACCGCCCAAGAAGAACGCAACATTAAGACAGCGGGTCTTGGGCGTGAATATTTTTGGGCGATCTTTGAAGATAAAAATGACGAAACGCTGATCATCACTGAAGGTCTTAAAGATGCGATCAGCGCATATCAAATTGGCTTTCGTTCTATTGTCGCCATTCTTGGTTCGGCAACCGATAGAGAATCGCTGTCGCAATGGATCGATTTACAGAAGTTTAAACGCATCATTGTCGCAAGCGATAACGACGCTGCCGGAGAGCGTTATGCATCTTCGTTTAGAAGCTATCTTAAAACGCCCGTCTATTCGATCCGCTGGCCTGCCGATCATCGCCCCGGCTATGATTTAACCGATCTCTTATTTCAAAGAGGACTCGATTCTTATGGGTTTGTTATCGACCATCTTGCGCTGGTCGATTTGGTGGTCGAAAAAGGTCTGGTTAAAGATGTCCGTGTCTATTATCCCGACTATCGACCAGAGACGTTTGAGCCGACTGACCTAACTACGATCCGCAGCGAACTCAACTGCACGATTGATGATTTTCTAACGAACTATAAACATTACCGACGTTATTCAAAACGCGGTGTTGTCAAGGTGTTAGCCGCGCCGCCGGGAGCAGGTAAATCATATGCGTTGGTTCGCGCCGCTGAGAAGCAGGCCAGAGAAAAAATCGAAGAACGCAACCGACTGCGTATCCAGCTTGAGGCCGAAAAAGAAGCCGCGCTTGAGCAAGAAGGTTTGACAGACGAAGATCGACAAGCGATTATTGAAGTGTTTGAAAAGCGGATCGAAAACTTACGTCTAACAAGCGTATTGTATGCTGGCCCATTTATCTCCGGTTGGGCCGACATTGCAGAACATTGGACTAATCCAGAACTCTGGTACAATTATGAGGCAAGGAACGAACTCAACTGCCGCAACTTAACCACAGTCAGCGCTTTAGCAGCTAAAGGCTACACGCCAATGGCATTTTGCCAAGCGGCCTGTCCGTTGAAGGCGTGGTGTCAACAGCACGGCTATTTGTCGCAGGACGACGAACGGCGGCGACATCCAATCACCTACGTTCGTCATCAAAACCTAGTTCAAGATTCGTTACTCGGAGAGTATGATGCGGTTATTATTGATGAAAATCCGCTGGCTTCTTTGGAAGCTCCGGTCAGCATTACGGCGCACGATCTACATCCGACGTTTCAACTATGGGATCAGTATATTGAGCCTGAGACTACACAGAGGGTTGTGGATTTTATGGCAGCAGCCCGACGAGTCTTTGGGCAGAACGCCGGATCAAAAACTACCCGCTCTGGTCGTAGTTTCATGGAACAGCTTGACCAAGAGTTGGGGTGCGAATTAGAAAAGTTTTTAACAGAGATCGATCCAGACGTTCTCGAAGAATATCATCCGCCGACAGTCATTCAGACGGATGTGGATTACAAGGCGCTGCCGACACGGTCGCTGCCCTTGCTTCATGCTGCCTTGCTGCGGGAACTTCCAAAGTATCGATCCGACCAACGAAATTATAACTCCGCATTGCATTTGGTCGGCGGTAGACTTGAGATTTATCCGATGCAAGCGCCTAAACTGCCTGCTAATAAACCGTTAATTATTGCAGATGGCACGGCGATGCCGGAACTTTACAGCTTGTTTTTTAACCGCGACTTGAGCGTTTATGCGCCGAAGATCATCAACCCTAAATCGGAAACGATTGTCTACTTCGGCTCAGATTTCACTCGAACACATATCAGCAACGAAGTCGGCGTAGCGATCACCGATTTCAATAACTGGTTGAAAGACCATAATCATTCGGTTGAAGATTTGTTTGGGCAAGATTTTGATCTGGATAAACTGCCTGTCGATGAATCGATGTATGATTCAGCGATCCTTAAACGCATCTTAACGCTGCTTAAGCAGACCGCTGAGAAACATCAAAGCGTCTTATTTGTTACTTATAAACATCTAAGAACTTTGATTGAATACCGGATGAAAGAACTCTATCCGAAGCTTCATGCTAAAATCCAGTATGGGCATTACTGGTCGCTAAGAGGAACAAACCGCTATAAAGATGTTGAAGCGGTGCTTCTGGTCGGTTGTCCGAGAGTTGGTTACGACAGCTTGTACCGCCGGATCAGCGCGTGGGCGAGTTTGGATTCATCCAGACCATACATTTTCCCGCACGTTGTTAAGGCGATTAAACCGTACTCCGGTCGCTATGAAGGTCATTCTTATTACACCTACAGCGACCCATTTGCCGATAGTATTGTTGAGATGGTTGAAGCAGGAGAAGTCAGGCAGGTTTTAGAGCGTATTAGAGTACATACATCAGCTACCCCAAAGACTGCGTATTTAGCTCTCTCAAGGCCGTCAGCAATCGCCGTGACGCAACTACTTGGCGTTGGAACAACGGTGAACAAGGCCGAAAATATTCGTCATCAAGATCTCTTAAATTTCATGACTTCGTACTATAAAACAAATTCAAGATGGCCTAAATATACCCTTCTGACAGAGATGTTCAACGTATCCAGTAAAACAATAGCGGCAATGCGAAAAGGCGCAGAGGACTTAGTTCGTGAATGATTATACTGACTTTAAAATCGTACATGAGATCTGTCAATTTCATGAAGTTTACCAACGGTGGCCGTTTTATGAAGAAGTGGTCGGCTTTGAGTTCGCTGATCGTTGTCTATGCGATCAGCGACGGCCGATGTTAGATCTTAGTGGACGGCTTACTAACTTAATGCAAATCGGAAAGATTCATCTGGTTGGCCGTATTTTCTGCGTGCCAGAACGCCCTTACAAAAACCGATCAGTATCCCGCCTTGCTTGGCAGTCAGCAGCTTTAAGAAAAAGGCTTGCAATTGCCGAGGCGATTGTGTATAATAATCCCAATCGTGAAGATCAAGCGTCGATAGAACGCATGAAGTATCAGCTTAGTCGGATCGAACAGGAAATCATACAAGAGGTCGAGGCGCAATTCTCATGACTGTGAAACTTGGCAACAAACAGATCGAATGGCGGGAAAAGCAGACGTATACTTTGCCCGATGGCGGCATCATCGATGATGACAGCAAAAAAGATATTTGTGACCTAATTATAGGCTATTATAATTATCCGCCGCTGCCCGAAGATTGGTCGTGGGAATGGTTCATTCATAAAGGCGTCTATGCGGGCAATTTCGGGACGCGAGTTGGCAAGTACTACTACCGCGTCCACAAACGAAATTTAGAAGATAACCATAAAACATGGATCAACAACCGCGCTAAACGCGGCACGATGCTGGACGAACTGACGTTCGATCTAACAAATGAATTCGACTGGCGTGATGGCGAATTTGGTGACGAAGGGTCGTGTTTTTGGGGCGGTCGTTCCGGTGCTAAAGAGATGATCATCGGCGCGGGCGGCTTCGCTTTCCGTGTTTTCAAGAACGGGACAGGGCATGGACGCTGCTGGATTATCCCGCGCACTAAACGACAGCTAACCAACAATGTTAAAGATGACGATAAAGAGGTCGCTGGATGGGTTTTGTTCAATGCCTACGGCGATTATCTAATTGAACAATATGCTCGGTTACTGGCAGGTTGGGCAGGGCTTAAATTCAAGCTGCTGGCGCGGTTAACAAATCGCCACAGCGATTCGGGAACGCTTTATATTAATCGCGGCATGGGTATGCTTATTGCGCCGGAAGATGTGTTAAAAGACGCTCTTTCGGATCTAGAACTCGACATCGACGCTATTGAAAGCGATGAAAGCTCCTTCACTTGTTATGGCTGTGATGAGCATTTTGAAGGAGAGCCATGTAATTATCACGAAGGCGATCCTTACTGCGAGTATTGTTGGGACGAACTGTTCTATTATTGCGAAGATTGCAGCACACACTACCGGGCACACGACGTAACTTACGTAGAAAGCATCCATGATTATGTTTGTTCTGACTGTTTATCGAGCAAATATTACCATTGTAACAACTGTCATGAATACTTTACTGAAGGCGATGTCGTAATAGACAAAGACGGCGAAGCATGGTGCAATAGCTGCGCTGAAGCCAATCTAACCGTCTGTGACGAATGTTCTGAGTATGTTGAAGACATCTTCGATGTTGACGGACGGCCGCTGTGTGAAGACTGTGCAAATAAGCTGGCGGCTGATTGTGATAACTGCGATGATACGCACTTAGTTAAAAATCTCAAAGATACGCCGGACGGCGAGAAGCTGTGCAAAGACTGTTACTATGAATGGGCGGAAGCACATATTGAAGATGCTTGCCCGAAATGTCATAAAGCGCTTCCGTTGGAAAATCGTTATGATGACGGCCTTTGCGCCGATTGTGCTGGTCTTAAACAACATATAGGAGAACTGTTGTGAGAGCGCCAAAACCAGACGACATTTACAGCGCGTTATATAACCTAGGTAGGCTTCATCTAGCCTACCCCGCGTTTACACACTTTAAAGCGGAAGATGTTTCGGATGATCCACAGGTATGTACTGCACTCGTTTATAGCCGATGGGCGCACGTACTTGTGGATCAAGAGAACATTTGTTGGCTGTCAATTACCAGCGGCGGTTGTCAGGTACTTCGTAACTTTTATGGTATTGAAATTGTAGCACATGGAGCGACGTAATGAGTCTTCGCTATCCGTTTCACAATCATGAAGAAGGCAAGCGCCGCGCACACGACTTTTACCGGACACGCGCAAAGTTTGTTGAAGCGTCGTTATTAAAACTTCGTTTATTGTTCCCTTCGTATGCGTTTAATCGGATCTTAGACCCCGGTGCTGGCGAAGGCGTTTGGGGTCTGGTCGGTAAATCGATGTGGCCGACTTCTAAGTGGTTTGGTGTAGAGCCGCAAGAATTAATCACACCGAGCAGCTACGACGGCTGGATCGATGCAGATTTTTTAACCGCTACAAGACAGTGGGGCGGAAACTTCGATGCTGTGATCGGTAATCCACCCTACTCGCTGGCACAAGAGTTCGTTCTAAAGTCGCTTGATATGACTAGCGACAAAGGCATTGTTGCTTTTGTGCTGCGTTTGTCATTTCTTGAGACATTGGAACGCGGCCTTATGCTGTGGCGCGGCGCTACACCGCTGATGTATGTTTGCCCATCATTAAACCGTGTTCCGTTTGAATCGGACAGTCAAACCGACGCATATGCATTGTTCATCTGGAAAAAGGATTACGACGGCAAGCCGCTGATTGATTGGATGACGTGGGACGATGAGAAAAAGCATAATCCCGTTTATGATATACTATTTGATTGGATTAAGCAACTGTGGCCGGGAGAGGGAACAAGAGTTACAAAACACTTTTAGCCAAGATTTTGTTTCTTTGGCTAATGGATATGATCGTTTTCGACGCACCTAAAACACATCTTAGACTAGTCGAAACTTTATTAGATGACATTGGTTATGATCTACCTGAACTTCATCTTAAAATGGAACAGATTAAGGAACTGAAATGATCGAATACGCATCTAAAGAGACGTTTGACTATACGCCGCGAAACGGCTTTGATCGTGTCCATAAGCACGGCCTTTTGATGCCCCCTGATATTGTTAGCTACGATAGAAACACTATCGTCCACTGGCCGTCAGTCTGGGCAGAATTTTTTGGTCGGCTCGACGCAGATATTCAATACCCACGCGCAATTTACATCTATCAAGTTCCGATGGGAATGTCGGCAAGAGACAGCGAATACTCCAATGTTCGCTTTTACAATCAGTATGGAGACAGTTTGTTTGTCCATACCTATCAACATCATTATGTTTTTGAATCACCGGAAATTAGCGGCTTAAAAGGTTTGCTAGGCTACTTGGATTTTCATCTCGCAGCCGCTACTAGCACCGCCGATCTGTACTTCAAACGAGGATTTGAATAATGGATTTTCAGAAACTTGAAGCGCTGGTCGAACGAACCGCTTCATTTGCAATTCAAGATAATGTTCGTGAGAAGTTTTTACGCCTGCTAGTTGCTTGCATTATCGATGAAGGGGAAGATGTTAGCGAACTTGCAGCTAAGTATGCGGATATGATCGTTCATTGGGACATCATCTATGCTGTTCTTGGCATGAACGGAGAAGCGGGCGAAGCAGCAGAGAAAGTCAAACGTGTTATTCGCGGGCAGAAAACATTCGAAGAAATTCGAGAAGATCTCGCCCTTGAACTTGGCGATGTGCTGTGGTATATTGTAGCTGGTGCGAAGGTGCTTGGTTATTCGATGGAAGAAATCGCAACCATGCTTGAAACAAAGCTTGAAGATCGTAAAGAACGTGGCGTTATTAAAGGCGATGGAGACCACCGATGAAAACCGTCTCGCCTGATCACATCAATGTTAAGTTGGCTGCGTTGTTTGGGTACGAAATTCATCAGAACCCGCAAATGGATCTACTGACCTATGCGGTCTATAAAAACGGAGATCGGTTGCCGGGGGCAGGACACCCACCTAGTTTTGAACTGGCGGCAGCGCACTTGCCACAATATAATCGGTCACTCACATTGACGCTTCGGCATATTCCGGCAGAAGTTGTTATTACGTTTTATATTGACGGCCACTATCATAGCTATGTCGCAAAAGCAGAATACAAACGATATGGCGCGGAGGTCAATGAGTACGAAGATTACACGGTGATTGGATCAGTATTTTTAAACGACACTGAACCAGAAAACTGGCGGGCAGAAGCCGCAGCACAGCTTCTCTACCGCTGGATTACAGAAGGACATGCAGCAAAGTTCAAGTAGCAAGGCTAGACAATTTTAAGTAGTTTTTCTAAAACAGAGGTTAAAACAACGTACTCCATTCAGTATCGAATGGGCAACATCTGGCACGAATCGTCGTCATTTCCTTTGTCGCCGTCGGACGACGAGTATTGGGTATTTGAATATTATGACGGACTGGCAAAACCGATCAACGAGTATTTTCAAGAATGGCGGCTGATGAAAATGGTCGAAACCGTTAAGACATATATTGAAACAACGTCAGTGGTAACTCAAGAGGCATGAGATGGAATTTGTAAATGCGCAAGAAGCAAAAGACTATCTTGTTTTTGAAGTTGGAATTGACCCAATCAAGTGTATACCCACTTTGATAGAAGGTAACTCTTGGACGCTGTTCGTTTTTGAAAAAGAACAGATGGCAACTTTAGCGCAGTCGGCGTTGTACACTCATTCTCGTTGGCCTAAAGGAAAAGTTATTGGGTTTAAGCCACATTTTTCTGGCGGATTTCAACTAAGTGTGCCGCTTACGCCGACTCGAAAGATTTTTCAAGAATACTTTACTGCACAAGATCGGGAGAATTTCAGGATGTGCCAAGACATAATTGACAATTATCCTAACGCACCAATTCCCGGTCGAAACTTTATGACTCTGTTAAATAAGGCCGCAGTAGCCCTTGGATTTGATGATTGGGCAGATGAATGGCGCGACAACTAAACGCGCAACCGCGTGATTTCCAGCAGCAAGCTGTCGTAAACACGGCAGAACATCTTTATAATCGAGGGTTTGGCGGCACAGTTATTCACTTTGCTACTGGACTTGGAAAAACATTAACCGCCGCGCTGTTTGTTCATGAGCAAGTTGACTTGGATAAACAGCGCGTTTTATTTATCGTCCACACACGCGACTTAGTTTTTCAGGCGTATAATGCGTTCAAAACCTATTTACCATACTTGGAGAGCAACGCGTTCACCGTTCACGGCCAACCGGGGATCGGTATTGTCATGGGTAAACTCAACCAACCGAATGCTCGGATTGTGGTCGGGACGCCCCAAACGCTTGCAGAGGTTGAAGGAGTCTCGTCGCGGCTGGAAGAAGTATTAAAACATGGCGCTATCGATGTCTGTATCATCGATGAAGCGCACTATGGAGCAAGCCCAAGCTACCTACAGCTTGTGTCCCGGCTGTGGGATGAAAACAACCAGACAAAGCGGATCGGTTTAACGGCAACACCGCTTCGTTCAGATGGTTTGGCACTCCGTCAGCCGCTCGATTTAAACATCGATAAAGGTTTGTTATTTAATACGATTGCGATCAGTCGTAATCTACGATGGGGGATTAATAACGGCTACCTCTGCCCAATCCAACCGCCGCTGTTGGTCGAAACCAACATGGTACTGCCTGACGGCACAGGTAGTATGGAAGAACGCGCTCGTCTATTGGACGTGGCGAATTGGGCAGAAGTCGTGGTTGATAGTTGGGTTGAACACGGCGAGAACCGACTGTCTGCGTATTTTCTACAGTCAGTTGCTCATTCTAAACAGGTTGCCCAAGAATTTTGTGATCGAGGCTATCGGTTCGTTCACATTGACGGCGAATGCGTTATCGATGGCGACCGAGAGTTTTATGGCGCACAGGCCGAAAAAGCCCGCTTGCTCTACTACGAAATGGCTTTGGAAGGCAAGATACAAGGGTTCTGTAACTTCAATGTCCTGACAACAGGTTGGGACATGCCGCCGCTGTCGCTAATTGGTTTAGCGCGTCCAACTGAAAGTTCGGTGCTTGTCACGCAGATCATCGGGCGCGGCACACGACTGCACAAGAACAAACAAGACTTACGGATTTTAGACTACGCTTTAAAAGGCGTTCCAGTTTTTCTATCGGGCGACCTTTTGGGCTATGTACGCAACGAAAAAGGCGAGATTGAGGAAGTTGAAGATGAAGAAGTCGAATTACTGGCGGAAGATGTTGATCTACGCGATGATAGGGAATCTGGTGTTGTTGTCAATGGGAACGGCGTTGTTGTTCGTCTTGGTAATCTTTTTAAACAACAAGATCAAGCATGGTACTACGATCCAGTCGAAAACGATGCCTGTTCAACTGGACTTTCCAACACCGACATTCTCTATATCAAGTTCCCCAACTACACAGCCGCCAATAAACTTGCAATGGGAATGGCAAAAGGTGAGTCCTTCTTGGCCGAAAATCCCGACCACCGGGATGCTCAGATATTTTATCAAAACTTAACTATTGCAAAACAACTATTTGGAAACTATACGCTCTGGCATATCAAAGGCAAACGCGTCTTCGAACGGACAGAATGGGAAATGCCGAAGCGTTGGATCGCAGAAGCGTCAAGCATCGAACTGCTGTTTGACAACGCTGTGCCGCTGATTGCGCAGCTTGAAGACCCACAGCTTGCGCGTAAATCAAAGTCGTGGCGTCGAGATGCCGCCAGCAACGAACAAAAGCAGTACATCCGACAGTTGGGCGGCAAACGCGTTCCTGAAACAAAAGACGAAGGCAGTAAGATGATCGCTCATTTACTCGCAGGAAAGTATGTTGAAATGGTGATTGATCGCATTAGAAAGGCGTGTGGGAATTATGCGAATTAAAGATGTTTCTCCGGCAAGTATCGTACTGCTTAAAAACATCGGTATTCAGCTTGCTGGTCATATAAAACTCTATGAAGTAGCGGTTGATTTTGGTCTTGACAAAGACTTGATCGATGAGTTAAAATCACATCTACATCGAATTGACCGCATCTATCGTCGCCGCTGGTTTACGACTTATGGCTGGAATTATTATAAACAACTTTATTTCAACCTAGCTTCAAATACAAATTGGTACACAGAAGATTTCTGGCAGCTATATGCCAATGAAGCGGCGCGCAAAATGGTTAACTCATACTGTGGTTTTTATGTGGAGCGCGAATAAATGTTCGGCAATCAACCCATTGAAGCGATCTGGAAAAATCCAGACTTGCAGAAGCGCTGGCTTCTCGTAGAAGTTAAAGCGTTCTTTTTTGGACGACCGATGTTCGGCGCTTTAAGAGAAGTTTGTGGTTCGTTTGAACACGCCTATCATCAACGTCGTGTGTTGCGAAGCCGCGAACCAAACGCCTCTCCACTTTATATCTTTTACAGGAGTGTGGATGATGTCTAACACCTATAAAGATAAGCGCAAGTATCGAGATAGAAAGCTTCAGCATTGGATGTGGTCGCTGTCTAACCAGAGACGCGCTGAGATTAGAGAATGGTTAGCAATGCAGCAGGAATGCGTTAACTGCGCTCCAACAGGTTTTCAGAAACGTCAATTCAACCGCGTCAATCGTCATCGTACTAAAGATGCTATTAGGCATATGGACTTCGATAGGATCGGTTCTAAATGGAGCTTAAGATGAAAGTTAAAATCTACATTCCTTATGATCCGGTCACAGAAGAAATAGATTGGACAGGAATTAAGTCTGAAAAGCCGACAATATTTAATACACATGGATCTAGCTGGTGCTGGCACGAAAAAGAAATCGAAGTATCGTTTCCAGAGATTATTATGATCGGAACAGATGATTGGGACGAACTCTATTTAAATCGAAAAGATTCCGGTGGCGATCATAGCTGGCAATGGCGCGATATTTTGGATGCGCTTGAAGTCCCTTATAAAAGCGTTAGACTAGCTGTTAATTGGGACGAAGACCTTGGCGGCAAGTGGCCTGAAACACTTACAGATGATTTCTTAAAGAAAAACACGAGAGGAAAATAATGAAGATTGAACCGTCGGTTGGACTTGGCGTAACCGTACATACACGAGATGGGCTGAAGCCTGCAACAGTTGTTAATTCATTAAGCCACAATCGTTTCGCTATTGTTTTTGATGCGATCATCCCGACGTGGCTCAAAAATAAGTTTGGGATTGCACCTAACTGCGAACGAATGCCCGAAGCCCACATTATTTATTACAAGCGTGGTAGCTGGCGTATTTCAGGCGGCAGCGCGAAAGTCGTTCTCGGCATTCGGACAACAGATAAGGACATGTTAAATGGTCGATCCTGAGTTAATGAAACTTGACCAAAAAAAAAGCTTTTAAAGCTCAGTTAAAAGAGATGCTTAAAGAGTACTTAACAGTTGAAATCAGTACTGAGGCTTCTTGGTATCAAGAAGACACGGGTTGGGCAGCAACCCATCTTTTAATCAACGCCAAAGTCTTTTTTGATGGGGAAGAAATTTCATCAAGTTGGAGCGGCGTAGACGTTCCTGACTAGGGGTATAGATGCCAATCGATACACGGAATTATGAAGTTAGAACAGGTTTTGTTTTTGACGATCCACTGGCGCAAGCGTATCTGAATGCACCAGTGGTTGCTTTTGATATTGAAACGGATACCGACGATTATCACTGGCAGTCAGGGGATAGAGGGCTGGCGTATCCAGCCGACATCACGTTTATCTCACTCTATGCCGAAGGCTTGCCTGCATTAGTATTAAGAGCCGAATTTGACTGGATCGACTATTCAGCAGAAATTCTTAATTATTCCGCTGCACAGATTGAAGAACATCCGTTTCAACGCCGTCATTGGTATTGGTCAGTAGGCAGTAATAATTTCATCAAAAAGTTATTTTCAATGCCAAAGACGTTTGTCGCGCATAATCTCGTCTTCGATGCACGACAGATTTATGGTAAATTCGGCATTGAGATGCACCCACAGGCGAAGTTTTGGGATACGCAGGTTATCCAGCTTACGGGCGGTTGGGAACAGCCCGCCGATGATTTTGACGATGAAGACGACTTTGAAGAAGATGAGGCGCGCACAGGGCGCGACTTGTATGCGTTGACAGCGCAATGGCTCACTCACGAAGATCGTGAGTGGTGGCAGTTTATGAAAAATCAGCGCAAGTATCTCACGCGCATTTTAGAAGATGAGAAATTTAGAACAAAACGCGGCGCAAGTATCGAAGATGTTGAACGCTATTCGGCGCTCGACAGCATCATGGCCTATCACCTGTACGTGTGGCAAATGGGTCAGCCGCGTTTTGAAGCGGTTTACGATCCGCAGCGCATGGTCGCTCAAGACGATTTAGAAACATTGATTGAGATCGATCTTGAGTACATTAAGTTGTGTGTTGAGATGTCTGCAAAAGGAATGCGTTTAAACATTCCTTATATCTACCAAGAACGCAATAAATACTTGCAGATGTGGGTTGAGTCGCTGGCTCGTCTCGGTTTAACGCCAGAACAGGGCGACTTGCCGCGTAGTTCAAAGTGGCGTAAAGACTACATTCTTGGGCAGATTGAAGAACCGACCGAAGCAGAAGTCGATATGTTTCGTCTTAAGACGAAAAAAGGCGCTTGGTCGTTTGGAAAAATCCCGATGGCCTTCTATCTCGAGCGCTATCCACAGTTATTCGATTACAAACGGCATGTGGATTTGGAGACCAAGCTTCGCCGTCTTGACGAATTTATGCGCCACGCAGAGTACGATGGGCGCATCCATTCAGCGATCTCGCGTATCGCAGTCACCGGGCGTAACACATCGTCCAGCCCGAACGTCCAAAACTTAGCGCTTAAGTATAAACAAAAGCCTTACGAAGGAATTCCGGAACTGGACATCGGTTTGTTCATTCCAGACGAAGACGACTTAGTTTGGATTTCGTTAGATTGTTCCAATGCCGAAAACTGGATGGGTGCAATGTACAGCCGCGATAATGTCTTTGCGGCGGCGTGTGCGGCAACTGACTTCCATAAAGTGATGGCACAAGGGTACTTTGCGCAGCGTTGGGAAGAAGCTAACAGCGACGAACGCGCCCAGATGCGCAATCTAGGGAAAACGATTACGTTTGGCACAGCCTATGGCATGGGCGTCAAGAAGCTGGCATGGTCGCTTCGGATCTCAGTTGAAGAAGCGCAGCAGTTCCTTGATAACAAAGATCGGACGTTTCCGCAGGTGGCGCGGGCAAAGAAGGCGTGGAGCGAATTCGCAGAACAGTCGGGCTATGCGATTTTGTGGACTGGCCGACGCGTCGGAATGCGTAAGCGCGACGGCAAATATAAAGGTTACACCGCTTGGAATTCATTGGCTCAGGGCGGCGTAGGAGAGATGATTGTACGCGGCATGGTGGGCACAAGCGCGATGCTTAGAGATCTTTCAAAATACGATCCGCGCAGCCGCGTTGTCTCACAGGTACACGATGAAGTTATCATTCAAATCAGCCCAAACAACTATCCATACGTTGTGCAAGATATTATTGAGGTACTGGCGACCGTTGTGCCGGACATCTGGAATGAACGAACAACGCCCGCTTGCCGCTGGTTGTTTGATTTAGACAATGTAACCAATGCTCACAAATGGGGCTTCGTTCCCGGTAAAGATTATTTACTGCCAATTGACGAATATATCAACCGATGGGGGGTACATAAATATGAGCAGGGGCAGAAAGAATGTCCAATTTGGATTAACGAATATGGCTCAGGCGAACAAGCTCTTGCAAGGGAGCTTGGGACGAGCCTACCTGAACCTAAAGACCAGCCAGCGCCGGAAGTTGGTGCGGTGGACTGCCCGCCTTTTGATTGGGCCACACTCCGACAAGTCTTAATGGACGCTGTTAGCACGATTAATCCGTTTCCTTACGAAGGACGAATTTTCGATTTTCCGGCGGGTATGGAACTGCGACGGGCGCTTTGCCATACAGGAAACGATATGTCATATCTTGAAATCATCAAAATCTATGATACTCTAGCTGAAACAATGGATGCTTATAAAAACTGGAAGGAGAACGGTGGTGGACGCTGTTGATTTTGTCGAGGCCGATGTTTTTGTTGTGCTGGAATGTTCGTCAGTGTATTCGGCGGCTGGCGACGTATTATGTGCGTGTTATACAGTCGATGACTGTCTGGAATTTATTCATCGACTGCCCGTTAAGCCCGGTTATATAAACGCTGCTTTAATCGAGACGCATTGCGAACCGACAGACTGGCAGAAGACAGCCTTTGAAAAACGCGCCGGAACAGATTTGCTGCTGCGGATTGAGCGGCGTTGGGTCTACGATGAAACAAAGCCAGCGCAGACTACCAAAGGAGTCGATGTGTTTTTAATCATCAAACTCAGACTCATGGACTTGACTTCCGGCGTCGGCTAAAATTCACCCTTGCATATTTTAAAAAACCGTTTAGAATTAAAGGCTAATGAAATGCGTAAGTTAAGGCTTGAAAAATGATTAAAAGATTATCTCTAGGCGAACTTGAAGTTGGAATGATTGTTGATGTCTACAGTTTTGGCGGCATCAAATTTGAAATGGAAAACGGCGTTGTTCACCGCGTAGGCGGCGCATCGACGGTTATCACAAGCGATACACACTCACTTGCAATTACGCCTAGCGATGATCAGACGTTCAGCTACATTTTCAGATTCACGGGCAAACGACAGGAAGTAGCCAATGCTACCTAATTTTCATCTGCATCCAACGAATACGACAGTAGTTGAGCTTGAACAGAAAGTACGCGATCTTCAAGCAGATTTAAACAAAGCTGAAACATATCTTTGGATGGCTTCAATCGCAGTTTCCGCCCACGATCCAGAACTTTATATGGAACTTTTAAAGTTTCTTAATCGACGTTTAAACATAGTTATTAAGGACGAATAATGACGATTAGCGCACCGACTGACGGAACGATTGTAGCGGCGATGCCTGCTACCTATAACAACGTTCTGTTTGTTATCCAGAGCCGTTTCTCGCGCAAGCTTGGGGAGCGGCTCGAGATTAAGTTTGAAAATGGCGAGATTATCCCGCTCAACCGTTTTTGTGAGTTACTGAACTATCTAGCGCAGACTGATGGCATTTTAAACTACGTTTATGTCGGCAACGACAAAGTTGCAGAAGTGCTCCTGAAGCTCGATGTCATTCAATATGCGCTCGATATTTCAACTCGCAAAGCCTACAAAGGTAAAAACTATGCTGACTTCGATGCGTGGTTTGACGGCATTTTAATGACAGGGATGAATTTGAAATGAACGTTCTTGAAAACGTTTTAGGACAAAGGTTCTATGTTTCAGGCTATCCTGAAAACGATGATAACTGTTGGGTCGAACTGTTGGATATTATGCCCAATCCAACAAGCGAAATTCCAGAATCGCCAGATAGCGCAGTTGTTCAGGCCGCACGAGTAAGTTTTAACGGCGATTCTAAAGGCGACGAGGCAGACAAGAAGCTGCTTTTATACTTATATCGAAATCAGCACATGACTCCGTTTGAGCAAGTGCAGTTTAAGTTTCGCGTCAGGATGCCTTTGATTGTTGAGCGACAGTGGGTGCGCTATCGTTCGTGGCATTTCAATGCTGAAAGCCGCCGCTATACTGAAGTTGAAGACGATGAGTTCTACGTTCCGACAGAATGGCGACTGCAAAGCGCCAGCAACAAACAAGCCAGCGAAGGCGCGCTTAATCCTCACGACGCTGAGTTTTTGCAATACACCCTTGCGCAAATTATACGTAACGGCGCTGCGGCATATTATAACGCACTCAACATGGGTGTTGCCCGCGAACAGGCGCGGCTGTTCTTGCCCGCTTTCGGACTTTATTCGACATGGATTATGACTGTTGATGCGCGAAACTTAATTCATTTCTTGCAAGAACGCATGGACGAACATGCGCAGCATGAGATCCGCATGTACGCTAACTGCATCTATGAAAACATCTTTAAAGCAGCAATGCCTTGGACGGTTGAAGCAATGGAACGCTATCAATTCAAACTGGTGGACAACGATGCCCCATAAAGTAACTGCTCCGTTTGTCTGTTTATTTGATAAAGACGTTGACATTACTTATCGTGAAATTCAGACCGTTGAACGGCAGATTTTCATTAAAAATCGAGGCCCATTTAAGCTTTACAAAGTATTAAGTATCGTTGAAGAATTAGAAGATACGGACGGCTTCTTTAAGTTTGTTGTTATTCATGACGATAATCTGCGTGAAGCTTTAGAAGAAATCGGCGTTTGTATGACGAATATTCGCGGCGCTTCCTATAAAGCTTCAGCAGGAAAACGAATTGCATTTGAAAATTTTTTAATGGATCTTACTTACGAACCCGACAAAGTGACGGTTGTTGAGAAATGAAAGTTCCTAATGCAACGCTGCACCTTTTTAGAGACGGCGATAAATGGTCAATTGCGGTTGAAAGCCGCGACCACGAGTTGCTTAGAGAGCTTATTGTAGCTGCCAAAGCAAATAACGGAGCACTTAATTTTGTGGGCGCGGCGGCTGATGCGTTCTATCTTTATCGAGCCGTTGTTTTTTCGAACGTTTCTGAAGAAGACTTTGATATTGCTCAATTAAACATTGGAGAGTTTCGTGGGCTACCGTAAAGACATTAAAGACGTAATTTTAACGGCGCTGTTTGTAAATGGCGGCATGTCATTTCAAGAGCTTAACGACGAACTTTTTTATGGCTTTGTAGATGAACTACGTTTAAAAGCGGTACTTGCTCAGATGTCATCTGTTGATAAAACGATTTTTTTATACACACAGGTCGATGCGTTTTATCTGACCACAAACGGTATTAAGCGAGTTTACGAACTCAAAGATGAAAATAGACTTGCAATTCGTTAATTTTGTGGTATACTAAAGAGAGTTAATTCTCAATAGAAAACCAACTTATGATCCAACCAAGCAATCCGCTGATTTTTTCGTTTCGTTTTCGCCCGCCCGCATTGAAAAATGACAGGGAGTTAATCGAAACAAAAGAGGGCGAGAAAAAACTGATTAAATCGCCGCGAGTTGTCCACTATATTGAATATGTTAAAACAGCTATTCGAGCGCAGTTGAATGAGCGTTTCGGTGGCGCTTGGGAACTGATACAAGATGAAGTCGCTTGTTATGCGTTAATAAGTTGTAAATACGCCAGTCAGTTCCCATCTTTTGACGTAGACAATATGTGGACAACGGTTCAGGAATGCTTGCAAGGGACGGTTATTGAAGATGATAATCAAATTATGTATTTTACTCCTGTTCGGCTTCGTGTGGCTTCTGAGAAATCGGAAGGCGTTGAACTGTTTGTTTGGTCAACCAGAGGATTTTATATCAAAGAACAGATTGAATTCTTTAAGTTCCTCGCACCGTATGATGCAGGAAGAATTGAACGCTTGGAACAAACGGAGAACGTATCGCTAATTCGTCCGACTACTTTTGAGGGATTTTAATGGGCTGGCAGCACATCACAAATCAAAACCGAGATCGTCTTCTGGCGCTTTATGCGGATAAACTTAACCCCGACCGCATGAAGATTTTAACATCAGAAGCGTCTCTATATGGGATGCAGATCACGTCGCTTATTCGGCGCTTACAAGAACACAATCAAACGAAGATTATCGACGTTTCAAAAGATGAGCGCCGCGTTTATAACGGTCATCTGCGTGTCGAAACTGACGATGCGATTATTATCTCCGATATGGAAATCTGCGACGAACATCGAGAGTTGATGGCGCTGGTAGCGGAAGTCGGAGAAGTCTACGGCGTTAAAAAGCTGTTCTGGGGCGGCGATATGCTAAAACAGGATAACCCCGGCATTGCTTCGCACACATCGCATTTAGTATGGGAAGTCCAAGAACCGACTTTTGAAGAAAACATAGAGCGCTGGAAAACCTATCTGAGGCGCTATAACCAAGTTTTTGACGACCAGTATATCATGCCGGGAAATCACGATGTTCATATGTCATGGAAGACAGGCGGCGCGATGTGGTATGGGATGCTGGTATCGGAGATGCCAAAAATCACCGTGTCGCGCTACCCGTACATGAACATCAAGACGCGTCGAAAACTGATCCGGCTGACGCATCAAAGAGACGCTTCTTACAACATGATCGGTCTTGGTAATACCTTAATTAATAGTAAATCGATCAAGTCTGATATTATCATGGCGCACTCACACGTGTCGCAGGTGGGCTTCTCCGCCGACGGACAGCACCGTATCATTTCGCTCCCGTGTATGCGCGATCCGCTGCGAACACAGTATAAGCAGTTGATCGATACCAAGCATGGCGAATGGAACTTAGGCTTCTTTTTAATGCTCGATAGTTATTATTACCCGCTTGATTTTTATGAGACGAACTGGGATCGTGTTCTGTCTGGAAAACTTGGATAACAAAAAAGCCACTCAACTGAGTGGCTTTTTTGTTTAAACTTCTTCCCAAGATATTAAGTTAATCATAACTCTGTTTCCGGCAGCAGGAGCGCCTGAACCGGGATTGTATTGAAAAATGCAGAAGCCAACCTGATCCTGACCTTCGATGTTGTAATCTCCGAACCACCATTCAGTTGACCAGAAGATCCCGTCTGGACTCCACGCGGCAAACAGGTCGTTGCCGCTGTTAATTGTTCGCAGTCTGAGCCAAATCCGGTTGCTGCCTTTAAAAGCTTTTGGTGAGGCAAACGATGTGAATGTGCTGGAGTCGCCCCAAACGGCTTCACCGAACTGAGCCGGGACGCCGTTAGTGATCGATGATTGTCGAACCGCTGAAACATGGATCGGTTCAATATCGTTGCTATCTTTGATAAAGATTCCGAATCCGATACCTTCGTCATCGGATTCACTTGAAAATTCAAGCAGCGCGTAAATTGTATAATTGGCGGTCAGCGGACGTGTCTTTGCCAGTCCGATTAGCTGATTGCCGTCGGTATCGTCGGTGACAAACGAAATATGATGAAAATCGTTTGTACCGTCATACGAGAAAGCTGGCGTAAGACCGCTTGAATCGACTTCTGTCCAACCGCTCACTTCGGGCGGGACAATTTCTCGATAAGCTCTATCGTAGCTGTTTGAGTTTGGAATGTCTCGCCATTCCATCCCATAGGTCGTATCAGCTAAATTTACCGCTAAAAACTGACCATCTGATCCAAGACCAAGAAGGTTGTAGGTAGCAACTCCCCCGCCTACAATCAAATCTCCTACATTGGCGGCCTCAGGCACTCCGCCCCCACCGCCACCCCCAGTTTCAATCCACACCGCCGCGCCTACAGTTGCATCTGTGCAGACATAAAACACTTCAGCGGCAGTATCCAACCAAAATGACCCAATTGAATAGCCGTCACCAGAATCATTGTTAACGGTCGGCCCATTTGTCGCCGTTAAATTATCTTTCACTGAAGTCAGGTCGCCTGTTGCATTTTCAACATTCAGGCGACCTGTCTCCAAAGCCGATAGGTCAAAAGCGTTTGCCAGATTGACATTTGACGTTTTAAGGATGTATTCGGCATCGTCCGGCGCAGCGCCCGTGATCAGACCGCCTGTGCCGACCGCATAGATTGTTCCAGATTCATCGATCAGCTTTATGAAGTTATCTGGATCGGTGTCGTCAATGAACAGCCGAACTTTGCCCGTAGGCGCGTTTGAAGGCGTTCCTGCCTGTCGTTCAAGCGTAATCGAAGGGATGTTGGCGCTGTCGCCGCTAATAAAAGCCATAACTTACCTGCTTGGGTAGACTAATGTGCCATTAATGTAAAGTTCAACGGTGCTTACAGGCAGCGTTGGAGAGACTGTCGGTGTCAAAGTTACTGTCGGCGTCTGCGGTGTGGCGGCGTTGAAAATAATGTTTGCATGAGCGGCAAACAGCGCACCGTTATCTGTGAAATACTCCACACCAACACGGGTAATGCCCGTCAGTGAAGTCGTGTAAGGTGCGTCGTTATCCGATGCTGCCCACGTGTTGCCACGATAAAAAAGGGCGCGTCGAATGCGCGGATAATCTGCCAGAACTTCAACTGAACCGTCTAAACTTACGCTGACTTGAATGCGCGGATCAGTAGTGGGGTAAACAACCCCAAGCAGCCGCGTCGGTGTAGTTGTCGGCGTATTGGATGCAACTGGCGTCGAGCTTGGCGTTAGCGTCTGTGTTGGTGTTACAGTTGGCCCGGTAGCGGTCGCAGTAGGCGTGGTCGGCGGCTGCGAACCTGAAAACAGGACGTTAAGCAGCCCCGGCGAATGCGACACGCCGAAATTGGAACTGTGCCAATCATATACGGTAAACCCTATTCCATGTGTACGGAAAATACGAACCAAATCTCCGATATAGAGTTGACGAACGTTTTCAGACACCCATCGGGTCGTTCCGAATTCCGAAATGTTGATAAACACGCCGTAGTGGTCGCGCCATTCCACTATCGAATCAATACTGCCGCCGGGAACGTAAAATAACTTTAAGAGCCTATCGTAATTCCAAAATTCGTTTCCGCGCCATGTCGAGAAATTACCGGGATAAACTGCGCTGCACGAACCCGGCCCACCTGCGTAACCGCCACAATGACTTAAGTTCATTGGCTCGTACATGTGCATATCATAAACAACGTTGCCATCCGCCAGAGGGACTTTCAAGCCCCACATCATGGCTTCAATGCCCTGCCAGTCGTGACTTGCAACGGTGAAGGTGCAGGTCGCGCAAGCAGCCCGCATCGCAGCGATCAACCGAGCCTGATGGTTGTACCAAACCATGTGATCGCCGTTTACGTAGATCGGTTCGTTGGCAGGCTGCACAACAAAAGTTGTAGTCGGCAGCGTTTCACCAAGACGGCCTGAAAGGGCGCTCATCAGGCGGATGTGGCGATCCGCAACTGCTGAGTTAGTTAGCCCCCACATGTAATCTTCATTCCAGTCGCTGCTGCCCGGTTTCTTGAAGTAGATATTATGCACATCTACTACCGTCATCAGCCGATTGGCAGTTGCTTTCTGAATAAACTGAACAACCGACTGAAAGCGACTTTCAACGAGCGTACCTGATGTTCCGTTTTCAAGGTAGCACATCGAAATCAAAAGCCGTACATGCCCTGCGCCCGCTGCCGCAACTTTGGACAGTTCCGAATCGAAGTAATTCGGGCGCGGATTGTCGCAGTCGTACATCCCCCAACCAGAAGCGTTAACACCGCCTTTGAGGTAAGCGTCCCTGATTTCCTGCGGCACGCTTGTCAACGGCGCAGCTAACGCCTCAAAAACAACGGGTTCGGGCGTGATCGGTGGCGGCTGTGCAACAGTTGGAGACGTAGATACGCCGATTAAAATTAATACTAATAAGCAAATAAGTGTTAATTTAGTTTTCATTTGAACTACCTACTTCGTTTTTCGTAAATACCATAATGGCAAGTTCGATCTTGCCAATAACATTGTCTAAAGCCGCTTTCCAACGCACTTCCTGTTCGGTGCGGTCGTTGTGTATTTGCTCACGAAGTTGTTTGAGTTCAGTTTCAATGTTTGAAAGCGTAATTTGAAGCGGATCGACCGAGCTTTTAAGCTTACTTAAAACCGTAGACACCGCTAATTCAGTTCGATTGTCTGCTTGTTCGGCGGTGTCAATGCCAGATACAACTGTGAACAGTTGTTCCAACGCTGCCGATGTTAACTGCCGATCTTTAATACCGTCTTCTTTAATGCTCTTTAGCAAGTCGATGTGCTGTTGCTGTTGTTCCAATAGTTTCGTTCTTGACTCAACAAAATCTGCTTGTTGTGCCTGTTGCTGTTCTTGATTTTGATGGATAACTTCTTGCTGGTCTGTGATAAATTTAAGAAACGTTCTCTGGATTTCAGCAGAACGTTCCTCCGATTTTTCAGCCCTCAGAATAATTGGGCGAACCACGACCCAAATAATCACGCCTAGCAGAACGAGCAAGCCGATGATGATGACATTCTGCGCGCCGACCCGTTCCACCGCGTCAGCATATGGGGTGATCTCAGGGAACGACTGAGCCAAATTAAAAAGCATTATTCCTCTTAACGACAGCAACGCTGCCTAACTATGTTTAATTACAGTTGTGTTACGCTAACGCCGCAATAAGCGGCTGTGCCATGATCTGCGCTACCTGATGTGCGGGCTTACGCCAGTACCGCATTCTCGTACACGTCGTTGGTTGCCGCTTCTGCGCCAACTGCCTCCGTATACTCTGCAACGGTTGGATTGCCGCCTGACAACGTGCGGTTGTTGTACGCCGCGTTGCCCGACGCCAGCGGATTCGTAACATGCAGAAGCGCCCCCATTCCGTCCAATTCGTTGCGTCGAATATGATTCCCCGTGACATGCCCACTGCCCTGCATCAGCACGGCGGCTGGTCTTGCGTTGGGCTGCCACGTGTTGACAAACAAATTATCCTCGACGGTGATCGCGTAAGTCTCAAATCCGGGCGCGGCGCTGGCGGTCAGGACGACCGCGTTGCCCGACGCTCTAAAAGTATTCTCAACCACGCGGGTAGACTGGCAATGCATCGGGATGCCGACGCCTTTCCAGTGTTCGAGCAAATTCTTCTGAAACAAGTTCCCCGTACTCGGTTGATCAACATCGTGGTTGCCATACGCGCCGCAGGCATTTTGCGCAAACCGAACGTGGTTGTTGGTCACGCGGATGTTTCGCGCCCCGTCAATCCAAATGCCGTTCGTCT
This sequence comes from uncultured Gammaproteobacteria bacterium, assembly GCA_964412815.1. Classification (GTDB taxonomy): domain Bacteria; phylum Patescibacteriota; class Microgenomatia; order UBA1406; family GWC2-37-13; genus JAOAFZ01. The sequence continues at coordinate 59,633 of CAYPQF010000032.1, forward strand.
GCGCCAACCAGTGATTTTCGATTGAGCCAGCGGGGAGGTTGGCCTCAAATGGCGCGGCATCGGTTTCGATCCATTGGAGCGGATCGCCTGTTTTCCAACCGGGCGGGCGATAGAACAGTTTGCGCGTGCCGAGCAGTTCGTTGTGATCAATGTCTCCGTTTTCGCTCAGGAACGCGGTTGAGATCGCGCCAACCGTGATCTGCGCCATCAGCTTGCGCAGTAAGTTATAGCTGATGCTGAAATTGTTGGCGCGATGCGCAACGACAGTCATGCAGCCCGTCATCATCGCGGTGATCTCGTCATAGGTGAAATGACTGAAATCGAACTCGATGTTCTGCACCGCCGTATTGCGCGTGATGACGGTCGCTTCTGCCCGCTGGCGCGGTGTACCTCCCGGCAAGACGGCAGTCGGAGTCAGGTGCGCGATCCAGACGAGGTTTGTGTACGGCGCTTTAATCGGTTCGCTTGGGCGGAATTTCGCCCCGTCCTTGCCGATCAGATGTACGCCGGAGCGCACATTGATACCCGGCCTCCCAAAATAAAAACCGCAGTATTGCACGGGCGGGATTGTCCCATCTGCGTTGAGGCGCGTGTTGACATCCAGCGTGCCTTCAACCTCGACCACCTGCGGGCGCGGGAAGGCGGCGCTCATATACGTAGCGTGAGCGTCATCAATGGCGCTCTGAATGGCATGAACGTTGACCTGTGCCGACTGCGCTTCACCCGCGCCGTAGGTAGATGCTTTCAAACTTGGCATTGCTGCTCCTTATGCTGCGTTCAGAATAGTGTTCACCGCGCTGCTGATGCGTTCAAACGCCGTGAGTCGTGTCAGAGTAAAGGTAGGGCCGCTGGTTTCCGCGCTAATACCTGTCGCGCTCTGCTGTGTGCTGCTGGTTACATTGAACTGGCGCGTCCAGAGTGAGCCGACCAACGTGTAGACTTCGATGGTCGTGCCGTTGGTACGCACCTCAATCGCATCTACGTTGCCAATATTGGTGACTTTGGTTGCCAGATCAGACGGTGTGCCACTCACCACACTTTGAAGTTCGAGGTCATAGGCCGTGTTGCCAGCGTTACGACTGACTCGCGCCCGCAGCAGGTTATTGGCATCGGTCTGCCGGAAGTTGAGCGTAGCCGTGTCGTTTGCTGCCGTTGTCCCACGCGTGAGACGCAGCACATGTGAACCTGTCGCTGTTCCTGTCTGGATTGTTCCGAAGCTGGACGTGACATTCACCAGCGCCAGCCCGAACTCGGAGTTGTAAGGCGCGGGCAGGTCAATCACGCGCACGTTGTCGAGCGTGCCAGCGGCGCTGTGGTTGGCAAACAGCACGTAGGTATTCAGGAAGCTGCCCTGCGTATCGACCCATTGCAAAATCCAGTCTGAGCCAGATTTGATGTAGATATAGCAGCCGTTGTCGCGCTGCACGATAGCGACAGTGTAGGTCGTGCTGGCAGCCAGCGCAGTAATGTCGAAGCCTGCCGCCGATGCTCCTGTACGAAGGCGGAACGCGGTCGATGTCGTGTACATGCCATTACTGAGCGCGGGCGCGCCCGACGCGGCGCTGTTCCAGATCAGCGGGTAGCAGGTCGAGCGTGTGGACATCTGCATGTCGAAGATCAGCGCCAACCCGTTACGTCGAGTCCATGAGCCGGCGTACATTGACTGGTCGCCCAGCACAGGCGTTGCCTGCACTGGATAGTTCAGTGCGCCAGAGGAAATGCTGAACTCACCGTCTGTCTCAATGACTGTCCAACTTCCACCTGCGGGTTCGGTCATGCGCGGCGATCCAAGCGGGGCGCTGTCGGCGGTCGTGAACTTATCATAGAACAGGTAGGCATGAACGCTCCATGACTCTGTGTCACTGCCTGCCGCATTGGTGGCAGTGCGTTCCAGCGTCCAGAATCCAGAGTAGGTGTCGGTTACGTTTCCAACCGTCCCGGTGATCGCGCCTGTGTCTGAGTTAATGCTCAGGCCGTGCCCGACCACTGCCGCACCCGTTGAGTCTTTGACTGCCAACGTAAAAGTAGATGTGCTGCCTGTAACTGTTGGTGCAGCCTGACTGTAAGCCTGACCAACAATCGCCTCAGCGGTCGAGGGTGCAGCCGAGGTAATGTCCGGCGCGACAACGAGAACCGCCGTGTCGCTGTCTACGTGCCCACCCTTCCCTGTGACACGCACCCAGCGGGATGCGCCTGACGTAAGGGCGCTGGTGACGTGGTTCTCAGTGATCGCCCCGGAGATCGGGCTGGATGTGTCTCCACTTGTCCCTGAGTACCACTGGTAGGTAAACGGCCCGTCACCGCTCGCCACGACGCTTAAAGATGCCGTGCCACCATTCGCCACATTCTGACTAGCGGGTTGGGTGGCAATCCCGATCTGGTAGTCGTAGTCGTCCGAGTAAGCGGAGATGCTGTCATCTTCCAGCGCGTAGATGCTGCCCGCCTCACCTGTGCCATTGTGAACGGTGCTGTCCCCGTAGTAGAGAACGCCCTTGTAGAAGCACAGCACGCGGGCAAACAGGTTTTCACCCATCTCCCACTGACCGAGCAAAACCCAATTATCAAGATCGGTCGTCACCCACAGCCGCGCCTTGCCCGTGCTGTCGTTTCCGAGCGCCCAAAGCGCGTCGTTAAACACCACGAAATCTCTGATCTTGAAGTCATCCCCCATGAAGTCCAACTTGATTGGAGTCGTTCCCGTCAGGCGGTACATGGAGAAAGGCGTGAGTTCAAAGTCGGTAATGGTGCGCCCGGTGATGTAGACTGTCTCGCCCGCGAACTGCCGCACTTTGGCGATCCGTCCGTAGGCGGGGAGTTCATTGATGACCTCGCCATCAATCGGATCGTCGGGAGCAAGGTTGAAGCCGCTCGATACCCACTCGTCATTATCCGAGTCGTACTTGAAGGTCATCAGCCAAGGAGATGTGCTGGTGTAGCCTGTTGGCGCAGCGGCCCAAATTGAGCCGCTGGTACTGACATACAACTCACCTTCATGCACAAACAACGTCCATGCTCTGAGCGGGCGCGTAGTGATAGCTTCATCGGGGACGTTGTAGATGGTGAACGTCAGGCCACGATCCGTTGATCGCCCGACAATTGGCCCATTGGTTGATGCTCCAAAGCCGAGCCAAAAGTCGCCTTCAAATTCTACGCCACCTAGAACGTGAATCTGGTCAACCAGCGTGGCGGGGGAAGTCAGCGTCCATGTCCGGTTGCCCGCGTAGGGATAGATGTTGCCCGTCGTGTCGTCGTCATCGTCTTGACCGAGCAGCCACATTTTATATGACGCGTAGACCATTTCGTAAAGGGAGTGGTCATCCAACTGCGTTCCTGCGTTGAAATTCGATCCGTCGAAGTCATAAACATTGGGAGCGGCACTTCCGCCCGGCCCAATGCTTGTGCCAAGACCGATGAACATATAGTCGTCCCATACTTCGAGCATTTTAATTGAAGCCGCGAAAGGAGATGACGGATACTCGGTTTGACCGGGACTTCCGATTAGAGTCGGGGCAATAACAGGAAAACTTCCGCCCGCTTCTTCAAAAATTGGAATTCGTAAAATTAAACTTCTATAATTCATATTAAATCCCCATTAGAACGTTTCCATCGGCGTCAACAAGGATTTGTCCATCGATGTCGGTAAGGATTGAATTAATCAAATCTTCGCCGTTCCAATTGTTCATCCCTGTGGCAATGGGGTAAAGCGCTTCAAAATTATTTTCAACTAAGTTTGTCTGACCATAGTGTAAATTGACTGCGGTCAAAGGGATATAACGCTGCGATAATAGATCGATGTCTTCAACAAACTCAATGCCAAGTGTCGAACCGTCATCATAATCTGTTCCGTCTACAACAATGAGTTCGTGCGGGTCAGTCGTAGTATCGATGCAGACAACTGACCAGCGCTGCATGTCGGGAGTTGTTGGAACGTTTGCAGACAGGCTTAACTGCGTAGATGGAAGGTAGTAAAGAACGCCGTTCCAATCATAGCGACCGCCGCGAACAAACACCGTTAAGGAAGTATCGTCAACTTTATGGACTGACAATTGTTCAAGCAGGCGGATGTCGATTGGAAAAGCCATACCGCTGTAGCGGCGGTGATGATGCTTGCCGACATTAAAGTTGCCCGCTTCTTCCAATAGAGCTAAGTTTTCAGCGGTGTTTAAAGCGCCGATAATGATCAGTTCGCGGGTTTGTGGATCGTTAGCAACTTCAACAAGCAGTCGGGGGATGGGTGGAACGCGGCCTTGGTGCAGTACAGCCGTAGCGGATCGGTCTTCAAACACAACCCAATATTTGCGTGAGTCGCCGTCTACTTCGACTTGAAATGTGCCGCCAGTTGGTCGATAACCAAGCCTGCCAATCAGCGGCTTTTTTCGGTTCTTTAGCTTTCGAGCGGCGTTTTCAAAGTCTCTAAAATATCGTTGCGTCATGGCGACCCCGCTATGAAAAAGGCTGCTTGCGAACCAGCCAGCGTTGTTCCCATATTCTGACTTTTAACTTCCCACGTCTGACCGCCGTCTCTGGTGAAAATTAAGCTGTGCGGGGCGGTAACTGGATTATACATAAAGAAGGTGTTACGGTCGTTTGAGGCAATCGCACACGCTCCGTATGAGCCGCCGCCGGGGAAGTTGGTCATCTCGAACCACGTATTACCGCCGTCTCGTGTTAAGAAGTTTTTAACAACGGTGTTAGCGGCGTTTGCGCCGCAAACGATCATAGTGTTGCGGTCGATTTTACAGGACGAAACAGCATTTTTGTAGGTTGGCACATATGGCGTGCCGGAAACAATCGGCGTAATATTCGTTGAATTGCGGTAAAATCGATGTGGGTTTAAAATACTAAAGTAGATTGTTCTATCGTTTGTGTTGTTGTGATACGGAATATGAAACAACACAATTTCGTGGTGGTTATTTGCGTCAGCCTGTAGAATACCTAATCCATAAGGCGGGCTGGAATAGTAGGTTGCGCCACCATTGGCGCTTTTATAGCCCCTAAAAATCCAGTCTTCTTCGGGATCAGTGGCGGCGTTTGTAGACGCTAGGCCGCTGACATAGACGGTATTATTCTGATGAACCGACACACCGACATCGCCGGGAAGAAGTAAGCGTTCTGGAAAAATGTCATAGTAAGAGGTTTTTCCAACCGTCCAGCTTACGCCGCCGTTGGTTGTTCGATAGACTTTAGCGGGCATCCAGTAATAAGTCGGGTCAGTCGTGGACTGTTTGTATCCGCGTGTAACAAGATAAGCTTGATTTTTGAACCGACGCGAAGACCTTAAAAAGCCAACGCCGCCTTGACCACCAATGTTTAAGAAGTTAGTATCAACTTCTGTTTGATAATTTGTCCAAAGCGGCGTCCCAAAGATGTTTAAAAGTCTGCCAAAAATCACCACTGAAGCGGGCGAAGCTTGGTGCGATCCGCAGATATACGCATTGACGTAGCCCGATCCATCGACATAGGCCGGGGAGAACCAATCAACATCTCCATCGCGGGCATAGGTGAAAAGATTGGGCGCGGAAGAATTTGGGGCGTTTATAATCTCCCAATCTGGCCCGCCATCTGCGGCGCGTTTTGAAAAGTTAAACGTTCGAATAATTTTAAGCTCTGTACCGGAGTTCGATTTAAAAACAAAAGCGATCTTATCTAACTCCGCTGCCAGTTCTTCGGGCTGTTCCGGTTCAGCGGCAATGTCGGGAAACGGGTTGTCGTCGGTAACAGGTTGTGTCGTCTCTAAAATAACCGTTTCTCCGGGAAGTCCGTCAGTAACTTTCTTTAAACTCAGCGTAATCGTCTTTGGAAGCCGTCTTGGTTCGTTTGTGTGCGCGACACTGACCGATTCAACCGTAAACTGATCGTTCACAGTCAAGTCCCTCAGATTGTCGTCGCTAAAAGCAACCAACACAGGTTCGTTCCAGCACGGCTCAATAAAATCGAAGTTGCCTAACAGCGTAATAGAGAATTCAAGCCATAAGCTGTCTTGCTGCGCCCAATAATGCCCGATTAGTTTATTAAGTTTGTCTTGACCTTCTGCAACAGAAAGATATTGGCCGGGAGCGGTTGACCGCTGGTCTCCCGCTGAGTTCACACGTCCCGGCCCGATAGACCGAAAACCAGTTGATGTCGTACCGTCATAGGTAAAACCATCAATTGTAACCGATCCAACCTCTCTCTGCTTCTTCGTCTGTGGAACAAGCCCCTGAGAATCTCCCCACATATCTTTGGAGATAATAACTGTCGTGTCTCTCGTCCTGTCGCCAACTTCCAGATAGTTAATATCTTCAACCATCCAAATGTTGCCAAGTGAATCTGTGCCAAGCTTAGACAGGTGCGAGAAACTGGCGACTTCTTTTGCTTGCCCCCAAATTGTTGAATCTGACCATTCCAATGTTTGAACTGCGTTTCGTACCGTCGTTGGGTAGAAATTGCTGACTGTTAGTGCAGTTGAGTATTCCCGCAAGATGTAATGAACAGCAAGTTCTACGTTCAGAACATCCATTTCGTACCAACTTTCGCCGTTAGCACGATGTTCAAGTCGCTGTACGAATCCTTGCAGTTTGTTTAACAAGCCCGCGCCCGAAAGGGTCGTAATTGTGTAACGGCTGTTAACCATTTTCAGCGTTGTCGTGTCTCTGTCAACGCGGCCCAAATACTGTGAAATATAGCTGTCAGGAACAGAGACTTGTGTTGGCCCAACAAAAGCTTCTTCCCAATAACAGATCAGTCCAACGTCCCAGAAAAACTCCTGCCCTGCATCTGTGTCTAAGCCGAAGATTTCAAAATCCATCGCTCGGCTTTCAGAGCGGTCGTCTCGAACAACTGTGAAGCTGTCAAACGGCGGATTGTTTTCGTCATGTACCCAGATCGGCATACGGCGTGTGTGTGTAGATCCAGCGCTGTCCGTAACGGTTAGAGTAATCCACCGAAATACGCCAGTAGCTACGCTAAACCGAACAGTGATTTGCGGTGTCGAAGTAGATCCGACTGTGATCGTACCGCCATTAACGCCCCACGAATAACCTGTAATTGTTGCGCCTTGTTTCATCGCAACTGAAGTCGAAGCGTCGAGTTGAACGGTGCGGTAAGTTTGTCCTGCGTCTACCCACCCGGCCAGTTTAACATTGCGTGTTCCAGACTCAGTGATGTTTGCTTGCGGTTGAACATTGACATTTTGTTCGTCGTGAACTATGTCGTAATCGTGACGTTCAAGAAAATTGTTATAAAACGACGACCCGCCAGTTTTAACCGCGATCAGTCGTGGCTTTACCTGCCAAATCCGATAGTCTTCGATGATCGTAAGATACACGCCATCAGCTAAGTGCGATTCAGCTACCGAGATTTCTTCTGTATAAAACACAAATCCAGCCGGAACTTTTCGAACGCGGCAGATACCAAAATCGCTTATTTCAGGAGAACTGCCGATAAGAGCAGTTTGCCCTGCAACAATATCGGCTGGATTTCCAGAAATCAGGGCATAATCAAACTCATAAACCCCTAGTGTTTGGTCGTCTCGTCTCGGGTCGCCCACAACGCGAACTACGCACACGACGGTTTTCGGTGCGAGAGAAAGGTGGCGGATAACTGTTTGAGGGTAAGACTTAAAAAGTCCGAGGTCTTCGCCGGAAATCTGAGGCATTAGAGTTCTACCAGATCAATGAATTCAAATTCTATCTCACGCCAATCACCCGCTATAAAGCGGTCGCGGGTGATCGTAGGCCACAACATCGTTGCGTTGTAGTCTTTCCAATCTTTCGTAGGCGGATAGTAAGTTCGGACAGTGACGAGAACATCCGGTTGCCCCAGAAAGATCGTACTTCTAAAATAATCTAATTCGTCTTCAGTAAGAATTGGAAACAGCCAACGTGCAGTAGGCAGAGAAACAGAAAGTCTTCGGCGTGAGCCGTTGATTTCGTATTCACTCTCTGCAAAATCAACCAGTAAGATACGATCTCGATAGACTTCCAGAAGTGGCGGCGACAATTCTGGAAGTCGTTTTAATGACGCCTGTTGGCTGTGGCCTACGGCCAGTTCTGGAAAGTCTCTATTCATTAGATTAAGAACAGTACTTCAAGCGACCGAGCAGCCGCCTGATTGAGCGCCGCGCCAGCGCCGTCCAAAGACTCTAGCTTTAGATACTCTGCCGCACCGAGTATCCAGAGTTCGGGCGGGGCGATCACCCACGCGCCTGCGTCTGATGCCGGGATATTCTCAATAACAACCCGCGTATAATCAGATTTGAGCACAGGATAATAGTCGCTGCCGTTATGACTGATTAAAAATCCAATACTGCCAGCCGTCCAGTCAGCCGGAAAGCGAACCGCCATCCCACGAGCACCGCGATTAGCGATGTCAATAGGAAGTGATTCCGACGCATCTTCAGCAATCGATGTACCGGACTTATACTGGCTGATTGGAAATAAGTAAGTGGTATTTGCAAACATGTTAGCCTCTAATTATTATAGCGTATTTTTGGGCTGCTGTCAATCAGCAGCAGCCCGTTCCATACGTTTTGTTAACTCTGGCACAATGATTTCAACTGCCGATTTTGCGATTTCGTCTGCGCTCATATTTGCGCTGGGAACAGTGATGTTGATAATATTGCTAATTCGATTGCCGCCAAAGAAATTGCTTGAGAGCGGCTGTCGAACAGCCGATGCAGGCAGCACAACTTCTCTAGGATGAAGCATCGCTAAACCGCCCGTAGGCGTAAAGCCGCCTCGGGCAAATGGCGTAGGCAGCGGGCTTCCACCCCCGCCTGTACCGCCACCTTGCTGAATTGGAGCAGCTTTGACAGGCTTTTTCTTAAGGCCGAAGTCAAGACCGAGACCTAAGTTGTTCAGAGCCGTTTGAACTTTAGTTGCGACATCGATAACATAATTATGTAGTGCCGTTGCAACATCGCCAACTTGCCCCATTGCAGCAATTTCATCGGCAACAGCGCGACCAACAATCCGAGATCGTTCTTCGCTCCCTGCCCGTGTTGCGGCCGTTTGAGCGGCCTCCCCTTCTTGAGTAGCCGCAAGCTGTTCAGCTTCGCCCGCTTGAGTAGCAGCAAGCTGTTCAGCGTTAGCTTGGGCGATGATTTCATTCATCTGCCGTTCTTCTTCACGCTGTTCTGCCAGCTTTGCAATTAACTCAGTGGCTCGTTCTACCCGCCGAGCCTCAATTTCAGCCCGCTCAAGTCGAAGATCTTCTTGACGACGCGCTTCTTCTAGTGCCTGATCTTCGTAAGCGCGTCGGCGTTCTTTTTCTTGTTCTTCAACAGCCTGACGAGCCGACGCCGCATTTCGAGTTGCCACTGCGTCTAAAATTTGTGCCTGTCCATCTTCTTCGGCGCGAAGACGGGCAATACTGAAGTCTTGCAGATCACGCAGCCGCTCTTGATTGAATTTACGAACGGCCTCTGCATCGCGTTCTCTGGCTTCTTTATCATTGTCTTGGATTGTTTTAATGGTATCAGCGATTTGTTCTGCAAGACGTTTTAAGTTTTGTTTTGCCTGTCTAGGCGTAATTACTTCTTCTTCGTCCTCGCCAACATCGTCGTCTGTTCCCGAAATAGCTGCTAACCGCGCCAAAAGTGTTGTTCGTTCTGCTGTCGGCGCTGCCGGAGCGGTGGCACGTCCGACGATATTCACCATATCGCCCATCGCTTGACCAGTAAACAGCAGCGTTCTGCCGTCAGCAAACGTTGCAACTTCAGGATTGGGCGTATCGTGAACTTCATAGGTACTGTAGGGTTGGAGTTTACCACCGCTGGCTCGACCGGGAGTACGATCAAAACCGCCGCCGAGAAACTCAAGCCCGGTTCTTGTCCGTCGCCGTCCCGGCGGTAAAACTTCGGTGCGTACTTCAATGACCGGATCAGCCGCCTCGACTTCTTCAATGGCCGTTTCAACTTCGGATCGCAACTGATCGGCTTCAACACGAGAAGCAATAGGAATTTCCAAGAAACTTTCAGAGATAAGTGGGTTGACATTAAGCGAATCTAAGAAAGCTTTAATTTCATCTACGGTTGCAGAAGCGTCTAGCCCAAGTAATTCTGGCGCGAGTCCTTCTGTTCTAAAGATGTTCGCAAAACTTTCAATAAATTGCGCTTTTTGGCTGTCCGACAAACCTCCAAGAACATCGTCAAAAAGACCCGCTTGCTCCAAAACCCTGAAAATATTTAGCCGCTCTTGACCGCCAAGCGCAGACAGCGCGGTCGGATCGTTGAATATGGCTAGAGCTTCTTGGACAATTTTATCGCGATTAAGAATGAGCGACGACCTAAGCGCTTCAAGATTGCTGCCTGTCGGCCCTTCTCCAATAGAACTTGCAATTGCGTCGAAAAGAGGCTGTCCAACGTTACTATCAAATGCACTTTTAATACGATTTAACTGATCTGGATCGGAGATACGAGCAGACGCAAGGATGTCTGCAATGGCAATGTTGATCTTTGCAATGAAATCGCCAATGAGCGCATATAGCTGCGCAAAAATGTAATTGAACAAACCTCCGAACAGTGTTAATGCTTGATCAACGGCCGTTCGCGCTTGATTGGGGTCAATGCCCAACAATTCTAGCAAAGGACTTATCAGATCCGTAATCGTAAGTAAGAAGTTTCTTACAAAGTCTATTGCAACTGAGAAAACATTGTTCTGATTACCGATATTTGCCAGCGTTTCGCCAATCGCTTTGACCGCAGAAAGAATTGTCACAACTGCCGCCAGCGGCCCAAGAACGGTTGTAATTGCGCTTCCGGCCAAGCCTAAAATGAACGTTCTAAGCTGGAATAGTACCGCCCCAAGCACGCCGACAGCGACTGGATTTAAGTTGGTCACTTCATCAATAAAAACTTTAATGCCGTCGATCAAAGAAACAAACGCGTCGATTGGGAGCGTAGCCAAGTTACCGATAACGTCTGCAATTGTCTTAAACAAATCGGTGTCAAGCGCGTTGCCGATGTCAACCAAAAAGCCGAGATTAAGCGTTGTTCCAAGTTCGCGTAAACGGTCAGGCAGCGAAGCGATCAGGTTGCTAATATCGGTTGCAAGTGCGTTTAAGAATTCTTCAAAGCGTTCTTCACTGAAACCGAAATCAATAATGTCGGCCAGCGAATCAAGGAAGTTGATACTGAGCGTGTCGCCAAGCTCACGAAGACGTGTCGGGATGCTTTCGATCACCGAAGCAAAGACGCTAGAAATCGCATCTCCAATGACAGAAATAATCTGACCAAAGTCACCTGTCTGGAACGCCGTTCCAAGTTCGCCTAAGAAGCTCGACTTAAAAATGTCGCCTAGGTCAATAAATAGCTGACCTAAGTTGCCAAGAATAGCCTCGCCTAAGTCTTTGCCTTCTAATAGATCAAACAGAAGGCCAAGACCGCCTCGTACCAACGCTTCAAACGATTCCCCTAAGATGCCTACCGCAGTTGCCGCTTCTTCAAATCCCAACCCTGTTAAAACTGTCTCTAACAATTTAAATGGATTGAGCACCGTCGCAATCACGTCTGCGATGCTGTCTCGATTGTCTAAGATAAAGTTCTTTAGTGCGCCGATCACTGTGATTGCAAAGGCTCGAATGCCCGCGCCCACGCGACCTGCATCGAATTCCAGCAAAGCATCTTCAAAGTTAAGCCCGGTAATCGATGAAATCAGCCGTGTGAAAATGCCAAAAATTCCGCCCAAGCCGCGTTTAATATTTTCGAACGCTTGCGGATCGCCGGAAAAAATACCGAGAACTCCGGTTGTAATGTCGCGGAAACTCTCAGCAAACCGCTGGATCGTCCGGCGCAGGTCAAAGAAAAAGCTTTCGATCCGTCGCGCCGTTTCGGTCGGTGTATCGCCACCGAAAATAGCCTGTGCCAGCGGTGTGTCAGCTACGCGGGCAAGCGCGGCGCGATATTCGTCAACAGAAGTGATACCAACGTCAGTGTTAAAAAGCCTGAAAACACGGACAAGTTCGCCAAACTGAAGCGCCGTATTTGCGATTCGTTCAGCTAAACGCCCAAGCGAGTCAAACAGGTTAGAGACGGCCTCTCCCGTAACATTGGTCTGTGTGATTAAACCATCACCGAAGAACAGCGCAAAGACCGCGCCAACTTCCTCTAAGACGCGCTTAACAGCTTCGAGCGCCCTGCCTGCCTGAGCTTTGAAACGCTCAAATGCATCGCCCGCCCCGCCAAGATTGTTTCTTACGGCAGTAACGATCTGAGTTATGATTGTGCCAAACAGGATCAGGCCGCTGACAATTGCGCCAATAGCAACAACAAGAATCCCTGCTGATGCGGCAAATGCCCCAAACGCCCCGATCATAAGCGGCAGTCTTACGATAATCTGTAAGATGACTGCCCCCGCCCCAAACAAAACCCCGGTAAACTGCGTGATAACCCCAATGGCAATTAACCCAATTGAGACCAGCGACCCAACTACCGTCACTAGCAACGCCATCGTACCGACTGTTTCCAGAATTTCCGGCGGCAGCGTATTGACCAGTTCAAGGATTTTCACACCGAACTGAACAAACGGACGCAGGAAGTTATTGATTAACGGTCGAACAGTGTCTTTGACGAGTTTCTGAAACTGAGCACGGAGCTTTTGAACGTCGCCAGCGAAGGTATCCGTAATCTGAACGGCGCGATCTGTCGCTGCCGCCAGCCCTCGCAGTTCTTCTTGCGTTTGGCTTAAGCCGTCATTCGCAAGCAGGATAGCGATACCTGTCGCGCCTTCAACGTCAGCAAGCTGACGCAAGATGATTGCGCGTTCTGCTTCAGTCGCATTAGCGCGTTCAAAGAAGTCGTTAAATAGCTGAATTCGTTCATCGAGAGAACGGATCGTGCCGTCGTCATTGGCGAATGAAATGCCAAAGCTCTCGAATAGATCGCGGGCTTTCTTCGAGTTGAGTGCCGCTAACGCCGACCGCAGCGCCGTACCGCCTTCTGCCCCACGCTTACCAGCGCGTTCAAAGGCTACCAATGCCGCAACGGTTTGTTCAAACGACAAACCTGCTTCACGGGCGTTTGTACCGACGTTTTCTAGACCTTGTGACAGAGAACCAATCGACGCCGACGAAATATCCGCGCCCGCTGCCAGAATATCCGCTCCGGTTGCGATATTTTCAAACGTCGCTGGAATTGTCTCGGTGATCTGCGTGAAAACGGTTGCAACCTGTTGCAGCGTTCTAGCAGTCGTTTCAATACCCGCTTCGGGGTCGAGCGCCGCCAGCGCCGCCGCCTGTGGAAGCACAATATCAAGCTGGTTCTGATTTAAGCCGCTCTTGACAAGGCCGAGCGCCGCTTCAAGCGACTGGTTTAGGTTCAAACCAAAGCGCAGCGCAATCTCGTCTGTAAGTTTTGTGATCTCTCTTTGCGCTTCGTCTGAGCCAAAAGCCTCGCCGCCGAAGACGACGAACTGCTTAAGCAGCGTGTCGAAATCAACCACGTCTTTGAAGACAGTGGAACGGGCAAAATTTAACGGGTTGAAACCGCGTAAAAGCGTCTGCCCAAGCTGTGTAATCTGTTGCCCGAACTGACGAGTCGCTGTCCCTAGGTTGCGGATGCTGGCGATAATTCGGTTTTCAAGCGAGACAAGGTTGCGGATAAAACCGCTAAAAGCCCGCGCCGACGTAGAGACAAGGTTGGCTAAGATATTACCAAGCGCCGTTGAAGCTACGCGAGAGAAAAATCCCGGAGAACTCATCTGTTTCAACGAATCGGCTGTTTTATTTAAACCTGATCCAGACGGGCTTAGTCCAGAAAAGTCCAACTTGTCGATTTTAACGCCACGAAGTTTTTTTGCCGAAGTAAGAAGCGAATCTACGAAGCTGGTAAAATTGTTTATGCCTTTTTTGTTGACTTTCTGAGAAAAATCGCCTTGTTGAAACTGTGTGTACAAATCTAAAATTGACCGAAAAAACTCCCCTGCTCCGGTCAAGTTTACATTTTTTAGTCCTTTAAGAGACTTTACTAATTTGGTAGCTATCTTTAAAATCTGGCCGATTGAAGTAAAACCAAAAGTTATAAATCCGGTTAATCGAGTAATTAAACTCTGTCCCGGTAAACTTGTGGCTAATTCAAAAATTGTTTTAACCGCTGATGCAATTCTACTAACCGCTTGCCCAACTTCACCGATGTTTCCAGCATTCTTAAAACCGCCTAGAGACTTCGCAATAGTAGAAATGATCGGACGAATCAGACTTAAAAATCGTCGCAGTTTAAAGAATTGTTGAATTCTGGCTTTTATATTAAGCGTCGGCGGAAGCGTTTGAATTTGTTGGAGCAAAATTTTAATTGCACCAATAACCCTTTTTAAAGCTTCGCCAATAATTTGAACATTTTCAGGATTTTTAATATTTCCAGCAGCAGAATCCAGCGTCGAAATTACCGTTTTCAGGATGCCTACAAAACGTCTAATTCCAACAAATTGATCAATGCGTTGTCCAATTTGTTGGAAAATATTACCCTTGACACCAAAAAACGTAAATGCGTTCTGAATAGCATCAAAGATTTGAACAATTACTTTTAAGGCATTTGTTACATTTCTAGAGATGCTTGGATCAACTTTAGATATGGTGGCTGTGGATAGAATTTGTGCTATAGACTGAATCACCGACAAAACTTGACTTATTCCTTGTTTTGCCGAATCAAGTTTATTTTTTTCTATTAAAGAAGAAACGTCAGCTAAAGAAGAAACAAGCTGCCTAAGAACTTTAGCAAAAGGCGCTACTTTTGATTTAACAAACTTAGATAAATCTTCGTCAGATACTTGGCCGGATTTTGCTCCAAGCGTCAAAGCAAACTTCCCAAGTTCTTCGAGTATGTTAGAAACATCCCGTAAGAAAAACGTAAGTTTTCCCGAAGAACTTAGCTTTTTATTAAGCAAATTACCGATTGTAAAGTTAACAAGCTGTTCAACGGAACGAAATACGCCCATCAGCGCAGCCACTCTTGGTTTAGAGTCTGAGGACGGAACAGTTTGAAATGTATTACGAAAAGCCCGAGTGATCGATTGAATTGAATTAATGGAATCAAGAATGCCTTGAACACGCTGCGGATCGCCTAGGTTCAAGTCATCGATCAACTTAATAGACTTAAATAAATTACGAAGCGATGAAATAAAAGATGTTACATTAGTAAGACCATCTTTGCCTAAGTTAGCAGGAATATCAAACTTTAATATTTTATTAATAAAAGTTTGAATACGATCTGCAAACTCGGTATCAATTTTACCGAGGTCTAACCGTTGGCTAAATAAGCGAACAACTGCGGTAACAATGGCAGCTATTGAGTTAATAGAGCGAATAACATCTTTATCATCGCCGCCAAACGGTTTAACAGTTGCAATGCCTTCTCTTAGTACTCTAAGTAGTTGAACAAACTGGTCGATGCGCGAAACACCGTCAGCCGGGATCGCATCTTGAATGACACGAAATAACGAACTGATCGTCTTAGAAATCGAATTTAGGGATTTAATTAGTTCGTTTGGTAGCGCATCACCAGCGTTTCCTGCCGGAGCGCGGTTGTTAATAATATCGAACAGCTTAAAGACGGTATTGATGATCTTTTCAGCGTTCGTGACACCATTTTCAATGCCTTCGGCCTTACCGATCCGTTCAAAGACCGAAAAGAAGGTGGACAGCGATGAGATAGAACGAATTACGCCGGATGGAATCGGCTTGATAGTCGATGCTTCAGCAAAGACTAAGTTGATGTCTTTAAAAACCTGCTGGATCTTAGTTAGCTGTTTTTGATCGATAAGCTTCGAGCCTTGAATTGCGCTACGGAGCTTTTGAAAATCATCGATCAATGGAGAGAGACGGCGCTCGTCTTTTGGAAGATTGCGCACCGCTTTGGAAAGCAAATTAAGCCCATCTGCAACCGCTTGAAAGCGAACAGTGGACGCATCTGAGAGGCGGTTTATATCTGTTACAAAACGACGAAAAGTCTTCGTGGCATCTTGCCCGAAGACTTTTTGAAATACGCTTTGTGAAGATTGTTGGATACTATCGAGGCGACTTTCGAGGGTCTTTAAAGCGTCTGTCGCTTTATTAATGCCAGTAATCGCTTCTGGCATCCCGCGAACATCGACTACAATTGGGGGTTGCGCCATGAATTACCCCCTTCGTGGACTAACTTGGCGAACCGAGATTAATTTGGGGTCAAATCGAAAGCGAATTTCTTGCTTAGAGGTAAAGTTTAAACCGAACTGAACTTCGAGCGGGTCAGCATTTGGATCTTCTACACGAGTCCAGATTTCGCGAGGATTGCTTCGAGTCCGAAGACGCCAACGGTCTGCGGCCCTCTTAAAGAAATAACGCGGCGGAATTTCTCGAACTTCTGTGACAGAAACAAAGCGTGGCTTGGCCGCAACAAAAACGCTTCCTTTGACTACGGAAACAGCGGCATCGTCACTAACCGGAATCTCTGCTTTTTTTGTAGAGGAGGTCAAACGACCTTCGTAGACAGGAAATCGCATCGGTTTTGTAGGACTTTTAGACGACCGAGCCGGAACGCCTGCGTCCAAAAGATTAAAAACAGATTTTTGAGGAAGGACTTCAATCGTCGCTCGACCGGGAGTGTCTGTATCGACCTTAACATACGATCCGGCAAGCGGGTTATTGTATTGACCCGCTTTTCTGCCTCTGCCGCGATTGGTCGTCTTTTCTTGGAGTTCCAAAATCATGGAGTTCAAGTCGCGGGCGATCAACCCCGCGACCACTTCCACATAAGCTTCAACTGTGTCTTGCGCGGCTTCTTCAAGCAGTTCAATTGTTTCAAAAATGCTTCTAGACTTTCGACTTTTGCCGATTCGGATGTATTTATTCTGTCGTCTTGCCATTTTTAACCATCCGAAGCCTGTTTATTACGCAGCTTTTCGAGCGCCGCATCGACTTCGCGGTAATAGGCGTCGATCACGTCTGCCATATTTCTTACTGCCCGAACTGCGTAAACACGGGCTTTATCATCAACCGAATAATCGTTTTTCCAAACTGAATAGGGGATATTCAATTCTTTAACTAACGACATCTCAGAAAACGCATAAGGGAAATCTTTGGTGTTATGATCACCAAAGATTTTCTTTCGCATTGCTTCGAAAGATTTCTTACGTTCTGAGTTATCGAATTCTCTATCGGGGTCTAAAAAGGCGGCTATTTCATCATAAACGATTGTCAACGGCCGCCATTTTCGTGCAGAACGGCTAAACGCCATCCCTTGAAAGCTGTGGATATACGCTTCAACCAGACTTGTCAGATCGAAAAGAACTTTCCTGTTTACCAAGAAGTTCGTGCGTCCAGTTAGCGATTTCCGTAAACGCTAAGTCGAGCATCTGATTGAACTTAGGCAGCGCAGCGGCATTATCTTCGAGAAGATTGTATAGCTGGCGAAGACGCCGTTCAGCCGGATACTTTAGCTCACGCTTCGGAGGAGTCAGCGTCACCAACCCCGGCACGTCTTCAACAGGTTCTTCTTCTGGATATGGAGTCGGATCGTTTTCAAATTTGTTTTCAGGATAGGCGATCATTGCCAGAATCATGCCGTCCTGATACGCCTGTTCACGCTGCTGTTCATAATAATCTTCCAGCACAGACGTAATGCCCTTGGTATCATTTTTAAGCCAAGGCATCTTTGTCAAAATCTCGCTCACTCGCGCATCCGCCGGATCGATCTGCTTCTGTGTTGGAGGAATGCCGCGAGAGACGAGCAAACTGCGTTGATATTGTTCGGCCCAATCCCGAGTTTTGGTCAAATCCACCACTAAGCGAAGTTTCATTGACTCATTAATATCGAGGGTCTGGTCAAAAATAACCGTCTTAACCGTCGTTGTCTTCTTAGCGAGTTGAGTAGTAGCCATATTGTCCTGATAACAAAAAAGTTCATATACACTTAACATAAAGTATAAGCGTATATGAACTTTTTGTCAATAGTTAATTTTAATTACGCGTTCGGGTACTGCGGGCGGAAGACCACAATTTCGCCGTCATCCGTAACCGCTGCAAAATAGTTGAAAGAGTCCTGCACCGAATCGACCGGGTTGTAGATGTCACGAACATTGCCCGTGATTGTCGAACCTTCGGCCAGAGCCTTAGCATTGAACGCGTAGTCACTGAGAACCGACCGCTCGTAGAACGACGTACCCGCGCCAACCATCGTGCGGTACTTCGTACCCGCCAGCGCCGTAATCGCCGTCGTACCGGGAACGTTCGGCTCAGTCCAAGTCACGCCACCATCGAGGCTTTCAGCGTAGTAACCAGACGCGCCCGCAACAGCGACATGATCTTCTGCCAGAACCTTGACTTTGTTAAGGATGCCGGGAGCGCCGGGAAGATTGGCGCTGATGTCCACCAGCGAAATGCTCGTGCCAGAGGCCGAACCCTTAAGCAGCGTGCCACCTTCACCAACAATATACATACGGTTAGCCGTCGGGTCAACATCTACGCCCGTGAGCGCGTTTGTGCCCGTAAGAACTGCTGAAGAAAGCGCCGTCCAGTTTGTACCGTCCGTAGACAGATAGACTTTCGGAGCGCCAACCGCCGTGCCACCAACCGCAACATACTGACCGTTAAATTTCGTCACGCCGCGAATCGGCTCGGTAATACCGGAGTCAATCGTCGGAGCGCTGCTTAACTGATCGGTGCTGAAGAACGTTCCACCAGTCGTACCAGCCGCCACACTAACATCGTCAGCGAACCCAAGCAGCACAACGTCGCCTTCCGTCCAAATGCAGGTGAAGATGTCGCCAGCCGCCGACGCATTGCTGACTTCCGAAACAGAACCGAATCGGTTGGTCGTCTTAAGGATCACGCCTTCGTCCGTACCATTGCCACCAACTGCGAAGCCGACCTGATAGATGTCGTCGCTGATGCAGTCAGCGCAGTCTTCGGTCGCCAGAGCGACCGCGTACAGCGCATCGGCATAGTCCGTCAACAGATAGCCAGCGGTGCTCCAAACAATCAGTTCACGCGAAGCACGGGCATCCGCCTGCCATTCAGCAATCGTGGCCGTACCGTCAATCGGAATAAAGTCATTGACGCGAGTTGCGGGGTCAATCGCCACTTCGTCAAAAATAAAAGCGTGTGCATACTGATCTTCCGGGGCGCAAAGACGACGAGCATAGATGGTCGTCAAACAGCCCTGAAGCGCCTGACGAGAGCGGTGAAGCAGCTTCGACCAAAGCTGGTTGCCCATCAACAGCGTAAACGTAATCGCCTGTTGTTCAGCCTGACGAATACGCTTCGAGCGGTTGCGCTTACGGCCGCGCTCCAACGTAACAACGTTCACATCCAGCGGGTCAGAAAGTTCCTGACCGAAGCTGGTCATACCGTGACCAGTAAGGTCTACAGGGGTTGAAACAGGCGAGTCGCCATCCGTGAGCATCTGATAATCTTCAGAAGTCTGCGTTCCACCCCAAAAAGAAGGAGTAAATGCCATTTTAACTAGCTCCTATTTTTAACCGGGAAACGACCCCGACTAATTAACTTTAGAATAAATTCGTGCGGGTCAAAATCGTGCTTATGAAACATTCCGTAATACCAGAGCGCTTCACGAAGCTGATCGTAAGAAAACGCCATCTGGTCGAGTTCTTCTGTCCAGTCGTACAGTTCGATGCTTTCGTTTGTAAGCACGCGAGAGTCAACCGATTGAGGACGGATTGAGTAGACCAGCCGATCTTTTGGAACAAGGTAGCCTTTAACGGGAGCGCTAGTCGTAATGACCGCGTACATCCCATCGTGTTCGTCGTGGTTCAAAAGACGCACTTCGACCATATCAGGCGCGGGCGCGACGACAGCTTCAGCGGGAACTTCTGGTTCAAAGATTTCAAATGATTCCACCACTTTTTTCTTTCTCATAGAACAACCAGCGGCCTATAGTGATAAGCTTTGTTTAGCCGTTCAGCAAAGACCAATTGACCGTGCCGCATACCGAACTTATAATTGTAGACCGTCTCCCCTGAAACAGGATTAGAAAACGCCTGTGCGTAACTTTCCTGAGCAGTCGAGATGAAGCCTTTCTTCAAAACGCAATCACAAAGTTCGAGCGGTAATTCGGCGGCAGTCAGGTAAGCAATGCCTTCTTGAATTGCATATAATGAAGCTTCGATGTTCGGCTGAACAAGCTGCGGATTTGTCTTATAGAAAACTTTGATCTTCAAAGGCGTTTTACAGCGCCACTGGCATTCGCGGTCTTCGTATAAAACTCTAACAATTGCCCTCTCAGCAGAGACTATATCGAGCCGTAAGGCCGTCGTGTCTTGAGTGATTTCGAAGTCTGCACAACTGTTATTGACTTCGTATAGAATAGCGGGTTGGTCAGTTTCCGTCACGCAAATAAAATTAACTTCGGTAATAAGTTTATAAAATTCGCCAGCCTCAAGGTCAATTGTGCCGTTAAACATAAACGCTGGATCGGCCAACGACCACGCATTGAACCAATAAGTTGTGTTTGATCCATCGACAACCGGATCTTTTGCGTAGGGGATGATGTCTTGAGTGCCGGGATAGACCGGATAAACTGTACCATCGGCGCACGTTTGAGTCGGAACGGTTAACCGCATCAAACGACAATGTTGGACATTGATTGTGACATCGCAGGGGTCAGAAACTCTACTGCTGAGAGGGACAAGCCAATTACCGCTTCCGTTTTTACGAGGATAGCCCGCTATCTGTGCTGGTGGTATACTGCTGCCAGTTGTCGCATTTCTAAGCGTGACAAGCGCCGGATTATCTACAAAATCACTATCTAATTCTACAACGCAAACACCGTCAACCAACGTAACCGGGGCGTCTTCAATCACAAATGGGGAAATCGTAAAGCTGTCTTCCAAATCCGTGATTGTTTGAACTACGTTAACGCTCTCAATTCCCGGCCATTTCAATTGAATTCTGCTGCGACCGTCCCAAGCGATCTCTTGCACATGATACCGCTCTGTTAAATTCCAACCTAGCTCATTTTCAACGACAGCTTGATTGGCAATTAATCGGTCAAGAAGGTATCTCCTTAAGCAGTCATTCACGTCTTGGGTGCAGCGGTCACAGGCCGTCTTTACGCCGTAAATTCGCCCGTCCAGACAGGCTAGTGAGGCGAATAGCTCAGGGGTTACGTACAGATTATTCTTGTTCAATGATAAACTCATAACCCTGTGCTTTCCATGCTTCTAATTGGCTTTCACCAATTCGAATGAATACGGTATGAATTGGGTAGCGCATCCCGTTTGCAGCCAAAAGAGATTCACCGGAATTTGTACAGAGTGCCAAACGCGTTTTTTCTTTGGGCGCGACAATATCTCGATAAGCGCACTTGCATTTCTTAGGCATTATTCGTAGCCCTTAACGTTTATCAAAGAAGATACTGCCGCAACCGCAAAAATAGACATAACAAAACTAGTCACTGTATCAAAGTATCCAGTTAATAACAAAAGATGAATTACTAAAGACATCCAGAAAGAGAGGCAAAAAGGACACGACCAAGCTTCGGCCCGCAGCGGCTTAACCGTCCAAATATAGTGATTTTCGCTGACTTTTTTAGTCTCATAAACGCCGAACAAACGGCGTATCACATCGAATAGCGCGGCCTTTTGGAAATGGCCTGTGTCCGAAAAGAAGACCCCAACGTTTTTTAGGACAAACGGCCCTTCATGGCTGTCTTTTTCTTGTAGTAAAAAGATCTTTGTTAGGTAGGCGCAAGCGAGTGCTGCAATTATCCAGATTAAAAAATCCATATTGGAGCACCTTCAGTTGCCAGAAACAGCGCTTCATATTGAGGCACGGTATATACCTGCCCCGTTTTAAACTCTTTTAAAACTCCGTTGACTCTGGCAGTAAAGAAATCTTTAGCTCCGAATGTGGCACTCGGCGTTGAAAACTCTATGCCGTAGTCTACTGAATATTCTTTTATGGAGAAAACCGCAGCAGTTCGCTTCTTTTTAGCAGCGCCACATTTAGAGCAAGCCATAATTAGTAGTAACCCCGAAGCGGATTATCGTTATCGCGCAAAGCGGCAATAACATCGACCAAATCTTCGTAAGTGTGCGGGGCAGACAGCGCGTTTGTAACCGCGTAAACTGCCGCGACCCACGTCTTAATCTTCTGAACACGCCCCGTAATATTTGCGGCCTGTTCCAGAATGCGGAGACGCGTATCTGAGTTCGTCAACTGACGGTAGCTCATAAACACCGAACCGAGCGAATTCGCCATCGTAAACTCGATGGTGTGTTCTTCATTCGGCGTAGGCAGCGAGTCTACGTCCGTAACGCGAACAAGCGGCCCGTAAGGGGCAGAAACCGCAGCGGCGGCGGTATCAACTTGCGAGTTAGTTGCCATTATTAATTACCCTCTTTCATGTCCATTTCAGCCAGCAGCGCAATCAACTGATCGCGCGAAAGCTGTTCGGCGGGAACGACTTTTTCAACAACTTTAGCCGTCGGCTCGTTCATCATATCAGCAAACTGGCCGTTTTCGCGCTGCTCACGAAGCTGCTGGACAGCACGAACAACGCGAATATCGGTCGTAAAAACGCTGTTCCCCTGTGGGTCGCGGTTGCGCCGAACGATGTCGCGGGCTGCGCTATCTGGAACACGGATCGATTCTCCGGCGGGCGGGACATGGTATGCCCGCCCTTTGGAAGTCACCACCGCAGTCGGATTTGTGAAGCCGCCGATATAATAAAGATCGACCATTTTAGTATTTTCAATCGCTAGAGCCATAGTTATGCATTACGCCCCAAAATAAGAACGTTACCCTGACCACCACGCTGACCACCGAACGCATAGAAGTCCTGAGCCGCGAACGACCCAACTTCATTTTCGTTCTCAAGCAGCGTTTCAACCGTAACATCCGTAATCTTGCCCTGAAGCGGCATGAATTTGCACATCAGCCGCGCTTCCATTTCAGCAAAGTACTGGAAGCAGGTGTTGTTGTATTCTTTCCAACCCGTGCGGAGCATACCGTTCTGCATAATGACTTCGTTGATCGGGACGCCACCGCGAGGCGGAATCTGATTCCAATCAAGGTACTGGTGCTCAAGAATGTTGACCGGGCCAAAGCGACGGGTCAGCAAATAGATGTCACCAGTCACCCCAAAGCGACCATTGGGCAGCGTAACATTTGCGCCCATGATGTCGTCGGTGATAACCGGGACAGGCTGGCCGTCAACTTCGATGAAACCGTCTCCAAAGAAACCCGCCGTGATACGCGCACGTTCGCTAAACCACGACTGAGCATCCATCTGAATATTAATATTGGCGACCGGAGCGCCAATCATCGCGCCCATCGCAATCGCATCGGCAAGATACGACCAGATAGCGCGAGGCATTACCAGCGCATAATCGGACGGCGTAAGACGCACACCGCGATCCGACGCCCGCTGGCGAATCCGGCGAACCATACCCTTGACAGCGCGGAGCACCGTCGAAGGCGAAGTCAGACCAGTTCCGTTGATGACCACCGGATCGGTGAACTCAGTCGAACCGTTGCCAACCGCGTGAGCGGCCACCCAACCAGTGTCGATGATCACGTCCAGACCGTCGTACATCAACTGACCCGCAGTCGGATCACCGAAAATCAAGTTCCAGTTCAAATGCTGTTCAAACTGGAAAGCGACCCGCGCCAGCGCCCAATCAGCGTCATTGTCAATCGGGCGACCCGCGCCCGGGCCGCGCAGCATGTAAATCGGGCTGCGTTCGCATTCGAGTTCGCCAAAATCGCGGCGAGTGATCAGCGGCGACTGGAAGCTAACACGGTACGAAGAATGTCGATACTCAACACCCTGCCAATCCGAACTCGGCCCAAAATCACACTGAGCAATCGTGTCGAGATCGCCAAGATAGTCGATATAGCTCGTCTCGCCCGTAAAACCTTCAGGGGCGATCCAGCTAAGGTGAGCGACATGCTCATTACGGGTCTTCACGCCACGAGTCGGAATCCATTGCATAAGTTTAGATCCGCCCTGAATAACGGCGGAAATAACTTCGTCCACACACATCGACCAAGGGCCGTCGCGGTAGATATATGCAGGAGCGGCATCAAGATCAACAGTATCTTTCTCTAAAATCTGAGTCTTTTCGTTCATTTTAAAATAATACCTTTGTGATTAAGAACTCATCCGACGGTCACGGCCGGGAGCGCTGTCGGGCAACTTTGAACGCATCTGCTGACGAACAGCCTGTTCCTGCTGGCGTTCGGTCGTTGATTTCTGCTGGTCTTCCTGCATGGTAAGACGGAAATGTTTGGCCGCTTCTTTGCCGATCAGCGGCACAGCGGTCTGCAAATCAACAACATCCGCCTCAAGCTTGCCAAAACGAACATCCATCGACTTCTGTAGTCCTTCGATGCTTTTCTGAAGCTCAACAAGCAATTCAGGCAGCGACTTTTCATTTTCTCCCGCCTGCATCGTCTTCTGAACCTGTTCCGTCACCGACAGCGGAGTTTCGTCAGTCGAAAGATCAATAGTCTCAACAACTTCAACTTCGGGCTGCTTAATTTCTTCAGCCATTTCGAATTCCTTCCCAAAAGTTTCTTCGAGTGATTTATAAACAATATCTGCATTCGGGCTGGCGGCTTCAATCACCAAACCGAGTTCAACAATTTCCCAACGATCTAAATGTCCAGTTGATTTATCTCTGCGAACAGACCGCTGAAAAGGTGTCGTACTAACTTTTAAAGCGTGAGCATCGATAAGTTTCTTAATA
>CAYPQF010000033.1:0-1609 GCA_964412815.1 uncultured Gammaproteobacteria bacterium
GCCCTAGGTCACTCAGCGAGAAAGGCGTCAGGTCCGGCTCATCACTGCTCGGCGGCGGGGGGGTAGCCGCGGGTGCCGTGGGTGCCGCCGCTGGTGCTACCACTGCCGGTGCTGTGGACGAACTGGTCTCCACCTCAGCCAGCCCCGCCGCAGCCAACCCCTCATCTGTCAGCCCCAGGTCACTCAGCCAGACGGCGGGCAGGCCTGGTTCAGCGCCTCGCGCGGGCGGAGGAGCTGCGGGGTCCGCTGCTGGTGCGCACGCCGGTGGTGCGGACGGACTGGGCCGCACCTAAGCCAGCACCAGCGCAGGCAGCTCCTCATCCGGCAGCGCGAGGTCACGCAGCGAGAAAGGGGTCCGGTCTGGTACAGCGCAGCTCGACGGCGGAGTAGCGGCGGGTACCGTGGGTGCTGCCGCTGCCGGTGATGCCGACGAACTGGTCTCCACCTCAGCCAGCCCCAGTGAGGCAATCTCCTCATCTGTCAGCCCCAGGTCACTCAGCGAGAAGGGCGTCAGGTCTGGTTCATCGCCGCTCGGTGGCGGGGTAGCTGCGGGTGCTGCCGCTGGCACGGCCGCTGCCGGTGCTGCGGATGGGCTGGTCTCCACCTCAGCCAGCCCCAGTGCGGCAATCTCCTCGTCCGTCAGCCCCAGGTCACTCAACGAGAAGGGCGTCAGGTCTGGCTCGTCACTGACGGACACCGGGCGCTGCTCCGCAACCGGGAGATCTGCCTCGGCCGCAAGAGGTTCCGTTGTATACTCCTCAACCTCCTCGGCCTCCATATCGATCACTTCATCACCATCACGGATCTCAATACCCGCTCGGTGCAAAATCCAGCCAATCTCTTCGATCCGCTCTGCTTCGGCCTCTGGGTCTTCGACAACACTAATGATATCGGTGAGATCGACAAAGCCCTGGCGCTGACCTAAATTAATCAAGCGATCCAGTGCAGCATCGCCCGTATCCACCTTCGATGGCGTTTCCTCCGCCTCAAGCGAGCTACTCACTGGCTCCAGATCCCCCAAATCGAGGCTGGCCAACTCCTCTTCGGTCAGCCCCAGCTCGCGCCGAGCCTGGTTTTCAGCTGCGCTCGTTTCAAAATCAAAGGCATCAGTGTCATTCAGATCGAGGTCATCGAGCGAGAAGGGCTGGATATTTGTATCTTCCAGCAGCGCTTCACCAGGTGCCTGCACAGAGGTACCGGCAGGGCCATCCAGATCCAGCGCGGCGATCTCCTCGTCGCTCAACCCCAAATCTGCCAGCGAGAAGGGCGTCAACTCTGGCTCATCACTCGCCGCAGGTGCCGCGGCCACGGGCGTAGCCGCAGGGGCTGCCGCCGGGCTATCCGTCAGCCCAGCCTGCTCCAGCGCGGCAATCTCCTCCTCGCTCAGCCCCAAATCTGCCAGCGAGACGGGCGTCAACTCTGGCTCCTCACTCCCCGCAGCCTCCGCCGCTACCGGCGTACCCGCCGGGGCTGCCGCCGGGCTCTCCTTTCGCCCACCCTACACCAGCGCGGCAATCTCCTGCTCGCGCCGCCCCAACTCACCCACCACAACAGGCGTCAACTCCGGTTCCAGTCTCTTATACACAAATTATGCCGACGACGAACTCCC
>CAYPQF010000034.1:0-292280 GCA_964412815.1 uncultured Gammaproteobacteria bacterium
AGTGGCTGAATTTCTACAATGAGATCAGACCTCATCAGTCTCTGAAGCAACTATCACCGAACGTATTTGCACGACAGAACGGGATAACTACTATACCTTATGTATTCTTAAATTTTGTGTAGGATAATGGGGACTTGACAAAGTTAGTAAACATTTATAATCCTGTTTCTCATCGTAAAATCCTTTCATTAAAATTTTTTCACTTATTTCAATAACTTCATTTGCTACTTTTTTCTCCTCTTTTATTGCCTTTTGTATTAGTGTTCTATATTTCATACTGGGAATATTTGAAATTAATTATAAGTAGTATAATTATATTACTAACGTATATTTATGGATAAAATAATTGAATACTTTATAGAGACACTAAATAGGGACAATGGTGGATCTGTATTTGAAAAAATAGCATCAAGCCTAGTAGAAAGCGAAATTTGTTCAAACATTATCCCAGCTACTGGCCCGTTTGGAGGAGGTGATCATGGAATAGATTTAGAAACTCATAACAGTTTTTTAGTTGAATCTTCTAAACAATTTAGATTGTATACATCGCAACCAGCTTCTCATGTAAAAGAAAAAATTATATTTGCTTTTTCAATTGATAAAAATTGGAAATCAAAGCTAAATAAAGATACTGCAAAAATAATTGAAAAATACAAATTAAAACCTGACAGTGTATTTTTTATAACAAATCAATTCATAAAAAATAAGCTGCGTGAAAGTTTTAAAGAAGAACTTCGAAAGAAATATCCTAATATTGAATTTGAAATTTTAGATGGTAGATGGATTTCTAACTTGCTTACAACAAAGCACTACTCACTTGCATGTAGGTTCTTAAATTTACCTGAAATAATTGACCCAAGGGTCGAAGAACTATATCAAAGAGTATATTCATTTAGAGAAGGAGGAATGACTGATAAAGAGTCAATCACAGTAAAAGATCTACTTTCAAAAGTAGCATACAGATCAACTTATGAAGGAATTATTGATCAAAGAGTTATAGATTTAATAATAATAGCGGATATACAATGTAAATACTCAAAATTTATTGAAGATGGAATAAAAAACTACGAAGAAGCTTTAACAGAGATTGATAATGTTGAAGACTGTTACCTTGTTTCTAGACTCTATTACTCCCTGTTTGTAGCTTATCAAAAAATACGTTCTTATAATAAAATTGGTGAAAAAATTGAGTCTTATTCTAAATATATTTTTGATAATGATATAACTGAACATTTCAAACATATTTTTACATGGCTTTTTTATTTAATGCCACATCAATCTGAAATTAATATGGTTGATCTAATAGCATTTGCAGAAAGAGCATTTAAAGAAGTATCTACTAAAAAAGCTGAACAAAAACCAAAACACATAAAAGCAGCTCTTCGAGAGGCTATAGTTTATGGAACTCATTTACTTATTTTTACCGGTAGAAATCAGGGGAATATTATTGAACTTTGGAGGAAACATATCGAATCAGTCAAATCAATTCCACTTTACCCTATCCAAACAATGTCAAGTATTGTTTCAGCGTTATCAATAACCTATGAAGGAACAGACGAATATGAAGAGTTGTACACTCTAATTGAAGAAATCATGTTAAAGAGAAATCAACGCCTTGATGCTGCACAGTTTAGAAAAGACAGAGCAGTTAACTTATACAATGTAGGTAAATATGAAGACGTAATTCACCACTTACTTATAGTAAAGATTGAATGGTACTCCGAAGAAACTATCCGTGGCAGTATGCTTTCCAGCTTTATGTTACATGATTGTTATAAAAAACTTGGATTAAGATATGCTGCAATTGAAGAATTATACACAGTCGCACATTTCACAAATTCTGATAATAAAATCCTCATGAATAATGTGGACTTATTTATTAGGTCTTTAACAGACATTTATTTCCGATATTTAGAGTTAGGAATGTGGGGAAGTTCAACAATCATAGGTAAACTAGCTTTATTAGCAATAAATAAATATCAGCCAGACTTCGAATTCGATGCCGGTGAAACTTTTTTAGAAACTTTTGAACATAATTTCTTATTATCATGCGTAAGTGAATATATAACTCAAAAAAATCTTTGGAATAAATCATACAAACTATTACAGCCTTTACAACTTCCCACACTATCAGCTACATACGAAATGTTTTTTATTGAGTCAGATGAAGAATTTGAGAAGAATTGGGACGGTACAAAAGAAGATTATGAGTCTGCAAAAGAATTTCGAGGTAGCCTTTTAGCAGGAGCGCATAAAATTTTAGATTCTAACAAAGATAAAATATTTGATTCGATTGATGAAAGTCAAAGGCAGCAGTCACGGTCATTTATTTATAAAAATATTGAAATTTTTGTTAACTTTACTAACACTTACCAAGCAAAAATGATTTCAGAGTATATTCTTTCATTTTTACAAACTATACTTTTAGAGCTTTTTAGAATAGCTTCTTTTGTTTGGATTGAAAAGAAAATTGTCATAAATATAGTTGATGAAAATGTAAATACCTTTGAATTAAGAGAAAAAGAAAATAATGAATATTTAGAATATGACCTTGGTATACGATGTGATTCATTGTGTAAGGTCTTTAAGTATCCATTTGATCATGTTAATCAATTAGAAAGAACTCTATTCTCCTCTATACTCCTACACTGTACCATTGACAAGAAAGAATTTGTAGAAGAGGTATTAGATCAATTAGGAAAAAGTGGGTTTCTTGGAGTTTTGTCCTCAAAATTACCATACTCTGTTCCTTTTCAAATATATTTTAGTGAAGATGATTATAAAGCGTTACTTTCAACTTAATGAAAAAAAGCTATACAAACTTGACAAAAGAAGACCATTTAGAACTAATTAAAAAAAGATACGATAAAGTAAAAGACTCAATACCTCTTACAGTTGCCCGTTTAAACAAAGATAAACAATTTAAAAAAATATATCCTGATTGGCTTCTATATTCTGCAATAACTCAAATTGCAATAAATTACAGAGTCAACTATAAATTATCAGGACTTGATCATACTTTTGAGGACTTCAATAAATATTTTAAATATTATATGAACCAAAAAGAAACTAAGTATGACATTGAAGTACCTCTCTCTGAGTTTACAGAAATTAAATTTATAGAAGGCATCATTAGTAGTATTATTATTTCCTTTTTACATAATGAAGGTTTTGAAGTTAGAAGAAGAACTCCAAATATGGTGTCATTGAAAAAATTTGCAATTGAGGAATTAGATTATATTAAGTATGATATTCCACATGATCAATGGTTTGATAATTAAACACTGTCACAAAGCTCTAAATCTGCTATAATAATTTATGCAGAAACATCTTTTCAATACAGAAAAGTTCTCCAATGATAATCTCCTACCTCACGAGCAAGATAACGTAAAAGCCTCAAAATTGACCAATAAGACCTCTCCACCTCGGAATGATTACCGTAACCCTAAAACGATTAATAACTATGATCTTGACTGTGTTGTAAGTGCATTACAGAAATCTGTAAGACGTGGTCAAGAAGAACTGGCGTTATTCTGGATGGATGAGATGATTGACAGCGGTTACATCAATTATTTTTGGAGAAGAATGAGCGTGATAGTAGTTGAAGATATCGGACTGGCAAACCCATTTGCTGTTACTGTAATTTCCTCCCTATATTCTTTGAATGAAAAGTTTATCAAAAAAAAGATTAATGAAAAGCTACAATGCACAATGGCTGTATTGTATTTATGTAGATCAAACAAATCTCATGAAGTAGACCATGCTCTTGATTACCTTGAACTACGAAAACAGGAAGGTTGGAGACCTGAAATACCACCAGAAGCAATAGATAAACACACAAGACTTGGAAAGGAGTTGTTAAAACAATTACCTGGTGATTATGAGAAGAATGGACTTGATAAGTTTTTTTATGAAGGGATACTCCTTAATACCACCTTAACGGACACTAAATATAAGCAAAAAGTATGGAAAAAACGCAATCTTCGTCCCGAATTATTTAACAAAAAGTATTAATATTAATATCCCTTCCCTAATTCTGCCAAATTATGCAGGATAAATGTCTGCAACACTGACTTTTAGCGCTTTTGCAATACGGTGCAGGTTGTATGAAGTCGGTACTCGTTTTCCTGTCTCGATCAGATTAATGTATGTTCGATAAAACCCACAATCTTCTGATAGCTTTTCCTGTGAGATATCTCTTTCTAAACGAATACGTTTAATATTATTACCGATAATTTCCTTAAATTTAGCTTCACTTAACATGCGAATATTCTCTATCTATTCGCACAACACAACAACGCTTTACACAGCGTATTTTGAATTGATTATATTGTTTTAATAATCTATAATAAAAATCAACAATTATTAATATTTGTATTAAAATCTGTATGAAAAAGACTGTTAAATATGGACTTATCGGCTTCGTTATACTATTCATCCTTGTTATGATTGGTACTGCGATTGCAAATCCTGAAACTACAAAAGAAAGTTTCGATAAAGGAATGCAGGATGCAAAAGAAACAGTAGAAGGTTCAAGTACCAAAGTTGATGAAAAAGAGGTTTACCAGCATACTACCTCTTTGTACAGAAAGTATGAACAAGAAGCTTTTGATAAAAACGATGCTAATCAATATAAAAATGCCGAAGAATCAGGACAAAATTTAGTTGATGCAGAAGAACGCTCACTCAAAGAAACTGCTGATAAATATAACATTTCAGTTGAAGAAGTAAAAAGAATTATTGATAATGGGCAAAAGGAGAATTGGTAATATTACACATTAGTTACTCAATTCAAATTGACTTTTATACATTAACAATATAAAATACTGTTGAGGTACTCACAGAAGGGTATCTCGACTAAACAAGTCAGCCCTAAGAGCTGGCTTTTTTAGTATATTGAGCTTTTATTTGTTGCTTGTCATATATCTTCCTCAGTTGATCTCTACAATCAGGAGTTAAACTTTCAGTTATTATTTTAAATTTCTTTTTTATAGATTTGTAAAAATCAAATAAAATAGCTAACCTTTCTTGATTAAATGAATTTAATTCGTCTTGTGCATCTCTTTTTCTTAAAACTTGTGTATTACAATAGGCGATTATGTCGGCAATTTCTAAGGCTGCACATAGAGTTGCTTTTGTGTAAAAGTTAATACCTAGTATATTCTTTCCAAAAATATATCTCTGTTCACTCCTACAATGATTTAAATGGAGATGAAATGATTCTACTATCCGTATGTCATTTTCACTTTGAGATTCATAACACACAAAACCACATTTAGATTTTCCGATATGCTTCTCATGGAAACTATAAAGCTTCTTTGTAATAGTAACTACCGGATAATGAGTATGTCCAACATAGTCTTTATTCAAGATGTCTTTAATAATCGATTCATCCGTCATGAATTTTTCAAGATCAAGTTCATGTCTTAAATTATGAAGGTCAACGTAGTAGACATGTGCTTTAAACGTAAGATAAGAAAGCAAATTCTTTAATTCATCTACTGCTTCTTTAAATTTTTCTATATTTTCTAATTTATGTTTTCTATGAACTATAATTCTTCCTTTACGATCTTTTAAGTCTTCAAAAAAGTTAGCAGTATGAAAGTTTGAATCACTATTAATCAAATACTTTTTTCTCCAAACAGACATAAACGAATCTGCTTTCAGTTCTTCTGCTTCTGTCATAACAACACCTGCCATCAAAAAGAACCTAAAATGTTTATCTCCAATGTAACCAGATCCAGATTCATCTATATAAAGGTTTAGATTACTGCTCTTCATGGCTAAATTATAAATTTCTTATACCATTAATTCAATCATATGTGTAAGAATATTAAACATTATTCAAAATCATTAATAATTATTGCATCTTGACGCTCTAAATTAATTCTGCTACTATTATCTTCATATTAATATTTGATACTCACAAAATGATGTAACTTCTTCTTTCTTCGCAAACAATGGAGCTTTACTCCATTTAATACAACACTTAATTGACATAAAACCTACAAGGTTTACCTATTAGCAATTTTGATGTTTATTAACATGGAAAGTAACGGACTCTATTCTACTACTGACCTATTTTCTGCATCAATTATTCGTGCTTCTGGTATACCGCTGATCGACATGGTTAAAAGTAATCGTGATAGCGTGTCTTTCGTTTTCAAAGATGATGAACGTATTTGTACAAGGCTTATTCAATCCCATTGGGATAGAAAGTTAAAGCTTCAAACAAGACTGCTTTTTGAAACATTGAAAGAATTACGGACACGCGTCCACGATCATGTAGTTCAACCGTGATATCAGTGGATGAAGCAAGAAAAGTCCTTGCAGAAGAGGCAGAACATTTAACTGACAAACAAGTGAAGGCAATTATTGATTACCTTACCACACTTAGTGAGAGAGTGGTAAGAGGGCGATAAACTTTCAAACCATTATTACATTTATATTTACACAGATGAAAAATCCTCA
Organism: uncultured Gammaproteobacteria bacterium; assembly: GCA_964412815.1. GTDB lineage: Bacteria > Patescibacteriota > Microgenomatia > UBA1406 > GWC2-37-13 > JAOAFZ01. The sequence goes on from CAYPQF010000034.1 coordinate 6,472, forward strand.
TAATAGGTTTGCATTAATTTATTTAAAAGCAACTAATAATAGACATATTGTTGTTGATCGCATTCTTGACCAGCAGGAAAGGTGTATTAAGTATGCCAGAGAGCATGGGTATAACATTTCTCACATCTTTATTGATTCACCTGATAGAAGCGACTCTGGAAGAAGTACATACAAATTAATGCTCGCTTATATCAAGAATAATCCGTCTGAACGCTTTGTTGTAATAGCAACTGATCTCAGCCGACTTACCAGAGATGTAAGTGTATTGAAACAAATAGTCAAAGACTTTTCAAAATTGAATGTGAGACTTGAAACAGTTGAAAGTAATAATTTTCTTTTCAATACTAGAAGCATATAAATTGCTTCACAAGGCTCTAAATTATATAATTAATATTAATATTATGAACAACCATAACAATAAAACCGCACTTATCTACGTCCGAGTATCATCTGAAAGACAAGTTAAAGAAGGTCATGGATTGGAATCGCAAGAACAACGGTGTCTTAGCTACTCTAAAAGTAAAGGGTATAAAATAGGCAAGATATTCCGTGAAGAAGGGTTGTCAGGAGGTCTCTTTGAAAGACCAGCTATGAAGCAACTTATAAAACACCTAGATGATAACTTAAATGAACAGTTCGTTGTTATTATTGATGATCTGAAACGCTTTGCAAGAGATACTATTGTTCACTTTCGATTACGATCTGAAATATACGGAAGAGGGGCAAAAATCGAATCACCTAACTTCGTTTTTGAAGAAACCCCCGAAGGAAAATATACTGAAACCATTATGGCTGCAAACGCCGAGTTGGAACGCAATCAGAATAGGCGTCAGGTATTACAAAAAATGAAAGCTCGAATAGAGAACGGATACTGGCCGTTTTGTCCACCTCCGGCTCTGGTAAACAAACCCCATCCTCTACATGGGAAAGTATTAACCGCAGTAGAACCCTTTGCAACAATTTATAAAGAAGCGTATGAAAAATATGCAAACAATTCACTGAATACATTGCATGAAGTAATGATGTTTATAAAAGCACAATATAGAGTTTATGGAATAGATCGAAAACTATCTATTAGTGGCACAAGAAACATTTTATCTGAGCTTTTATATACGGGATATCTTGAATACCCTAAATGGCAAATACCTCGAATGAAGGGAAAGCATGAAGGCTTTATAGATATTAATTTATTTGAGCGTGTACAAGATAAACTGTTAGGAAAATCTACACCAAGTTTAAGAAAAGACTATTCAATTGATTTTCCATTAAGAGGGTTAGTTCTTTGTGATACTTGCAAAAAACCATTAACAGCCAGTTGGAATACAGGTCGGACGAAAAGATATCCTAACTATTTTTGTAAGACAAAAGGATGCCCTGATATAAATAAATCAATTTCCAGAGATAAACTACATTCATCTTTTGAATCTCTTATGAGCGGTATAAAACCGTCTAAAAACATGCTTAAACTTACTAGGAGTATAGTAACTATGGTATGGGAGGAAGAAAAGAAAAACGCTGAATCTACTGAAAAGGTTTCAACTAGCAAAGAAAAAGAATTGACAGGACTAATAGATTTGGCAATTGAGTCCTCTATTAAATCACGAGGTGATCCAAACCTAAAGGAGCTATACGAAAACAAAGCAAAATCCTTATCACTGGAACTTGCAGAATTAAGGAAGAACTTAAAACCGAAAAACTTATTTACCAAAGAACAGCTTGGAACCGCCTGTGATAAGGTCTTCAAAATACTTGAAGATCCTGTCACAGCATGGCGAAACGGTAATATTGAAGAGAAGAAAACAATAGTTTATATGCACTTTAACAGTAAGATTCCGTATAGTCGGGAAAGTGGATTTGGAACCAGCGATTTAGCACTTCCCATCAGTCTAATGAAGGAAAACATTATACCACAAAACTTACTTGTGGAGATGCCCGGAATTGAACCGGGATCCGAATAGGCATTCTATATACATTCAGCGAGAGATCTTCTATTTCTTGAGAAACAGACAAATCTGCAATTATTGGGGCTTACTCAGCGTTGTGAATTGCGGCACGTGCTGCAGCATCCTGCGATTAGTTATCTGAGCCTGCTATCAGGAGTCACACACTCAGGGTTTAAGAACAAGTAGTTCTCAAGTTACGCAGCATAAGCGAACTGGGTCTGACGACCGTAGAACGCATCAGCTACGAAAGACTTAAGACTTTCGAGTTCGTTGGCAATTTCATTTTTTGCCTTTATTTGTACTAGTTAACGGATAGATCCGCCCTCGCAATATATAAAAGTACTTCTACCCGTCGAGGCCTGTCATCCCCAGTAGTAGGATATAAGTATATCAATTTTCAGTCTATGAGTCAAATTCCTCCCCTCACACTCTCCCCGGCACATCATATGAACCGATTTAAAGGCTGTCTTTACCATCCATAATTGAATTATAAACTTCTATAGGATATAATATCCTCACAACGTACCCTATTCAGCGGGAGGTTCTATGGAACTCGGATTTCTGGGAGTTGAGGTGCTGATCCTGCTGCAGATCGCGTACCTGCGCATGACCGTCAGCGCCCGCGCGTACAGCAGCAACACGCTGACGGCGGACCTCTCGGACCACCTGCGGCAGAAGAAGCACATCTTTAACGGGATGCAGATCGTGCTCTACTGCATGGCAGCGATGGGTGTGCTGGCCCTGATCGGCCGCTACACCTTGCTGCCCTACCGCTGGCTGCCGCAGACGGCGGTGCATTACGACGCCTTCGTCTACGCGTTCAGCATGGAGGTGGCGCTCACCAGTCTGCTGTCCACCATGGTGATCGCGCTGGGCGGCAGTGCGCTGGTCTCGGCGGTGCTCAACATGCAAGGCTCAAGCCTGGGCATGGGCTACACGCCGAACGGCTTCGCGCAGGTGCCACTCTGGCGCCTGACCATCGGTCTGGGCAGCTGCCTGATGCCGGTCTGGATCCAGCTGCCGCTCTTCGTGGTCGGCTTGCTCCTGGGCGGCGCCCTGCCGCTGGTCTTCCTGGGGGTGTCCCTGTTCACCCGCATCTGGGGCCGACTGCTCTACCGGTAGTCAGTCTGTGGAGACGGGGAGTTCGAAGGGCAGAGGGGGCACCCCCTCTCTGCCCATGTCTTCTTATCACTTTCTCACATCTCTTACAACTCACTTTCATATCTCTATGGTGTAATAACATCATTACTCATTCTCTAATCCTATGAATCTGTCTGTCACCGGTTTTGATCCAATTATCTCTCTTATCTTTGGCATTTTGATTCTGGTTTTTCCCCGTTTCCTGAATTATCTGATCGCGTTCTACCTGATCATTATTGGAATAACTGGCCTATTTTGATATATTATGATATAATATAAATACATATAGGCCGTCCGGAATGCATATAGTGCAAACCGGCAACAGGAATACCGAAGGAACGGTATGGAACAGGCACAGAGAATGGCCATGGCCCTGTACGACTATCTGCTCGGGAACACCGCGCTCCAGACCCATCTCTCGCTGGGTCTGGCAACTATCCTGTACGGCACCCGCCTCGGGCTGCTGTCGTACCGGAACCAGTTTATCGAGGAGGACCGCTATAAGCGGCTCCGCGCCATGAGCGTGTACTACGCGGCGCTGACCGTGGTGCTGGTCTGGTGGATGGCGCCGGTCACCTTCCCGCTGCTGGCGCGCGTGATGCCCGGGGACGCGGTCCAGACCGTCTACCTGAACGTGGGGAACTGGATCCGGGCCAACCACTTCATCGGCAGCATTGTGCTGGGTGGCGCCACGGTTATCATGGCGGTGCACGGCATGCTCTGGCTGGGCGTCCGCCTGAACGAGGCGGCGTGGCGGCAGGCCCGGCCCGGCAAGAGCTTCGGCTACACGCCCCTGGGGTGGTCCGCGCCGTTCCGTGGCATCGGGGTGATCTACCCCGTCCACAAGCGCTACATCCTCTGGTCGGGCATCCTGCTCAGCCTGCCGCTGGGCTCGCCGCTGCTGCTGGCCTACACGCTGGTGGGCATCATGGAGGCGCTGTTCAACAGCAAGCACTTCGTGTGGCGCAGGGTCTACCGCTCACCGGAGAATGCGAGAGAGGCGGCCGCGCGCCTGGCGGCCAGGGCGAAGGACGCCCAAATGAAGCGTTAGCCATCACCGGTCCAGCGTGAGATAGCGCACGGACAAACCTGGTTTCTTGCTCACTTCCGCGACGGCACAAAAAAAGGCGCCTGGTAACACCCGGGTGCCGCTTCAACATCCAACTGTTACTTTTTCATATATTCCTTTACCTCTTTTTCCTGCTTTCGTTTTACTTCTTTGGCTTTCTCTACTTTTCGTTTCTGTGTATCGGTACGACCTTTTACCAGCGCAATAGTTACTTTGATTTTATTTCCTTTGGAGTAACAGGCAGTAGGGACAATGGTCAACCCCGGCTGCGAAGCCATCTTGGTTTCCCAACGGAGAATTTCTTTTTTATTCAGGAGCAGTTTACGCGGTCTAAAGGCATCGTACTCCAGTGCAGCCGCGTATTCGTATCGGAAAATTTCCATATTACGGAGCCAGGCCTCGCCTCGTGAGATCTTCACATAGGCAGCCTCCAGTTTGCCGCGTCCCTGTTGCAGAGACTTGGCTTCTGCGCCGGTCAGAACAATCCCTGCTTCGACTTCTTCTACGGGTTCGTAGTTGCGAAGCCAGGTTTTGTTAGGTATTTTCATGTTGTTATTATAGCAGGAACAGGTACAATATATGCTACGGATTGTTGTGGCAACATGCAGAGTAGGAGGAATGAGTCGTGACGACAAGGGAAGACCAACAGGTGGGAGCCGGTGTGGATCAGGCACCCATCCAGCCCGTCGAGCCAGGGCCTCAGGAGGTGATCCGTGTGTTTGGGCACAGGGTCTGGGACTTTGTGCTGGACATCTCCCGGTTCTCGCCGGTGCCCTACCGGCTGGTGCAGTGGGCAGTGTTGTTCGCGTCGACCCAGGAGTTCAGCTCGCCCGTGACCGGCCTGGTCACGTTCATCGTCGGTCTGCTGATCACGGTGATGACCATGGTGACGGTGGACCCACAGACGGCCACCAACCGCCGCGGCGCGATGGAATTCGTCTACTTCGTCGCGGTCTTCGTGCTGGCCCTGTTCATGTCGCTGCCCTGGTGGGCGCTGACCGGGTACGCCATTCTGGGCCTGATGTACTGGTACCACTACCTGCGGCTCTACGAGCCGAAGGCGCCGGCCGGCAACTAGGTCAGGCCTCGATCAGTACCAACACAATCAGTGCGGGAGGACGCAGAGAGAGTCTGCGGCTTCCCGCACGACTCTCACCTGCTTTTTTTACTTTTTAATCGGAAGAACGCCTCCCTTATCATCCATGTTCAACACATTGACCACTTCAGATCCGGAAGGAATAATAAATTTGGTATTTTCGGCAAGTACGGCTTCAGACACCTGCATTCGTCGCCAGGCCTGGGCTTTATCATCAAAGTATTTATTAGCTGCTTCTGCAACCTGCTTGATAGCCTCTGCTTCTGCATTGGCACGCAGAATCTGCGCTTGTGCGGCACCTTCTGCCTCCAGAATCTCAGCATTGCGCTGACCTTCTGCCTTGGTTATCTCACTTTGCTTGATACCTTCAGCCTGCAAAATAACGGCACGCTTTTCCCGCTCAGCCTTCATCTGCAAACTCATTGCCTCGGTAATCTCTGGAGGTGGCTCGATCTTTTGCACTTCGACACGGGTCACTTTTACACCCCAGCCATTGGTTGCTTCGTCAAGCACTTCCCGCAGGTTAGTGTTGATGATATCGCGGGCAACAAAGGTCTCATCCAGAGACTTATCACCGATCAGGTTACGCAGGTTGGTCTGTGCCAGGGTGGTAGCTGCAGTATCAAAGTCTTCGACTTCGAACTCAGCTTTGACCGGATCAACCACTTTGTAATAGACAACCGCATCAACCGTGACGCTGACGTTATCTTTGGTAATCACTTTTTGGGGGTCAACATTAATCACCTTTTCACGAAAATCCACATGAATAAGCGTCTCGATATACGGAATCACAAAATTCAGGCCGGGATTAATGACTTCTTTGAATTTTCCCAGACGGAGAACGATACCTTTTTCGTACTGCTTAACGATTTTAACGGAGGCAAAGAGGGTTATAATTGCGAGAATCGCAATAGGGATCAAAAATGGCATATACCGTAGTATACCTTATTTGACCGTAATTGTCACGCCACTGACTGACACAACAGTCACTTTAGCTCCCTCTGCTATCTCTTTTTCCGCGGTTGCACGCCAGACTTCATCCCCCAGTTTTACTTGTCCGGCTTTGGACGGAGAGATTGCTTTGGTCACGATCCCATGCTGGCCGATGACGGCATCCACATTGGTTGCTTTGGTGGAGATACTGAGTGATTTTTTGAGAAAACCGCGTCCAATCGCAATGTAGCCAATCGTCAGAATTGCGGATGTAAGCAGAGCAATTTGAAACGAGTTAAATGCAATCCCGACTGCGCCGCCGATCACCATGATCACGCCCAGGACCAACAGCTCGAATCCGGTGGCTGCACCAATAATAACCTCGACCGCAATAGCAATAATACCGGCAATAATGAATAGGATGTTGCTGTTCATACCCTAATTATATCATTTTCGTTGTCATCAGGGGCTATGGTCGTATTTCCTTTCTGCTATCACCGGTAAAACCAGGTATAATGCCAGTGATGAACCTGACTCCATTGACCAACTTGCTACCGCGACTCCGTGTGATCGTGCTCTTCCTGTTTTTGTTGTTGCTGCCAACTCAACTGGGAACCTTTTTCTTTTTGCCGTACAGCTTTCTCTCCGGTATTCGCGTCGACTACCTTGCACCAGCACTCTATCTGACCGATCTAGTGGCAGGTGCGTTAATCGTGCTCCATGCTCCGGCAGCAATCCGCCTGCTCAAAGAGAGACGTCTCCTCTGGGTAGGGGTGATTGTGCTGATCAGTGCGGTACTGTCGCTTAATATTCTGATCGGGATGTACCGGATACTAAAATCGCTGGAAGTACTGCTGGTAGGGGCAGTGTTGTTTGAGTACGCCCGGAACAATCCCCAATTACTTACCCGGACTGCGGTACCGGCATTTTTGATAGGGGCAAGTTTTGAACTGCTCCTGGTGATCATGCAGATTGTTCAGAAAGCATCTATCCAGGGACTGTTCTACTGGTTTGGTGAGCGTGCTATGACACTCTCCACCCCTGATGTGGCCCGGGCTTCACTGGCGGGCAAGCTCTTTTTGCGCCCCTATGGTACCTTTTCCCATCCCAATTCGTTAGCCGGATTTTATCTCCTGGTCTACGTCTTCTTCTTAACCTGGCCGCACGCGAAAACATACTTCCGGATGCGCGGTGCCTTGCTCGCTATCTGTATGCTGTTGATTCTGCTCTCGTTTTCCAAGACTGCCATCATTACCTTTGCCGCGCTCAACCTGATGATCTTTATGAATGTGCTGATTCAGGGGAAATGCAAAATCTGTGGCATATCGCGCGCGTTGACGCTGGTGGTACTAGCCTGGATCTTCTCTTCCAGTCAAGGAGACCCGTTGAATATTGAGAAGCGGTTGTGGCTGGTGGATTCAGCCTTTCAGATTATCAGCTCGAATGTATTATTGGGAGTAGGTCCGGGAAACTATCTGATTGCGCAACATGCGTTTCCGATACCCTATCCGACCTTCTTTTTACAGCCGGTACACAATATCGTACTGCTGTTTATTGCGGAGCTGGGAGTAGTGGGCGGTGGAGCGATCATCGCACTACTGTACAAGCCGTTTGTGTGGCTCATACAGCAGCGGATGTTTCAGTATTGTTTTGCCGTCGTGTTTATTACCGGCATGATGGATCATTACTGGCTGACACTTCAGCAGAATGTCCTTCTGGTGCCGGCGGTGTTTGGCATCATCATCGGGCTGGAATGCTCATGGCTGCGAAAGGGTGATCCCATCGAATCTTCCCCTGCCAGAACATGATGTTCATATAAGGTATGCATATGAAAAGCTTCTTCTGTCTGCTGTGACTTGAGTAATTTCTGTTTCAGTTCAAAAATATCGTTCATAGAGTTAGATAAATGGTAATTACTCATCATAATACTCTCGTAATGCATCATACGACGTCAATAAACGAAGAGAAATCCGTAAGAAGAGATAGGATTGCTATGAGGGGACCGATGCGATATAATTAACTTTCATATTCTGCCATGCCCGGTCGTCTAATGGTAGGACAACTGGCTCTGAACCAGTTTATCGGGGTTCGAATCCCTGCTGGGCAGCATGACTGTACTCAGACCGAAGCACTACTTAAATATAAAAAGAGGTTGTTTGTGTAGCCTGGAATGCTTGGGTATCTAAAGTTTTGGTTCTAAGGTTTCTCTCTAACTGGAAATTTTAACTATCATATAATATGAAAATAATTTCTTGGCTGTTATTAATAACGGTTTTGATTTACTCTGTTGTGATTAGTGTTGATATATCAAATAGTCAACTTGCCATTTTACTGATGATTCTGCTTTTATCTCTTTTTTCCGACTTAAAAGAATTTGATTTTTGGGGGCTAAAGGGGAAAACCGAGAAAGACATTAAACAACTAGAGGGAAAAAAAGCTTTTGTTGATAAAGAAGTATCTATTAATAAAGGAAAACTTGATGAGGCAGAAAAACAAGCACCACTTCAGTTGATGGATACAGCTCAAGGTAACTTTTTAGCGCTTGCATTTGAGATAGAAAGACTACTGCGTATATTTGCCACAGTCTGGCTTGCTAAGGATATCCCAAACAACGTTAATGTAATGAATTTAACAAAGGAGCTAAGGAAGAACGACTTATTAACAGATAATGGCGTTAAACAACTGGAAGCAATAAGATGGATTCGAAATCTGTTAGTTCATGGACGTCAAACTGAAATAAATGAAGCAACGCTTGAAGCGGGAATACAATTAGCTCATTCTTTGTACATAGAGCTATACAATAATTTGTATAGTGAAAACAATTAATGTGAAAATATCGATCTATTTTAATATAATCGAATTGATTTTAACCCCTAACCAATTACTGGATAAGGTAACGCACTTATCTTGAATACACTGTTTATTTCCAGAAATAAATTCACCGGAAATATCAACAGGTTTGCCTTCAAAAGAGGATAATTCCACTGGAGTAGAAATAACATATGCGTGATCTGCAATAACGTTCTGCTTACCAGAGTATTTTATTGAGTAAAATCCCTCTGTATCCTTTTCTACCATGTAGATAGCACTTGTATCCGATAGAGGAAAGAGTTCTGGTTCACCAGAGGGAAACCATTTATACATTATGAAGAGGGTCGCAACCAATATGGTTAGAATGCTCAATGTAATGCCAAAGTATGACAATGTAAATTTTGTACCGAAAAGTAACGATTTATTATTTTCTTTTTTCATGGTGAATTAATTATAAAGTATATAGCAGGCGGACTCAAGAGATCCGCCTGCTTTCCCTTTAGTACCTGTACAGGTCTACTGGTTCCAGCAAAGGGTAAACTGGTCAGGGCGCCCGAGGGCCACGAGGCCATCCCCCTGAACACCGGCCCGAACGTAGCTCGACCCACTGACCACTGGCCAGAGGCTGACGTTCAAGATGATGTTCGTCCGGACGATGCGAACGCGCTTGGGGTTCACATCCCACCCCGAGCCACGACGCGTTGCGGTCGAGCCGACGTTGAACTGCACGTAGCTGTGCCAGCCGTTCTGGTTGATGAGACCGAACGAGTCACCTCTCCGACAGTACCGCGTGGCTGCCTCTACTGGACTGGCTGACGGCAAAGCCGTGAGTGCCAGCATTACCAGCAGAGCCAACATGAGGACGGGCTTGAGCACGCGTGCTCTCACAGGACACCTCCATGTTAGTCCACCCCATAGCCCGATTAGCTAGGGGATTTTTATTGCATCATAATATAAGTAATTATCAATAGCAATTCAGAATAAGATTTAATTAATCTAAAAAAGAGAAGCGTGGGTTATTTTATAATAGCTACGAATCAAGACACCCCTTTTTTATACTGTCTCAAATGTCTCATTTAGCCTCAACAGCAAAACACGCTCTACAGGATTACAAGGGTCTAGTCCGGCACGCTCAGCATAAAAAAAAGACTCCGCACGGGAGTCTTTTTTTTATGGTTGTCGAGCGAAGGGATGCGGAGTATCGGTTCGCTGATGAATTTTTTCTTACTAATATAACTAATATATGTTCTATCTCTCTTATTTAGAGAACAGCTCTCGCTTCTGTATCTCCTCCAGAATTTTTCCATGTAATGGTCGGCACTGGCAGTTCTTTGCATGAGCCATATGCCACTCTACACGCTGGTCAAGTGTAGGGTTCTTTGGCATTTTGTTAGCTTTATGCCAACTTGCGTTTATTTTTGACATATAAATATTCTACACACATACTTGTAGTTTAAGATATAATGTTTGTATGGATATGATTGAAATCTGTTGCTGTACTTCCTCGGAGAGTCTCTGATCTCTCCAGATAACCTTCTTTATATTTTTTTTAAATTCCATGTTTTACATCTCAATTTTTGTCGGGTACATACTCTATATAAGTAATTTTTTTATTCGTGAAATGCGAAGAAAAGGAACTGAAGCAAGAACAATGCAAAGGGGTGTCTACGATAAGGGAAGCAGTATTCTTTTGTACTCACTAATGGTCTTTACTTTGCTTACTCCAGGTTTTCATTTTATTCATTTTGGCACCATTCAATTACCGACATATTTCCTTTTTTTGGGAATAGGAAGTATGGTAATAGGCATTTATTTTCATCATTGGTCTATATATAGTCTGGGTAAATATTATTCTCGCACGCTCAGAGTTCAAAAAGAGCACCAGCTTGTGAGAGAAGGTCCCTATAAAATTATTAGACATCCGGGATATACGGGATCACTCCTTATTCAGATTGGATTTGCCATACTAACTCAAAATATAATTTCAAGTACACTTATCATAGTGTTATCTATGGTGTTTTATCAGTATAGAATTTTTCTTGAGGAACAGATGTTAATAAAAGCTTTTGGATCGCAGTATATAAATTACCAGCGAGAAAGTTGGCAGCTTATTCCATTTATAATCTAAAAAATATATATGATAACCATATCAAAACGAGCTGAATCAAAAAACAAAGATCATACTGTAATGACAGGTGGTACGATTTCGGTAGATAATGTTATTAAATCATCTGAGCTTGTTTCGCCAAGTGTCTATTTTTTTTCGATGAGTACCGATGCTAATCGTATTCAATCTGATGCATTTCATCAAGGAATTCACTCTATTGAACATTCCTTTGCTTTCAGTCACGAGACAGGAAGCATTCGGGTTCAGTATACAGAATTGTCAGGAGAGTCCACAGATTCCATTGTTGATATTTCTCCCTATGTATATGCAGAAAATAATTTTGGGTTTCGGATTACGAGCTTTGGGAAGCTTGATATTAACCTACTTACACAGGCTGTGGAAAATGGTCTTACTATAATGAAAAAATATCTAGGAGACGGCAATCCCGTGCCTTTTTCTTCTGCAGCAGAGTGTGGGCAGTACAATTTCCATTCAGGTATACGAGCGGGCGAGATTATTAAAGAGGTTCTCACACAGGGTATTAGCATCGTTGATATAACTCCTCCAAAACTTATTAAAAGAGATCGGTGGATTGTATCAGATTTACGACTATTGCAGCCGCGTATAGAGGGAAATAATACTCAATATTGTTTTCCACCGCTTGTTTCACATGTGTTATCTCAGCATATTGAAAAGGGGTATAATGCCCGGTATCCAGACCATTACCTGCAATTAGGAACGTTTGGTTGTATGACAGGGGCATATTTAATTGCTGACGGGACTTCAGATGAGGTTACCCGAATTCATGGACAAGTAAAAAAGATTGTTGAAGAGATTAAAAAGAAAGCACATCCTAGTAAGGATAAAGCTTTATTATATGCAATCTCCATTGTGCTAGAAAATATACGTCGTTATGGAAATTTGAAAGAATAATCTAGCTTTTGATGATGAAAACAAAAGTTGTAGCTGGGCCGCATGCCCTTCGTTACTGAAGGGCATGGGCAAGGTCTGCAAGAAGATCCTCCTTGTTCTCGATGCCCACAGATATGCGGAACAAACCATCCGAAAGCCCGATTTTCTTTCGTTCTTCTGGTGGTATTGAGGCATGCGTCATGCTGGCGGGGTGGTCAAGAAGCGATTCCACACCTCCTAGACTTTCGGCTAGTGGAAAATACTTCAACTTTTGAATAAACTGCTGAGGATCAATAGAATCTTTCAGTTCTACCGAAAGCATGCCCCCAGGGTGCTTCATTTGTTTTTTGACAATTCGCGCTGCTTCTTGTAGTTCTGTGTTGTTTGCATCTGGTTGCCCATTGGCAAAACCAGGGTAATACACTGCTTTTACGTTCTGGTGAGTGGAGAGAAACTTTGCTATTGCTTCGGCGTTTTCGGTGTGGCGCTGCATGCGCAGTTCTAACGTCCGCAACCCTCGCAAGGTAAGCCACGAATCAAAAGGTGAAAGGATTGCTCCAATTGCATTTTGCAGGAACTTGAGTTTGGTATACAACTCCTGGTTGCTGGTTGTGAGGGCACCGCCTACCACATCGCTATGGCCGTTCATGTATTTCGTGGTGGAATAGACCACAATATCAGCGCCGTGCACCAGTGGCTGTTGCAAAATGGGGGTCGCAAAGGTGTTATCTACTATCAGGTGTGCACCATGCGCATGCGTTATATCCGCCAGCTTCTGAATATCGGTAACTTTTAATAGTGGATTGGTGGGTGTTTCTACCCATACCAGTTTGATGCCTCCTTTTCCCAATTCTTCTTCTACCCGGTCTAGCTTCGTAAAATCGGTTATATGGTACGGTATACCTTGCTTTCGTGCAACATTCACAATATAGCGGTAGGTACCTCCATATGCATCTGAAGAAAAAAGGATACTTTCGCCTGGTTGTAGCACTGCAACAATAGTTGCTAATACTGCAGAGCCGGAGCTAAACGCAAGCCCATAAGCCGCTGTGTCCAATACCGCCAGTGTTTGTTCCAATACCGCACGGGTGGGGTTACCAGAACGGGAATAATCATAGCCGCCACTATTCCCGAACCGGAAAGTAGTCGATATATGGATTGGTGGGATAACATCGCCTGAATCTTTAGAAGGAGTATATCCTGAATGCAAGAGCTGAGTGGAAAAACCTTGCACAAGTGATTGAGTGCGCTTCTGATTCATAGACTGAGAATTTGTCACGCGATCCAAAGCATGAGTTTTGTGTTTCATACAAATAAATAAATTAATAAAGTGAATACCCTTTTGAGGCCAGCCAGATATCGGAAAATATATCGTTCCGGTACGGTATACCGGTATCCGGGAAAATAGTAACCACGGTGTCTGAGTTGTTCACCAGGCCAGTTTGAACTGCCTCCAATAGTGCTGCATACACAGCCCCCGAAGATTGTCCGGCAAAAAAACCAAGAGCCGGGTCATTTGTAAACCGGAGGCATCGTTTACGCGGATAAACGTATCGATTACGTCGAAATCAAAATTCTGCGGATGGATGTCTTCGCCAAAACCCTGAAGATCGTACGAGTGGGCCAGATGTTGTACTTCTCTAATAGATTTCCCTTGTTTTAGCAGATACAAGATACTTCCAACAGGGTCAACCCCAATAATTTTAATTTGAGGATTCTGTTTCTTTAGGTAGCGGCCTATCCCGGAGATTGTTCCTCCAGTTCCCGCAGCAGCAATAACTGTTGTTACCTTGCCATGGGTTTGTTCCCAGATTTCCGGTCCGGTAATGAGCTCGTGAGCCTTACGGTTGGCCAGGTTATCGTATTGACTAGCTACCCACATACCCGGGAGTGTTGCAAGCATGTCACGGATAGAGTAGTAGCTTAAAGGGTGGCTTGGCTCCACGTTGGTCGGTGTTACAATTACATGGCTCCCCAGCTTTCGGAGGCGCTCTATACGCTCTTCGCTTATTTTATCGGGCAGTATCAGAATGGTCCGGTAACCGTAGTAGGCAGCTACAAGAGCTAACCCGGCACCTGTGTTTCCGGAAGTAGCTTCAACTATTGTCATGCCATGTGTCAGGGCTCCGTTTTGGCGGGCATCTTCAATCATCTGTCGTGCCATCACATCTTTAATGCTGAGTCCCGGGTTTTTGGTAACATCAAATGTCCATATACTGTTTACTTTTCCCTGTAAATAGGGGTCAACAAACTCTATACTGTCATGTATGTGAATTGGTACCAATGGCAAGTTTCCCATAAGGGAAATTGTCTCTTTAGGAACCGGGACTGCTGGAAATGGTGGGAGGGAATGCACAAAATCTGTAAGTTTAGAGAGAAATATATTCCGAGTATCTCCACTTTTCTCAAGGGTAAGGCCCTTACCATAAGGCATTGCGGTTGAAACTGGCTCAGGTGCTGGATAGGCAGCCCGTATAAATCCCAGCCGCAGTTGAAGAGCAGTATACTGGTGTGGCGTGTATGTAAAGCCCAGACGTGTGAGCTCTGATAGGTATGTGTTAACAGGGACACCCTTGATTGGAATCAAGCGTGGATAAGGCTTGTTTTACATTTCGAGCACTGTTACTTTGTTCTGTTAAAAGGTTGCGAACATATTGGGTAACTACGGAAGTAATCGTATGTTTGTCCTGACTAATCTGTTTTTGCATATTACAAGAAAAAAATATATAAGAAGGTTTTCGGGGAGGATTTATTCTCCCAAGCAGGTACAGCAAGAACAGTGAAGAAACATTTTCATAAATAGAGTATATCATAGTGCGCGCAAAAATTACGTGCTTCCGTGCGTGTCCCCCCGCCCCGCCGCACGTCAAGTTGTTTTGGACTCTGTTTCCAGCGAAGCTGGATTACAGAGTTTTATGCCGGATTGTAAATCCGGCCAAAATCGATTCGGCAACGGCGGTAAACCGCCAGCATTACTCCACAAAGGTCAGTGCCACACCCTTCTTGTTGGCACGTCCGGTACGACCGATACGGTGCACATACTCCTGGTACGTCGCAGGATGATCAAAGTTAATCACGTGTGAGACGTTGGGAATATCCAGACCGCGGGCGGCAACATCGGTTGCCAGCAGAATCACGGCACGGCCGTTCTTAAAGTCGTCAAGCGCACGAATACGCTGACTCTGACGCTTATTTCCGTGGATAGCGGTTACTAAATGACCTTTTTTGGCCAGGATACGTTCGATCTTATCGATACCGTGTTTGGTACGTCCGAAGACGATAACGCGGTCAAATCCGTGGCTGCGCAATACTTCGTCGAGTACTTCAATCTTATCGCGTCCCTGCACCCGGACTACGTCCTGATCGACGTTGTTACTGGTCTCACGCTTTTTGACGGAGATGGTAACGTGGTCTTTCATAAACGAGTGCATGATGCGCTCAATTTCGGGAGTCATAGTAGCTGAGAAAAACAGCGACTGACGCTGTTGTGGCAGCTGATTGATGATACGGCTGACCGGCTGTACAAATCCCATCTCCAGCATACGGTCAACTTCGTCCAGCACGATGGTATGATACTCGTTAAATCGGATATCTCCCTGCTGCTGTAAGTCAGTTAAGCGGCCCGGGGTACCAATCACGATCTGCGGACGTCTCTGTAACGCTTTTTTCTGCGGGAACATGCCAACTCCTCCGATAATCAGCACTGAGTAGAGATTCAGGCCTTTAATGAGCGAGTCGGCTTCTTCCTGAATCTGCGCGGCTAATTCGCGGGTTGGCGTAATAACCAGAATCTTTTTTGAACGGTCAGAGATCAGTTTATTGATACTGGGGATTAAGAAGGCTGCCGTTTTACCGGTTCCGGTATTGGCAATACCCACTACATCGCGGCCATCCAGCAGTTCGGGAATTGCCTGGTCCTGAATCGGGGTCGGGGTAACATAGCCTTTATTGACGATATTCTGTTTCAGTTGTGGATGAACCGGAAAGTCGGCAAAGGTATGCTTTGGGACGTAGATTTCTTCTTGTACTACAGGATCAGCTTTCTTGATCAGCAAGTGGGTTGGTAAGGGATCAGGGATCTTCTGTTTAGGACGATTGCCCATGGGGCGTCTCTGATTGTTGTTTCGGTTATGGTGGTTGTTGCGACCATGTCTATGGCCACGGTGTGAAAATGACATATAGTTGTTGTACCGGTTTTCGGTATATTAGTAACTATATCATAGGCATTCCTGTTTGTCAAGTACTATAGGATATTTACTAGAGTGGTCTGTTGTTTCAATTATCTCTTTTTTTGACGATTAGTGACAGATCGTGTGTTACAATAGAGTAATCGGGTTTTTCCCTTTCCTTGAATTTGTTTTTCTATTCTTGCTTTTTGGTAGATACTCATCTTCTTTGTTTTATTATTCATTTTCCATCAATATGGCAAAAAAAATCTTTGTTGCAGGTCTTGCGTACAGTGTTTCGGATGAACAGTTAGGCAGTTTATTCTCTCAATTTGGAGAGGTACAGTCTGCAAAAGTTATCATGGATCATGATACCGGACGAAGCAGAGGCTTTGGTTTTGTAGAGATGTCATCGGATAAAGAGTGCGCAAATGCAATCTCATCGCTGAACGAAACCCAGTTTGAAGGCCGATCCTTACTGGTGAAAGAAGCTAAGCCACGAGAGTCATCTTCTCCTCGCTCAAACGATAGCCGTTTTCGTAATAACAGCAACCGCTTTAACAAAAACTATTAATACCGCGCAGATTCAGCCCTTGAGCAGAGGGATGTTACATCCCTCTGCTCCTCGGTACTTATGCAGGTAGTTTTTCTACTTTTTTTGCTTCCAGACTTTTTTTCTCCGTCTGTTTTTTTGCCATCAATTTATCTTTTACCCCCATAACAGTTTCTTTCACTTTCTGGCGGTTTTCCGGTTTAGAGAGATACGCAGCAGCAGCTGTTACCGCAATACCGGCAACCATTGCTCCCAGCCCTCCTTTTTTATTTTCAGCCATGTTGGTGCACCCCCTTTTCGATACATAAATAAGTAATTCTTGATTGATACATCCTACTCAGTCTATAAGAAAGCTGGTTAAAGAAACGTGATGTAGATCGTAAGAACTATGCGGATTGCCGGGTGAAGAAAACTGAGTTGAGAAAGTTGGAATCTGGCGCGAGGGGATTCCTCGCGCCAGCTTCCGTATTGGGGTGTCCTCCTGCTGTGTGTCGGATAGATGCGGCTACTGGGGGAGCCGCTGACGCTGGGTGACATAGTCCCCGGACGCCGACCGCAAGCCGGCGACCTTGCTGTCCATCCTGCGCAGGTCGACGGTCAGCTCCTGGTGCTCGATCGCCCTGCTAATGAGCAGCCGCAGCATGGTCCGGAACCACTCCGGCATCTCGGCGACGCTATAGTGGGTCAGGCCGAGCTCCAGCGCCATGGTCCGCAGGCCCTCCGGCGCCGACGGGTTGATCCAGGCGCTGCCGCAGGGGCACTTGATCATGCTGATCAGGGCCAGCATGCGGAACTTCAGCTGGCTGATGTGCGCGACGTGCTGCTGCTGGAGCCGCGTGCTGGAGAAGATGGTCGCGCGACCCCTGAAGCGCGAATTCTCGTTGCTCTCCAGGTTCCTCAGCTCGCCGGCGCCCCTCATGGGCCGATAAGAGCTCCGGGCGAACGAGTTGTTGGCGCGCAGCGGGTTGTCCAGCTCCAGGTCGATGCTGGTGGGATCCTCGACGGTCTCGACCACGAGCTGGTAGGTGTCGTCCCCAGCTCCCGGTACCCCAGCCGGCCGCGGTGTGTCACGGCCAAGAGCGTGTAGTTCTCCCCCTGGTAGGTCACCGTGCACAACTCAGGCGGTACCTCCCCGCCAAGGATGCGAAGCATCATTTGGGGGTCGGTGGTCAGCATGAGGGCCGGCGACGATCCTTCGAACGCTTTCATCGGGAAAAACCTCCACTAGACACCCGTTCCAATACGGGTTATGGCTCATAGTATATCACTGCCTACCGATATTTTCAATTACCTACAATTACCGCAACAAACTATTTAAAACAGCATCATCTCGTCTCTTTTTGGAAAAAGGCGCTATAATTGGATGTACCGATGAAACAGCCTCTTTTCTTTTCCCCATTTCTTTCCCGGACCTTCCGGAATATCTTTGTCAAACTTTTTTTTCTGGTCTTTCTACTCAGTTTGATTCCGGTTTTATTTTTTATCGTCTTGCAAGGGATAACCTCGTTACGCCAGCTGACCATGGCATCAAACGAGTTGCTTGAGCGCATCGAGTCGAGTATTACCTACACGAATGGACAATGGAATATATCGCAGTACAATGCCGATATTCTTACCCCTCATCCCCACGGATCAAGTGGCTTTAGCGATCCACTGTACCTGATAACCGCTGACGGATTTGTTATCGAACGGAACCGGCCTATAGCGGGATATCTGGACTCATCTGACTTTAAGAACCTTCGCATTTATCAGGAACCTACTACCATCACTACCTCTACCCGCGAAGAATGGCGTATTATCAGTAAACCGATTGTGTATGATTCGACCGTAGAAGGGATTATTGTGGTAGCATCCTATCAGCCACCAGCAGGCTCGTTGCCCCAGATAGACCAGAAGCTTCAGGCTACGAGCGAGCAGATTGCAGCGGGGATAACTGTATCCAACGGGACACTCGATATCTCCCAGTTTGATCTGCGCCAGTTACCCTATGATATTTCGTTTGAGGTAGTAACCAAATTTAATCGTGTTGTCGCAAACAATGGTCGAATTCCGATCTCAATCGACCCCAGTTATGTCTTAAACGAAATCAACTCTTCATCTTCTTTACGAATTATTCAGGATGAAATTACCGGAGAACACTTTTTGATTACCTCGCGAATACTGAGTACCCGGGAGAACGACGCAATCGGCATTGTGACAACCGGAAAGTCACTCCGGATTTTAGTTATTACTGCGATTCAGTCCCTGATTATTTATGGAGGCATCGGATTGATCACCAGTATCATTACCGCACTCCTGCTTACCAGGTATCTCAATGCCCACAGAGAGAGTAAATTATCAGAGATCTTTTTCCCGCCGACCAACTCCACGTTGCCACAAAGCATTGTGTTTCATAAACGCAGTGGTGATCTGGTAATAGATAACCTGCAGGTTATTCATATGCCAACTGATACGAATCAGTATTATCTCTGCAAAGCTATGTTTGACCACCCCAAAAAGGAATGGCAACAGGACGAACTGATGGAGAAACTGGGGTTTGATGGATTTGAAAACAAATGGAGAACTATTTATGACACCTCCCTTATCATAAATAAAAAAATAGGGTTTAAGCTGATAGAGTACCATAATAAGGTATTTAAAATCCATCCGGTATTCGTCAAAAAAATACGCTCCGAATCTGTGTGAATCACAACGATTCACAGCCTCCTTTCATATACTACGAGTAAATTACTAATTAATCGTACATATGATGTATATCTTTCGCGAAGTGGCACCGCTCGTAATAAACGCGACCATCATGGGAGTAGTCATCATGGGAATTGCCTTTACCCTTTCGATTGTACTCTAATGCTATGACCAGACGATCTTTTAAGAACACCGTTCCATACCTGTTCGGGCAGCAGTCGTTTCTCACTGAAACCGTTGCTTCAATTGTCAGTGTATTCAGAAACTCTGCTATTCAAAAGATCGTCTGTATTGAGGGCAACAGTTTTATTATTGCCGCTCTAGTAGCAAATAAAATGGGGCTGGATCTGGTTCCGGTCTACAAACACCTGCCAAACTCAGAAGACCTCTACTCTCTGGTGTATACCGACATCACCGGCTCAGAAACACATCTTGCTATTCATTCCGAAGCAGTCTCACCTGGACAAACGGTGGCGTTGATCACCGATATTGTGGAGACAGGTATTACCGTAAAAGCGGTGACCTCTTTGCTCGATAAAATCCATGCGGATGTCCAGGCTGTGCATGCGGTATTTGACATGAGTACCCCCGGCTTCAAACATCAGATGAGCGCCTATTCGTATTCATATACACTCGATTCTTTGCCTGAAACCATTGGGCAAACTTCTTTCGAGCTTCTTACATAATATCGTTTTTCGCTTTATGTGGCTCTGGTATAGTTACTGCTATGGTAACAAACTTTACGTTGCTTGATAGAAGCAGATTTCAGCAACCCGCACAGACAGCCGTACGGCCACAGATACTGGGACGTATGCCATCTCACCATGAGGAGATTGCCCCTCAGGCACCCAGCAACAAAGCATCGGTGCCACCTGAGAGTGCACCACAGGTTGTGCCTCCCCAGCCATCTGTTCAGATCAACTCTCCCATTGCCCCTACCGAGATTCACGCATATCCGGGGGCCGGAGAAGAGGTTGATAAAACGCTGGCAATGAACCAGAAACGGTCCAAGGTTACGTACGAGGCAATGACATCATCGTTAAATGAGATCCTGCATGCCGCAGAAACCGTTTTTCCGTTCACACTGTTTCCCAGTAGGATCACCGTTGACCGGAATCAGGTAGTAATCTCAATCGGGGTATTCTTTTTTACCCGCAGTTATATCTCATTTCTGGTCGAACAGATACACCACGTAATAGTACGGAAGGGAGTTATGTTCTCGGAAATCGAGTTTGAAGTAATAGGATATGAACAGAACCCTCCAAAAGTTAACTATTTACACAACTCCGATGCCGAACAGATCAAGAAATATATTGATGCAATCAATCTCGCTCGATCATCTGACATAGTTGTGGCAGAGCTTACCAAAGAAGAAATTACCGAGATGTCTCAGAAACTAACCTACAAAAAAAATCTGGAACAGATGAACGCCTCTTAAAGCCCTTCATATCAGTCTGTTACTCTGCTATAATGGTTTTCATGGCTTCAATCCTCTCCGTTCGGAACCTCACCAAGCGGTTTAAACAGTTTACTGCCGTCAATTCCATATCCTTTGCACTGGAGGAGGGGGAAATACTGGGGTTACTCGGGCCGAATGGCGCCGGAAAGACGACCACGATTCAGATGTTACTGGGCGTGCTGATGCCTACCTCTGGCACTATCACCTGTTTCGGCAAGGAGTTTAGTGCCCACCGGGAAGAAATTCTGGAACAGATGAACTTTTCTTCAACCTATACCAACTTGCCCTGGGGGTTGACGGTACTGGAAAATTTGACCTATACTGCCCATTTATATGACATCCCTGATCGCAAAAAACGGGTTCAGGAGGTAATCGAAGCGTTCCGGCTGGAAAGCTTACAGCGACACGAACTGACAGAGTTATCTGCCGGACAGCTGACACGGGTCAATCTAGCTAAGGCATTTATTAATCAGCCAAAAATTCTGCTGCTGGATGAGCCGACGGCAAGTCTGGACCCGGAAGTAGCATCGTATGTTCGCTCGTATATCCGGACGCAGCGGGAGCAGAATGGACTGTCAATTATCTTTACCAGCCATAATATGCCGGAAGTTGAAGAAGTGTGTGACCGGGTCATGTTTATTAATCACGGAAAGATTATTGCCGATGATACCCCGGAGAATCTCGCCCGCAGTCTGGATTTCTGCCGGGTTCGATTACTAATCAAAAAAGAACAGACCGCTGCACTTGAAGCGTATTGTGCCGAAACAAAAAAACAGTTCTCCGCAGACGAAACCGTATACACCATTGAGCTGAAGGAAAAAGAGCTGTCCCGGTTTTTGCAGGACATTGGCAGTCGCAAGATCTCGTTCCTTGAGATTAGTATAGACAAACCGGATCTGGAGGATTACTTTTTGCATATGGCAAAAGGAAAGAAACAGACCAGTATGGAACACGTTATTTAATCACGTATGAAACTACACCGCATTTACGCAATGATACTCCGCCATCTGTATATGATGCGCCGGAATATTGATAAGCTAACCGATACCTTTTACTGGATCACCCTTGATGTCTTTATCTGGGGTATTACCAGTGTCTATTTTCAACGCTTTAGTGCGGACTTTCAGGGTGTGGTCTTTACGATTATGTCCGCTGTTATCTTGTGGAACATGGTCTATCGGGCGCAAGTTGATTTTAGTATGGCGCTGCTTGAGGAGTTGTGGAACAAGAATCTGGTCAACATTTTTGTCTCACCGATCACCTTCTGGGAATGGATCACCAGTCTGATTGTGCTCGGTTTTACCAAAGGGCTGATTTCGTATACCTACTCTGCGTTCCTGATCTTTTTCCTGTTTCAGGTGAATGTGTTGCAGCTCAGCTACTTTATTCCGGTATTCATTCTCCTGCTGTTCTTTTCCGGCTGGACACTGGGTTTTATCATCTCCGGGTTGATTTTACGGTATGGCACCAAGGTACAGGCGTTTGCCTGGACCGTAATCTGGATTATTTCTCCCCTGTCTGCTATCTACTTTCCGATCGATGTATTACCGACGTGGGCACAGATGATTTCGAGAGCTGTCCCGACCAGCTATGTCTTTGAACAGATGAGAAATCTGCTGGCAAACGGCACGGTTGACGGAACAAAACTGTTGATCTGTCTGGGACTTAATAGTATCTACTTCAGTCTGGCACTGATCTTTTTACGCAAAGGATTTACCAGAGTACTACAAAAGGGGTTGGTTAAAGTCTACTAACCGTTGACCGCTCCGCTCAGATTAGAACGAAACAGATGCCGCGGGAGGAATGGTAGAACGATCAATACACTTGTAGGTGCAGTTCTTTGACTGTTCCAGCGAGCGCTTATAATCTGCTTCATTCAAGTATTCACACTGGGTATCCCATTCTGCATTATGTGTATAGGTAATCATCCGCTCATCGTAGGTACCGTTTTCATCCGGAATCATTGAACTGGTGTAGGTTTTGTCATCGCAGATCTGCTGATACTCCAACAGTCCATTATCACTGATACATTCACAGGGGACGTTGTCTGGCAATGCCCCCACAATTTCTCTGCCGCACTGAGAGGAAAAACTCTTGGTTGCTTTGGATAAATCAGGGTTTCTGAACGCCTCATCGCCCGCCGAAGACGGCGAAAAATAGGTCTGCTGGGGGCCGTCCTGGGTTACCACGGGTTCGTCAGTTGAAGCGACGGGTAATCCGGCAGAGATCTCATACGATGAGACCGCCGCTGATACCGGAAGAAACTCTTCCACCAGCGGAATCTCTTCCGGTTCTTCTTCAGGGATAAACTCTTCCCGATCCAGTGTTGACTGCTTTTGTGTCGGGGATGTCTCAACCAGTTCCGCCCGTGCACTGGTCAGCATCCAGAAAATAAAGCCTAAGGAGAACAGCAGCCAGATTCCTGCTGCGATAAAAAGATGAAGCTCAGTTGAGTTTTTCATAGGAAATCTTATACACCAGTGCATTTTATACTGCAAAGAGTGTATTATATTTATACGTAGTATCTATGAAAAAAACAACCTTAATCATGATTGTGGCTGGTATACTCGTCCTGATTGCCGGCTTGATAACCTACTTTCAAGCTGCCCGGCAACAGTCACAGCGCACCGCGCTGACCAATCCATCTCCTGCTGTAGTGCCATCGACTGATGAGAACACGGTCCCGGAGGATGTGATGATGATGACTGATCCTGACACCGGCACCGGATCACTCCCGGAGGAGCCGCCCCGTTCTACGGTGTTTGCCGCTCCGCAGATGACCGTTCGAGTACCGGCCAACTGGAATGCACAGCGGAAACAAACCGGAGAAACAACCCAGGTCTTAATCCAGACACCACAAACGTATACACCGCAACCGGCCAGCATCCTGATTGAGTATGGCCGGAGTTACGAGCCACAGGAAGTTCCGCCGATCTATACCACCAAGACATTGACAATAGATAACAAACGGGTTATGTATAGTGCGGGAAGAAGAGTTCTGCCACCACTGGACAGACGAGGCACACAGGGGAGAACATTACAGGAACGGTTGATGACCGGAAAATCAAACGGTCAATCGTTTGCTATCTCTGCAACGTACTTTAGTGAAGAACCTATTGACGCACTGGATAACCAGCTGTTTGAGATTATGTCTTCGGTCAGATTCGATAACGGACAGTAGAAGTTGTCTTCTGCAGTAAGGCAATAAAGAATCCTTCCATCTGAGGGGACGGATAAATACGACGGGTGTGCTTCATATCTTCTGTAAAGGATGTCCCATTCCATGCGGTCAGTCCCGGCTCCAGCTGAGGAATTGCCAGATTGATTGGCAGAATTCTAATAGCTTCTTTTTCTTTTTCAACAATCCACTGAATTACTTCCTCATTTTCTTCGGGAGAAAGAGTACAGGTAGAGTATACAATGCGTGCTCCCGGCTTTGCCGCGCTTATTGCAGCACGCAGCAGCCATTTCTGCTGTTTCGCAAGTGACTTTACTTTCTTCTGGGACCAGTGTGTATAGGTATCCGGATCGTCTGTCCGGAACATGCCCTCCAGACTGCATGGCGCATCAAGTAGGACTGTATCAAAATGCTCCGGATACTTTTGCCAGATGAGCTGTCCCGGCTTGTTCTGTATCGTGACATTGGTGACACCGAGCCGTTCCAGATTTGCCCGCAGTTTATATAACCGTTCCCGACTGCTATCGTTTGCAAGAATGGATCCGGTATTGTTCATCAGTGCCGCCATCTGAGTAGTTTTGCTGCCTGGAGCTGCTGCGAGATCCAGAACAGTCGTTTCTGGCTGCGGGTCGAGGACCAGCGGCGGAATCATACTGGAAAGATTCTGAATATAGAATAATCCCTGTTGATACTCCGGCAGAGCGGTCAGCTGGTCGACGGATACCCCAGTTACAGACCCTCCCTGTTGATACCAGGGCATCCAGTTCACGATTCCCCCCGTGCGTGTAAGAGCGGTTTCTACCTCCCGCTGCGTTGCCCGGAGCGTATTTACTCTGAGAGAGAGCGGCTTGGGGCTGGAAAATGCCTGAAGAAGAGATGATCGTTTCTCTGCAGAAACAAACGTATCCAGTTTTTCAATAAACGGTACCGGGAGCTGTGTTGTGGTCATAATTACATCCTTACATATCCTTTACATAGATCTTACCGCATTATGATGGTTTGCTTCATACACTGTACTTAATCCCTATCTCAAACCTCACCTCTCTGCAATTCCCGCGGGCCTTACCTCAGGCAAGCGGGAATTTTTTTATCCTGTTATGTACCACAGGTTTCACTGCGTGATTCAGCCTCAAGAATACGTGATTTGGTAACCTGCTGATTCAGCAGTTCCTCTTTATTGGGAGTATCTCCCACAAAAAAGATTACTGATTCGTACGATTGAATGGTCTGATTGAGAAGATCGTCGACACGTTCCCCGTTCCGGTAGGCTTCCAGGGGCATATCTTCCGGGAAGCGTACTTTGATGTTCGTAAACAGGTCCTGCCAGGTCGCGTTGGACAGATGCACATGTACAACATCTCCTATGCCATCATGCAGATGAGCTTTTTCCAGCTGTTCTTCTTCGGGGGTCAAGGTGCCATGGTCAGTCGGCTCTACACACGGCTTGATGTTCATATACATAAAGCTGGAATAGTCCTGAAGTTTCCCGTTTATGTATACCTGAAAACCGGCGTGATAGTGGACATGCGCAGCCGGTCTGGTTTGCACCGCGTAGACTGATGTCCCTAACGCGGCTGCGTAGATAATCAGGAATACCAGAAAGAAACGTGTCAGCATACCCCTATTGTATCATGCAGGGTAAAGCTTTACTGTCTTTAACCGTAATGAGTTCGTGATAACCGAGACACTGCTGAGTGCCATTGCCAGTCCGGCAAACGCGGGATTCAGTAGCCAGCCGGTGAACGGGTATAAAATACCGGCAGCAAGCGGGATGCCCAGGATGTTGTACAAAAACGCCCAAAACAGATTTTGCTTAATGGCACTCAGGGTAAATCGGGATAACCGGATTGATTGCACCACCTTTGAGATATCTCCATGCAGAAGAGTAATTGATGCTGACTCTATCGCAATATCGGTTCCGGTTGCCATCGCAATCCCCACTTCGGCCTGTGCCAGTGCGGGCGCATCATTCACTCCGTCACCAACCATCGCAACGTTTCTTCCTGCTTTTTGCAGTTTTTTTATCTCAGCGGCCTTATCCTGTGGCAGAACTTCTGCAATTACAGAATCTATCCCTACCTGGGACGCAATGTAGTTTGCGGTCGTCTGATTATCTCCGGTCAGCATAATCACTTTGATACCGAGGCTATGGAGTGCAGCGATAGTTTCTTTCGCATTCTCTTTTATGGTATCTGCGATGCCGATAATGCCCAGCAGATGTTTCTTTTTCATTACCAGTACCGGGGTAGCCCCTTGAGACGCGAGCTCCTCCAACTGTTTATGAGGAACCGTCACCTCAAGTTCTGCTGCCAGTTTTGCATTACCCGCGTAAAATACGGTATCTTCGATGGTACCTTTGAGACCGGTTCCTTCGAGGATCTCAAACTGTTCAACAGACTGGAGGCGCATATTCTCTTCTTCGGCCTTTTTGAGTACTGCTCCCGCCAGTGGATGTTCCGAGTTTTTTTCGAGTGAAGCCAGGATACATAAGACCTGTTTTTCAGTCAAGTCAGGCGTGGTAGAAATCACCCGGGTAACGGTGGGGGTTCCATTCGTAATGGTTCCGGTTTTATCCGTCACTACCGTATCTACTAAATGTAGTTTTTCCAGACTTTCTGCATCTTTAATTAAGATGCCATTCTCTGCTCCTTTGCCGGTTCCGACAATAATTCCGGTCGGGGTTGCTAACCCCAAAGCACAGGGACACGCGATAACCAGTACTCCGGTAAAGGTCAGCAGGGCAATAGATAGAGCCTGCGAAAACGGCATAAAGAACGGTCCAATAATCAGCCACGCGATCAGACAAAGCAGCGCAATTACCAGCACCGCCGGGACAAACACCGCAGAAATCCGATCTGCCAGCCCCTGAACAGGTGCCTTTGATCCTTGTGCTTCGTCTACCATACGGATAATCTGGGAAAGAACGGTATCTGCTCCCACCTTGGTTGCGGTAAACCGGAAGCTTCCCTGTTTGTTGATCGTACCACCAACAACGGTATCACCAGTTGTTTTTGCAACCGGAAGTGGTTCTCCGGTCAGCATAGACTCATCAACAGACGAGTGTCCTTCTGTAATCGTGCCATCTACCGGCACCCGACCGCCGGGCTTCACAATAATAACATCTCCCACCACGACTTCTTCCAGTGGCAGTTCGATCTCTTTCCCTTCGCGTATCACCAGCGCTGTCTTTGCCTGTAAGTTCAGCAGCTTTTCGATCGCTTCTCCGGTCAGCAGTTTGGAACGGGTCTCCATGTACTTTCCCAGATAAATAAATCCGATCACCACAATGGTTACGTCAAAATAGGTCGCTTCCGGTAGCTTCAGCAGCTGTACCAGTGGCGGGAATAACACGATAAAGGCACTGTAGAGAAACGCCACCAGCGTACCAATGCCGACCAGCGTGTACATATTCGCGACACGATACTTTGCAAAGATCCAGACTTCTTTTAAAAATGCGCCACCTACCCAGAATAGGGCAACAGCCGCCAGCACCAGCATAATAATCTGCATCAATCCATGCGGAACAAAAAACGGCGGTATCCAGACAAAGGACTGTGCTGCAATCTCCCACATCATAAAGAGAAAGGTCATGATAGTGATTGGTAAAATAAAGCTCAGCTTTTGTTCCTGGTCATGTAATTCCGCGAGCTTTTCCTCCTTGCTCTGACCGATACCCAAATGTGCCGAATGGTCCATCCCTTCGTGAGACATCGTTTCGTGTCCGTCCGGGTGATGCTGTATATCGTCGTGATGCGGCGTTTCTGACTTGGGAAGTACCAGACTATATCCTAGTTCTTTAATTGAAGCATCCATTGTTTCCAGACTTACTTTGTCAGGATCATAGGCAATTTTTGCTTTTTCGTTCCCGATATTGACTTCGCACGCGTCTACTCCCTCCAGATTACTAATCCGGTCCTGAATGTTAAATGCACAGCTTGCACAATGCATTCCTTTGACTGCAACTGTTTGTTTTACCATAGTATGTAAATTAGTTAATAACTGATGGGACCGTCACGTCATACCAAGTGGTTCTCCACTCCCGTAACGTGAGCAAACTTCCTTTGAGAAAATTTTCTACCGCGTCCGCGTTATCCAGAATACGATTATCAGATGACTTTACCCGAATCTCCTCAGTCATCATAATTCCTGCTTCATGATGAGCAATTAATGCATTCAGGAAGCGCAAGTCGGCGTTTTTATCAGCTGACCCGAGGTTGGCAACAGTCGGTTCCGGTACTACATAGGTATCGTTATACATCGTTTTTTTTAGATCATACAGCTCCTGAATCAATTCCGGCTCTCCTTTTTTAATTGCCGCAGCGAGCTCTATAATCTCAGGACGGTCAGTATTATTTTCTGCCTGTTCTGCAAGTAAGATGGCATCCTGATGATGGGCAATCATTGCATTGATATACCGGAGGTCAACCCAGCGGTCAGCTGCTCCCAGATCCATCTGCTGTTCTTTCATTCCCATCTCCTGCTGGTAGTAGGGACTGATGAGATATCCAATCCCGATACCCGTAACCAGTGCCACAATAATAAGCGAAATCGCGAGATACTTATTCATAGTCATTTATAAATTTGTAATATCCCGTTACTTCACCGTAACGAGAACCGGTTCCACCATTCCCATGGTACAACTGATCTTGTACGTCCCCGGCTGAGGGGTAAACTCCACATTAGCTTCAGGAGTGTTTAAATACACAATACCCTGATTGAGTCCTTTCATGTACATTGCCTGAGCGCAACCAATTACATCCTGATTTTGAATACTTACTTTTGTCGGTATCCCTGCCTTCAAGGTAAGTGTTTTAGGAAAATACTCAAATCCTGATGCCTTCATATAAACCTGCTGATATTGTGTCTCTCCGGACCCGACCAGTTGCACACCCAGGCCATTAGCATCAAGTCCAGAAACCTCGACTCCCTGCTCTAGTTGAGAGGGGCTGGTAACAGCGCGAAGTGCATCTGCGGTATTGGGTAGTCCCAGTACATTCATCTGCGTATTCACACTGTACAGACCAAAGATCAGTAACAGCATTCCTACTCCCAGATTAAAGGTGCTTGCAAATGTCGGATTATGCTGAAGCTTAAGACTCGAAAAACTGATTCCGGCGAGAACGGGTAAGGTGCCAAACGCAAACGCCACCATCATCAATCCGCTCGTAAAGGGATTTCCTGTGGCAAGAGCGACTGTTTGCGCCATGAGGGTAAATCCGCAGGGAACAAAGAACGTCAGAGCTCCGGCAATAAACGGCATATACTTACCGGCAAAGTTGCCTTCGTCGCTGATGTATTTAGATGCAAATCGGGGAATTTGTAGTCTGAAGGTACGAAACCAGGGAATGCCCAGCATCTGAAGCGCAAGCACAACCATTAACAACGAAACAAGAATAACCAGCACGGCTGTGGATTCCAGTGTCAGTTGAAAAACTGATCCCAGTGCCCCCAACGCCGCACCCAGCACGCCAAAGGAAACAATGCGTCCGATATTAAACATGGCAAAAGGAATGTATCTTTTTCCTTCGTGGACGCCGCCATACATTTGAGACCACTGTTTGGAAAGAGAAAGCAAGAGCCCCCCCACCAATGCCGCACAGGTAGATAATCCTGCAATTACCCCAAATATAAAAAAAGTAGCGATCGAGGAGGTCCGGTCAAGAGTGATACTGCCTATCAGGTTCGTATCCTGCAAAACTAAATACGATAAGATAAAGACGACCGCTATCACGCCAGCTTTCATTCCGGTAGCTGCATCCCAGTGGACGTTTCCGACTGACTCGTCCATGACAGTATATCCGTATTCATGTACGGCACTCGTGAGTTTCTCTGGTGAAGGAAGCTTGTTATGATCGGAGACGGTCACCTCAATGGTGTTATCCCGGAGAGACGCTTTTACTCCCGCTACCCCGGGGACAGCACTCAGTTTTTTTTCCAGCAGCAGTTCGCAGGCCTGACAATGCATTCCATCAACATGATAGGTTGTTGTCGATTTCATAGCTTATTTGAACTTATAGATACTTAATAACTCCGAGACCATTTTGTCTGATTCACCAGATTGTGCCTGATGAATTGCACATGTTTTCAGATGGTCTTCCATAATAAACATATCTATCGTTTTCAGTGCTTTTTGTACTGAAAGCGAGTTATGGAGCACGTTAATACAATACTCATCGTTTTCAACCATGGAAATCATCTTTTCCAGTTGACCTTTTATGATTTTTAACCGATGTAATGTACGGTCTTTTTTTGTGTGAAGCTTAACCATTATTTCTATAAATTTTTAATCACCTATGGGGGTATTAGTGATTAAAAGTATAACCCCTCCCCGCTTGCTCTGTCAACACAATACTATGTACAACTTATAGTTAAATTACACCTGGTCAACACATAGCATATTATTTAATTACTATATAAAAGATTATTTACACATTTAGTATGTATAAAGCAACAGTTTTAGCCCTACAAAACATGCTAAATGAGCTTTTTTTTGCTATAATGTAGTATCTGCAAAACAACATTTCTTCAACTTCATTAAATAGAGAAAAATGGCAAGCATCATTCTAAAATATTTAATCTTATAGTTGATAGTTGTAACAGAAGCACATTCACAGATGAGGGAACTCCCGGAAGCCTGATGAGCAGAAAACACCGTTTTCTTCTGATCTGGTATTCCGGGAGGGACATGCGAACGCATGCCGAGTACCTATTGGCATTCTAGCAACACTTAGAAACAGCGAGGGATCCATGAACGCGCAGCGCTTTCCACAGTACACGGCAGTACGGGCTCTCCGGCTCCTGGTGTTTCTGGCACTGGTAGCGGTAGGCCTGACGGTACAACCCGTCCGCGCCGCGACCACCCTGATCGTCGACCCGAACAACTGTACGATGCCCATGGCGACCAGCTACTGCACGATTACGGATGCTGTGGCAGCGGCCGCCGACGGTGACACGGTTCAAGTCACGGGCGGCACGTACACGGAGTCCGTGACGGTCAATAAGAGCCTGACCATCGTCGCCGCAATCGGCGCGCCGGTCAACTGGGTCGGGTCCTCTGCCACCCAGTCGCCGCTGGCGATCCTGCCGGCGGCCTATGAGCTCGACATCACGATCCGTGGGTTCAACTTCGAGGTCGCCAACGCGCACCTGATCCGCGCGAACTCGGGGTACCCGCTCGGCCTCCGCCTGACGGTGGAGGACAACTCCTTCCGGCACACCGCCCCGAGCGGCAGCCTGAAGAGCGGGGTGGCCATCAGCAACGCCTACATCACGGACCGGAGTGGCGACGGGTCCGGCGCGATCGTCATCAGGAACAACGTGTTCCTGGACGTTCACAGCGGCGTCGCCGTGAGCAACAGCCGCGGCATCGACATCAGCGGCAACTCGATCGCCACCCGGAGCGAGGGGATCGCCCTGTCCCACTTTACCGTGGGCATCAACCAGGGTGACCACCGCGTGACGGGGAACGCCATCTCGGAGATCAGCGGCTTCGACGCCAACTACGGCGTCAACGTCTTCTACGCCAACAGCATCAGCGCGATCCTGCCCAGCGACGTCACCGGCAATATGATCGCCGCCGGCTTTGTGCAGGCCGTGCTGATCGGCCAGTTCAGCGACCAGGACGTCTTCCAGCTCGACCTGACGGACAACCACCTGCTGTCCCCCGTGCTCGTCTGGGGGACGTTCACCCAGCGTATGCTGGTCAACGGCACGAACAACAACTGGGGCAACAACAGCGGGCCGCAGTTCGCCGGCAACCCCGGCGGCACCGGCAGCATCCTGAGCTACGCCAACTCGCAGTTCACCTTCGTGCCATGGAAGTGCAGCGTCGGGCAGGTGACCCTGTGCGGCGTGCCCGACCGGCTCGTCTTCGCGACGCAGCCGGCGAACGTGCACCGTGGCCAGAGCCTGCCCGTGCTGATTGTCCGCGCGACAGACGCCAACGGCTATCTCGGCGTCAACTACAACGCGCAGACCACCATCGGCATCGAGACCAACCCCGCCAGCGCCATGCTGAACGGGACGACGACCAAGACGGCGGCCTTCGGCGATGCCAGCTTCAGCGGCCTCTCGCTGGACAAGGTCGGAACCAGCTACCAGCTGCGCGCGACGGCCGGCTCCGGGACGTGGAGCGGCCTCACGCCCGCGGTCAGCAACAGCTTCAACGTGGTCAACCGGCCGCCCGCCATCCTGGGCAGCATCGGCAACCAGAGCGTGCAGGTCGGCAACCCGTACCAGTTCGGCGTCGGGCCGATCTTCAGCGATCCGGACGGTGACTCGTTCAGCCTGTCTGCCACCCGCGGCGACAACAGCGCCCTGCCCAGCTGGCTCAACTTCGACGCGGCCACGGGCACCTTCAGCGGCACTCCGCAGACCAGCGACGTGGGCGTGATCACCATCAAGGTGACGGCGACGGACAACCTGGGCGGCGCGAACAGCACGTCGTTCAACCTGGAAGTGACGGCGCTGCCCAACACGGCCCCGGTGGTGACCCGCCCGCAGCCCAACCAGGTGACGGAAGTCAGCATCACCTGGAGCTACACGGTGCCGGCGGACTCGTTCAACGACCCGGAGGGCGGGCAGCTGACCTACAGCGCCGCCCTCGAGAGCGGGGCGCTCCCGACCTGGCTCACCTTCGACAAGACCACCCGGACGTTCACCGGCATCCCGCCGGTGAACCTCTGGGGGAGCACGATCCAGATCAAGGTGACCGCCACGGACCCGGGCGGGCTGAGCACGACCAACACCTTCTCGCTGCGGTTCAGCGGCAAAGTCAGCCTGCCGCTCATCCTCAGATAAACGCATGTCGGAAACGCTTCGGCGTTCTGTGCTGCCTGCAATCCGATCCCTCCCGGATTGCAGGCTCCACTTCATATAAGAAGATACCTAAGAAGAAGTGTGCCTTCCTGATTCAATTGTGTAACTGATTGAAGATTCATTCGTTGTAAGGGTAAATCCGGACCAACCACCTGAGTCGTACTCCCTACTAAAACCGGTTCCAGAGTCAGTTGTAGCTCATCAACACATCCTGCATTAAAAAATAATGTATTAATCGTGCTCCCTCCTACCAGTAACAATCTGGTGTATCCTTTTTCTGCATAGGTTTGAATCAACTCAGATGGGGAGAGTGAAACAAATTCCAGTTGCCCCGGGACTGCCTCGTGTTGAAACTGCTCAGGATTACGTGTCAGTACGAGACGGAGTTTTCCTTTCTTGAGTTTCATTACCGGCTTGGCATGCTGGTAGGTGCGCGCCCCCATAACAATCAGCGAGTGCTGTTCAATCAAAGAAAAGAAGTGTGATTGATCCTCTGTTGAGGTCCACGAGTAGATATTCGGGTTTTCTCCTTCGGTGATGCTTCCATTACTACTGGAAACCATGACACAGGTTACATACATGTCCCTATCATACCAGACCAGCTGGAGCCGGTTTTTGAAAGATGGCATACCACATATTGTTTACC
The DNA here is from genome assembly GCA_964412815.1 of uncultured Gammaproteobacteria bacterium. Lineage (GTDB taxonomy): Bacteria > Patescibacteriota > Microgenomatia > UBA1406 > GWC2-37-13 > JAOAFZ01. The sequence continues at coordinate 39,987 of CAYPQF010000034.1, forward strand.
ACTGTTTGTCCGTCCATCATATCTTCTACCTGTACCACATCTGCCTGCACGATTGAGAAGGCCTGGTAGGCTGCAGTCAGTTCTTCCAGTGAGTAATGTTTTTCGAAAAAGCCTTTCTCCGAGTAGTTGGGAACAGCCTGTCCGGAAAGCAGGGCCAGCCCGTAAAAAAAGTAAAATCCACCGGGCTTTAATACCCGGAGCGCTTCCGCTATCGCAAACTCCCGTCCTTCGTTCGGAATAAAGACCGTTGAGTTACAATCGATAATTACATCAACAAAATTCTGGTTATAGGGCCATTCTTGTGTCAGATCAACCAGTTCATATTCCAGATGTCCCCCGACCTGGGCACTGCGGGTTCTGGCATCTGCCAGAGCCTTTTCAGAGAAATCTGTTCCGATTACCCGATAGCCGAGTGATGCAAAATAGACGCTGTTTCTCCCTTTTCCGCATCCAATATCAAGTACAATCCGGTCTGTAGAAGGAAGGATTCCCTGCTGCTGAAGAAATCCGGCAAACTGAGGAATATAGTTGGAGGGTTTTAAGGTGTGCATTGTTGCAAACGCTTTTTGCTGGGTGTGCTCCTGTTCCCACACCTCTTGCTGTTTGTTCTGCATAATCCTAGTATAATCAAACTCAGTAAAAATGAAACATATTCATATCATTGCACTGAGTATCATTCTGCTGTTTGCATTGGCGTTTCGTACGTTATGGCTTGATACAATACCCTTTGCATTTCATAATGATGAAGTTTCAAATACCTATGTCGGGAAATATATTCTGCTCAACGGCACCGATATTCATGGCAATGCGTATCCCTTGTTGTATTTCGATAAATTTGGGGATTTTCCGCCGGTTTTGCCCATGTACGTATCTGGCGCCAGCGCACTCTTATTTGGCAATACGGTAGGAGGTTCACGCCTGCTGATCGCATTAATCGGCACGTTTTCTGTGTTTGTGATGTACCTGTTGGCACTTCGGTTTTTTAAAAGAAAAGAGACCGCGCTCTTTTGTGCCGGCCTGTTTGCAGCAGCACCCTGGCATATAACGCTCTCGCGCACGCATGGGGAAGGAGTGGTCGGATTGGCTGTCTTTATGGGAGGGATGTATCTGTTGCTTCGCGCACTGGATAATCGTAAACCAGTCCTTCTGGCAACCAGTCTGACGCTGATGCTCAGCACCTACCTCCTCTATCCCTCATTTCGCATTGTAGTACCGGTTTTTCTACTGTTCACAACTGTCCTGCTGGGGTTTAGAACGCGCTCAAAATTTCTGTTGGGAATGGTGGGTGCCGGAGTGTTGGTAAGTCTGGCCACTACACTGGTAATCTCTGGAACAGACTGGGGAAAAGGCAGATTTGATCAAACCTCCATCTTTAGCGAAAGCTCCGGGGTTCGCATTTTACAAAACCAGCTGAATACCACCGAAGCAAACATTTATACTGCCAAAATCTTTAATAATAAGTATTATTTGTTTGGCAGAGCATTCCTTAGTAATTACCTCAGCTATTTCTCTCCTTCATTTCTGTTTCTGGATGGAGACGAACCACCACGATTTGATATCGTCAATACCGGGCTGATTCCTCTTTCGTTGCTGATCTTGTTTGGAGTAGCCGCATTGGGCAAGTTTCAAAAAGAAAACCGTCATCTTTCACGGCGTCACGGTCTGCTCTGGCTTGCACTCTTATTGGTTGCACCCGTACCCGGCGCACTGACTACTCAGGAAATTCCCAACATCCATCGAACCATTACCATGCTGCCCGCAGTAGTTATCGCTGCGGGATATGGCTATCACGCACTCCGGAATATAACGATCCGGCGTATTCCGGTTAGGTGGGTTCTTGTTCTGATCGTGATGGTAGAGATCGGACTGTCGGCGCACTTTTATATACGACACACCAATCAGATTCAGGGGCCACATCGGAACGACGGCGCCCGACAACTGGCGATATACCTGCAAACAGTCCGTTCCCAGTATTCGCAAATTATTATTAGCAACGAAGAACGCTGGTTTCCCATTCACTATACCTTCTTTACGGATACGTACGATCCCGCATTGACCGGCTCCTTTGCAGCTGCAGATTTCCGGATTGACTCGATTCAGAATCTTGCATTTCCGGATACATCCTGTCCCAGTATAGAAGCTCTTCTCAGTTCTATCGAGTCAGATACTCCTGCCCTCACGGAAAACACGCTCATTATTGAAAAACCAGGCTGCACCGAAGTGCTCACCACTGCATTACCCGGCATTGAGCCGTACCTGATTACGGATGAGATTCCCCGCACAGATACCTCTATCGCCTTTGTTGCACTGACTCCCCGGGCAGTGGACTACTCTGCAATTACCCCTGAGCAGCGAGGTGCGTTACAGGCATATCTCGAGACGCTCAAATAACTCTTTACAATCAGTCTGCTGCGGATTAGAATACTTACAATATTATTTTGCCTTCGGGGTTCTGTGTAATTCAGTATCGGTGGTATAGCCCACGAGCGGCGGAAAGCGCCGCATGATCCGGGGAAGCTCCGGAGCCGACGGTATAGTCCGGATATAAGAAGGTGAAGTACTCGTGTAGCGGGAGATCTATGTCTCCTTCTCTTCGTTTGCTTCGAATACTCCGAACGGCTCCCTCAAGCTATTATGAACAACCTGAAACGGTTTGCACCAGCCCTGATTGCGGGAACCGCTCTCTTATGGAGCCTTGACAGTTTTATTCGCGCCAGCAGCCTGTACGCGCTGCCGCCGATCCTTATCTCGTTCTGGGAACACTTCCTGGGACTGTTTTTAATTACCCCAATCTTCTGGGCCAATCGGCGTGAAATAGCCACACTCAGCCGGAAGGAGTGGTATGCCATTCTGGTTATTGGATTTGTTGCAGGGCCTATTGCCGGAATTTTGTACACCTACGCGCTGACCCAGATAGGATTTGCTAACTTTTCGGTGGTGGTACTGCTGCAGCAGACACAACCGATCTGGGCGATTCTGATTGCCGGACTTCTCCTAAAAGAAAAGCTGACCAAAACCTTTCTTGTGTGGGCGGTAGCGGCAATGGTTGGTGTTTATCTGATTGTATTTAAAGATCTGGTACCAAATTTTGAGACCGGATCCGGAACAATGCTGGCCGGTGTGCTGGCATTACTAGCAGCAGCTGCATGGGGGTCAGCAACGTCGTTTGGCAAGTTTGTCTTAAACAAAGTCAGCTTTAGTACCATTGCATTTTTGCGCTTTTCGCTAGCCACCATCTTCTCTTTTATTCTATTTTTTACCTTTGCTACCTTCCAGCTCGTAACGGGTGCGGCAGATATCTTCGGCAAGAGTCATAGCGTTACCCAGTTTGCGTCACTGACTCCTGACCAGTGGATTAACCTGATCATGATTGTTTGTATTTCAGGGGCAGCGGCTATGTTACTCTACTATTATGGTCTCAAACATACCCCTGCACGGGTAGCTACCATCTGTGAACTTACCTGGCCGGCCTCTGCATTGATTATTGGAATCGTCTTTTTCAAAAACACCTTTACAGCGACACAAATTGTCGGCATAATCTTACTGGTTGTGTCCATGTATATTATTTCTTCAACCCAACGGGATGCACAGGACCTGCTCCCGGAAAAACAAATCTAAGATGTTCACTGGTATTATTGACGAGATTGGTGCCGTAGAGTCCATAAAACAGGACTCTGCGGTATATCTTTCGATTCGTTCACGCAAATTGTTACCGATGCTCACCCCCGGAGCAAGCATTAATGTGAACGGAGCCTGTCTGACTGTGGTAACCAAGGATGACACAACATTTATGGTTCAACTCATTCCTGCAACCCGTGAAAAAACTGCATTTAAAACACTCAAAGAAGGTGATCGCGTAAATCTCGAACGGCCCCGTACCTTTGGTGAACCACTAGTGGGAGGCATTGTCTCCGGGTTAGTTGACGGTGTTGGTGTGGTAACAGACTATATTCAGCAAACAGACAACTGGCGCATCCGTATCAAACCTCCTGAGAAGCTGATGAAGTACCTGGTGGAACAGGGAGGAATCGTAATAAACGGCGTCGGGCTCCATGTCTCGACGGTATTTGAAGATGAATTTGAGACCGCGTTATATTCTTACATTATTGGAAATACTACCATTGGGAAGCTAAAGAAGGGAGATCTACTAAACCTTGAGATAAGCAATTTGGCACGTTATATCGTTCCAATCGCGGAACGGATGCTAAAGAAGTAATTTTTTAAGTCTAACTAATAATAATACACCCCTCGATCCTCCTTTGTCAATACATATTTTGTATGTATTCGTGATTCTTCATCAATACGATATAGTTGGAGTATAAAAAATATTAGTTGTTTAGTTGTTACAACAAAAAAACATAGTTTCATGAAACAAGAAGGTGGAGGGTTACAAACAGTGGTGCGGCAGTCCTTGGGAGTGCTGCTGCCCGCATTACAAATGCAGATTGCGCTGGCTGCAGGGTTCTTATTCTGTCTGATAGTGAGTCTGTTCTATTACGTTATTCAGGATCCGGCATATCCTACAGAGCGACCTGAACTGTTATTGACCGGCCTGGGAATGAGTCTTGCCAGCTTTGCTCTAGGCACCTGGGGAAGTAGAAAACTGTTCGGTCAATATGAGTACAAAATTTCACTACATAAAGGAGCCTGGATAGTTGTAACTGCATGGATAGTTGCAGCAGTGATCTCGGGAATCGTCTTTGTTATGGCAGGATTCCCCTCACCGTCTCGAGTTGAGGAGTTTTCATTACTACGAAGATTTATCGATGGATTTTATGAATCAATCTCCGGGTTTACTACTGCCGGAACCAGTATCCTCCCCTCAGTCGAAGTCTTTCCCCGCGGCTTGCTGATGTGGCGGTCATTTACCCACTGGATTGGGGGCATTGGTATTGCCGTCTTTGCAATCATGTTATGGAAACAGTTTTCGGTTTCCAGAAGCCAGATAATGAACTCAGAAGTGGAGGCTCCTAATTTTGTAGATTTTGACTCGGAACAAGATGTTCGTACGGCTGCTCTGGACTTTTTAAAAATCTACGTTCTTCTTACTACAATGCTTTTTACCTTGTTAATGATATCGGGATACTTTTTCCGGTTGCATCCGTATGAGCATTGGTATCAGAACGTGTTTGACTCTATTAATCATTCTGTTTCGGTTATGGGTACAGGAGGATTTGGAGTCTATGACGCAAGTGTTGGTTTGCCGGTTCAGGATGCAAATACGAAAGCCGTTCGTATTGGTGGACTAGAGGATCCTGTTTCAGAATGGATTATTGCTATTTTTATGTTGATCGCTGGTTCGAATTTGACCCTCTGGTACGTCTTGTTGTTTCAGCGGAACTGGAAAGAATTCTGGGGTAATATGGAGTTTAAGGTCTTCCTGCTGTACGTCTTTGGAGTAACAGGCGGCATTGCCCTGAGCCTTTGGTCATCGGGAACCTTTAAGACAATAGAAGAAACACTGCGCTCAGCCTTCTTTGCCGTCACAACCGTTGTTTCCACTACCGGACTGGCCACCCGTGACTTTACTGAATGGCCGGCAGCCGCACAGGGACTGCTGTTCAGCTGCTATCTGATTGGCGGCAGTATTGGGTCTACGGCTGGAGGTTTGAAGATCGGCCGTTTTATTATCCTGGCAAAGTATATGGTGATGGAACTGAAGAATATGATATTTGGAAGAAGTCAGACATCTTTTGAAGTAGATGGAGTTAGGTATGATGCTCATTCAGCGGGCATTGTAATGATCAGTATGTTCCTCTACTATGTCGTATTCCTCTTTGGCGCCATTCTGATCATGGTCGTCAGTCCGGTTATTACGTTACCGGATGGCATAACCCGCCCCCTGGACTTTACTTCTGCGATCACCGGAACGATTGCCAACCTGGGCAATATTGGACCGGCAATTGAGATTGGGAATGTAAATCATGGGCCCACTGGAAACTACTATGCCTACACGGTTGCCGGAAAGTTTTTTATGGCTTTATTTATGCTCGTTGGAAGACTCGGTATTTTAACTGTGCTCATGATATTCGTTTCCCCAAAGAACGAGCCTGTTTTTAAGCAGCAGATTAGTCGTAAACACTTTAATAGTGATTTGCCCATTATTAATTAATCATTTTATTCCTATGATTATTCTTCTTACCGGACTTCCAGGAGCAGGAAAAGCTTCTATCGGACAAAAGGTCGCCGGCAAACTCGGAATGCGGTTTATCGATATGGATGAACGCGTTTTATTAAAAACAGGATTCAAGACTATCAACGATGTCTATGCATTTCGTAAGTCACTCTGGAAGGAGTACGAGCTCATTGTCTCAAAAGAACTGAGTGCGAAAGACAATATCGTGATTGCCTGTACCGGAGGAATTGTAGAAAACGAACTGAATATGATGTACTTTACTGAAAGCCCCCATACGGTAGTAACAATCTATTTGACAGCTAATCCTAAAACGCTGGCAGAGAGAGTCTCAAAACACCATCTAAAAGAAGACTCCGTCGATTTTAAACAGCTGGTAATAAACATTAGAAAGCTTCATGTGAAACGTGAAGAGTTGTATAAACGTCATGCAACATTGATTGTAAACACCTTTCATAATACTCTTCCTCAGAGTGTATCCCTCATCACCCAGTATCTAAGAGAAACCCTTGAGCAGGAGTATCAGGCATAACCTGATACCCTGCCAGGGTTTTCATTTATCCGATCTGAATACTTTCCACATCAGTATGATCTTCTGAAGGAGGTGCTTGTAGATGTTCACGCTTCCAGGGGAGCGAAGCTAAAATGGTAAGCGGTCCAAGTCTTCCAAATAACATAGTAATTATGATGAGAATTTTAGAAGTGTCACTCAGAATTGCAGAAAAACTGGTAACTCCACCAGAAAATCCCATCGACATTCCCACTGTGCCAAAAGCAGAAAACACCTCAAACATCACCTTCATAAAGTTAAATATAGGATCAGGAGTAATTAAATAATCCCGCTCCAGAACAGATATCAAAAAAGTGATCACTCCGATAAACACCGTACTGAAGAAAAAGAGACGAATTGCATGAGAAAGAGCAAATTTACTGATTCTTCTTCCTCGTAAAATGACTGGTTGATTGGGAGCTTTAAACCAGTCGACGATATATCCATATAAGGCAGCAACCGTAGGAATCTTGATACCGCCGGCAGTACCCGCCGGGTTTGCTCCGACATACATCAAAAACATATATAAAAAGAGTGTTGCAATGTGAAGTGATCCAATATCAACGGTATTAAATCCCGCTGTTCGTGTGGAAGTACTTTGAAAAAACATTATCAGGACTTTATGAAAAAACGACATCTCTGCTAATCCTCCGTTTCCCCATTCAATCGCAAGAGGAAGTATGGTTCCTACAATTAAGAATAGACCTGTTCCATACAGTGCAACCATAACTTGTACTTTAGACGCAATGCCAGCAATGTCTTGCTGGAGCATTCGTTGACGGATGTCATGATGATGGAGGAGTGTCCCACGAATATATGCATACAGAAATATAAGCACAGGATATCCTAGCCCTCCAAGAATGATAAGCAACGCAATGGTTAGATTAATAACTGGATCAGTGGTAAAGTTCATCAAGTTGTTATTGAGCAAACCAAATCCTGCGTTATTAAAAGCAGATATAGAATGAAACAGCCCCCACCACCATGGATTGATCCCATTTATAAGTGAAGGGTCGGCAAACCATTGCAAGTAACTCCCCATAACTAACGCCCCTACTCCCTCAAAAAGAAGTGTATAGGTAAAAACGTATCTAAGCATATCTTTCACATCATGATGAGTTGTATCCATTATTTGAGCGAGAAGTGTACGAAACGAAACATGCTCTGAAAGTCTTCTTGCCACTGCAAACGCAAAAAGTGAAGTAAAGACAATAATTCCCAGCCCGCCGGCCTGTATTAAAACCAGTACAATAATTTGCCCTGCCAGAGTGAACTCAGTAAAGTCTGTACTGGTCAGTCCTGTTACACATAAAGCAGAGACCGCGGTAAACAAGGCATCAATAAATGTTTCTCCTTGTTGATTTTGTGATTTGATAACCGCGTGGACTTCGGTAGAAGGCTCGATGTTCGGTGAATGGATGGATTCAGAAGATACTGAAGTAATTACCACCGTATGGTGATCAGGTTTCATTACAGTTACAGGTCTTTGAGCTTCTGTAACGTATAAAAGGACACCTCCAATTAGTGATGCAATTATAAAAGACATCACCGATAACTCAGGCGCTGTAAACCGTAAGATGTATTTGAGTATAGATTTCATAAGGAATTGTATATCCATAAGAAATAAATACCCAATACATCACCAGTATGCATCAACACTAAGCAAGCAGTGACAGTTCTTTACCTGCTTTCTTAAATGCTTCGATTACACTATCCAGATCTTCCTGCGTATGTACCGCAGAAACCTGAACCCGGATCTCGTCTTTGCCCTTAGCCACAACCGGATAACTGATGTTAGTCACCATGATATCATGTTGAAAAAGATACTCTACCAGCTGTTTTGTTTTTGCGGTATCTCCGATCAGAACAGGCTGAATGGGATGTTCTGATTCCGCTGCAAAGGTAAAGCCGGCATCTTTCATCGCTGTTTTGAAATACAACACATTGTGTCGTGACTGCTCAAGCAGGCGCATTCCGTCTGCTTCGTCAATCAACTGGATGGACCGGAGCGCTGCCCCTGCCGTCCCAGGAGAAATGTTATTGGAATAAATATAGGTGGCTGAATTTTCGCGGAGATACTCAATCAGGGCTCTGGAGCCGGTTACATATCCACCATCGGAGCCAAAGGCTTTGCCAAAGGTACCAATCAGGACGTCGGCATGCACTCCTTCGATCTCTTCTACCCCGCGCCCCGTCTGCCCGGCAATTCCAACGCCATGACAATCGTCAACAACCAACAGAATACCCCGTTCGTAGGATGCATCATACTGATCGATTACTTCTCGCAGACGTTTCAGATGCTGATACTCGCCTAACATACTGAAGACACCATCGGTCACGACCAGAACGCGTTCAAACTTACCCGCCTGTTCTTTTAAGATGGCTGTCAGGTCATCCGGGTTCATATGTTTAAAAATCTTGCGTTGTTCCTTCGGCAGATTAGCCAGACGGATTCCATCGATAATACTCCGGTGGTTCAGTTCATCAGAAATTACCAGAACGTTGTTTGTGACCACCGAATCCCGTGTTTGCCCGACAGACAGGCAGAACATGGTGGCCAGATTGGCAGCAAAGGCAGAAGAGTAGATAATAGCATCTTCCCGACCATGAAACGCAGCGATCGCCAGCTCCAGATCTCGATGCACTTTGAGTGTTCCGGAGATAAAACGAACGGCTCCGGGTCCCGCACCATACGCATCACTGGCAGCATGTTCCGCTGCTTTGACATCTTCGTTATGACGCAAGCCCAGATAATCATTGGAGTTAAACACCTGAACCGGCTTGCCGTTAATGATTGCCTTGGGAGATGGTTCATCGGTAAATCCTTCGATAATGCGTTCGTGACGCTTGGTTGTCTTGACTTCGTCAATGCGGGCTACTTCCTGCTGAAGCAGCTCTAAAAACTGTGTTTTGCTCATATAGAGTTTATTCTACACCTAACTTTGTTTGTAACTTTTCAATCATAACAGCAGTCATCTTCGGCAGGTCATACTCATGCAGCCAGTTCCAGTCACGCCGGGCAACCGAGTCGTCAATCGACTGTGGCCATGAGTCTGCAATTGCCTGTCGTGAATCCGGTTCGAACGTACAGACAAAGTCCGGGATGATTTTTTTAATCTCAGCTGCCAGTTCCCCCGGGGTAAAGTTGATGGCGCCAAAGTTATATCCCATTCGAATAGACAGTTTGTCCGGATCTGCTTCCATCAAATCCAGTGACCCGCGAATAGCATCATCGATATACATCATCGGCAAGCGAGCATCTTCTTTCAGGTAACATGCGTAACGCTTCTCACGCAATGCGGCGTAGAGCATATGAATCGAGTACTCGGTAGTTCCAGCTCCCGGCTCTCCTTTCCAGCCAATCAACCCGGGATACCGGATACTGCGGACATCCAGCCCGTATTTTATATGATAGTACTGACACAATAACTCACCGGTGATCTTATTTACGCCATACATGGTGGTAGGTTCAACAATGGTATGTTGTTCTGTGTAGATTTTAGGAGTATTCGGACCAAATACAGCAATCGAACTGGGCCAGAAGACTTTAAGGGTATGCGCTACCGCTACATCCAGAATATTCTTCAGCCCGACAATATTTATCTCCCAAGCCAGGTCGGGATTCTTTTCTCCGCCCGCAGACATTAATGTAGCCAGATGGTAAATGGTATCAACGTTGTATTTTTTTATAATAGCCTCAATATCCTCTTTTTTGGTAACGTCGAGATACTCGGCAAGCACTAGTGGGTTTTCCGGAAGGCGGATATCGGTCGCGATAACTGAATCTGCGCCATACTTCTGTTGTAAGGCAGTAATTAAATCATTTCCCACCAGGCCAAAGGCTCCGGTAATCAAAATACGTTTCATATACAGGGTAAATTGCAATAGTATAGTAGTCTGCTATAACAATCAAATCATTCTTTTTACTCCAAAAATACACATCAACGGTTCTTACAGTATTCTTACGCTCGAAAATTTACAATGGCCTTTTGTAATCGTATAATAAGAAAGTACGTATACCATATGGATAACAAAACGCAGAAGCTGTATCACGAGACACTTGCTTCGTTTGAACTTTTTCTCTCCAACGCTCCTGTGGGCTTTGCAATAGTCAATACTGAGTTCAGGTTTGTAAAAATAAACAAAATGCTGGCCGAGATCATCTATAATCGAACCGTAGATGAACACATCGGGAAGACAGTAGAAGATGTAATCGGGAGGGACTACTGGTCTCGGCTGGAAAAGTATTACAAGAATGCCTTACGCGGCGTGACTTCATACAATGTTGAGATCACCGGAACTACCAGAGGTTCATTTGTCTCTCTTCTGTTATCGTTTTACCCGCTCCGCATGAACAAGGAGATTATCGGCGTGGGCGTGATTGCAAGTAATGTTACCAAGCAGAAACTGGCTGAGCAACAGGCTGAATCATATCGCAAACGACTTGCAATTGCTCAAAAAACCGGCCGCGTGGGAGTATATGAATGGGATATTGTCAGTAACACCACCTGGTGGTCAGATGAAGAGTATACCCTGCTCGGAGTATCTAAAAAAGAGTTTGACCCAAAAAACAGACATCAGTGGAGCACGCATGTCCTCGAAGAAGACAAAATGAGCATCTTCAAAAAGTATGATATTCAGGATTATTCCAAGGTCAAAGATATTAATGTACAATTCCGGGTACTGCGCCCGGATGGTACCATCCGATGGATCGACGGCAAAAGCTCTGTAGTCAAGGATCGCGATGGAAATCCGGTCAAAGTAATCGGAGTCAACTACGATATCACCTCAGAAAAAAACCGCCAGTTATCTTCTCAGTTTATTGCCCGAGCCAGTAAAATCCTCTCAGAATCACTCGACTACCGAAAGACACTGAACAAAGTAGCGACCATTGCCGTTCCTGATATGGCCGACTGGTGCACGGTGGATATGTTTGATGAAGAGGGAGAACTACAACTGGTTGCACTCGCGCACAAAGATCCGAAAAAGGTAAAGCTCGGGTATCAGTCCCGTACCGATTTTCCGGTTGATATGTCTCAAAACGCAGGTCTGCCGAAGGTTTTAAAAGAAGGAGTAACCGAGTTTTATCCACTGATTACTACCGAGATGATTGATGCGTCCGACGGGCCACAAAAGGCAAAAGACATGTTGCGCAAAATGGGACTGACCTCGATGATTATCGTCCCGATTAAGTCAAAAGGAAAGGTGCTGGGGGCTATTTCCCTGGTAACCTCGGAATCGCGTCGACAGTTTACGACACTCGAAGTACAGATCGCCGAACAGCTGGCAGTACACGCATCGCTGGCAATCGAAAGCTCACGGCTCTATGACACGGTATTGCAGGAGCGGGAACGCTTAAACCAAATTATCGAAAGTGTCCCCGGTGTAGTCTGGGAAGCCTGGGGGGAACCGGATAAACCGGATCAGTCTATTAACTACGTCAGTAAGTATGTAGAACAGATGTTGGGTTACTCTGTAGATGAGTGGACTTTGACCCCGCACTTCTGGAGTTCCATAGTGCACCCCGATGATCGGGAACGAGCGCAGCAAACAGCGGCTGCTCACTTTAAAAAAGGAGGAAACGGGACCAACCGGTTTCGCTGGATCTGTAAGGACGGCAGTGTTATCTGGGTTGAGTCCCGATCAGCGATTGTGTCCGACTCGGAGGGAAATCCCATTGGGATGCGTGGTGTGACCATGGATATCACCCAGCGGATGCTGGCGGAACGTCGCAAAGATGAGTTTATCAGTATGGCCAGTCATGAACTGAAAACTCCAATCACCAGTATCAAAGTTTTTAACCAGTTACTGGAAAAGAAATTTAAAGACGATCCTGCCGCACAAAAATATCTCAGTCGCATGTCCCGGCAGATTGATAAATTGACCAATCTGGTAGAAGACCTACTTGATATGTCAAAGATTCAGACGGGCAAACTTGCCCTTCGCAAAGAGCCATTTGCTCTGTATCAGCTGGTACAGGAAGTAGTAGAAACCATGCGTGTAACCAACGACCGTTCGATATACTTAAATGGGAAGACAGATAAACTGGTAGAAGCAGATTATGACCGGATCGGTCAGGTTCTGATAAACCTGATCTCCAACGCGATTAAGTACTCGCCAAACAAAAAAGAAGTTGAAGTTGTTGTCGCTGCAACAGATTCTGAGATTACCATTACCGTAACAGATCATGGTGTGGGAATTCCCCCCGAGCATCATGATCATATTTTCGGCAGGTTCTACCGGGTTTACGAAGAAGATGACAAAACTTTTCCGGGTCTGGGTATCGGACTGTACATATCGCAACAGATAATCACTCGCCATAATGGCAGAATGTGGTTTACCAGCAAACCAGGGTCTGGCTCCTCATTCTATTTTACGTTACCGGTATATGCTCACTAATATGAAAAAAGTCATGATTGTCGAAGACGATGAAGGCATAATGGAAGCCATGCAGGCAGCATTTGAGATGGAAGGCTACGAAACGCTCGCACTAACCAATGCGAAACACGTAATGACACATATTGCCGAATGGAAGCCGGATATTATTATTCTTGACTACCTGCTGTCCGGAATGAACGGAAAAGAAATCTGTGCCGAGATCAAGACCTCTGATACCACCTCAACAATCCCGGTTATCATGCTCTCAGCTCATCCCAATGCTAAAAATGAAATTGGGACCTGTGCTGATGCCTTTATGCCGAAGCCCTTTGATCTGTTTGATCTGATTCACCGGGCGGATGCATTAATCAGATAACCTGGCGTATCTCAAGAAATCCGGTACAATAGAGGTACCGCTTTATGAAATTCATACACCGGGTACCAGCTACCGCACTCTTCCTTGCAGCAGCAGTTGGTATGATTTTGTTTGGGATCTTCATGAACTGGCACACCTATACCACTCTGTACGATCCCGTCTACATTCGTGATCACTACGATCATTCACAGTGGAAAATTCCCAAAAGTATCAGGCCTATTGATGATGCTACTCTCTACCAGGTTGCTGGCTATGATCTGGCTGCAAAGAATGAGTTTTATCAGGTTAATCCGGAGGTGCCTCCTCTGGGAAAGTACTTCTATGGCTGGTCAATTCTGCTCTTTGGAAATCCATTTGTTATTACCATTCCTCTTTTTATTGCAACTGCTATTGTGTTTTTTGCGATCGGAAGAATCGTCTTTGACCGCGCGGTATATGCCGCAGCTGCAACCTTTATCTTTACTGCCGAACCTCTGATTCTTGGCCAGCTGGGGGTTACCCTACTTGATTTACCGCAACTGTTTTTTCTGTTGCTGCACCTATATGCCATGCTGCTTCTTACCAACCTACAGCCACGCTGGCGGTACTGGAGTGCTCTTGTGGTGGCCGGGATTGCACTGGGAGGATTTTTATCAGTCAAGATAGGCTTTTTTGCTGCTGCACTGATTGCGGCAGATCTGTTTCTCCTCTGGCGACTTCGCCAGCTACCAGTCATCTTGCTGATTGGTGCTATTGGAGTTGTAACCTACCTGGCAACCTATTCCGGATATCTGCTGGCAGGAAACAGTTTACGGGAGCTGCTTGCTTCGCAGAAGTGGATGCTCTCTTTTTATCTGGATTCTCCTTCAAATCCAATTATAGGAATGGTCATTCCCATGCTTCTCTTTGGAACGAACAAAGGCTGGTGGCCGGACGCAGTCTGGGAGCGGGTGGAAAACTGGACCATCTTCTGGCCAATCTTTGCCGCAGCCCCGTTTGTACTGCTCAGAAATAAGAAATGGTCAGCCGTGGTATCCCGTCCTGCGTACCAGTATCTGGCAGTGTTTCTTATCGCCATGACAGCCTGTCTGGCGGTGGTTCCCTTGTTCGCCCGGTACCTGATCCTCCTGCTCCCCATTCTGATTATTCCCTTTACCGTGATTCTCTTGCGAGTCAGGTTTTGGGTACGGGCACTGCTAGTCAGCCTGATTGTGATACATACCGCGCTCTTTCTCCAGCCTGCTGTCTGGAAAGCCGCAGACTCGGTGGAAGCAACCTGGGAACAGAGTACTTATAAGGAGTTGTACTCGTATCTTGATCTGCCGTTCCGTGAAACTGTTTCCCGCGACGCATTCTGGCGTTTTATGCTGGATATGGAGTCTGATCTTCGGATGGAAAAAAAGGTCGTCGATGTAACTATTCCGTATACCTGGCCCTGGCAACAGACAGTAGACGGTATCGTAGAAGTGGTCTATTACACCGATCTGGGAGAGTTCAGACAACAAAAAGATATAGTCTTTATAAAGGAAAACGGTGCGTGGCGAGTGCGCTGGAGCTATGACCTTGCACTGGAGGGACTACGGCCGGACAGTACCATCGTGGGAGAAGAAACTCCAGGGCGCTACGGGACCGTTCGCTCCCGAACAGGGACCGTGGTCTCATCCGGTGGAACCCGCCCGTTCTTCCGTATACTGCCACAAGAGATACGCAGTGACCGTGATGTACAGGAACAGGTATCGCAACTGACCGGTATCGCCGTGCATGACATCGAGTTTGCCTACCTGGCAAATCATCCTTCCGACTGGCCCGTCGATATCGGCTTCCTTGACGCCACCCTGTCTGCCACCATTCTTGACTCACTTCAGCTTCAGCCCGGTGTAAAAGTTGAACAGCGACCCACACGGGTACTCAACATCCCCGAAGGAAGCACTACAGATGCCATTTTA
This sequence comes from uncultured Gammaproteobacteria bacterium, assembly GCA_964412815.1. Lineage (GTDB taxonomy): Bacteria > Patescibacteriota > Microgenomatia > UBA1406 > GWC2-37-13 > JAOAFZ01. The sequence continues at coordinate 55,349 of CAYPQF010000034.1, forward strand.
CTGTTACAAGGGCGGGTACAGGATCTGCGAAGCACCATTGATCCAATACCTGCCGGAAGACTTATCCTGCGGCAACCGGACGGGTCTCAACGGATTCTGGTAGAACAGACTGGACAGGATGGTGAAGACGCGGTGCTCGATTAATACAGCAGCGGCAAAGAAAACGGCTTGAGCAGAGCAGCCGCGCGATCCAGATCAGCACGGGAGGCATCGGGAACACCTTCCAGTGGATAGCGGCCATACAACTCTTCCCATTTATGTTTGCCGTGCGTCCCATACGGTAACAACTCCAGACACTCCAGATTCTTCAATTGCTGAACAAAAGATCCCAGTTTTTTTAGATGTTCTTCCGCGTCAGTCAGCCCGGGAATCACCAGAAACCGGGTGCGAATCTGCTTATGAGTCCCAGAACGGGCATTGTATGAGGTAAGTTCCTGGTCTATATACCGGATGTTATCCAGAATCATGGTATTTGTCGTTCCGGTAAGGCTGGTATGTGCCTGCTGATTCATATGTTTGATAGAGAGCATCCAGAGATCAACATATGGAATGAGTGTCTTGAGCACTGACTGGGAGGTAACTGAGCAGCTATCAATCGCCGTATGAACATCATGTTTTTTGAGCGCAATGAGTACTTCTCGTAAAAACACATGCTGCACTGTTGGTTCTCCGCCACTAAACGTAACCCCTCCGGTGACAGGAGACTCAGGCAAATTCTTTCCGGGATTGCCCCAGTAAGCTTTATTCTTAAGAAGCACGGCTACCAGTTCCTCTACAGAGTATGGTTTCCCGTCAGTTTGCGAGGCGCAGTCAATATTATGACAGAACTTGCACCGTAGCGGACACCCTTGCAGGAATACCACGGTTCGTAATCCCGGACCATCCACTGCTCCCATGGTTTCGATCGAGTGTACGGTGCCGATAGTTGTTTTTATATTCATGTAATTTAACTAATTAGCCTCAATTTAGTACAATTATACTATAGGTTTCTGACTTGAGGGAGGTCCACCATGACCACAGTCGAGCCGACTGAGGGTCCCGTCACAGACACGGCAAGCACGCTTCTCGGCGCTGGCATGCCGGCACCGCACACGGGCTTCGGCAGATGGGCGCGGCAGCGTCTGCTTCGTCTGCTGCAACTGTCCGGCCGCGCACTCGTTCGAGTGCTGCCCCACTGGCTTACCCGCAGATACACGTACGAGGAGCGGTGGAGCGACCCGCTCCACATTCTCGTAGTAGGTGGATCGGGGCTCAGTCTGGTACTCGTATTCGTCGGATACATCCTGTTCCTGATGGCCTCTGGCTATCTAGGCTCATGGATGCAGAGCATCGTCATGCCCTAATTCACTCATTCGATCAATGCTGATCACAGGCACCTCACAGAAAATCGCTTGGCCGGCAGAGCACATCTGCCGGCACTTTTTCTTACATTCGCTCATGAAATGTTCTCTCGATTACTTCATCTTGCTGCTTTTTGCTTAACCGGTTAAATAAAACCGCATACCCGCTTACCCGAATGGTCAGTTGAGGATAGTTTTCAGGGTGCGCCTGTGCGTCTCTCAGCAGCTCACGGTTAAGAACATTTACGTTCAGATGATGTCCCCCTTTGCCGACAAAATACCCGTCCAGTAACTGACAGAGGTTCTGTTGTTGCTGCGGGACGGATTTACCGAGGGATGACGGAACAATCGAAAATGTGTTGGATATGCCGTCCTGGCAGGCACTATACGGTAGCTTGGCAACTGAATTCAAGGAGGCAAGAGCGCCATGTCTATCGCGTCCATGCATCGGGTTTGCCCCGGGGGCAAATGGGACGCCAGAGGCGCGTCCATCTGGTGTTGCTCCGGTCATCTGACCATAGACGACATTGGAAGTGATCGTTAAGACAGAGAGCGTATGGACGGCATCACGGTAGGTTTCATACCGTCGTAAAGCCGTACTGAACTCTGTCACTACATCAATGGCAATCTGATCTACCCGGTCATCATCATTTCCGTACATCGGAAACTCACCGGAAATGTCATACCGTTCCGCTACCCCATGAGTATTCCAGACCGGCTTGACTGAAGCGTATTTAATTGCGCTCAGCGCATCTACCACTACGGACAATCCGGCAATTCCAAATGCCATATAGCGCTTTACTCGGGCATCATGTAATGACATCTCGGCTGATTCATAGTTATACCGGTCGTGGCTGTAATGGATGACATTCATGATATTTACGTATCGTTCTGCTACCCAGTCAACCATCTGGACAAATCGTGGCCAGACTTCGTCAAAATTGAGCGTTTCCTGACGGTTTAGCGGCTCCAGACCTTCGATCAACGTATCGCCTCCTTCGTGGTGTCCGCTGAGTGGTTCTTCTTTGCCACCATTTATTCCCAGTAACAATACCTTGGCCAGATTACAGCGGGCGCCAAAAAACTGCATCTCTTTTCCCACTGCCATGCCGGATACACAGCACGCTATCGCGTAGTCATCGCCATAATACGGCTTCATCAGATCGTCATTTTCGTATTGAATAGAGCTGGATAAAATGGATTGCCGTGCACAATACTCCTTCCATGGCTGGGGTAATCCGGCTCCCCACAATACCGTCAGGTTGGGTTCCGGCGCAGGACCCAGATTGGTAAGCGTATGCAGAAAGCGGTACGCGGTTTTGGTTACCATATGACGCCCGTCAATACCCGTGCCGCCCAAAACCATGGTAACCCAGGTAGGATCGCCCGCAAACAGAGCCTCATACTCCGGTGGCCGGAGATGCCGGACAATCCGGCACTTAATCACAAAATCATCGACCATTTCCTGTATGTCCTGTTCTGTGTAACGCCCCGCGGCAAGATCTTTTTCGAAATAGATATCAAGAAATGTATCAATTCGCCCCATCGACATAGCAGCACCATCCTGCTCTTTGACTGCCGAGAGGTAGGCAAAGTACAACCACTGGACAGCTTCTTTACTATCTTCTGCCGGCCGGCTAATATCGTACCCGTACGAAGCAGCCATCTCTTTCATTTCCTGTAATGCGCGAATTTGTTCAGCTATTTCCCACCGCAGATGCATATGCGCTTCGCTCATCTGACCGGGTATTTGAGACACTTGTTCGAGTTTATCTGTGAGCAGCGCGTCTATACCATACAACGCAACGCGCCGGTAGTCACCAATAATCCGTCCCCGGCCGTAGTTATCCGGCAACCCGGTAATCACATGTTTGGAGCGTAACAGACGCTGTTCTTTGGTATAGATCTTAAAGACGGCATCGTTATGTGTTAGTCGTACCCTGGTATAGATATCAACAATATCTTCGGGGATGGTATATCCAAATGCTTCGGCAGCTTTCTGGACCAGCTTGATACCGCCGTTTGGCTTGATAGCTCGCTTCAGCGGTGCATCTGTCTGTAACCCGACGATTACTTCGTGATCTTTGTTGATATAGCCTGGAGCATGGCTGGTGATAGTCGATGGGGTGGAGACATCAAGGTCGAGAATACCTTTTTTCTGCTCTTCTTTCAGAAGGGTAAGTACCTGTGCCCAGAGCTTACGAGTACGCTCAGTTGCAGGAGCAAGAAATGTATCATCACCGTCATACGCGGTGTAATGGGTTTGAATGTAGGCGCGAACGTCGATGCTGGTCTTGTTCATATACAAAAAAACTGTACTGCTATATTGGTCTTTTTGCACACAAAAAACATTTTATGCGGTCGGATAAGAGGAAGGCGTTACGGAATGGGGCACTGCTTCATCTACCGGGACCGATTTCGGGTCCCGTCTTGGCCGGTTACGCTTATGACTAATACGAATAAACTTCTCTTCCAGACGGGTCAGTTCATCGTCAGAGAATGTTTCAAGATCGATCAATGCGTCTTTTGCTCCTCTGGTCGCGCGAATTAACTCATCCAGTTTTAAGTTAATCTGTTTTGAGTCACGATTTTGAGTGTTTTGAATCAGAAACACCATTAAGAAGGTCACAATAGTCGTCATGGTGTTGATCGCCAGCTGCCAGGTATTGGAGTAATTAAAGACTGGTCCCGTGACTGCCCACAATGCAATAATTACTACGGCAGTTACGAATGTACGGGCATTGCCGACGATCTCAGATGTTTTTTTCGAAAATTTACGGAAAAGTTCATTCATAGAATAGTCCATTATATAAAACCGTACTCCAAAGATACAATAAAAAACTGGTTTTATCCGGTATTAGAGCTCTGCAAAGATGGTGGAGATGACAGCCTTGACATCATGGGTGTGAATACTGTCCTGAAGCTCTGATTCAATATAGATTGTCGCATCTGCTTCGATCTTTTTTGAGAGTCTGGCCTTGATCTCGGCAGCCAGATCACGTACGACGTCTTCGGTAAATTGAGGATTTTTCAGTGTGCGTGTAATCAGATCATGCTCGTCAGGACGCTTGAGCAGATCATACAGCAGTTGCAGACTGTTTTCGTATATATCAATGAGATCTGAATGGGTGACCTTTCCCGCACTATTTTCGATTAACACTGTTGCGACACCACGTTGAGTGTGTGTCCCGGTGCGGATAACATCCAGGATCTGGTTGATGGTATCGATATCGAGCCCCAGTTTTACCAGTTCCGGTGTGCAGGAGAATTTGGTATACGCCAGTGTGCAGGGACACGCAGTTAAGTGCAGTGCCTGCAGTCCGATTTCGGCGGTCTCTCCTTCAGCATCACAGGATGCATTGGCAAGCAGAGTTATTGGATCTTTTGACATTTTTTTGGTGACCCGTGTTTTATGACGGCGAAGATACTCCCCTTCTACATAGACTGAGCTTTCGGAAGCAGGCTGGTTGCCTCGAATTTCTCGTGCCAGTGCAAGAGCAAAATCCTGTAACGTGTCGTATTTTTTATCTGAAAGATTAATCAGCGCTTCTTCACAGCGGGACATATGAATGCCTCGCTTCTCCGGAAGATCAATATACATATCGACAGAACAGAATACCGGAACATACTCCTCGAGCTGTTCATCGTTTAATTTTTTGATATGCACGACAGCCTGCTGGTTAGACAGTCCAACGAGAGGAAGCTCATAGGGATGAGCTGGTGAGGAATTGGGAAGATCTGTTATCTCGTTGATAAATTGCGTAAATCTGCCTTTTTCAATATCTTTTTTGGTGACCTTATACGACAACGGATGCTTACTATACATATTATGTGCGCACTGCTACAATAAAAATTATTATATCACGCATTTACAAAAAGATTACCTTATTTTAAAACCTGCCAGAGCAAGTCAAAGATATTCTTTGAGTTCTGGTAGTATTCGTCACTTTTAATCACAATGCCGGTTACGGGATTTCGGGCGGTAATAATTGCGACTTTCCCTTCGTAGATGAGAATATCTGCCGCAGTCAGTTTATATCCTTTCGGGAGAAATTTATAGAAATAGGTATCGTTTTTAGATGAGATTGAGATCTGAGCCCGCGCTTCCTGTGTATCTTCAACAATCTCGAGAACCTTCAGATCGGGGTTAGTTCGCATTGCTTTATTAAAGACATCAAGATTTTCCGGAAAGTATTTTTGCATCTCGGTCAGGTTCGCATAGGTGCGCAGTTCTTTAAAGCTCAACGCGTCATCATAGATCTTTTTCACCAGACTTTTTCCTTCATAATAGTTTACCTCTGTTTCTGATGTAGCGGTTTGTGCAGGGATTTGATCGCGGATTTTGTCGATAAAATACGGCAGACTCTGTTTCAGTTTCCCGATCTCTTCTTCTTTCTGTTCGATAATATCAATCAGCTTCTCCGGGTCCTCGGCAACAATCTGTCGTCGGGCCCCTTTCCGGGTCTGTACTACCAACCCTTTTTCTATCAGGCTCTCGATATTAAAATGGGCAGTGATTCGCTTGATTCCCACTTTGTTAGCCAATTCCATAACTGTGGTACTTCCCATATCAAGGAGACCTTCATAAAGCTTAGATTCGATTTCAGACAGGCCTAGTTATTTAAGAAATTCGGTGACTTTTTTCATATTTATACATATTAATTACTCATCATTATAACGCAATTTTAGCCATTGTGTTACTGGATTATAACTGTTGCCATATTGTAACATTTTTGCTTTATTTTTATGCTGTTGTATATAGATTTATGCCAATTTCTATAAATTTTGTTATTGTTATAAAACAGTTGTTATAAAAATACAACAATTTTGACATATGTCTTATACAGGCGTATACTTCTAATACTCAAATAAAAGGATGTTATCCTCTTACAACATTCTTGCTTTTTGTTATTAATTTTACGCTTTACCATGAATGCTCTAGTATATGCTACTACTCATGACACTTCTAATGCGGTACTCAACGGCATCTGCGAACTGATTGCTGCACGTGAATTTAAAAAGGCTGAAGAACAGGTGATCGAACTCCTGGTTCAGATGCTTGAAGTTTCTTATACATCCCCACACTCCATAGCTGAGGCTATCGAACTGATCAACGGACTGTACGAAGAATTTAACTCGTACTACATGCAGTGGAGTCGCACGCAGGGAAAAGATGAAGTTGACGAAGTTGAACAGCTCTGCTCAACCGCACACTCAAACTTCTTTATCGCGCGCTGTACCGATATTGAATGTATGGATGATATGTTATATGAAGTACGGAATTATCTTTCAGATCTTCAGAACGAAACAAAAAAAGAAGAAGCCTTGTATCACGTCACCTGCTATCGTCGCATTCTGAGCTAACGCTCAGAAGCACGAAGCTCAGCGTGCCTTCTCCAGTTCGAGCAGCATCTGTTTGGTGTTAATGTGTCCCCTTCCCGCATAACCGGTTAACGCCCCGTTTGTGCCCAGCACGCGATGACAGGGTATCATAATCGCAATGGGATTGACACGGCAAGCTCCACCTACTGCTCGTACCGCCAACGGCCGTCCTACCCGTGCCGCTAACTCTTTATATGTAATGGTTGAACCGTAAGGGATTGCTGCCAGTTCTTTCCAGACGGCCTGTTGAAACTCAGTTCCGCGAATTTGATACCGCCAGGGAAACGTAACGCTTTCTCCGGATAGATAGCGTCTCAGTATAGAAATCTGCTTCTGTAACGCTGCGGTAGGCATTCCTTGCTGTTGGGGATACTGCACCAGTTCTTTTGATACGACATCAGACACTGGAGTCCCCGGGGTACCGACTCTTAGAATAGCGGTCTTACTTGCAACAACGACCACTTCTCCGAGCGGGCTGCTGACTGTCTCGATATAGATTGTTTCCATACGTATTATCGTTTGTGCTTTATAATTGATACAACATGAAACCTCCCATCCAGCGTGCTGTTGACAGATTTGTACAGGAATTTCTTCAGTTTGAACCACAGACCGCGGTCTCACGCTTTCTGACGCACCTGCCAAAACGTCTGCAAAAATACCGGACACAACTGGAAGACTTTTCTATTGTAACACCTCCAGAACCGGTAAAGGAGATCCTCGAACGGAATGCACGCATCTGGGATACTCCAGACGAGCCTGCGTTACGAGAAAACATTGCACAGTGGACCGCAGAAATTGAGGAACGACTTACGACATTGCGCGGTGATAAAGAGCAAGATCCGGATGTCTCTGTGGTAATTCCCTCTCATAATGAGGAACAATGTATGCTTCAGATTCTTGATTCACTTGCACGGCAGCAGTTCTCCGGAACTATGGAAGTGGTAATTGTCGATAACAACTCAGACCGGGTAGGACAGAAAACAGCAAATGGGGAGTACAGCACAAAAGATGATAAAGGAGCAGAGATTGCCCGTCAGGCGGGGGCAGTTGTACTTGAGTATAACGATATGCATACGTCTCATGCCAAAATTGCTTACGCACGACAACGTGGCCTGGATATCGCTCGGGGCAGCGCTATCCTTTCGACTGACGCTGACACCATCGTTTCACCTGGTTGGGTATTGGCACTGTATCAGGAACTACAGGAACCCGGCGTAACCTGGGTAGGAGGACACATACTCCATTACGACGGAAGTGAGTTTGCCAAACTAATTTCTCTGGTCTTTACCCTGGCACGGGAAATCTCGTTCTTAACCAAGACACTCGATGGATTTACTACACAGAATATGGCCTTCAGAAAACAAGATGCTGTCCGCATTGGAGGCTATGATCTGGAAAAACGATATTGTGAAGACCTGGATCTCGCACGACGCCTGGCTGAGATCGGCAGACCGGTTCTTGCAAATACAGAAGCTGCCCGGGTCTGGTCTTCGGGAAGAAGATACGAACATCTCGACTATACAACTCTGCTGCGCTTAAACAATCTGATGGAAGAGCTCTATGGAGCTGATGACGGGTCAGGCATGGTAAAAAATATCAGAAAGGCGTGAGTTTTTAGTGAATGTCCCTACACACACACCGAATCACGGGGTACCCGTTTGAGAAGTTCCCGCTGTTGGACCAACAGTCACCGCCACGGATGGAAGAACTGATCCTGTTGGAGTCGGGGTTGGTGTTTCGTCTTCTTCATCATCGTCGTCAGGAACTTCGGTTGGTACCGGCGTGTTTGAAGGACGTGGTGTTGAAGTTGGTTGATTTTTCTTTTTGTTTTCTTCATCTTTCTTTTTGCGTTCTTCGTCCTCACGCTTTTTCTTTTCAGCTTGTTCCGTTGGATTTGGTGTCGGAGACTGCGGGATACACATATCTTCCGGTTTTGGCTCGGTGCCACGGATGTAATACTCCATTAACGCAGATGTAGTTGCATCTTTCTGATCTTCCGGCAAGCGGAGACCTTTTTCTTTACAGATCAGTACCTGTTCTACCGAATCCGGTTTTTTGTACCATTCTGCAGAACGTCCTGATAATGCCTGTTCCATTACACTTTTCCAGATAGGCGCGGCTCCCAAAGATCCTGCAACACCAGACATAGGCTTGTTGTTACTGTTACCGACCCATACACCTACCACTATCTGTGGGGTGTACCCAATGGTTAACGCGTCTTTGTTTTCGTCAGTAGTACCGGTTTTGACTGCGGCGGTCCGGGAGATATTGAGCGCGGAGCCGAAGACTTCTGATCGTGCCGGGGCATCAGAGAGAATCGATGAGATGATGTACGCAGTTGCAACGTCCCAAACACGTTTTTTAGTCACTTCTCCATTGTTAAAGATAGTTTTTTTGTTTTTATCGCGCACTTCAAGAATTATTTTCCGATCCGGCAGTTCTCCCTCAGCAGCAAAGGCAGCGTACGCGTTGGTCATCTCGATCAGCGGAACCTCTCCACTTCCCAAAACCAGAGAAAGGCCGTAATCCCGATCTCGGCTGAGCGTTGTTATCCCGAGCGTCCGGGCCTTATTCAGCATTGAGTTTACTCCCACTTTCTGCATTACTTCTACGGCTGGAATATTGAGAGAGATCGCCAACGCGCGTCGAATACTTACATCGCCACGAAAAGTATTATCGTAATTTTTTGGTGAGTACCCCCCACCGAAATCAGTTTTTTCATCTTTCAGAACAGTTCCGGCGGTAATCAGTTTATCTTCCAGCGCGGTCGCGTAGACAAGCGGCTTAAATGAGGAACCTGGTTGGCGGGCTGCCACAGCCATATTAATCTTTCCGTTCTCTTGGTCAGACCAATCATGACTTCCCACGAGTGCAACCACTTCTCCTGATGATGGATCCATTGCCACCAGTGCACCATTGGTAACGTTCTGCCCTGCAAGATTAGCAACCTGGTTCCTGACAGATGTCTGTGCAAACTGCTGCAGTTTTGTATCAAGCGTAGTCTTTACAATAAATCCGGAATTAGCCAGCCGTTGCTCGCCATATTTTTCTGCCAGCTCCTCCTGAACCATTAATGCGAAATGCGGTGCCGTTACATTTACAGAACCGGACTCACCCTTTGTAAAATCAAGCGTCTCTTCCAGTGCCTCTTCGTATTCTTCCTGAGTAATATATTTTTCCTGAAGCATCAGCTTCAGAACGTTCCTCTGCCGGCGGGTTGCTTCTTCTTTGTTTCCGGAAACCGGAGAAAACGCAGAGGGAGCAGGCAGAACCGCAGCCATCATGGCTGACTCGGCAATGGTCAGTTCGGACGCATCTTTTCCGAAATAAATTTCAGCGGCACGCTGAATACCAAAGGCACCTTCACCAAAGTAGACCGTATTCAGATACATTTCCAGAATATCTTCTTTGCTAAACCGGCGATCGAGCTCAATAGCAAGAATAATCTCCTGGTACTTGCGGATGTATGTCTGCTCAGAGGTTAACAAAACGTTTTTAACGAGCTGCTGCGTAATGGTTGAGCCTCCCTGACGAATGCCACCAGTAGCCACGTTCACGGTTGCCGAGCGGATAATCCCACTGATTGAAAAGCCCGGATGGCTGTAGAAATCCTGATCTTCTGCAGCTATAACCGCGTTCTGGGCAGATTCTGCAATCTTATTCAGAGGAACAATCTCTCTGTTTTTGGCATCGTATAAGGTGAAGAACGGTTTCTCATTCCGATCCAGGAGCGTGATGCCGCCATCTTTTAAGGTAATAATTGCTTCTTTGGATTGAATCTGACTGGCAAAAGCTACATACGTAATTACCGGAAGTACGACAAACAGCATAACTGCTCCGGCAATAGCCGAGATAATGAGCAGGCGTTTGTTCTTTTTTGCCCAGGCCATTACCGGCTTCAACTGTTTCGGTAGACGCAGTTTCATAGTAGTAATTATAACATAGTAGATTGTTGCATGGCGCTGGCAGAGTTGCAATTATTTATACTATAAGATATAATATAAATAAATTTATGCTTTCAGAACGACGTAGAGATATTTCTACAAGACTGGTTTTGTCTCCGGAACAACATGCTCCCCGTGAGACAAACACGGTGCTTGAAGAAATAGTTACAGGGACGCTCCCCCCCGAACGAATGGGGCCATCCCTGCTCACCATCGCACAAACGATTCTTACCAATCCGACCGAAGGGTGGGAGATGCTGGAGTATCTTCAGTTCTGCGGACAAGATTCTCCGTTTGCACATCATCAGCTTGAAGAAGCTGTAGCGGCACTGGGACAGTTAATGCAGTCACCTGACCGCCCACGGGTACCTTCACTCGAACAATTACCTGAGCACGATATTCAACGGATGTTGTATCTGGCTGATGTTTCAGGAAGAATTCACGCAACAATCCATCCACCGGAAGCAGCTCCCAAAAAAAGAAAGAAAACTCCTCCGGAGACAACCTTCCTTTCTCCCGTAATAGATGAATTTGTCGAACAAATTGATACAGAAGAAAAAGCAAAACAGGTTCTCTCGCAGTGGAAGCCGCTGATTAAACACCTTTCTGGAGATCATGCGCAACATCTCTATAAAACAATAAAAAACCGCCATAGCTCACTTCGTTTTCAACGTCGCCGTCAGGCAACTGTGAAAGCGTTAAACAAAGTGTTATTGCCGGTGGCAGGTACGGTCGCCGGCGCTGCCTGGGGAGCTCCCGCACTCTCTGATATTCCCTGGCCGGCCCGGGATCCTCTGCTTGTATCCGCGTTCAGTGGCTTTGCGGCAGGATCTATTCCCCGGATATTCCCGTTCTTAAAAGGAAACCCTGGATTTATGAATGGTCTGAAGCGTCTTGCGGGTAATACCGGTATAGCGACCCTGACCGCTGCGCAGATTGCTCAGGGAGTCGCCCCTCCCACCGTGGATCAAGCTCAGATTCGACAGCATACAGAGCTCGCCGAAGCAGAGAGAACTGCTGAACAGACTGATGACCGGGCCCGATCAATTATGGCAAACCCGTCTGCCGTGCCGGATCTGTTTGCGTCCGGACAGATGCGTCTGTCAGATATCGATTATGCCCTTACCGTACCCGTACTCGAAGAAACCGGTACTATCTCCCGAAGAACCGCTCTGCCAATCAGTTTTGTAGACGAAGTAAGTGGAGAGGTACTGTATGAATACCGCAGAACTATCTACGAACCTGTTACATCGCAAGATATCCCTCCCCGTGCAATGGCATTTTTAGACGCACTGGAAGGATTAAGCGCCGAAGATGAGGTGTTGGACGAAATCCTGGGAGACACCCCTATTACCTCAACGGATGAATTTATTGGAAGGCTGGTTGCCAGTAACCTGACCCCGGAGACTATGATGAAGCTGTTGCGCGGAGAAAAACCTGAGTTTGAACGGGGAGGATCTCAGGTCCCTGTTCAGCTGGCAAAAGAGTTATATGGTCGCCGGAATGGTTTCTCGTTGGTTAATGGAGCTATCCCGAACACCATTTACGACGAAGCAAGGTATGCAGAAGGACTTGCCTATGCCTGGGAGCTCTACCGCGCGCTCCGTGATGGAGAAGTTATTGATCCGATCTATCTGAGACAGCGTGCTGCAGAAGACCGGATGCGAAGTGTGCCGCCTGCCCTCGCGGAAAATACGATGCAGGAAGTGCTCTATACGCTGATAGAACAGATGGAGCGCCGTATGGCAGGAAGAGTTATCGAAAACCAGCCGAATTATGCAATCACATATGCCCGAATGATTCGTATGGGAGCTGTCGTTCCGGTGGGGATCGAAGAGGATGATGAAAAAACTCCTGGCGTTGGAACAGAAATATTTGGACTGCCCGGTGCTGCCCAGTACTTGTTTAACAAACCACTATCAGAACTCAGTGACGCCGAACTGGCCATGGTGGTAATGGCGATTCCCCGGGCTCAGGATACCTGGCTTGCTTTTGCAGCGGACAGACGGGAAGAACCAGACGCGCTCGGCACCGTAGAACAGACATTTGATAACGTAATAGCCCTGCTCCTCAAAAAAGGAGTGATAACACAACTTGAAGCATCGCAGATGCGCATTGATGGAACACGAATTCTCACCCAAGGAGACTATGCCCTGGCGGTACCAGAAAAGTTTCTCAATACCTGGTTGCACGACGGATCTCTGCCTCCGGGAGTTAACACACAGGTAGAAGCATATCTGTCAGTAACGCCACAGTCCCTGGCAGCTGATCCAAATATCACTATCACCCCGAAAGGAATTGAAGTATCTATTAATTTTGAACAGTCTATTCCTCTGTTTACCGAACGGGAAACCCTTGAACGACAGGTTGCTCCCATCGAAGTTCAGGAACCTCTTACCCAACACCTTGAAGCGTTGATTAATGCACGACTTGAGCTACGGGAACAAGGAGGCGTTCCCTACTACTCCTACCGCTTATCGACCGGCAAAGAGATCCGCCTGCCGGTATTCGAATACGCCGAAGGACAATATGTACCGGGGCTGCAACTGGTCATTATCAACTCAGATGGTCAGGTAGTAGCAAACTACGATCCCGCAGGCACCAGAGCAAATGCGGTTATCCCTGCATCAGTCATTAAAGGGCCGCTCTATGCCATTGCCCGCCTGTCAGGAGATGTCGCACGTCCTGATACGGTAGTATCTGGTGCTGACGGACCATTTGCCTTTTCACCCAACATTACCGTTCAAAACGCAAACGGCAGGAAGGTTGAAAAAGTTACCTGGAGTGCCGCACTTGGAGAGTCATTGAACGTACCGTTTGCCCGCTGGGCAGAAGCCCGTGTCGAACGGGACGTGCCTGGAGCAACCACCATCGAGGATCGTAATTCAGCAAACTTTACTCACGGCATTCAGGCACCAATGGAACGTCTTTTTGGTATTCGCTTTACTGATATACATGGACAACCGATTACCAGTCCAACTGACCCTGCTCCCGGTCGAGAAGCCCTTACATTTGCATACGGCTCGGAAGTATATGTAAAAGGAAACAGTTCTGATGGGGGACTGGCTGATCTGGCTCGCGCATACGCCCGTTTTACCGATCCTGAACGCTTTACCCAAAACCCTGCCGAGATCGCCGTCTTTAGAGAGGTAGCCACCATTCTAGAACGGTTAGGAGCAACAGTGCCGGGCTGGGAAAGCATGGCAAAAACAGGAACTCACGAAGGAAAAACCCGCGATGGCAAACCTATTACCAGCGCCTTGCTCACTGTGCTGTCCATGCACGAAACTACCACCGGGAATAACTATCAGGTTGGTGTGCTGGTGCGTGGCCAGGAAATTACCCCCGAAGGACGCGTACAGAACCTGGACCTTGACCGTGCCGGTCGCATTGCGGGAGTAGGAGCAGAAAGTTTTGTTAGTCCGCTCCCGATTGCGCAGGACCTTGCCCCTACAGTAGCTGAGCTCTCACGCAGTTCGTTTATTCCTCCACAGGAAATTGAACAGATGTACGATTCTCTGCGTTCTGCTGAAAAACCTGCCCTCGCCTATCAGGTACAAGGGATTACCCCGGGAACACCGTTACTCTCTCTCAACCGGACGCCACTGGGAACTATTGAACAACCTATCCTGGTCGACACTGTTGGTGAACCACAAGACGGACTTCAGCAGATCGTTATCGCGGATGAACGGAACCGGAATATACTGGCATTTGTCCCCGCTGATTCTCTCATGGAGATGCCGGCGTTCCTCGCCGCGTATCCATCTCCCACAGAACAGGATGTGTTACAACGGACAGGGCTTACTCCCGGCCAGATAACGGTCATGGACGAGCGAAACCGCTCTCCGTTCCTCCAAGGACTCAATGCGTTGCAGGATTTCTCTCTGGATGTAGTCCCCAGCACCATGCAGTTTGGAGACCTGCTCCAAACCGCAGGTTTAACCGGGACACTCCTTATCAATCCCAATCGTCTTGATGACTATCTGGGCGCAGAACGAACACCAGCTACCGAAGCACTGTTAGTACGAGACATACGAGCGGAACTGGAACTGAGAAAAATGAATCAGCTGTTTGAACAGGCATTACCGGGCATGACTTTGCGTTCGTGGATCGGAAATAACCGGCAACTTCAGACATTTATGTACCATCTGTCGCACTATCCGGAAAACTTTAACGGGTTACTGGCCGCTCGAAAGCTCGAGACTGACGACCCTGACTATCAGGCATACGCCCGGCTCGGGGATATGGTAGTGGCCTATCAACACCTGGCAGCTACTGAGATTACTTCTGGAGAGAATGTTGAAAGTGCCGTTGCATCGTTCATAGAAGCCTTTGTTACCGGACAGGAAGATCTTGATTTGATCTTTATTGAGAGATAATGTGTTATAACATTTGTCCTTCAGCAACTTTCTTACAGGATATTTTTCTTTTTTTTATTGGTCTGTCTACAGTATCTTCGTATAGTTAGGTATATGAAAAAAACTATACATCAATTCTTAACCCCAGCTGTCATTGTTACTACTGCATTTATAATCGGTGCCGCCGGAGGATTTGGTGCCAGTTCGTTGCAACATTCTCTCGATGACACGATGGCTGCTGAGATCGAATCAACTCGACCCCAGGGACGTTCAGCTACGGGAACGATCAAGCTTACACCGGAAAAACCCCGAAACCTCTTTGCAATCACTCAATCTCAGGACGCACTGAGAGAATTTAATACCGCGATCAAAGAAGCTGAGATGATCAGTACCGTGCAATCCGGCGGTCCCTTTACTGTGTTTGCGCCGATAAACGCAGGCTTTGAATCTATTTCACCGGCTAAAATGACAATGCTTTACGCCAACGAGCACCGTGATGTGTTATCAGAAATGCTTGAGTATCATATTGTCCCGGGAGTATATTCAGTCGAAGATATGACAGATGGAATGGAGCTGGTAACTCTTCAGGGAGATACCCTTACCATTCGAAGAGATGATGAGGGCGTATATGTAAACGGAGTTCAGCTGCTTCAGACGGATCTTCCGGCAACAAATGGGATTATGCACACAACACGAGGAGTTCTATATGATGAAACAAAAGACCAGTAAGGAGTGGGTGTAAGAGAGGGGGCGCCATTGCCCCCTCCCTGCTAGATCCCTGCGAGCGTGAGCAGGTACACACACAAGCCGACGCTGAACGCCATATACAGTTGCTCCTTGAGCAAGTCGCTGTTAAAGGCGAACAGCGATTCACTTTCGTCGACCTCGGAGTCCGCGTACCGCTCCACGGTGAGCCGGTACATGCGCTTATTCCTCCGGTAGAGGTACCCCTGCGTAAACAGGGTGACGAGCGGCACCGCAACCAGCGGCGTGGCCAGCGTGAACGAGAGCAGTTGCGGGAAGATGACCAGTACCAGCGACATCACAAAGGCGCCCGTCGTGATGAGCCGGCACATCCCCACAATATCGTTCTGCCCACGGATATAGTCAATCAACAGACGCCCGATCATGCCGGCAGTAATTATCAGAACCACCAGCTGGTGCACCTGCATGCCAAATGGAAGCGATCCCATCCCACATCTCCTTGAATAGCTTGTTACAATGCTCTTTTATTATAGCTTATAATAGTGTTATTTGCCAGATGGAAGCGCGCTGCAAACATCCAATGAAAGGCCTCCGGAAGTTACTTAATCCGATGAAACAACTTATGAAACTCTTTTGTTGTAATCTCGACCTCAGTGGGACGGCCATGAGGACAGGTGTAAGGAACAATACAGTTCTGAAGCTGTTGAATCAGTTCCTGTGCCCGTTCCTGAGAAATCGGATCGCCGGCTTTTATTGCAGAACGACACGCCAGATAACTGAGCATTCTGTTTGTTCTGCTGTCTACCCGTGACAAACCGATACCTTCCCGCAGATCACGGACCGTATCGACCAGCAACCCTATAATGTCCCGGTCTTGCAAAAGTGCGGGAACCGCACTGATCTTAAATGATCGCTCCCCGAATGGTTCGATCTCGAACCCAATCTGATGAAATGTTGCCCGCTCCTCGTGCACGATCATGGCATCTGCCAGCGGGAGTTCCCATATCAACGACTGTTCGAGCGTGACTGTCTCACACTGCCGGGACTGATACATTTGGAGAAACTGCTCATATAAAATCCGTTCATGTGCTGCGTGCTGATCTACAAAGAGAACTCCGGCTGCGGTCTCTGCAATCAAGTATAGATTGTGTGCCTGCAAAACACGGCGCGTCCCTTCCGGGGATGGTTGGTTTCGCAGATATTCCTGCTTGAGTACCGAAGCTGCATACGTATCTGTGTTTCCGTCTTTAATGATATCTACCTCTGTCTGAGGCAGTGTATAGACCAGGTTATGTTGTCTCAGCGCTTCTGCGACAGCTTTCCCCACCCGTTCCAGCACCATCTGCTCGTGTTCGAACCGTACCTCTTCTTTGCGAGGGTGGACATTGACATCAACCAGTTGCACTGGAACATGCAGGTGCAACACAAATACCGGTTGCACCCGCGGCTCAAGCAACGATCCATACTGCTGTTTAATCACCAGAGCCAGTTTAGGGTAGGAAACAGTCCGCTTGTTTACATATAAATACTGCCGGGCAGTGTTGCCCTGCGGTAACGGTTTCGCGATATAGCCGGTAATCTTGAGATGAGGATCATCAAGGGTAAGTGGAATAAATGCCTTGGTAGCGACAGTTCCCACTATCTCGGCAGAGCGTTCTTCCAGAGACTGATTTGCGGGAAGATCAAGTAACACCTTGTTATTGTGCACCAGACGGAAAGCCACTTCCGGATGTGCCAGCGCCAGTGCAGAGACCAGCTCCACGGTGACACGCACCTCTGTCTGAGGAGATGATAAAAACTTTTTTCGTGCGGGAGTAGTGCTGAATACGTGTTCGGCCGTTACGATAGTTCCGGCAGGCATGCCTACTTTCTGAACAGCAGAGACGGTGTTTCCCGCTAGTGTCAGCAAGAGTCCCGTTGCAGCATCCGCCGGTCGTGACTGAATCGAAAGCCGGGAAACAGCCGCAATACTGTACAATGCTTCACCCCGAAATCCGAACGTGGAGATATGAAAGATATCGTCCAGAGTCCGGATTTTGCTGGTGGTATGCGGCAATACAGCCTGGGTGAGGTCTTCCTGAGTCATTCCTGCTCCATTATCCTGTACACGGATCAGGCGGATACCTCCTTCCTCCAGATGAATAGAAATCCTGCTTGCTCCGGCATCCAGCGCATTCTCAACCAGTTCTTTTACGACATAACAGGGCCGTTCAATTACTTCACCGGCTTTTATGTGAGAAACAATTTCAGGAGATAACGGTTGAATAGCTGTCATGAGTAACAGTCATTGTAGCAAATTTACCCAAGCCGGCGCTTGAGTTCATCAAGCAGATTAAGCGCCTGAAGGGGGGTAAGTGACAGTACATCGGCACGTCTCAGTGTGTCCAGGACATCTGAACAGGGAGACGGCGCCGTTCCGTTATCGGTTGCCAGAGGTTCCTGTTCCAGTTCCGTAAGTAAGGCAGTAGCCCGGTTGGTGACTCCTTCCGGTACGCCAGCGAGACGGGCGACCGCAATACCAAAACTGTGGGATGCCCCACCCGGCACAAGCGTGTGTAAAAACAGTGGTGTCCCGTTCTGCTCTTCGATAGCCATATGAAAGTTACGAATCCGTGCGGGAAAGAGCTGCTCGAGTTTTTGCAGCTCGTGATAGTGCGTTGCAAAGAGCGTTTTGGCAGCTATCGCGGGATTCGTTACCAGGTACTCTGAGATTGCCCATGCAATGCTGATCCCGTCATACGTACTGGTACCCCGCCCAATCTCATCCATAATGATCAGACTTCTCTCTGTTGCGTTATTGAGAATATGCGCGGTCTCTACCATCTCAACCATAAAGGTCGAGAGTCCGGCTGTAATAACATCTGATGCGCCACTCCGTACAAAGATACGATCAGCCAGACTAATCTTCGCCTGATCTGCCGGGACAAAACTCCCGATATGCGCCATCAGCGTTATCACGGCAACCTGTCGGATAAAGACTGATTTTCCTGCCATATTCGGACCGGTGATCATCAGCAGTTGTTGCTCCTGGTTGTTTAAGGTAACAGAGTTGGGAACAAAGGTGCCCGGTTCAATCATCTGTTCAACAACCGGATGCCGCCCGTTTACAATCGTGAGTTCGGACCCATCATGAACCTGCGGACGACAATAGTGGTTCTGCTCAGCGATGGTGGCGAAACTTATTAGACAGTCCAGTTGCGCAATAGCAGACGCTGCAGACTGTAACTCTCCCGTATGCTCGAGAATAGATGTTACAATGTCAAGAAACAGTTCATATTCGAGCGTATTCATTCGCTCTTCCGCCGTCAGGATCATCACTTCTTTCTCTTTTAGTTCCGGAGTGATAAACCGCTCTCCATTGACCAGCGTCTGTTTTCGCATATAATCGTCCGGCACCTGGTTTAGGTTGGCACGACTTACCTCAATATAAAACCCAAAGACCTTATTAAACCGGATTTTCAGTGAGCCAATACCGGTTCGCTTACGTTCCTGAAGCTCCAGTTCGGTAATCCATTCCTTACCTCCCCGCACCTTCGCTCTCAGGGAGTCAAGCTCGGGGTGGATAGAATCGTTTATCACTCCCCCGTTCCGCGGATCAAAAGCCGGATCGGGAAGAATATGCCGGTCTATAAACACTGCCAGCTGTTCTAACGTGGGGGAGAGGGCCTGCAGTATCTCCCCCGGCAGGGGAGAGGTGCACTCCCCTATTTTTTCCCGTATCCGCAGCATCTCCCGTAACGATTCTTTAATCCCAACCAGATCTTTCGGATTACCGAGACCAACAGAGAGTCTTCCAATAATGCGTTCTATATCCAATACTCCTTCCAGATGTGACTGGAGCTGTTTGCGTAACTGTCGTTTCTGGAGCAATTCATCTACTGCCTGCAGACGTTCCTCAATCCGTTCTTTCTGTACCAGCGGTTTTTTGACCCAGTCACGCAGAGTACGCGCCCCCATTGCGGTAGTTGTCAAATCAAGAATTGCGACGAGAGAGCCGGCCTTTTCCTGGTCGCGGATCGTAGAAAACAGTTCCAGGTTTACAATGGTAGAGCGATCCAACAGCATTCCGTCCTCGGAGTTAAGCAGTGAGATTGTTTTGATGTGCTGAATCGTTGTTTTTTGTGTTGTTGTCAGGTAGCCCATAAGTGCTGCCGCGGCAGCTTGCGCAGTCGGACGCTGGTGCAGTCCGAACACTTCCAGAGAGTGGATCTGAAAGTGCTCCAGGAGCGTTTTTTCCGGGTGGGCTGCATACGAATCCCATTCCGGGAAATGATGAATATTCATCTCCGGCTGGGCACGCAGCAATGACAACACATCCGGCCTGTTGTAAAGATCCGTATTGACGATACACTCTGCCGGTGCAAACCGGGCAAACTCATCCAGTAACTGTTGTTGAAACTGTGCTACAGGATGTTCTACGACGGCAAAATGCCCCGTTGAGAGGTCTGCGGCAGCGAGCGCTACCGTCTTTCCTCCCATCGCAACGCTGACCATATAGTTGTTTTCTTTCCGGTTGAGAGCCCGTTCATCCATTAGAGTGCCCGGTGTCACAATCCTGACCACATCGCGCTCGACAATCCCCTTTGCATTCGGCGGAGTAAGCTGTTCACAGATCGCCACTTTATGTCCAGCCTTTACCAGTTTGTTCAGATACAGATCAACAGCATGATACGGCACACCCGCCATCGGCACCTTGCCGTCTTTGCCTTTTGCCCGGCTGGTCAGGGTTATGTCAAGAATACGTGCGCCTCGTTTCGCATCTTCCAGAAACAGTTCGTAAAAATCACCCATGCGAAAAAAGAGAAAGCAGTCTTCATACTGCTTCTTAATCTCCATATACTGCTTCATCATTGGCGTAGAAAATTCATGGTCAGTCATAGAGTAGCTATATGATACATGAAGAGCGGTGAGGAAGGAATTAGTGTTAGTACAGGCGGCCGCCTGCCGTCGCGAACAGGGACATGATCATCCGGCAATCGACTATGCCGTGTGGGATGGCGGTGAGATGCCGACGCTCCCTAGTACGGCGCCACCGTGAAGGCGCCGTCCCACTCCTCGAGCAGCTCGGACATCATCTCCGGGGTGACCCGGAAGTCCGGCTGCATCATGTAGCTCTCGTTGCCGATGAGGCGCTGGGGGTAGGTGGCCGCGCTGGCGCTGCCATGCATCCTGCGGACGCTGTTGCGGAGGTCCACCCAGCCGGCCACCGCCCAGACGAAGCGGTAGCCGTCGCTGAGCTGGTCGACAACGATGTTTGGCTGCGCACGCCGCATCAGGCACCACATAGCCTCGCCCTTGTCGTTGTGGATGTACCACAGGGCGTTGGCCTCGCCGTTGGCCTCGATCAGCTCCACCCACCCCGCGAGCCTCGTGCCCTGCGTGATCACGAGGATGGGCGTGCCGCCGGGGGTCGCGAGCGGCACATAGAATTGGCCCAGATACCCAGATAGATCGCTCATACATTCACTCCTGATCATCGCGGATAAACGGTATCATAGCATATCATTTTTAACGAATTTTGTCTATTTAGACTGTCATAAAAATGTTTTTGAAAAACGAACGTATAGAAGTTTCATACGAGAACAAACGGCAGATGGCTGCGAAAAAAAAGTATCTCCGGCCCTGTGTCAGGGCCGGAGCAGAAAGCGGATACGTCACCAGAGAGGGCCTATCTCCAGCCAGACACGGACACTGTACCGGCGCCGCTAGTCGATCAGGGCGATGCCGTACTCCGGTAGCTGTTCGGCGCGCACCGAGGTCACCTCGGTGTGATAGTTCTCCAGCAGCAGCACCAGCCAGAGCGAGACGCCGATGCTGCGATTCATGCTGTCGCCATGGTCGAGCAGCGACGAAAGGCCGATGCGCAGCACGTCGAAGGTATCGCCGGCCACATTGCGGCCGTTCTAACTCTCGAAGCCCTCGCGGTGGGTGGCCTGCACCACCACGTGGACGAGCCTCTGCCGGGTGATGACGAGAAAGTAGCCCGTGGGCTGCCGCAGCTGCCAGATACCGGACGGGTCGGCGCTCGCCCTCAGCACGTTAAGGATCGTGCTGGGCCACGTGGCATCCACCTCGCGGACGCTGTTGGGCACCACCTCCCCCTGGACCACGAACTCGGGGATCTGCAAAATTTGCGGCACGATCTCGACCGCAGACGACGGCTGGTTCCAGCGACGCCAGATCACCACACTCACGACGATACCGGCAGCGATCAGGGCTCCGACCAGCACCCATGGGTTGATGAGCATACACATCTCCTGTCGTTGGGTTGATTGACGAATCGTGCCCATAGTATATCAGCGCGTGTCTAAATTTTCCAGTTTAGACTGATATAACAAGAACTATTTTGTTTACACGGATATTGAAGACGGAGTCATTTGATCATGGGTTTTGGAGGAAGTGTCAGCCTGCACCTGGTCAGGTTGCGCAACGGGTTGAACCCGGGTATCGTAGACGAACTGCGGGATAGATGAAAATCCAAATGCCTCTTTCCAGCCATAGTTGCCTTTTTTGGCATCGTAGGCATGAGCTCCCAGCTCTATTGCTTTGCGAATTCGTTGGAGGATCATATATTTCCCGAGATTGTTAATACCAATATTTCTGCCCGAGTTAATGCCGTAAAACACGTTGTTGTAGTAGATTCCCATCCATACGGCTTGCTTGACACCATCAAACAGCGTAGTCATCATCTGTACTTCAAAGTGGTCAAGGAGGGACTTCATAAAGTCTTCACGCTGTGGTTTATGGAAGGAAGATTTTTCCCGAAAGCGAATTTTGTTAAACTCAACCAGCAGATCAATGTCCTGATAATTATTCTCGATGATCTGAATAGTGTGCTCTTCGATATGTTTAAACTGTCCCCGCAGTTTTTTACGGCTTTTGGAAGACCAGAACTTTTGATAATAGTCATCAACAGATTGTATCCCCCGCAGATCAAGAACATATTTTGATCCGTTTTCTACACAACCGGGGACTCCCGGCAACGCATGGCTCATCCATCGGAGGTTGAGCGGAAAGGCAATGTTTTCAAGCAGTGCCTGTGCTGCCTCTTCGTATCCAGGTTTGAAATAGATCCGATTATCACACTGATAATGACCACCAAAAAACTGTAGTTCCGAAGAGGTTTGATCTATTTCCAGGGGAAGAAGGGCGACTGTTATACCGTTGTGTTTTACAATATAAAAACGCAGTTGAGCAGGATGAAAATAATGGAAGCAAGCGCGATAATTCCAGTTGTTCCAGAGAACAGACTGATCCACAAACTCGCTCCAGAGTTGCTGTGCTGATGAGATGTCTGATACAACGTCAAACGTAAGTGTTTTTCCCATTGCGATACCAATTATAGGGATTCAATATGGAAATACAATATGAATTTACCGGGTCCAGATGCGGGTATAAAATTCGTGGAGATGATCTGCGGATAACTGCCCTTTGTAACGTGAAAAAGACGAAGATTCGTCAAGCGCAATTTTGCCGATAAACAGGCGCCAGCGCATATCTTCCGGAAGCTGCTTTATCTTTTGTTCGTGATAAAAGTACATGGCCGGCTTCATGATGTCTCCAGGCAACGAAGTATCAACAAAGCCAAATTTGTGCCGGATAGCCCGCTGCCATGCCAGCGTCTGACTAAACCCGATACCGCGGAAAAACTCTACCACATCCCGGAGCGATCCCTGACGTCCGACACTACTGGCCACATACTCTGCCGCGTGCTGGAAGAGAGATGCCTCTCCATATTCCCCGTATTCATCCTGCATAAAGCTTGCCAACCCCTCCTCGGTGGGCATATACCGCAACGAGTACTCGATTTCGTTATGCGTTGTATTGACATGACGGATCAGATGCGTCAACTCATGCTTTGCGGCGCCATCCGGGGTAAGGAACTGAAGCACCGCATATTTGCTGATCGTCAACTTTCGTTCAAAATGGTGCGGCCGGAAAAAGAAGCCTTTCTGGGAAACCACTTCGATCTCGTAATCCAGCCCGAGAAACTGTACCGCCCGTTCAAAGGTCTGGGCAGCTGACTGAACCGTCGCAATATACGGTGTGCGGGGCACCGACGAAAGGATCGATTGCGCAGTAGAGAGAGTAGGAGCATCGATCCGTGTCTCAAAAAACCGGTCAAAGGCATGTTGTAATAAGTCAAGGTCCTGGGTAATCATTGCTTGTACCAGATATTTCTGATCCGGATAGACCCGCAGGTATGACTGAAGCAACTCCGGGTTCCAGTCATACAATAGTTGCGGATGGTAACGGGAGCTTGAGAAGAACCGCTCCTCCTCCTGAAAGAGGTTTACCGGTGTTATAATATCTAGTATTGACAACATAAACGAACCTATGACTATTTATATCTGTACGACCAACAAAGACTTGTCGCGGGAGAGCTTCTGCAGTGCGGCCGAAAAACGTTCTGTTTCGTGCGAGATTTTGTACTATGATACACTATCGCTCCTTAATGGAAGATTAGCGCATGATTCCCGACCCTTACAGATTGCCCCCGAAGACCGCATTATCCTGCGCTGGCCCTGGGATGCTGAGAACACCGGCATTGAGTACAACGTATTGCTGCAAGCAGTGCTCCAACAGTATGGTGATCAGGTGCTGTATGATACCGCCTGCTTGAAACAACACTCCCCGTTTTATGAAGATAAACTGTTTCAGAATATCCAGTTTAATCGGCTGGGTATCCCGACACCTGTTACTTATTATGCACAGACAATCTCAGAACTTCAATCCCTCCTCCCCGGATTTCCGGTCATTCAAAAAAAGAGAATTAGTAGCCGTTCTCTGGGAAACTACGTGGTACGATCCGCAGAAGAGCTCCAGAAAAACCTGAGTGATGAAACGGTCAAAGATGTAATCTTTCAGGAGTATCTCGATTTGGCCGCTGATTATCGTATTCTGTTCTTTAAGGGGACCGTTCTGGGCACCGTCGGACGAAACATCCGGGTAAACGAAGAACAGAAGGTACGGGTTAAGGTTGCGGATCAGATAACGGATGTTAAGCCGGAGATTCTGGAGACTGCGAAGAGAGCCGCGGCTGCCTTTAGTGCGGACTTTGCCGGGATCGATGTGATCACCGATACTTCAGGAAACTGGTATCTGGTTGAAGTCAATCTGAGTCCGCAGTTCATCGCCTTCGAACGAATTACCGGGATTGATGTCGCGGGAACAATTATTGAAGATGCAATTGGAAACCGGTAACTAGCACAAAGAAGTCACTCCGGCAGGGATTGCTCACCAGCTGCGTGCATAAAACTCTTTCAGGTGAGTGAGCGGGACAACGCCGGTATAGGCAGAGATTGACGGCAGCATATCAACACTGATCTTTCCAACAAACAGTTTCCACCGGTCTTCATCATTTAGTTGTGCGATACGCTGTTCGTGATAAAAATACATTCCCGGCTTCATAATCACTCCTGGTTGCGCGGTATCTACAAACCCAAACTTATGCCGGACCGATTTCTGCCAGGCCATCTTTTCGGAAAAACCAATCGTTCTAAAGTAGCGGTAGATATCCCGAAAAGAGCCAGTGAGGCCTATCGAGGTTGCCACATACTGGGCAGCATGTTGAAAGAGCGCTGTGTCTCCGCCCTTCCCATGGTAATCCTGCATGTAGCAGGCTAACCCTTCTTCGGTGGGCAGATAGTTGTCTGCATATTCAAACTGATTATGCTTGCTGTTTACATAGCGGATAATATGTGTCAGTTCGTGTTTGACGGCGCCGTCAGTGGTAATAAAATCAAGATTGGCGTGGCGACTGACAAACAGCTTTGACCGGCCATGAACCGGACGAAACGAGTATCCACTTTTTTCGGAGATCACCACTTCGTACGGCAACTCCAGAAAAGCCAGCGCGTTCCGGAATGCCTCTGCCATCTGTTCCGAAGTAGAACCAAGCGCTGGCGTTGTGTGCGTCTCGACAATTCGCTGCGCTTCATGCAGGACTGCTTTGTCTACGACCGTCTCAAACTGTTTTTGTGCTTCTGCGACAATAGAAGAAGTGTCCTGCTGTAACACAGCCTGTATTAACCGGGTGTATTTTGGTTTCTGTTTGTTATACGAAGCAACCTTTTCCGGATCCCAGTCGTAGACAAACCGGGGATTATAGGACGAGGACTGAAAGAATGTTTCTTCCTCTGCGGAGATGTTTCTGGGTGTAATAAAGCTTAAAAAGCTGTATTTCTTCATAGTTATTCACTGACCATATCTGATAACTCATCGGGGTTATCGTCTTTGAGCACCGGACGGATCAGTATGTTTTTGAGGTTTAAGCGACCTACTGTAACAGGATATTTCTGATGCGACCGGTCTACTACCACCACACTGGTTGCCATTTTTTTGCCCGCCAGGGTAATTGTTGCTTTATAGAGCTCTGCCTGTGCAAATCCCTGCGGGATAGGAATCTCCACCATATCACCGGTTGGTTTGAGATCAAGCTCTTCAGCGATTTTTGAGTCGATCATAGTGCGATAATTAGCCGTATCCAGTTTGGCTTCCAGTTCGAGTGTTTTATCTCCATTGGTGATGGTGATCGTTTGTACCACGGTTACAATCTTCACATCATTTTTTACTTTTTCTGAGAATGACTGGGCAAAGAGCGATTTGGAGACTTCCACTCCCCGTTCGGGAGAAGGCGTTGGAATATTTTCGATGCGCTCCAGACGGGCGCGTAATGAGTCCTGATTGACGTTCTGGATTGCAAGACCGGGCCGGGCATTGACTTCAAGCACGTATGGGGTATTATCTTTTCCAATAACGATATCGATGCCGGCATAACCAAGACCGGAAACAGACTGCGTCCGGGCGGCCAAGAGGAGCAGATCATCCCAGTTAGGGATACGAATGCCCCGGGTCTTAATCTTGGTACCGGGAATGGTGTTCAAGCCGTATTTTTTAGTAAAGGCTCCCGTGGTAATACCGGTACGCATATCGATACCAAAACCGATTGCCCCCAGCGAAAGATTGGCCTTTCCTCCTGACTGTTCTGTGGGAAACCGGATCATTGCCATCACCGGAATATGGTGAAATACAATAATGCGGATATCGGGAATCCCAATAGCCCCGAGCTTCCGGAACATAGGATGCGGGATAAGCCGTTCTTCCAGAAACGCCTTGTCCGGCAGAAACTGTAATGAGTAGCCCCCTTCCAGCACATCAAACAGATGTGACTGCATCTGCTCCACCGAGAGTTCGTCTCCGGTAACTGTTGTCGCAATCCCGTCTTTAAATTTTCGGATCGGAAGAATGCCACCGCCTCCATATCCGCGCGCCGGTTTAATTACAAAGCCGCCTTCTTCGGGAAGAGTGCTCCAGTCGAAGTCCTGAATGGATTGACGATCTTCAAAGGTAGCAAGCAGTTTGGGTGTAGAAATACCGTGCTCGAGCAGCACTTTTTTTGTTTCCAGCTTATCATCGGCAACATGCTTGGCATGTGCTTTGTTGTATGGCGAAATATAGAGAAAATTCCGGGCATTCATGCCCAGCGGGCTTTTATTTACTGGCATTGCGAATTGGTGCAAATCGATAATATTCGGTCAGACGCAGCCCAAAGTAGCGCCCGATAAGAATATTGGCAGGAATTAACAGTAATACCAGCTCAGGATACAACAAGAAGACATCACGAATCTCACGGGTCGAGAGAATAAGGTATCCGAGCACACCAAGCAGGAAGGTCACAAACGTGATTAGAACCGTTTCCCGCAGCGATCGTTCCAGTTGAAGCTGTACAACGCGCTCACTTAAGAGAATCAACAACAGTACGGGAAAGATCGACAACTGGCGCACCACCAGAATGCCTGCTTTTGCACTAAAAGTTAAGGTGATAAAGACAAAGAGCGCTACCACAAACATCGAGAGCGCCATCTTCGGCAGCTGCATAATCTTAACATGTTTTAAGATCATTCGTGCCAGCGTGGAGCTGAGGATAATAGCAACAGTAAGGATCACACCTGCCGTGACTCCGGTCGAGACCAGCGTGATTGAGAGTGCGATAGGAACGGTCAATCCTAAACTCGGCAATCCAACAACGTGACGGACAAACGCAATCATAGTTGCCAGAATCGGCAGTAACAAAATCAGAACGACGGTGTTTGCCGGTACTCCTGCACCCACCGCATATTGAACGGCATAGCCGAAGAAATTCAACAGTGACAGTTCGGTAATGGGGCGGCGCTCAAACAACAACAGAATACGATCTTTTACCTCCGGTTCTTCCGGCTTGGTAACGTCTTCTTCTTTAATCTGCTGAATCTGCTGTTGCTGCTCTGCTGACAGAGAAGCTGTTCGCGCTTCCTCCGATGCAACGGTGCTTTCGTCTGAAGCCAGGTCATCTTCTGTCGCTGCCTCCAGGGCATCTACGGCTTCGTCAATAAATTGTCCTTCCCGGGTTGAAGATGATTCGGTGTTGGTCTGAGATAGCACCGGGCTGACGGTTCCTGTTAACAGAAAAAAGAATAGCAGTCCGGTTATGAGTTTTCGCATATCATATTATATCAAATGGTATCGCGCTGTCCTGATCTTCCGCATCTAGAAATCAGCTGCATCGAGAATTCCTTGGATTATAGTATTTTGGGCTTAAGAATACGGTAAGATATTGCTATACTTCTTTCGTGACAAAACCATCCGCTTCACGTATCACCGCGATTGATGTGCTCCGGGGAATTAGCATGATAAATGTCGTTTTTTTGCATGCCATCTCATATTTCATCACCAACCGGACCGTCTTTCATCTGTGGGATTATATACGGTTTGAAGTGCCGGTCTTTATCTTTTGTTCCGCATATCTTTCGTTTAACAAAGAGCTTTTTTCTGAAAAACCACAGGTGCCGTTTACCGTGTCAGGGTTTATAAAACGTATCAAACGGCTATACCTGCCGTACCTTCTCTTTCTGCTTATCTATTCTGTGTTGGTCTGGTTCTTCGAACCGCAGCGCCTGACAGTCGAGTATGTCTGGCGTAATCTGACACTGTGGGGAGGGATTGATATTAACTGGCTGATCGTCTTATTTATTCAGTTTGCAATACTGTTTCCGTTTCTCAGCTACTGGTTTAGAACTAACAAGATATTGTTCTGGAGTTATGCAGCCCTCGCAATCTCCAGCGCGATCTATCTCTTTTTTTTCTCGTTCCCCTATCACTGGAAATACATCATGTGGTTGCCGTGGTCTGTGATGGGGCTAGTCACCATCTTTTTTCTGGTAAACCGGAATAAGCCACGTCGTATTGCTGCTCTGGGGGTGGTTGCTGCCGGTATCGCGACGCTTTTTTTTGTACTTCAGTATCTGAAAAACGGGTCTATTACCATCTATGACAATAAATATCCCCCGGATATACTCTTTTTGATCTATGGAATCGCCGGGTTGTGTCTCCTCTACGGGGTAGCCCAACACCGCTGGTTTTCGCAGGGGCCACTCCTCAACGGCTTAACCTTTATGAGCACCAACTCGTACTCAATCTACTTTATTCACTATCTGGTGCTGTATGTGTTTAATCAGTTTGGGGTGCAGAAACAACTGTCCTGGTATCTGTATTTTATCGTTATTTTTGCTACTACTATCGCTGTTCAACTATCGGCAAACTGGCTTTCAAGACGATTTAAACTATCTTCTTAACACTTCGTTTGGTATAATACTATAGGAACTATTTACACGCACTTGAAAGGAGTGAGTGATGTCCGAGACTGATGAGACGTCCAGGAACGTCCGAGACTGGGCTTCGGCGGCATCTGATCTTCCGCCGGATCTCATGGCGGCAGTTCTCGCAAATGAGACGAGACGAGCTGCCCGCGGGGAGCAGGCCGCGCCGCCGCCCATGCCTCATGCCGCGCCCGTGGAGCCAGTCTATCTGCCACCGCCGGTGGTGGTGGTGGAGCCGCCACGAGAGTTCAGCTGGCGGCCGTACCTGATCGCCCTGTTCGTGATACTGCTGGGCGTCATCCCGGTCGGATACGAGTACTTCGCCTACAAGGGCGTGACCCGGCTCGACTGGGACACGCAGGTCGACCGCGACCGCGTGATCGTGATGGAGTGGCGGACGTGGAACGCCGTGGAGGGCCAGTACGAGAGCAGGATCGAGATCGACCTGAGCGACCCGAGCTGGCCGGTCTCCAACCCGTCCTGCGTGTGGCAGGAGGGAACCAACGTCGTTGGCTTCTGGTCCGAGCCGGAATGGCGACTGTTGTGCGCGCTGTACGAGTACTCGCCCGCGCCGGATTACCCGGTGGGCACGATCAACTCGGTCCACCCGTACGACTTCGACAACGGCATCATCTTCTGGAGGTCGAGCTACGACAGCTACCAGGTGGGGTGGATGCGCCCGATCTTCGGGCCCTAGCCAGTAAGTCACGGCGGGCAGGCTGCGAGAACCCCGGCGCAACGGCAGTGTGTGAATGGCGGGGAGGCACGCTGTGCCTCCCCTGCTTACTTTCAAAACGCAGGCATCCAGCGTAATGGAATTTTATGTCCGTTCTATATTAAAGAAAGCATAGCCGCTCTGTGGTATAGAGATGTAGCCTGGTGCACGTAAGTTAAACCCCTCTTTAAACTCCATTCCTGAAAACTCAATAGTTCCGGCATTTGTCTCAAACCGAACGGTTGTGGTCTGCCCCTGATTATTAAACAATACTGTTACTCCGCTAATATTGGTCACCGCTCTTCCGGACTTTCCCGCAAACTCACGCAGCTCTGCCATCGAATATGGATTGCCTGAGTTTCCTCCTACCGCACACTGATTAATCGTAATCGGAAGAATCCGGTTGGTATCAGCGCCGTTTGAACCCCGCTTCAAAAGTAGAGTGGCATGAATAATATCTGCCATTTCTTCCTGTGAGAGCCAGGGGTGTGCGCGTCCGCAACTGTTGGAGTCATCCCGGTATCCCTGACGATACCAGGCCCGATAAAACCAGGGTGATCCGGCAATGCTTTCGTAGGCATTGGCGGTCCAGGTTCCGTTATTGGTTCCGTCGGTCGTATCCCAGCCGCCGGGGGCGTTCCAGCCGCCGGAGGTCGATGAGTACTCAGTGCTGCGCGGCTGCCCGTCCTTAATCAGCACCTGACCACGGGTTGCTTGTACGGCCGCTCGCCATTCAGCAGGAGTGTTATCTGCTTTTGATGCCAAAAACACCTGACAGGCTTCGGTCGTACAGATCGATCCAGATGACTGAATACGTCGCCACGCATACGTGCGCGCCGCAATCGCCTGAGCCTTGAGCGCTTCCGGGTGCCAGCTGGATGGCATCTCCGCGATCCCCATCAGATACCGGTCTTCAAATGACATACTGCCATGGCCATCAACCGTAATATCACCCGGCAGGTCGCGGTTCTCGAGATTTGCGTCCGGGTAGTACGCTTTCAGAATATCGGTGTAGCTTTGTCCGCGTTCGGCTCGTGCTTTCGCACCATACTGACTCATTCCCCGACGATGCGTGTGGGCACCAAACGAAAAGACGGCAAACGAGTTGCCGGGCGCTTGTGACTTGTATGCTATGGTTGCAGCCGGATCTCCTGTTGTGGGGACACCGCCAACACTCAAGGTGCCACTTCCGGAACGGGCACTCAAGATTGCCTGTTGCTTTGCTGACAATTCAGCAATCTTGGACTTGAGTTCTCCTTCAAACTTGTCTGCTTTACTTACCTCCCCTGCAAGAAAGTCTGACTGCCGGCGCAGCTCTTCTTTGATTGGTTCCAGACGGGCTTTGGATGACTCCAGCTCTTTCTTTGCTTTTTCAATCGTGCCAATATAGGCCACTGTCTCAATAATAGAGTCCTGATCCTGATCGAGATAGACCTTCTGATAAAAAAACTTTCTCAGTGATTTTGACAGGTTCTCACTGGCAAAAATCTGAATTAATGCGGACTGATTTTTATCCATGTTTTTATAGAAAGATTTAATGCGTTCGTCCAGCAGATCCTTCTGCTTTACGAGTATGTCTTCTCCCCGTTCTACCTCTTTCTCTTTCCGTCTGATTTTTTCTTCCAGCGAAGAAACCTCAGACCGCACGTTCTCGATCTGCGTATTCAGGTTCTCCAGCGTCTGTTTATTAGTGGTATTGGCTTTTTGTAACGACTCCAGTTCTTTTTTTGTTTCTTCCAGTTGGCGGGTTACTTCATCATACTCATCAGCATATACCGGATACCCGGTAAGTGAAGACAGGAAGACGATGATGATAAGGCTGAGTGCCAGTAATCGTTTCATACAGTGTTTTAGTATTATTATAGCGAATTGAGGGGATCGCCTGCGTTCCAAGAATAGAATTTGCTATACTCATTATATGAAATATTTCTTTCTGGTGCTGCTGAGTTTTTTTTCATTCTTCGTGATGGCAGCGGCTCTCCCTACCGCGGCGCAGCAGGCACCTCCCCGGTACGCAGAATGCGACGTCTGCGGATACTGTCGTACGAATGGAAAAGTCCCTGGCGCATGGGACAGCTGTCAGGCATGTGTGTATCCCGGCATTCAGTATCAAGGCAATCTGACCAGCGAACAAAAAGCTTTACAGAATAAGACACTTCAGGTAGACAGTAACCAAAACTCTCCCACCTTTAACATTCAGATTACTCCGATGCCGGGCACCTATTTTACCATCATCGGATGTATTAATACGGATCTCACGAGTTTCGAAGATAAAGGCGCAGCCGGAAATGTGGTAAACCGCCTTCTGGGCATTATTAATTCTATGGCAGGGGGTATCGCGTTTGTCTATCTCATTTATGGTTCATATGTGATTATGATGGCAAAAGGAGATCCGGGCAGACTGGCTCAAGGGCGTGGGATTGTATTTGGTGCAATTGGAGGATTAATCTTTATCTTCTGCGTAGGACTGATTCTCAACTTACTGGGAGCAGGGATTCTCAGAATCCCGGGATTCGGCGGATAATTGATTGTGTGCTTTGCAGCCCGAAGATCTCTATTTGATTGGCATCAAAAAACAATAACCATCCCGCTATTGTTGTGGCATGAATAATCACCAGAATGCCTATTACACTCATCATCTGACTCAGATCCATCCCCTCCAGAACGCCACACATCTGCCACCCCATGATCGTGATATAGAGCGCCACCAGATGATACAACACCAGCAAAAGCAGCGGTGTGTTGGTGCCGAAATCTACCGTGTTAACAGTTAGCCAGAGATAACAGGCAAGAGAAGCCACTACATGAGAGCATACAAAGATAAGGATAGAGATTACAACCTTCATGCGTGATTACGCGCGCTTACGCAGCCAGATTCCGGCGGCAAGAGCTGCTGAAAGCAACGGGAAGACAAGTGTTGGTGTCCCGGTATTAGGAATCTGATTGACTGAGCCCGTCTGACCTCCCTGGGTGTTCTCACCCTGAACCTGACCACTCGGAGTTGCCTGAGCAATCTGCTGATCAAATGTCAGCGTTGGCTGAGGAGCAGGAGTCGGGGTTGATCTACGGAACAGACCAAAGAAATCAAAACCTCTTTTTTCCGGGGTTGGAGATGGCGCAACGGTTGGAGTAACAACAGCTGGAGTGCCCTGGTTGCCGTTATAAACGACTTCCTGAGGGGATGTGGTGGCGACCGGTGCTGTTGGTGCCATCGTCGGGGTCGGGGATGTTCTACGGCCAAATAAACGGCTGAAGAAGTTGCCTTCCTGCTGTTGCTGAACAACAGTCGGAGTTGGCGTAGGAGCTCCTGCCTGTGCCTGCTGTCTGTTCGCGTTAAAGCGATTGGCAATCAGCACAAATAATAAGATTAAAACGATTAGTCCGATTACGAATGAAATAAATCTTGTTACACCGCTCATATGAGTTCGAGTATAGCACATGGCTGATATAAAAACAACCCGCCCGTATTTTTTCTTACTATTTTCTTTTATTGACGCGCTAAAGTCCACACAAACACCTCGCTGGCTCCCGCATTTTTTAGTGTCCGGGCAGCCTCGGTTGCGGTGTTTCCAGAGGTAATAACATCGTCCACCAGGATGATTGTTTTCCCCGAGACAGCATCGGCATTAAGGACAGAAAAAGCGTTCCGGATGTTGTAATGGCGGTGCAGCCGGGACTGCGCCCGCGCCTGGGGGAGCGTATATTTTTTCCGCTCGAGAGCAGCAACCAGCGGGTATTGTGTTATATAAGAGACAAAGCGGGCAATCAAAGACGATTGATTATAGCCGCGCTGTTTCTGTCGCTGGAGATGCAGGGGCACCGGCTGGAGGAGTGGACTTCTCGCGCGAAGAGTGCTCAAGGTCAGCGCTGCCTGTAACGGAATTGAAAAAAAGATCTCATGAAAGGCATCCACACACCCGCCATACTTAAGTGCACGAATAATGGAACGAACCTCCTTTGTATAGTAATAACAGCTTAACACACCATCCAACCCTCCCGGACGACGACATCCCTCATGCGTTTCACCAAAATCAGTTTTCCGGTGACAGTAAAAGCACCCCGTCTCCCGAACCGGGGAGAGCAACCTTCGACAGGCAGAGCAGAGATACGACCCCCACCGACCACAGCAGAGACATGGTTTAGGAAATAACAGATCGAGAAACATAGTGGCGTTATTGTATCAACATTTCTACCTAAATGGCGCTTGATTTTTAATGTGAGTATGTATATTATTTGTGGATAAGTTATCCACAAAGTATAATTAGATTTATGTCATCATCTATCTGGAATGAGTTTCTTCAATTTTCTGAAAAGGAACAGAAACTGAATCCGATTTTATTTTCATTAGTCCGCCAGGTAAAACTACTCGATGTCCGCGAATCTTCGATCAGTGTTGCCTGCGAAAACTTTGGTGCAAAGATCTATCTGGAGAAGCGTCGCCAGGAGATTGAGGCTACACTGGCCGAGTTTATGCAGCGCCCGATGACACTGGACATTCAGGTCGAGGAAAAGAAAAAGAAGGCAGAACCGGAGGCACCGCTGCTTACGTTCGAACCATCTACCGATGATATTGCAGTCCGTTCCGGCCTTCATAAGAAATATACGTTTGACAACTTTGCGGTCTCCTCTTCGAATCAGGTGGCATTTGCCGCGGCACAGTCAGTTGCACGGGATCCGGGACATTCGTATAATCCCCTGTTTTTGTATGGTGGCGTGGGCAACGGAAAAACACATCTGGCCCAGGCTGCCGCCCGCTATATTCTGGAGAATGATCAAAATAAAAAAGTTTTTTTTGCCCCTGGTGATCAGTTTATTAATGAACTGATTGATGCTATTAAGGAGAAAAATACGGCGAAATTCCGCAAAAAATACCGGTATCTCGATCTGTTGATCGTCGATGATATTCAGTTTATTGCCGGAAAAAACACTATTCAGGAAGAGTTTTTTCATACCTTTAACTCGATTGTCTCTGCGGGTGGACAGATTATCTTAACCTCGGATCGTCCCCCGGGCGAGATCAAAAATCTGGAAGACCGGTTGCGATCACGTTTTCAGGGAGGATTGATTGTTGATATTCAACCCCCGGACTTTGAGCTTCGTACCGCTATTTTATTGATTAAAGCACAGGAAAAAAACATCATGATTGATATGGAGGCTGCCAAGGTTATTGCGGAGCATATATCAGATACCAGAGCTCTGGAAGGATCCTTGTTATCTGTCTATGCGAAGGTGGTCGGGCGCAAAGACATGATTGATGTCGAAGCCGTAGACGAGTTTTTCTCCAGTACTACAGAGAAGGTTGTTGCAAAAGTCACCCCAACTGATGTTATAAAAACAGTCTGTTCCTATTACAATGTAAAACAGGCGCATATCAAAAGCGCTACCCGCGCAAGTTCTGTCGCACTTCCCCGTCAGGTTATCATGTACCTGCTGAGAAACGAACTGAAACTGAAATTGGAAGAGGTGGCATATTTGTTGAAACGGAAGGACCACACAACCATTATGCATGGGGTCGAGAAAGTGACACGGTCTATTATGAAAGATCCCGTTTTTAAACAGGATATTGATAGAATCGTCCAGACCTTGCGTTCATCCACGTGATATCCACGCTCTTTCAACACAGATTTTTTTTTAGTTTGGCGCGTTTAAATACTTTTTTCGTCGTTTCTTTCCACTTTTCCACAGACCCTACTACTGCTATCTTTTATTAACTAATAATCTCTAAACGAGATATGAATCTTCGATTCATGGTTTTATTCATACACAGGTGAGTTACGATTTATTTTTCATAAAGAATAGGTATAATGGGGGCATGGATCTAACTGTAGAAAAAGATGTTCTTTCAGATAAACTTGCAACCGCATCCCGATTTACTTCAAACAAGATATCTTCAGGATCTTCGTTGCAGGGTATTTTGCTAAAAGCGGAAAATGATCGTCTTCAGTTATTCGCCACAAATCTCAACACCTTCTTCTCTACTTCAATCGAGTTGCCGAAACCGGTTGAAAAGATTCAGGTTATTCTTGAACCGAAAAAAGTTCTTGAATTTATGTCCTTTATGCCTGCCGGACCGGTAACACTCTCATTAACTGATACTCAGGTAACCATTAAGTCAGGAAAAACCAAGGGAAACTTCCCGCTTATGAAGGGGGATGATTTTCCGTTTCCGCCGGAGATGAAAGATAAACCAACGGTTATTGATATGAAGCTTCTTGGAGCTGAATTACCACTGGTTCTCTTCTCTGCTTCGGCAGATGACACTCGACCAGTATTGACCGGCATTAACTTTTTGCATTCAGAAAACGAACTGTTAATGGCGGCGACCGATGGATTCAGACTGTCTGTCCTTAAAGAAAAGAAGCTGGGCGACTTCCCTTCCATGATTATTCCGGCCGACTTTTTACAGGAGGTACTGCGCTACATGAAAGATTCTAAAGAGCTGGAGTTCTGGTACTCACCCGACGAGAAAATGGTCCGCTTTTCAGGTGGTTCCAACAACTTTTATTCCCGTCTGATTGAGGGTGACTATCCCCCCTTTGAACGGGTTATCCCTAGTGAAACCGTAACAAAAATTACCCTTGATAAGGGTGATTTCCAGCGCAATATCAAGCTAATCTCTGTATTTGCCCGCGATTTTTCGAATGTTGTTGTTTGTGAGTTTACTTCAGAGGGTGTTAAAATCCGCCCGAAAAAAGAAGGAAACGAGGAAAACAGTGCGTTTCAGGAAACGCAGTTTGAAGGAGAACCTCAGACAGTTGCGTTTAACTTCCGGTTTTTGCTGGATATGTTGAATAATCTTCCCGGGAATGATGTGGTGATCGAGATTCTCCGTCCGGATGCTCCATCTGTATTCAAGACCCCCGAACACTCCTCCTTTATGCATATCATCATGCCGATCCGTATTCAAGAGTAACCCGACGCGGGAAGTATTGGGAAAATCGCTTTTTAAGGCTCTATTTGGTATAATAATCTGTGATTATTGGCGATGAGACAATCTAAAGACCAAAGAGGATCACATGAGCATCGAGACATCCCGTGTCCGGCCCGCCACCCCGACCGTCCGCGTCTGGCTTGTCCGGATTGCAATGTTCCTGGCCGGTGCCGGCCTGGTGGACGACTACTTCGGCCGGCGGTCGTAATCGACACCGCCGATATCCATAACGTATTGTTCTAAAAGCCAGATTCTGGTATAGTGAGGTCTCCGGCATGTCCGGGGGCCTCTTTTTTTGCATATAACTACCCACAGAAGAGCCGTACAGAAACCGGAATTAGCTATATGAAGGGATTATCTGCCAAGCGCTTTCTTAACCAGAGCATCTGCTGCAGCATTTTTTTCTCGCAGAACGTGCGTAAACGTTACCGGAATCTTCAAATCTCCTTCAGCAACACGCACCTTAAACAGCAAGTCACGCATATCCGCATGTTTGACTTTGTACAGACCGTTTAGTTGTTTTACCATCAGTTCAGAATCGGCAAAACAGGAGATAGCGGTAATATCTTTGAGGGTTCCGTTATCAATGAGTTCTTTTGTTTTGGTGAGTGCGGTCACCAGCGCGGTATACTCAGCTACATTGTTAGAGGCAATACCAATGGGAAGCCCTTCACTAAAGAGCAATGTGCCTGATTCATCGTAGATCAGGTAGCCGATTGCTGCCTGTCCGGGGTTACTGAGCGAACCGCCATCTGTATGTATTTTGAGTTTCATACCGTATTATAGTACAGATTTAGAGGGAATGAATTGCCGCCAGTTCATACTCACCGAGCAAGTAAACCCCATTGATATATTCAAGCGGGAGACCAGGAGTGCGAATGGGATCTTTTGGCCTGATATAGAAATCTTCTCCATCTCCCACTCCTTTAGTAACTGTGCGGGTATGTTTGATCCGCGGATCAATTGAAAGGACAACGCCGCCAACTGCTGCCCGGGCCATATGAATCAGCTGCCACACCGCAGCCCCATGAGCATCATCTGTCTGCTCCTGACGCTCATTCCAGTCAATTCGTTCGCGAATATCACCAAACAGCTCTTCATAAAGCGCCTCATCTTCGAGTGAGAAACCCATCTGTTCCAGTACAAAATGGGTACGGGCAATTGTTTCTGCATACGACGATGCGCCGGTAAATGCATTTCCCCAGGGCCAGACATCGGCATCGGCTTTGTAGATAAACAGATCGTGTTTTTTGTACCGGTTATAGGGTAGAGCGGCGCCATGAATATGACCGGTCTCGATAGCAGCCAGTACGGACCGTAACTGGTCCCATGATAGCCGAATGCATCCGGAGCCGGTGACAAAACCAGCTCTTTTATTCGTGCCAGTCGGGCAGCACGTTCTGCAAGTGGTGGTAACTTTTCTGACATACGCGGTCTAAAAAAAAGCCCCGCGGTGAGGCGGGGCTTCCCTTCCAGGATCGGAATGACCCTGTGTTGATAATGATTAGAGCTCTCCCAGTTTTTCCTTGCGTTCTGCTTCCTCTTTAACAAGGTTCAGAAAGCGCTCGGTCGAAGACAGACGTCGATGTCCGACAACCTTTGCAATGTACTCGAGCGAAGCACCGTTCATCAGCTGATGAGCGATAAAGGTGTTGCGTAAGTCGTTGACGGTTGCGTTCTCGATCTCTACTTCTTTAAAGCAGCGATCAATAATCTGACGGATGTTTCGGATTAAGAGTGGCTGTCCGGTACGGGTAATAAAGATGTGGTCATCTTTTGCTCCCCCGTCATTGCGGATAGACAGGTATTCCTGAACAGCTTTCTTGGCT
This sequence comes from uncultured Gammaproteobacteria bacterium, assembly GCA_964412815.1. Lineage (GTDB taxonomy): Bacteria > Patescibacteriota > Microgenomatia > UBA1406 > GWC2-37-13 > JAOAFZ01. The sequence goes on from CAYPQF010000034.1 coordinate 94,190, forward strand.
GCATTATTCAGTGGCACATCGCGTTCGATATTTTTACCATAGGAACGGATATGAATGGTATTATCACCAATATCAGAGATATGCAGTTCTGCAAGCTCTCCAATCTTGATACCAGTCTGCAACAGTACTTCTACTAATGCATAGGTACGCGGATCTTCTTTCGCGATATCACGTAGTGCGCGATATTCCAGTTTACTTAAGATGCGCGGAGGCGTCTGGGTAAACTTCGGATGCGAAATATCGATAGATGGATTCTGTTCGATATACTCTTCCTTCTTTAAGAAGCGGAAGAATGTACGAATAGAATTCAGCTTACGAGAGGCTGATTTCTTTGTATAGTTTTCATCAATCAGTTTATTGATGAAACTTTCAATTTGTTCGCGTTTCACATCACGGATGTCAGAGATATCCTGTGAAGCAAGATAGCCGACAAACTGTTCCAAGTCCTTTTTATATGCGACGATGGTGAACTGTGACTTCCCCTGCTTATTCAGGAATTCTACGAACTTTTCCAGTAATGATGGGATTGAATGTGTGTTCATGACCTATAATATATCATATAACGTTTAATAATGCAACAGGTAGTTATGAAATATTTTTTTTATTATATCGTATGCTTTGCGTTTTTTTGTGTTTAAATGCATGAAAACTGCTGGTAATCCCCCCCGGAGAGGTGTTTTAACCCAGTTTTAAAGCCTTATAACAATGTTTCTTAAAATGATGTATTAATACATATTTAGTATGTATTTTGAGTATTTTTGCGTGAATTATGAAAAAATTTAATGAATTATAAGACGTTTTAAAACAACAACAATTATTGAAAAAAGGAAATAAATGGATAAATAATTTCATAAACTCATAGTGTTTAAAATGGAAGTACTATATGAAAAATAACTATAAGAAGCTCTAAACTGTAAATATAGTAGTTACTATGGAAAATGAGGTCGAATTGACTTCATTTTGCAATTTTATTAGAATGAGTACCTATTATTATTTACAACAACCATGTCAGCACAACACGTAACCAAAGATACGTTCCAACAGGAAGTACTTGATAAAAAAGGCCTTGTATTAGTAGATTTCTTTGCTGAATGGTGTGGACCATGCAAGATGGTTGCTCCCATTATCGAAGAACTTGCATCAGAGATGAAAGATGTCTCGTTTGTCGAGATTGATGTCGATAAGGATGGAGAACTTGCACAGCAGTACAACGTAACATCAATCCCAACATTCATGATCGTCAAAAACGGTGAGGTTGTCTCACAATTTGTGGGCGCCCAGGGAAAAGAGTCGTTTGAGGAAGAGATCGAAAAGGCTCGTCATGCATAATAGTGATCGGTAGCTGCGCGCTTATCGTTTGATAACGCGCACTACCCGTCCATGTACCTTCTTTAACTGTAAGTGAGCTTGAAACAACATAAACTTAGCCAGTTCTGCCAGCCAGCGATACGATGACGTTACCGGCTTATCCAGCCCTTCCAGTACTTTTTCGTCCGGGAGCGGCAGCTGAATATTTTGATACGGGATACTCTGCGTTGATTGTACCGGCTTCAACCCGTGCTTTTGCAGCTCCGGCGGCACCTCTATATCATCTTTTTTCTCCTGAACATACTGTGATACATCTGCCGGCGACTGTTCTGTGGTCTGTTCAACCGTTTGCTCCTGCTGCTCTGGCTGGGGTGCCGACTCAGGGACCGGAGTTATTTCTGTAACCGGGACCGGCGCCTCGATTCTCACCGGGGCAGCTTCCGGTGATGGACGGAACGATGGTGGAATCAGCTTACTGGTGTCTAAGGGAGTATGGTTGAGGGCAGTCATTGAATTATTGTAGCAAGTTGACCGGGCTTTTTCATGAAGAACTCTTTTTCATAAAAAACGGCTCCCAGCATTTGGTCGCGTTTTCACATGACTTTCCTCCCGGCTTTGTTCCTTTGCACTTGAGCTGGCGGGCAGCCTTGACCTCAGATAGCTTATACGTACATTTACAGCGGCAATCCGGACACGCAATTGCGATCTCGCTTACCATCATCGTCATCTCAGATCGTGCGTACATGCCCTCATAGGTCGTAGTAAGCGCCAGTGGATCGTAATCCAGTGGTGATGATGCTTCGTATACAGACCCTCCTCCACCGCCCGAAAAACCGGCTCCTATGCCACACCCCGTGGCAACCTCTTCCATAACCGGCATATATGCCCGCATCTGATCCATCGCGAACGCTGCCTGGCGAATATAATCCTCCTGTGCGGTTAACATCGACCTGTCACCTGCATCATACGAAGCTGAAGATTGTGCGGCGATCCCTCGCAGTTCTGCGATATGGGCGCGGGCAAATGCTTCCAGTTGTTTTTGTGATAACCCATTAAATAACTCCAGTTCGGGACATGGGACATCTCCCATCAACCCATAGGTAGTATCCCGCCAGAGCCGGTAGGCATTATTGATGTGGTATTGAAAATCCGGATCGTACAATTCATCTTCGGTGATATTGCGTTGCAGATAGTAGTAGTAATCTACCAGCGGTCGGGCACGTTGTAATGCCTGGAGCGCGGTATCCAGATGGTACTGGCTGTTTTTGATACTATCCGGCAGGTCAAATAGATTGGCAGGGTCTTGACGGAGTTCTTCGATATGTTGTTGCAGCTGATCCGGAGAACAGGGCAACTCCTCTATTCTACTGAGCAAATGTGTGTCCAGCGCGGCGTCCGGAGGAAATTCAGCCAGTTTTTGTTCGCCGTAGATGCGCTTGTAGAGCTCTTTCAGCCCGGTAGGGTTAAAGTAGGTAGAATGGGATCGCGGTTGGAGAGATCCGTCTTCCTGTACGACATAGGTAAAGATATACGACTGGAATCCGTACCCGATCTCTTTCAGCAGTTCCTGTTTCTGGTCCAGGGTTAATGGCGGATCTGTCTGGAGTAGATGAATGTCGTAGACCGTAGGAGATGTCCAGATAAACGTTTCGCCCGGTTTTGCAGCGGCCAGACGTGTCTGTTCAAAGGTGAGCATGGTAGTATATTCCTGCCGGGCGCGGCGGTAGTTTATACTATCCCGCCCTTTGCGTGCCTCGGGCCAGTGTTGCGCGCGCGGACCGTCGGGATTAAACTGATCGTGTAGCACCCCAAAACCCTCCATCGTCAGCGCCGGCTGACCGTCAACTACGGCAACCTCATAGTTGGCTGGAAACCGGTACGACAAGCCAAGTTCTTCCAGTACGCTGTACTCGACGTTGTAGGTTTCGTTTTCACGGCGTATTTGCTCGATCCGGGCCGGGTCCTGCCCCGCTCTCACCGGTTCGTGCAGACGTTTGTGAACCAGGTCGTGATAAAACGAATATGTTTTTTGATTATCCCGCAGCAGCTCCTGGCGTAGTGCCAGATACTGTGCTTCGGCTTGTGTTGCCATACCTTCCCTTGCTCGGGGTACTACGATCTGACAGGTCTTCGGACTTGCGATGGTATCGCTTACCGCTGCGGCACAGTCACGGATTTACACCGTGTTCCCTGAATGTTCTTTGGCCTTCCCACCGTATGAGACGGCAGTGGCCAGGATCAGATCAAATGTTAAGTTGAATTCTTATTATACCGGAGATCTCCCTGATGTTTGAGGTAAATAACCAGTTGATACCCATAAAAAAATCCCAGCGTAAACAGCAGGTCTCCGATAATGGTGTACCGGAAAAATGGTATCCCCATGGTATACGCTGCCAGCAGGCCGTTCCAGGTATTCGGATAGGCATCACTCATGAGCCAGACACCCGCATTGGTGATCAGGAAAAACAGAACGGATGAAGCAAGGCTTGCGCCGGTAAGGGAGAAAAAGGGACTGTTGGGACGAAGCAGGCTGCCCAGCCATGAAATAAGCGCAAAACTTCCATACACGAAGATCATACCGGAATGAAACCCGATTGCCAGATCAGCCAGAAGCATCGCGCTTAACGGGATAAGTGCTGCCCATCTGTTCTTGAGTACGGCTCCGGAAAACAGTGCCAGACCGGTGATGGCCGCAACGTTTGGTGGATGGGGCACAATGCGGAAAAGCGCAGCGACCACAATCGCAATACTAATGGGAATCCACTGGTCGCGGGTTATTCGTAGGTTTCGATTTTCCATTCAATATGGTCTCCCTGTTGCAATTGGTAACTGCCGGCACCGGTTTCTGCCTGCTTTCCGTTTACATAGAACGCCCAGAATTCTTTTTTTGAATCATCCGCTTTGCGCGAGCCGATCTGCGTCACAAAGGCCAGCTCTCCTTCGCCCTGCACCACGAGATTATTGGTCTGTTTGAGTAGATCCAGTGCCGTTGCTCCCTCAGGCACTTGTTTTTTTTCTTCGGTGGCGTTCTCAGCAGAAAAATAGATGGTGTGCAGAACAGAGATCTGTTTTTGCTCTTCTATCTGCGCGGTAGTCTCGGTGTAATAGGTTTTGTTCCAGTAGTAAATACCTATATTGGCAAGTACGGTCACTACCAGCGCAATTATCATAAGCTCGATCCGGTGACGCTGTGTTTTATTTGCAGGTGATGACTGTTTGTGTTCCATGTATACGGTAAATTCAGGTAACTATTTCTTTTCCGTCCGCGTATTTGCGCGCCATCATAAAAAACAGATCTGACAGTCTGTTTAAGTACTTCAGCATGATGCGTTCGCTTTCTTCTCCCAGATTGTGCGGTGTTTCGTTAATAAAAAAGGCAACCGCTTCCCGCTCTGCTCGGCGGCAGACGGTACGAAGGACATGGAACCAGCCGCCCATTTCGGTGCCGCCCGGCAAGACAAAACGCGTAAGTTTCGGGAGCTGTTTGTCCAGTTCGTCGATCTTTTTCTCGAACTTTTCAATCTCAGCCTCGATGGTGCTGATATCCCCCTCTGCGCCAGCCAGCATGGCCATCATCTGATAGAGATCCTTCTGGATACCAGTAAGCAGCTCACGATCGTCTACATCGGTGATTTTGGCGGCCACCAGCCCCATCTGGCTGGTGAGTTCGTCGATGGTCCCGTATGTGTTTACCCGGGGATGGGACTTGGCAATACGTTCTCCCCCGAAAATAGATGTTTTTCCGGTATCTCCGGTTTTGGTGTAGATTGGCATATATTGATAGTACAACAAAACCCCCCGAGTCCGGTTTCACCGTAGTGAATGGCTTATCGTGGGGGTCCTGTCGATTGGCATTCCTCACTTGTAATAGAGTGATGGCTTGGTTAGTGCGACCTGGATATCAGCAGGCTGAGTATCCGCACCCGTAACACTTTTTACACCCTTCTTCGTGGGCAAGCAGAGCCTGGCCACAGTCCGGGCAGATGTCGAACACCACTTTGGAGCGCACCTCTTCTTTTGGCATCGCTTCCTGCATCAGCGCAGGCTGTTCGGTCTGGGATGTTAATACGGGTTGCGATTCTGGTTCGTCGGCATGACCGTTGCCGTTGGCTGCTTTTGCCGCACCGGCATGCAGTTTCTGCTGCTGTTCCAGCTGGGCAAAGTGCATATTCAGCACCTTGGCCACTGCGTCCGGAAGACTCTTCACGCGCTCCTTGCCGAAGCCCATGATGCGTCCGCCGCCGATATCCTGTAATTCATCAATAATCTTCTTGATACGCTCGGTTGGTGACAGGTTTGAACTGACACGCAGGAAGAGCGAGATGACACGGCCCAGTCCTTCTGCCATGGCATAGACATCGGTACCGGCCTTGCCAAGGTTGATAAAGACTTCGTGCGGATCACCTTCTCCGTTTGAGTTAATGGTGATATATGCAGTACCAACCGGGGTATGCATGCGATAGGTTGAGCCCTGGACGACCATCGGGCGCGGCTTGATAGCCGGCAGTTGGACGGTTGGCTGTGCTTCTGCCTTCTTCTCTTCTTTTTTATCTTCCTTGCGGCTTAAGACGCCCATACGTGATCCGTCACGCATATAGGCAATTCCCTTGAGTCCTTGATCGTAGGCCATGGTGTAGAGGCGCTTTACATCTTCAACAGTATGGGCATTTGGTGCGTTTACTGTTTTGGAGATGGATGCGTCAACGTACTTCTGGATAACAGCCTGTACGGTAACATGGTCTTCCGGTGTCAGGTCGTTTGCCGAGACAAAGAAGTCCGGACGCTTGATCTTTCCGGCATCATAGGCTTCTTTGTTGTCCTGATACCACTGTTCAAACAGATGGTGGCGGATTACATGTTCCCCCAGACGATCGCGACGGACAAACTCGAATTCGTAGACAGGCTCAATACCGGAGGTGGTGTTGGCCATCAGCGAGGTTGAGCCGGTTGGTGCCTGCATCAGGATAACCGAGTTGCGGATACCATTCTTTTTTACCGCTTCCCGAATTTCCTTGGGCATCTGTTTCATAAAGCCTGACTTTACGAACTTTTCACCGTCAAACTTCTTGAATGACCCCTTCTCCATAGCGACCTCAACAGAAGCTTTATATGCTTCGTAGCAGATCATCGCATATACTTTTTCGATAAATTCATTTGCTTCAGGTGATCCATAGCGAAGATGTAGCTTGATAAGTGCATCGCCCAGACCCATGGTACCAATTCCGATACGACGTTCTCCTTCCAGCTGTGTCTTGCGGATACCATCAAAGATGTACGGATCCATATCGACGACATTGTCCTGGAAGCGTACCGCAGCACGAACCAGATCGGGCAGGTCTTCGAAGCGGAATTTTCCCGCTTCATTAATGTTCTCGCTATCTACCAGTGCGGAAAGGTTGATGGAGCCGAGGTTACAGACACCCCATGCCGGCAGTCCTTCTTCTCCACAGGGATTGACGCAGTTGATGCGATTCCAGTAGTAGTTGTTATGCATTTTGTTGTAGCGTTCCATAAAGACCAGGCCCGGTTCGGCAGATGCCCATGCAGCCTTGGCAATCAGATCCCAGATCTTGGAAGCCTTTACAATGCGCTTTACAATGACGCGCTTGCCCAGCTTTTTCCATTCTTCGAGGTCTCCATTCCATTTTTCATCATATTCCGGATCATCAATATCCGGGAAGACCAGTGGCCAATCAGCATCGGCCTTTACTGCTTCCATAAACTTATCGGAGACACAGACAGACAGATTTGCTCCGTTAATGCGACTTAAGTCTTCTTTTACGGTAATAAACTCTTCGATATCCGGATGCCAGTCCCAGAGCATCAGCATGAGTGCCCCACGACGGGTTCCCCCCTGTTGGATTATATCTTTAGTAGCCAGCGAGAACATCTCAGCCCAGTTACAGGGTCCGGATGAAAACCCGTTTACCTTCTTAACGCGCTCACCGCGGGGTCGCAGTGATGACAGATTAATACCGACGCCTCCTCCATGGGCCATAATCTCAACCATGTTCTTTAAGGTATCCAGAATGCCACCGCGTGAATCTTTTGGAGAAGGAATAACAAAGCAGTTGTAATACGTTACATCATACCCGGTTCCGGCGCCGGCTAAGATGCGTCCACCTGGAATATACTTGAAGTCTTTCATTGCTTCATAAAAAGCCTTTTCCCATTTTTTCTGCTGGGATTTCTTTTCGAGGGCTGCTCCTGCTTTCGCAACACGACGCCACATCTCATCGGGGGTCTGTTCGATCGGATCGCCAGCCATATCCTTCATTGAATAACGGTCTAAAAAGACCTTTTCTGAAACACCGGAAAGTTTCATATGCCAAAAATTATGAAAATAATAATATTGTTTTTGATGGGGTTGGTTCAAACGCTTTTAGATGCTCAAACACCGGGGACCCCGACTTTTAGCGAAGCTAAAAGTCACCCCTGAACTCGCCCTTAAAAGCATTTGAACCAACCCCACTAACATGCGCCCCATTAATCCTTACACCAGTTTTTTCAGTTCTTTTTCAAACTCTTCCACGTCAACAAATCGGCGGAACACCGAAGCGAACCGGATATATGCTACTTTATCAATCTTCTTTAATCGCTCTGCAACCATGTTCCCGATCTCAATGCTGGAGATCTCTGTCTTTCCGGCATCACGGATCTCGTTATTAATGTTCGAGATGATCTGATCTACCTGGTCGGCAGTTACCGTGGTTTTCCCCACGCCCTTGATTACCCCATTTCTCAATTTTTCGGTATCAAACCGTTCACGACGACCATCCCGTTTAATAATCAACACCGGAATTTCTTGGACCCGTTCGTAGGTGGTGAATCGCTTACTACACGCAGGACATTGCCGTCTTCTGCGGATAGCAGCGCCCTCTTCCTGGACGCGGGTTTCGATCACATCGGTGTTCTGGTGCTTGCAATACAGACAATGCATATATATGGTGTGTAAAGCAAATTTAATACACTAATTATAGTATTTCAAGTGGTATAAATCAATACAAACTATATCATTTGCCGCAATAAGACCGTCAGTGCAATCATAACCTCAAAAAGTAAGAAAGAATGTTGAATAATGTGTTGGAAAAAGGTTTTTATTGCAATCTAAATAACTCCGATTCTGAAATGAAAAATACTCCAAAAATGTGTAAATGAAAAGAAGGGGTTGTCGGAGAAGGGAAATCGCTGTTTTTTGTAGAACAGGGCAGCGGAAATTTCCGCTGCCCTGCCTCCGATAGCGCGAGTCCGATGACCGGCGGTGCTGCCTGGAACAGACCTAGGCGCCGCCCGTGAGCAGCGCCGGCGTCAGCTCGATGGTGAACACCGGGAACTCATCCGCCGCCGAGGGGCTCACCCAGGGGATGGTGCGGACGGTGTCCTCACCTTCCACCTCGAGCAGGCCGGCGCTGCAGAGCTGCCAGGTGCGCTCCCCCCAGTAGAAGACCTGGAACCGGTCCTCGCCGGTCAGATAGAGCTGGAACATGGTGCCGTTCGGCAGGTCCAGCTCCAGGTCGACGGGCGGGCCGTGGATCCCGTCGGACAGGTCTTCCACAAAAACCGGCTTCTCCGGGTGGTAGACCGCGATCTGGACGATCGCGATGAGGTTGTCAGGGATTTGCATGGGTAGTGCTCCTCTCGTGTGATGGGTTCTAGAACGGGGCTTGTGTCGGTTTGTTCAGGTCCTCCGTCAGGGTAGGCGGCGGAGCGGCATGTCCCGCGTTCCGGCTGACTCGTTCCACTCGAACGCGCGGATCAGCTCGCCGCTCGCGGTGATCATCTGACTCCTGGTACCAGGCGCCGGGCGCGAAGTAGAACACGAAGCTCCTGGTTCCGGGCGGGCAGGGCACCGCCGCGAACGAGAGGAAACCTTCTCGCATGGTGGTGTCCCAGCGAGGAGCATCATCGCTGTGAAGGTCGAGCATGATACACACTGTTCCGTCTGGCAAACTCATCCGGGCCTCCTTCTGTATCGGAACATTTGTCAATACCTATAGCATATCACATGAACAGCATTTTTCCCTTTCAATACGCTATAATATCGCTATGAATCATTCACAGGTTTATATTCTCGACACCAATCTTTTTTTTAATATGGAAGCTGGTCTGAACATGGGACAGAAAGCCGAAGAGGTAATCACCCGTATGACCGAGGCTATTCGCATGCAAAAAAAGCAGGGAGTGGTATTTATGATGCCCCCGCGCATTGTGGATGAATTCTTCAGTTTTTTTGAAGATGTTGATCAGAAGTTTTTGCAGGCATTTATTGCTGAGGTTGATGCAAAATCACCGGATTATCAGAATATGCAGATTGGCGCGGCCACTTTTTATAAGCTGGTGAACGAAATCAGGGTTCGGAGTTACCGCGGCATGGACATCGGAGAAGAAGAGATGCGCAAAACCGGACAGATGTTTATGGGTAAAGAGAACATGGATAAAAAAACCTTTGAAATGGCGATGCAACAACCTATCAAGAAGTTCCGCGAGCGGTATCGCAATGCAACCCGTACCGGCTTTTTAGACAGTCTGGCAGATCTTGATTTGATTATGCTGGCAAAAGAGACCGGCGGGGTAATTGTCTCGGCAGATGAGGGAGTAATTAAATGGGCCCGGATGTTCGGGGTCAGAGAGATGCCGGTGCCGGTGTTTGGGCAGCTGATGGCTGCGTAACTTTGGGATTCTTCTTATGATCAAATTCCTCATCATCAGGAATCAGATTGCTGAATAAGGTAATCAGGCGATCTGTAATGGTATACGGCGGCTTATCTACAAACTCAATTCGTTCTCCCAGGATATAGGCAACTTTCTCCTTGGTTGCTTCGTTTGGAATAACCATATACGAATGAAGTGAATATGGCGGATGAGTGACAATGGTCAGAATCTGATAACCAAACCGTTCACTAAAGTAAAAGTACGACAACGCGTCCCAGCGGATATTTACTCCCGCAGTTTCGATGCCGAACTTCGTGATTTTGTTTTCTACTTCGGGTGGTGGTGTGATGGTGAGAATATAAAACAGGAAGAGCACTGCCCAGATGGGAATGAGAAGTATATTGTCTCCAAAAAAGAAGACAATGACAGAAAGAATCAGCGCCAGTGCCAGAAAGAATCGCATGATGTATTTCCCCCGTTTCTTATAGGGACGCAGCGGAGCCTTCCAGGAGACTAGCGTCTGGGAGCGGTTAAGCAAGCTATGGATGTCGGTGTAATTTTTTGGCTGATCCATAAGGTATATTGTTGTGGATTTAGCAGGAAAAGTCAAGAAAGGATCGAAAAAAATGCGAAATTTCTGATAGTGGGGTATAATAATAATTATGAACAAGCAGATAGAGATTTCATATAAATCAATTGTGTTTGCGGTCCTCTTTCCGCTCTTTCTGTGGTTTTTATGGATTAATCAGGAACTGCTCTTTTCTCTGTTGATCGCCTTTATTTTGATGAGTGCGCTGCGTCCTATTGCAGACTGGCTGGTGGCGCACCGGTTCCCCCGGACTGCGGCAATCTTCACCGTCTTTTTCGGGTTTATTATCTTTTTTATCGGACTGGTGTCGTTGATCATACCGCCGATTGTGCTGGAAACTACCAACTTTATCCGCAACCTGCCGACCATCGTCCAGGATATAAACCCTGAAATCCGTCAGTATATTGATGTCAGCAGTATCTCGCAGTATGTCCCGACCGTAACAAACAATATTTTCGGCGTAATCGGAGGATTGTTTTCCAACTTTATCTTTATTCTGACGACACTCTTTTTTACCCTCTATTTTCTGATGGAGCGAGAGCTGGTAAGAAAAGCGCTGAAACCGTTTTTTCAGCCGAAAGAAGTGGACCATTACGCCAAGATTGCGGAGCAGGTTGAGGTTCGTTTGACTGCATGGTTCTGGGGTCAAATCTCCCTGATGTTTATCATCGGTCTGGTTACGTATATTGTCCTGAGTCTGCTGGGAATCCGCTACGCGTTGGCTCTGGCAGTTCTCTCCGGTCTACTGGAAATTGTCCCGAATCTGGGCCCAATTCTGGCCACTGTACCGGCTGCGCTGGTTGGTTTTTCATCGTCGGTAGTAACCGGTGTCGCAGTGCTTGCCGTCTACTTTATCATTCAGCAGCTGGAAAACGCGGTTATTGTCCCCCAGATTATGCGTCGAGCCGTTGGTGTTAACCCTATTATGACATTGATTTCTTTGTTAATCGGAGGGAAAATCGGTGGTGTGTTAGGCGTCTTGCTTTCTATTCCCATTCTCTTGATTACCCAGACCATTATAAGTGAAGTCTGGAAGCACCGGAAACAAACGCGGGAATAATGCAGTAAATATGCGGGAAAAAGGCATACGGATACTCAAAAAAATCGACTCCATCAGTTATGCAGGGAGGTTTCATATTGGAACCTTTCTGGTAGAGCTTCCTGACGGCACACGCACACACTTCTACATTCGTGAATCCCGTCCCTACTCAATCGTTATCCCGGTACTGGATGACGGGAGATTTGTGATGGTGCGACAGTATCGCATTGGCGCGGACACCTTTTCTATCGAGTTTCCGATGGGAGAGGTGCAAAGGGTTGAGTATCCGGAAGCTGCGGTAATCGAACTGAAAGAAGAGACCGGATACCAGGCAAAACGGTTTACGCATATCGGTCAGTTTTACATCAGTCCGGGTTGGAGCACGCAAGTGGGACATATCTATCTGGCGACACAGTTAACAGCAGGGGAACAGGAACTGGAGCCGTATGAGTTTATTGAAGTGGTGCATATGAGTGATGCTGAAATTGAACAGTTTATTGATCAGGGAAAGATAATGGATTCGTCTACATTAATCGCGTTTTCTACCTACAAACGGTTCCGTGAAAAACAGCACGGAAATCATGAATAAAACGGATTGCTCTAAAAAGATATGCGGAAATCGTGCGGTATATATGCGGTTATACAACCCACAAACATCTTATAGTGATTGTTGATAACTATTGACAACAAACCTATAATATTGTATACTGGAAGTCCCCAGATGGCAGTGTGTGGCTGTTGAAAAACATCCCGTTACGCATACTGCTGTCGAACACCCCGTGAATCCCCTGAGGGGAGCAAAACGCTCCCCTCCCACACACTCTCCATTTGACAAACAAAGGTTGCCTTTTATAATAAGAGGATTACTATTTATCATTACTCCATTTGTACATTCTATTCTCAAGATTAACCGGTTTGATTTTCTGGTTGCGCTTTACACGTTCTGCATTCTTGTTTCTGAGACATACGGTGCAAAAACCTTTGCGCTGATTGCTACTCCCTGGCTTACGCTCAATGCCAGTGTTTCTATCTTTTTAATTCCGTTTATATTCACGGTCAATGATGTGATTACCGAAGTATATGGAAAAGAACGTGCCAGAAGTGTAATCAGGTCCAGTCTGGTAATGATCTTTCTTCTGTTACTGGTTTCGGTACTGTTTACCCTGTTACCCCCTTCTACCCGCTTTGCTCCTTACGAGGCAGCATACGATCAGGTCTTCGGGAAATCGATTCGTTTTGCGGCTGCCAGCCTGATTGCCTTTGCGGTCTCTGATTTTCTTGACGTCTTTATCTTTGCCCGGTTGCGTGAACGTTTCGGGAAAAAACGGCTTTGGTTGCGGAACAACGCTTCCAACTTTGTTTCCCAGTTTATCGACTCTTTCACCTTTTTGACACTCGCATTCTACGCTCTGGACCAGTCTCCGGCTGAGAATTTCGGGTTTATATTCAGCTTACTGGTTCCCTATTGGCTCCTTCGGTGTGCCCTTTCGGTATTACAAACACCGCTCGTGTACTGGGGTGTTGCCTGGTTAAAAGCAGATAAAAAGCTGGATGATTCTTCGCTACCGAACAGCAAAAGCGGGAATAATGCGTAATATATGCGGTAAATTATCTGTCATACTGCGGAGATCTTGCGGTATATATGCGGAAATCCTATGAGTATCTCATCTGAACGTCCATCGATCTATTCTCTTCCCGGAGGAAGATATCTGGGGGGAACATACAACTTTCACCGGGGTCCCTGGGTGGCCGGACCGTATGGTGAAGGTCGGTTTCCCGTGTCTGCCGAACAGTTTGAGGGAAACTGTCAGTTACTGGTGCACACGTTGTATTATGAGCGTTTTGGAGTACGGTTACCGGTAGGAATGTGGTCACAGGAACTGTACACTGATTCGACGTATTTTCGGTTTATAGACCCCGAAGCGGAACCGCTGGCAGAGGGAGATATTTTTTTCTTCGGGAAACAGGCAGAAGCAGTTGACCTCCGCACGCTTCATGTTGCGTATAACACTGGCACTGAGGATGAACAGGGCAACCCATTGCTTCTTCATGCCACCTCTTATAACGGAGAAGGGGTAACGGTCTGGCCACTGACACAGTTTTTTTCCCGAAAACCCGATGGAACTTCTCAATTCTGCCGCTATCAACATCTCTTTGGCATAAAACGACTCCAGCAAGATTTATATAGCGTATTTAGACCTTCATAATAGTAAAAGCGGGAATCATGCGGCATATATGCGGTGAAAAAGAGAGGGCGCTGCGGTATATATGCGGGGAAAAGGAGGGAGAGCTGGAAGCACTCTCCCTCCGGCACTTCTCCTGGCACGGCTTACGGGACCGCCGTGACGCAGGGGATGGGGCCTTCCTCGGTAAGGACACGCCCGTCGGGCATGGGCGTACCGCACGGCCAGGACTGCCCGCTGCTCGTGTGGGGGAGGACCGGGGTGCCAGCGCCCAGCGTGGGCACCGTGACGGGGTCGATGGTGGACGAGGGCGGGGCGGGAATTCCCGCCGTCGGCGTCTCTGCCGGGGCCCCACCCAGAATGGCACTATCCGCGTCTGTCGGGGTGCCTTGCAGCAGCATTCCCAGGGTTGGCGATGGCCCGACCTGAGGAGAGGCCGGCGCGCCACTGGTGTCACGGGTGATCCACCAGACAGTTCCCAGTACGGCGATCAGTAGGACGCTTCCGGCTATCAGCGCCCAGCGGGGAATCCTTCGCGGCCGCACCGGCGGTGCCGGTGGTGGGGGGGAAGATTGCATCATCTTGCTCCTTGTGCTTCCAGCTCTATCTGGTCCGATGACCACATATGGTTGTAGACTATCACATTGTCTCTGGTAAGTAAACATGATTTGTTCTGGCGCGCTTCTTTTCTTTTTGCGGAGATACTGCGGTTTATATGCGGAGATTGACTTTTTTCCCGATATAAACTAAAATTATCGCCTCACAAAAGCCTTAACGTTCCAGAGAGGGGGCAGGAGATGCCTTTCCAGCGAGTCCGGTACATTGAGTGCCGCGAGCACGGCGTATACGAGTTTTACCTCGCGCTCGGGCAGATTTTTCGCATTCCGCCTCCACAGGCACTCCTCAGCAAAGCCAGGGTTGAGCAGGACGCCCGGCGGAGGAAGAAGGTCACCGCCCCGGAGGTGACATATGAATACGATCGGGTAGCGGCAATTCGTACGTTCCATTCTCATCGGATGATCGTTCTCGAGTGGGGATCACGGCCTCAGTACAAAAGGCCGGTATCCGAAGTCGAGCCATTGCCGCTGTTCAGCGAGGCAACGGGGGTTGTGGAACCGCCTGCACGGGCGGTCTCGCATACCGCTGTCAGGGTGCAGGCTATCACGATCGACTTTGGTGAGCACGGCTCTATCAGGGCGGCGGGAGAGCTGATCGGACGACTGGCACGTGCTGCCGCGCCATCCCTGCTCCGGGTTGCTCTGCTGAACGGTCAGGAGCATCTCTTTGTCGCATCGACGTGGGAGGCCATCGCGCCGCAGTTCCCGCATCTGGCGGTACACGAGCGGCTGATGACCAGCTTCCACAGCAAACGCTGGCGTGCACGCAACCCGCAGTTTGCGGAACTCTGGAAGGAGTAGGCGGTGAGGCGGGACAGGCGGAGACTCTCCGCCTGTCCCTCGAAGACACACCTCCCCGTGTGTGGCTTGAGGTATCTGCTCCATATACTATAATGTGCTATGAAGATCGCAATTCTTGGCGGTGGATTTACTGGTCTAACCGCAGCCTATTACCTTCGGAAAAAGGGACACACCGTGCATATCTTCGAAAAAGAACCGGTGCTGGGTGGTCTTGCGTCAGGATTTCGCGCAAAAGGCTGGAATTGGCCGCTGGAGCGCGTCTATCATCATCTGTTTACCAATGACACGGATATTATCGGATTTGCTCAGGAGACCGGTTTTACCGGCCTTATGCCCATCTACCCCGAGACCTCTTCTCTCTACCGTACCAAAAACGGCTTGCAGTCGTACAAGCTCGATAGTCCGGGAGACCTGCTCACATTCCCGCTCCTTTCTCTGGTTGAGCGTCTCCGTGCGGGAATCGTACTTGGTTTTCTGAAGTTCAGTCCGTTTTTCAAATGGTACGAGTCTGCCAGTGCTGCTTCATTTCTGAAGCGATATATGGGAACACCGGCGTGGAATCAGTTGTTTGCAGAAATGTTCCGGAAAAAGTTCGGTAAATATGCGGAAAAAGTGCTCACCAGCTTTTTCTGGGCCCGAATTACCAAGCGAACCAAGAACCTGCTGTATATCAAAGGAGGGTTTCAGACATTTATTGACCACATCGAAAAAACATTGACAGAGCAAGGCGTGAGTATTGAAACCGGAGTTGCGGTTACCGATGTACGGGAAAAAAGCGGCAAATATGCGGTAAAAATGACCACGGACTTGGAGATAAAGAATAGTTCACAGAGGGAAGAAGAATTTGATGCGGTAATTTGTACGCTTCCAACCCCTATTATTCCCCGCATAACTTCCGCACTTTTTCCGAAAAGCTATCTGGAACAGCTTAAAAAGATATCATATCTGGGGGCCATTAACCTGATTATCGAATCTACAGAACCAGTACTCGAACAGACCTACTGGTTGAGCGTCCTGGCACCAGAGATCCCTATCATGGTGCTGGTGCAGCACACCAATGCCGTTGATACAGATAACTACGCGGGAAAACACCTGCTCTATCTGGGGAACTATCTGGAAATGACCGATCCATTGTTTAAAAAGACAGATGAAGAGCTGCTTGAGTTATATGCCCCTTACCTGGAACAGCTGAAGCCGGGTTTTGCCAAAACCATTACCCGGACGTTTGCGTTCAAAGCGCCCTTTGCACAGCCAATCTACGATAAACCATTTTTAAAAGCAGTTCCCACGTTTACCACATCGTCCAAAAACTTCTTTATTGCCAATCTGGATATGACCTATCCCTACGATCGTGGCACCAATTATGCGGTGAAATTAGGAAAGGATGTCTCTGATCTGCTATAATGCGCTTTAGGGAATCCGACACATAGTCATAGATAAGGAGGGTTAACGTGGGAGCTATCTCTGAAGAGGTCGTGAATAGAGCTGTGCGACAGAAGATACGAGAGATCATCTACGAACGCTTTCACCTAACCCCTGACGCAGGGAACTTGATTGAATATGGCTTGCATGTAAGCTCCCACTTTTCATCGAGGGTGCGGTTGACTTCAAAGTGGGTTACTCGCATCGAAGAAATAGGAGATGGGAGGAAGCTTGTTTACTGGGACTTCGAGTTCGAACTCTCAGAGTATGCGAAGGCCAATCTTCGTATTCTGGATATCGGACTTGATGGATGGATAGTTCCACCAGGGGTAACCCGAAGAAATGTTGAACATCGCGCGGGATACATCCATATCACTGATGTTATAGACTATCTAAACATCAGAAGGAGTTACGATTTGTCACCATGGGGAGAGGTAAGTAACTGGCATGTGGTTGATCAAACCCGAGGAGCAAAGCAAATTCTCGAGTACGATGAGACCACAAAGCGGTACCGGATTAAGCGATAGTTTGTAGAAAGGCAATCAAGTTCGTCAGAGCGGGGTGTTAATTTACACCCCGTTTTAACCATTATGAAAACAATCCATACAATTCAGAATATTACTATTAAGAAACCGTTTGAAAAGACACTCCTGCTATTAGGATACTCCATGTTATCAGAGATGGACTCTTTAACATTGAAGAAGTTCTTTCATAGTGTATTAACAGATTTTACTAATGGGAAAGTTTCACCGGACGAACTGTCAGAAATAACCAATCAGATACTCCAGATCAAAACGTTAACAGAAGAAGAGTATTCATTTTACTTACCTTTTGCCGAAGTTGAGTACTACTGGCGATCAAATAGTGTAATAGATATCAGTAGGATTTTGGTTACCGGTTTAAAGCACCTTACTTCATTTACGGATACATCTTTCAAGCTAACTAAAAACTCGTTCATTGTATTGGGAGATACTGCTGCCTATTATGAGATAAGAGGGATTACCGGTGACAAACCTCTTTCAAAAAAAACTATTTTAAAGCTTGTACATTCACTCATTGGAGCATTTTTTACAGGTAGCGTATTGATTAAGGACTTTTCCCTGTTTGCAGAAGATTTAATACACAGGATATACAAGACTGGTTTCAGTAACGATACTGTTCTAAACTCGTATTACTCAATTCTAAAATCGATACGTTCTTTGTATAGCGTTGTGCTGTCAATGGATGTAAAAGCAGCCCAGGAAGTAAGGGATCAAATAAGCTCAATGTTGGAAAAGGATGAACCCGGTGATTTTGAACAGTTCTTCCCCAAGTCACTCTATTATATGAGCTATCCCGGAAAGGTTCAGTTACAAGTTTTATCTGATTCTATTGCAACCAGTCAATGCAGTCAACAATCTTTATCTGAAGCTGAAATCTTTTATAAAAACTACTTACTATTTCAAAACGATGCGCAGTTTGAGGATATATTTTTTATTGATGATTACCAGGAACTCCTTCCGGAAGAATTTGTATCCAAACTTGAAGAGATATCTAAAGTGCTAGAGCTACCATAAGTCTGAAATTAGGAAAGGATGTCTCTGATCTGCTATAATACACTACATTTGAACCGAGGTTCGCGACTACGCAAGGAGAGTACGTACTATGGCTACTATCTCGACCGTGGAAGAGGCCCGGGAGGTGCTGGCAGCGAAAATGAAGCCCGGCGTCGTGGATATTGACGCGGGCCAGACTACGGGTACCCCGGGTGTCTGGGTCTTCGCGGTGACCACCTTCGACCACTCGCGCGGCAAGCCTATGTCTTTTTCGTGAATGTGCACGGTGAAGTCTGGGCCATGCCCGGCAGCACCGAGGTCTGGGAGAAGGAGCGACGCCTGTGCGCCGCGCTGATCGAAGGCTGTGTGGTGCGGTACCACGGCACGCTTGACGATGGCGTCGATCAGTTCGAGGTGTCTTACGAGGGCAGCGCCTTCTACGTGGTGATGGATAACGAGTACATGTTCCGGATCGATGGCGCGCCCGACAGCCTGCTCCAGCCGCTGCTGCGCCCCGCCGACACCAGCAAGAGGCGCCGGCCACGACGCAAGCAGCGCTAGCAAGCGCGCGCCAGGAGGGTGCTCAACATGGGGGGAATACACATCCGCAACCAGCAGCAGGCTTACGTGCTGCTACGCGCCCGACTGCCGGCAGATGCTGAGATCACCCCGGGAGAGACGTCCTCGATCAAGGGGAGCTGGGTGTTCTCGGTAGTCATGACGGTGGATCAGCGCATCCTCGGCTATGTTTACTACGTGAACCACAACGGTGACGTGTGGACAGAAGAGGGTAACACCCTTGCCTGGGATAAGATGGAGCGGGTACGCCCGCTACTGGCAGAGGGGGTTGGGATACGGTATCAGCACACCGCACCGGGCGGACTGGACGTATTCTACCTCAGTGCCGGCTCCTTAAGCTGCTATATCGTGATTGACGACTTCCATATCGTCTCTACCGATGAGGGCTTTGAGGCCATCCTGGCAACGCTGATGCGGTGATCCGGCCACGGTTCAGGAGGGCTCCGGTGTGCGTGCACAACCGGAGCCCTTTTGATACAATGCTCGTATGAAAAATCAGCGTTCATTATCTGAAATTATTCAACTTCTCGCTGACCTGGTGGTCTACGACACATACCAGTTTGATGAGTTTCTCAAAAAACTGATTACCCTTATCTCTCAGATTATTCCGGTTGATTCCTGCCTTATTTACTTTCTTGACCGGGAAAATAAACAGTTAATTCTGTGCGCGTCAAAAAAAACACATGATGATGTAATGGGAAACATCACTATGCGGGAGGGCGAAGGAATTACCGGCTGGGTCGCTGAACATGGACAGATTGTGGTGCTGGAAAAAGAAGCTTACAACGATGAACGGTTCAAGTTCTTTAAAGAATTGCCGGAAGATCGTTACGAGGCGTTTTTGTCAGTGCCGATCAAAGACCGTGAAGGAGTGGTCGGGGTAGTAAATCTTCAGCATAAAACACCGTACCGGTTTGAAGACGAACAGATTCATCTGATTGAAGCAATCGTCAAGATTATTGCCGCTGCATTCGAAAACGTGGTTCTAGAACGTCAGATTGGTTCGTTAACCGAAAAACTTGAAGAACGAAAAGTCGTAGAACGGGCAAAAGGAGTTTTAATGAAGAAAGAAAAAATCTCTGAGAAAAAAGCATATGACTTGATCCGCAAAGAAGCAATGAAGAAACGAAAATCAATGCGCGAGATTGCAGAAGCTGTCCTATTGCTCTATGAATAAAAAATGATGTTGTTTGATATAATATGAAATGGCAGAACGCGGAAAACGGTATGGTCTTCCCCAGGTGATAAAGGAAATGCAGACACACGGAAGTGTGGATTGCCCCCGTTATGCCCATCTTCCATTACCGGTACGGCAGGTGCTTCAGAATCGTGGAGAACAGGCACAATCTATTGCTGAGATCATGCGGGGAATAGACGCAGAAGTTGAGGCACGCGGACCACACGGGCTGGTTCATCAAACGGGATATTCGATTGGCCGTCCTGTATTTGAGACTGTTCCACCAGATAGTCTTCTGGAACGGATTCACCCGGATAAACCGCTCCCTGACCATTTTGATGCGGTAACCAATCGGTACGCGGGATACATTAACGATACCTTCTGGAATCAGTTGAATCGGGGAACGTACTACTGGCATGGCCAGTTAACAGGAGGTCGCCATACACATGAAGATGTCACTTCCACCCTTGTTGCAACCGGGTATCATGCCTACCGCATCGATATCAGGTAAATCCAACCTTGAGACAACTCCGTGATATTTCACTAAACAGTACCCCAATTATTCATTTTCTCTCGATGAATGGCGGACAGCAGATGCTGGAGCTGATCCACTCTCTACGGAACGGACGGACCAGTGGCGCATGGGATCCATCGCTGGTGGTATTCAACGACGAAGCAACGCAGTTATTTATTACAGAAGACTGGCCATCCCTGCCTAACTATCGCATCTCCGGCCCGACATCCAGCGATGCCTCTACCATTGGAGAGATCGAGATCACCCTGCCGGTTACCGGATGTCCGGCACAGTATCAGAATATTCTCACCCGACTGTGGTTCTGGTACATCGAGATCGCACTGCCCGATAAACCTGTTCAAGATGATCCACCCCTGGACAACCCCCGCCATCCGTTTATGCGCTGGGTGGCAACCCTGTTTTCCGGTAATGGTCATGCGCAGCAATAACGATTCAGTTAGCTGCTGTACCTGTTTACAGTAGCGTATAATACTACTACGTATGCATCTTTCTTTGATTACGTACAACCTGTACTTTAACCGGGCGCACGATCATGTGCCGGAACTTATGCAGAAATGCACCCCTGACTTTTTCTGCGTACAGGAAATTAATACGACCGATCAGCAGCTCCAGTCACTGGAGGTTGGCCCATATAAACTTGCGGAATATGCCAACTCTTTTATCAAGCACGGAAAAAACTGGGGAAATGCTACCTACTACAACGCAGACCGGTTTGAATTAGTCTCTGCGAAAACAACCGACCTTCCACAAAGTTTGTACGATGTTATGGTGTTTTTACTTCAGTTTTTACACAACGCGCGTACCACCGTTGAGACGGTCTTTAAAGACAAACAAACCGGTACGCTGGTCCGAGTATACAATGTGCATTTAAGTCATATTACCAGTACAAAACACCGGCTGGCACAACTTGCAACCTCAATTAACGAACTGGGATTGGAAAATATGGAAAAAGAACGTGTTCTTATTGCGGGAGATTTTAATTGTTATCACGGCAAGCGGGCGATGGGAGAGTTTTTTCAGCAGTGGAATCTGGAAGAGGCAACGTCCAATATCTTTATGACGTTTAATCATAAAAAGTTCGGCATCTCGGTAATGAAAGGAAAGCTCGACTACATTCTTCACCGTAATCTCCGGAATATTGAGACGGTGCGAATCGAACCCACCCAGTCAGACCACTATCCCATTATGGGAAGATTCGAACTGTTATAGCTCCTTAGAGCGATTGAATGATTGCCAGCACATCCGGGATCCGGGTATTTACTTTGAGCAAAAAATAATCAGCGCCCAGTTCTGTTGCTTTTTTCTCTGAGTCATTATCCAGATTGGTCGAAACGATGACGGGTATAGAAGCCGTTTCCGGATTCTTTTTTATCTCTTCGAGGATCGTTAAGCCATTGATGTCCGGAAGTAAAATATCGAGAATAATCACATCAGGAGTAGTCTTAATCGCTGCCAATGCTTTGGCTCCTGTTTCTGCCTGAAGAACGGTATATCCATGATGAGTCAGGAGTACCTCATATGCATTCGCCAGAAAGGGATCGTCTTCTACAATCAGGATGGTTTTTGGTGATTTGTTATGTTCTGACATAGGATAGTTGTATCATATCTCTTTTGTAAGAAATTGTAAATAATTGTTGCGTGTGGTATAATTATTTATAACTTCAATGATGAAGTCTTCTTCCACACGGTTGTGGGATGAGTTATCTTCTTTTTCGCCCCTGTCTTCTCTAAGGCGCAAACAGCTATTTTAATCGGGGTTCCTGTATTATTATTTTCCACAACCACCTATCTATGATAGACGAGCAGAGAGTCTACTCTATGATCAAGAACGGCGAAATTGAGTTCGTCGATGTCAAGTTTACCGATTTACGCGGAACCTGGCAGCACTTTACTATTTCAGCAGATGCTTTTGATGCAGACAGTAATGCACGCGGCTACGGCTTTGACGGTTCGAGTATTAAGGGATTCCAGGAGATCTACGAATCCGACATGCTCCTCAAACCGGATATGTCCACCGCTTTTATGGATCCTTTTTACGAAAAGACACTGTCCGTGATCTGTGACATCTTTGACCCGATGACGGGCAAGGAGTTCGAGAAAGATCCACGCTTTACTGCTAAAAAAGCAGAAGCCTTCTTAAAAAAATCCGGCTTCGGTGACACTTCATACTGGGGCCCCGAACTGGAGTTCTTCCTGTTTGATTCAGCCGCAGTCAAGCTGACACCATACGAATCCGGTGTCTCACTGCGCAGTTCAGAAATTCCCAACCAGGACTCGTATGAGGTAGAGGATGAGGATACCTACAAGCTCCAGGTAAAAGGCGGCTACTTCCCGGTGCCTCCATTTGATAAGCTGCAGGAATTCCGTTCCGAGGCGATGTCAATTCTGAAGAGTATCGGTATCGAAGTAGAAGTGCATCATCATGAGGTGGCAACTGGCGGTCAGTGTGAACTGGATCTGAAGTATGACACTCTGGTGCGTATGGCTGATAAGGTGATGATCTACAAGTATGTGATCCGCAACCTGGCAAAGCAGTATGGCTACACCGCCATCTTCCTGCCAAAACCGGTCTTTGGAGATAACGGCTCCGGCATGCATACCCATCAGTCAATCTTTAAGGGTGGCAAGAACATGTTCTTTGATCCAAAAGGATCATATGTCATGCTCACAAAAGATGCGATGTCCTATGCAGCAGGTCTGTTGACTCACATCTATGCCATTCTCGGCTTTACCAATTCTACCCTGAATTCGTATCGTCGTCTCGTGCCACACTTTGAAGCACCAACGGCGGTTGCGTTCTCAGCCCGGAATAGAAGCGCGGCAATTCGTATTCCGATGTACTTCCCGGATGCGGAAAAGGCCAAGCGTCTTGAGTTCCGTTGTCCTGACCCAACCTGTAATCCGTACCTCTCATTTGCGGCACAGCTGATGGCAGGTATTGACGGCATGGAGAAAAAGATGGATCCCGGAAAGCTGGGATTTGGACCATTTGATGAAAATATCTGGGAAAAGGGAAGTGTTAAACAGACCCCGCGCGATCTGTTCACATCGCTGGAAGCACTGGAAGCGTGTGAAATCTTTACCAAGGGTGGCGTGTTTACCAAGACACAGATTGAGAGCTATCTTGATGTAAAGCGCACGGAAGCAATCGAAGCATTGCGATATCCAACTCCTGCAGACTTCTTCTATAACGGAGACATGTAACAGGGATGGCAGAGAGGGGCGGCTGGTTTAACCAGCCGCCCCGTCTCGCCGCAGTGTCAGCTACGTGGGGGTATTCTTTCTTCGTTACTCTTCCCCTGCAAACAAGAAGAACTCTTCTTCCAGGGTGGCCTGGATCGAAAACTGCATACAGGGCGCGCCATAGGACGGGCCATAACAACGGGCTCGGTTACCACTGGTGGATTGCATGGTAAAGACGGTGTGCTTGAGCACTTCAAAGCAACCCCACAGGACAGCATCCACCAGCTCCGGAATAATCACCGTCACCATAAAGTGGATGCGGGTCTCAGCCTTCAGGTCGCAGATTGGCTGCACGGCGATATGAACGACCTCATCAGTTCGATAGGCGGGATGCATGAGTCGTATTCTGCGCGTTGGACAGTTCCCGAACAGGGCATTGATCCGGTTAATAAGTTCAGTCTTCAGCATGGAAGATGTCCCCCTTGGACAGTGCGGAAACGTACAGATATTATACTACAAGACAATGAGAGGCTCGTGAGAAGGGTATGGAGACAAGGAGAGCGGTGTATTATAGTCTCTCTACCAGCGAGCCTGTCCGTTCAGCATCTTCCTTTTTCTTCATCTCAAAGAAATACTCCACCTTGGGGTACTCCTTGATCCGCTGCATATGGCGGGAGATATCTGTTTTTTGTGATGCATGAGCGTGAATGGCAGCCAGTTTTTTATCCCATACCGTAGCGATATCCATGATCAGATCTACCTGGTCAGCAGTATACCCAGGGGGTTTGTAGACAAAGTAATCTTGTTTGCGGCCAAGAATCTCGTTCGGGACACAATGGAAGAGAATGCGCTGGATATACGATTTCTGGTGTAAAAGGTAGGAGCAGACCATCGAGACGACAATATGATCAATATGTCCGGAAATGCCGCGGTGCTCAAAGGTGATGAGGGTATCCGGCTGAAAGCGATCGAGGATACGACCAATGCTCTGAGCGAGGCGGTGATAGTTCGCATTGCAGAGGCGCCCATCGGCATAGTGGAGGAAGTGAACTTTTTTGACGCCTAAAATCGCAGCGGACTGCTTGAGTTCTTCGGCACGGATCTTATCGAGTTGTATCTCTTCTGCGGTTTTTTCACCCCGGCTGCCGGTGGTTGCACAGATGACATGTACATCGTAATCCTTTGCAAACAGGGCAAGGGTTCCTCCCGGGCCAAAGGCCTCATCATCGGGGTGGGCAAATACCGCAAATAACGTTTTTCGAGTTGATTTCATAGAATTTTAAGGAATGATGGCACCATTATAACAAACAAGAAGTGACCGTTTTAACAGCAGGAGACAATCAGAAGTGTGACAGCGTGGGGAAGATGTTGGGTTTTGACCATATGATTATTGTAACTGTTTTTCCATAATATAGACATTCAAGTATTTGTCGCCAATCTTCATCTCGTTTTTCATGATGCCAACCAGATCAAAGTGAAAACTTTTGTAGACGTTGACCGCCATTAATTCGTTGGTGACTGAATAGGTCTTAATTTTAGTGACTCCTTCTTTTTCGAGCAGTTTTTCCAGAAAGGCTTCCATCATCCGGCGGGCAATTCCCTGGCGGCGAAAATGCTCCTGGACATAGGCCCCCCAGATAAACGCGATGTGCGCAAACTTGGGGTTATCATCAAAATAGGCTCCTAAAAATCCAATGGGGTCATGTCCTTTTAACGCAAACACCATAATCACATCGTCGCCGGCAATGACGTTCCGGAGCCGCTCCTGCCAGACGTCGTCGGACTGTTCCTGTTGTTGTTCAAACGAAGGAAAGAATGCCTCGGGGGTTTCTTTGAGTGCTTCCAGCCAGATATCGCGATATTCGCGCCACTGGTCCGGGCGCAACATGCCGATGGTAATGGTATCACTTGAACTCATACGGTGTATTGTAGCAAATACATACCCACTTTAATGCAAGGGTTTTTTATAATGAATAGTGTGAAACATAATTCTTCTCACCGGAGTAGTACTACTACAATCAATCCAGAAATGGTATTTATTCATAAATCGACGCTCTATATCCTGCTGGTGATCGTGGTAACGATCGCGGTATATATCGGGTATCGCTTTTTTCTCCCTCCCGAAGCTCTTACGCCCGGTCCTGTCGCTTCGCTTTCCATTCCGCTTGAGCCATCAGAGCTCATCCAGAAACAGGAAGTGACCCATAACGAGAAAGGAAGAACGGTGTACCTGTATGTCCCTGAGTCAACCAAACGTTCAAATTCTGTCCATGCGATTATCTTGCTGCATGGATACGGGGGTGATGCCCGATCGTTTTTAAGCGGGTCCGGATTTATGCCGATTGCAGATGAACACGGAGTAGTTCTGGTAGCCCCGGAGGGTATCGGGCTTTCCTGGAATGTAGAATACTGCTGCGGAGTAAGCCGCAAAAACGATATTGATGATACGGGATACATCGCTGCAATTGCATCTGCACTGAAAAGTAACGGTGTGCAGGACGTATTTCTCGCCGGGTACTCGAATGGCGGAATTCTATCGTATATGGTGTCATCGATGTATCCGGAACTCTTCCGTGCGATTGCCCCGGTTGCTGCAACAGCAGGAGGACGGCGGTTTTCGTATGAGCCGTTCTTGACGCCGAAAACGCTGAAAGAGACAGTCCCGGCAATCATTATTCACGGAAAACAGGACGAGGTCATTCCCTATGAGGGTGGCGTAAGTCCAGTCGAGAATATTGAGACCTACTCAGCGTACGAATCCGCTGAATTATGGGCACGGGAGAACGGATGTCAGACTAATGAAACGGATGATGTGGTGCTGGATACCTTTACTTTGAATATGTATTTTTGTCCTCCGGAAGCTGCGGTTGAGATGTATACCGTAATAGGCACCGGACATACCTGGGAACACATGATCGGTGATGTGTCGAGTACCCAGCTGATCTGGCAGTTTTTTGCGCAATATACGGGAGATACCATCCCGGCAACATTTAATTAGTTCATCTTGCAGGTACGTCTAGATGCGGTATACTTTGGATGAGGTATGAGAAAAATTTCCGCAACAATGGTCTCTCAACATCCGGACCATGCTAACAAGCCCTATTGGCATTCATCTCCCTTTATCAAAGTTCAGGACGAAATCGAAGAGGCTCATCGGTCTTTTTTTGATATCGGTTCGTCTGAGTACAAATGGGACTGGGAAGGGAAATTTGTAGATGAGTCAGTTGTGGAACGTTTGCTGACTACCTACTTCGATGATTTTTCAAAAGCCCCGCTGGGGGTAGAGAAGTTTCTTACCTTTCGTCTTCCAAACCCTAAAGTGCAGACAGAATTCCGATTAGGGCGGGCGTTTATGGGCATTATTGGTGCTGCCGGACTAGCGGAAACTGCCGGACTGCAGCCGCCCCTTTTTGAGGTTATTCTCCCGATGACCGAAACCTCCCGGGAGATGATTGATATTCAGGAAGCATATCAGGAGATGAACTCGCTCAAGCATCCACTTTTGAAGATTACGGACTCAAATAAACTGAGTCAGCTTGAGCTCATTCCGCTATTTGAACAGGTAGAAGTGATTCTTGACTCTGACAAGATTATCCGTGAATATCTTGAGTATTACCTTAACCGCTTTGGTGAAAAACCTGAGTATATGCGCCCGTACGTTGCCCGTTCGGACCCTGCCTTAAACTCCGGTCTGGTTCCTACAGTTTTAGCGATTAAGGTAGCGCTCTCAAAGTACCACCAGTTTGAGATTCCGATGTATCCGATTATCGGCTCGGCTTCGCTTCCGTTCCGTGGCGGTCTCACTCCATACTCGGTAGAACAGTTTGCGTCACTCTACAAAGGTGTTCGCACCGCGCTCATTCAGAGTGCATTCCGCTATGACTATGATCAGGAACTGGTGAAAGAAGGTATTCGAAAGCTTGAAGAGATCTTACCCACACAAAAAGCTGACCCGGTCTCCCCACAGGAAGAAAAACTGATTCGTGAGATGGTTCCGGTATTTGAAGGGTATTATCGACCGGTGATCGAAGGGATTGCTGGTGTGATTAATCTGATTGCCGGTCAGTTACCGAAACGACGAGAGAGAGTGCAGCATGTTGGTCTGTTCGGATATTCTCGCGGTGTCGGTTCGGTTAAGTTGCCCCGGGCGATCGGATTTACCGCGGCACTCTATAATATCGGAGCCCCGCCGGAAATAATTGGTACCGGTCGTGCGCTAAAAGAGATTAAAGAACAGAATAGAGAAGGATTTGATTTGATTCTCACGCTGTATCCGACGCTTGTTGTGGACCTGCAGCGTGCCGGACGGTTTGTCAATAAAGCGGTTATTACCGCGCTGGCAAAAGATTCTGCTGCCTGGAAGGCGGTGTGGGAAGATGTGCAGGCAATTGAAACAGTATTTGGGATTGCTCTAGAGCCGGAAACACCGGAAGAACAAAAACACGCCGCATTTGTATCCAGTATCTATTCAGGGATGCAGACCGGATCGATAGATGTGGAAGATATTGAAGCAGCAGCAAAGCTGCGGAAAAGTCTGGGATGATGAGAAATCTTATGTTTGTAATAGTGTGTAGTCTGAAGAGCGCCGTTGGAACGGCGCCCTTCAGTGGCCGATAATGACTCACGAAACCCCTTCTGCGTTTTAACACCTCCTTGTTGGCTCTTCGTTGTGAAACGTTCGCCCGCTCCGTATTGTGGTCTAGTCAGCGTCGGAGCAGCCTTTAGCTGTCGCTCAGCAGCGGCTTCCACTCGGGCACGTCGCCGCTGGTCACCTCCAGCTCGCCGGCGGTGAAAACCGCCACAAGCACATCGTCGTCCAGGACGTTGACCGTGAAGAGGACGGTGAACTGGGGCTCGCCCGGCAGGCCGCGCGCGATCTCCATCGACTTGCCGTCGGCCGCGCGCGAATGGTTGATGTTCGGCGTGTTCGTGTCGATGTCGAAGCTGGACCCGTCGCGGGTCAGCGTGAACTCGATCCAGGCCTCCTTCGCGCTCTCGCGATAGCGGAAGGTGCCGTTGCCGCTGGGTAGGGCCTCCATGCTGGCGATCGGCAAATCCAGCGTGCCGCTGTTCGACCCGGTCGTGTTGGGGGTGCTCGTCCCGCTCCCTCCGCAGGCGGCAAGCAGTGCGGTAAGTGCCAGGACTAACGTGAGCACTCTTAGTGTCAGTCGCATCATCGCTCCTTGTGTCTAGATTGGTTCCATGAGCCCTCTATCAGGACTCCCTTCAACTCCTTTGCTCCATAAAGCTGCTGGAATTACCGGGAAACCTTATAGGGTATGTTATAGATGGATATTATACTATATAGTTATTAAGAAGTCACGGTTCCACCGTCTGATACGACGATGATCTGGGCTCATCGAGAAACTTATTTTGTGTGCGAAGGAGGAAGCGGGGCAATCATGGCCCCACTTCCTCATATGCCTGTATTCATACGCTTACCTGCGTATAGCGGGCAGGCACAGCCCGGCGGCGTTCGGCTTGCCGGGCTCCCCGATGGGGTAGGCCGGCAGAGGCGCCTCCGGCTGCCGGTGCAGGGTGCCGCAGATGATTGCCGTGGGCCATGGCGTCGGGCTGTGCCTGCCCGGGCAAGGCGGTGGGCTGTACGGGTACCCCGGCAGTCGCGGTCGCGACAACCGAGGTCGGGTGGTTGCCGATCGGATAGGCGTTCACACTGTTGCTAAAGTCCAGGGAGCTCCCCCCGAACATCATCAGCAGCACGAGCACAATACCGGCGACGAGGATGGACAGAGGCGTGGCGAGCGAACTGCGCTGCGTGTTCATTTGGGTCCTCATTCCCAGCGAAAACGTTATGCCGTTATAACAGTATAACAGATTGTAGTCTTATAATAATGTTAAAAAGGATTAAAATACGTGCAAAATATGTATAAAGATTCACGTAATAGATTTGTATAGTAGTTTTCTGCCCGGTGCGGTGTGCACCGGGCAGTCAATGCAGAGGAGAGCAGATGCCGCGCTCCCTGGTGGTCACCGCGTGGTCCGATCTGCCTATCCCATGGTCTCGGTGCCGAACTCGGGGAGCGGGTTCTCCGGCGCCGGGATCTGTGGCACCGGCAGCTCACCCTCGGCCGGATCCAGCGGCTCGTTCATCTCCGGCAGGCCGTAGGACGAAAGCTCCTTCCTGTTGTTCTGGTCGTCGACGGGCACCATCATGTACTCGTTGTTCTCGATGAAAACGGGCATGATGCGGCGCTCGATACCGATGGTGATCTCGATGTTCGGCTCAAACGGCCGGGCCGTGCGGGCGATCGCGACCCCGACGACCTGGGTCATCGACGCTGCGTCTCCGACCGGGACGATGGCCCGGATGTAGGGACCGCGCACCGGGCCGGACGCGGTTCGGATGGTGTCCCAGCTGATGAACACGCTGGAGGCCGACCTCTCAGCTACGATCGTGAGATCCATGAAGCCACGGGGACCGCCGTAGCCGTTGGTCAGGGCCAACATGTTGCCGACGTTGACGGCGACGGTCTCGCCGGAGTTGATATGCGAGCTGATCATCACCGTCCCGTAGCGGACAAAGCCGCCCGGCCGGATGCGGAAGATCCCGTTGCCGATAAACTCCGCCCCCTGGTATTCCTCGGCGAAGGTCAGCGGGTTGTTCTCGATCCCGTTGGGGGCCTTCGGGATCGCGTTGCCGCGCTGCTCGCTCACCGGCGCCGGGTACTCACCGTCGGGAGGCTCCCGGCGAGGCGCGGACGGCGCCGTGTTCGGGGCGGGGTAGCTCTCGGGAGCTGAGGCCGTTGGGGCGGGTGTCGCCGCAGGTTCGGCGGTGGGGGTTGGTGCTGACGACTGACCACCGCAGGCGGCGAGCAGTGTCAGTGCCAACAGCAGAAGCGCAAGTCTTCTCATGTGTCCCTCCAAGATGTAAGCTGCATATCCGGACGAATTCCGGATGGCGCATTATACCAAATTAGATTGTCAGAACATTACATTTCTTCGACTGTAGCAATTCCCAGGAGAGAAAGTCCGCGGGTAAGGGTTTGAAAGACTGCTTTTGTTACCAGGAGTCTGAACTGTTTCACTGCGGGTTCAGCTTTCAGAATCGGGTGCTTCTGATAGAAGTAGTTGTACTGTTGTGCCAGTTCGTAAAGATAGGTAGTAAGAAGATTTGGTGCGTGATTACGGGTTGCGTCAAAGACCACATCGGCAAACTGTCCCAGTTGCCGCATGAGGTTTCGCTCTTCTACGTTCAGCTGAACAGCGGTTCCCTGGATCGTGGTATTGTCTGTTTCTGAGAGATGTTCCGGTGAGAGTTCTTTCCGAAGAACACTCTGTGTACGGACATAGGTATAGAGCAGATACGGTCCGGAGTTTCCGTTCAGATTGACTGCTTCTCCCATATCAAACTCTACTTTTGTCTGCAGTCCGTGCTTGAGGAAGGCATACTTGACCGCTGCTACGGCAAGTGTTTCTGCTGTTGCATCGGTACTTTTTTCGTAGGTTTCAAGAATCTGTTTTTTTGCTTCGTTCAGCAGAAACTCTCCCTCGACGACGTTTCCTTTTCGGGAAGACATTTTTTGACCTTTAATATCTACCCATCCATAGGTCTGGTGTCTCTGTCCGCCGGGAGGAACAATGCCAGCCAGTTCCTGTGCTTTAAAGGCTGCTTTAAAATAACTACTCTGTTCTGCGGTAACCAGATGAATACAGGCATCAATTGCTCCATGTTCACTAAACTCACGCTCCGCGAGCGCCATCTCTTTGCCTTCGTAGGTTGGTAGTCCCAGACTGTTAATAAAGACACGCCGGTCGACGCCGTACTTCTCTCCAGGAATAATAACCGCGCCATCGTCTTCGATTAGGATACCCTGTTCCACTGCCTGACGACAGAGTTCTACCCCCCGGTCTGACATCTGACTTTCAAAGTAATACGAATCGAACGTTGTATGAACTCGCTGATAGATCTCTTCAAAGTAATCGAGGCTCCACTGCCGGGTTTCGGTATACAGGGGCATAATGGCAGGATCTTTTGCGTATATCGCTTTGTTGATCTCAATTACCTGTTGCTTTGAGTCTGGATTGGATTCGAATGCCGCATTGCCGGCAGCGTACGCTTTGCCGATTGCGGTAATCTTTTCGCGGAGCGGAGCCGTGCGAATTGGCTCCAGTTCACCGGACTCATTCATCTGTTTGAGACGCCAGAGTGTTTTTGCAATATGCATGCCGACGTCTCCCTGATAATTTGCACGGATCACCTTATTATGAGATGCCTCGAATAACCGCACTAGAGATTCTCCCGTAATAATGTTCCGAAGATGCCCGATATGGAAGAGCTTGAGTGTGTTGGGATGAGCAAACTCAATCATCAATCTGGTATGTTCTCCGAGATGGTAGGGATAAAACTGAAACGTTCCTTCGGCAATTACACTCAACTGGGTCCGCATGTATTGCTCCGTGATGAAGATATTAATAAATCCGGGTGCTGCAACTTCTACTTTCTCAATAATTGTGTCAGGGGTAATCTGTCCGGCAAGAGAGGTCGCAATTGCGAGCGGGGACTGTTTGAGTTCTTTGGTAAGAGCAAAGGCAATGTTGGTGGCATAGTCACCATTTTCCGGCCGGTCTGGGTGAGTAAACTGAGGAGAGAGATTCCCGGGAGCGCCGAGTGCAGTAAGAGCCGTGGAAAAAACTGACTGAAGGTGTGAAATAACCATGAACGTATTGTACCAAAGATTTCTAGTGCCCGCACGATGGATTGTCTCCATCGTGCGGGCCGTATGGCCGTCAGAGAACTGTGCCGACAGAACTGCCTTCGCTCAGGGGAAGCCGGTTAGCGCTGGATCTTGCGCGCGCCGTTCCCGAACTCGATCGCGATCTGCTCGATTCTCGCGATTCCCTCGTGCGTCAGATCGCAGGTGGGCGGGTCAACGCCGATGTCGACCACCGCCAGGTCCACTACCCGTGCCGCCGGGCCCATGTAGTCGGCGACGACATACTTGGTCCCACGATTCTGCGGGTCGTAGGACTCGACACCCAGGCCGCCGACGTCGAAGCCGAGCCCGGTGAGGTCGGCAAAGGCCTGCCGCACCTGCCGGATCGCCTCGCCGGAGAGGTTGCTGAACTGCGTTAAGCCCGTCCGGTTATCTGCAGGGTTATACCTGAGTCGCTTTCCGCGGCCCTCCGCCGTCGCGGTGAAGCTTCTGCGTGGCAGGTTGGGCCCGCCCTGCTGTCCAGTGATGAGCTCAGCACCCTCCGCTGTCGGGTTCCCATCGAGGATCTGGTCCTCGTACTCCTCGTCGACGACGTTGTTTACCCCACGAAAAGCGTTCCAGACCAGCGCGATGACGATGAGTGCGCTGCCCAGTGCGAGAAAACCGAGGGCTATTGTTAAGCCGTTCATGGGTACGAACTCCTGTTCTCCTGTTTTAAAGGCCTATTATCTATGACTATTATATCATATTGATAAAAAAGTCCGGCCTGTTACAGCCGGACAATTTAAAAAACTTTTGTTACTATGAGATTTATTTTGTGATATTACTCACTCAGTTTTTCTTTAAAGTAATCGACAAACGGAATCGCGTTTGGATCCTGCTCGTAGAGCGCGGCCAGATACATACTGACATAACTGCCCAGTCCACACAGTTCAAAGGTCTGTTCGATCTTGGTCTTACCCTTCAGTTCATGCCAGATAGTTTTGATCTCGTTCTTCTCAACCACTTCTTTGGTTACCTGAAAGCGCTTTTTGATCCGGTCAGAATACAGTTCGGAGTAGAAGAGGACAAAGAGCGACATCTTGCGCAGTTCAGCCGGGAACTTCAGCCCTTCCATCATATGATGGTTCAGTTCCGGAATGACACGGAATGATGAAATGGATTTTGCGGTCTCGTTGGTCTGGTTCTGAATTGCATTACCGACTCCGGTCAGGAATTCGGAGACCAGATAGTACGGATAATGATTATAGATTGATTCTGCAAGCTGCTTTGCTACGTTCTGAGTCTTTGGAGTATCAATTGACATGGGGTCCATCAGGCCAGGGAGTGCATTGACTGCATTCATAATCTCTTCTTTGGTGGTCTGTACCATGCCCAGGTTTACGAGCAGACCCAGATTGGCTCCAACCGAGTATCCGAATCCGATACGTGGCTGTTGTGACGGGTTATGAATAGTATTAAAAACATATGCAGGGACATTCTTCTCTTTTGCCCAGTCTGCCAGTTTTCCGCCGCCACTGATACTGATCAGTTTCGCACCCGCTTTGTAGGCATCTTCGGCGCAAAACAGCACTTCTTCGGTGGTGCCGGAGTAGGAAGAGAGTATGACCAGGGTGTTTTCGTCGACAAATCCCGGAATATGGTAGTCATCAATAATCAAAAACGGCACGGTTATCTCCTGCTTAAAGAGGTGAAAATTAATTAGTGCGGGAAAGCGAGAGCCACCCATACCGCAGAGTACAATATTTTTTACATTTTTGTATTCGGCTGGAAGCTGCATTGCCAGAACTTCATGAAAGGACTGTTCAAGCTGTTTGTGTAATGAATGAACAGAGACGACAACTGAGTCGCCACCTAAGGTATCAAGTAATCCCTGTTTGTTATCGAGATCAACCATATAAGTTAGTAAGAATTAGTAATATCCGTGCATCGATATTCGAAGGCGGACCGCTTTTGTAAGCGAAAATCAGCTTAATTGTACTACATTTTCGCCTTGAAATCTAAATCAGTGATATAATATTGCTAATGCTTCCCAAAAAACTTCTGCTCTATGCTCGTGCGTTGCGGGTAAACCAGTGGATTAAGAATCTGGTGGTGTTTACGGCGATTCTGTTTTCCGGAAATCTCCTGGTTCCAAACCTCTTCATGAACTCACTGTACGCATTTTTCGTGTTCTGTCTCCTGTCATCGACCTCATATCTGCTGAATGATATTATTGACTATAAATATGATATAAAGCATCCGGTTAAGAAAAACAGGCCCATTGCCGCCGGGCTGATCTCCTTGCCGCAGGCCACCTTCCTTGTCTTTGTACTGGCACTGGTTTCGCTGATTATCTCGCTCTTATTTTCGCTATCGTTCTTTATTGTGGCATTTGCGTTTATCCTGTTACATTTCTTTTACTCGCTCTTTTTAAAGCGCTATCCGATTATTGATATCTTTACCATCTCGTTTTCGTTTATGATCCGGACTGCAGCCGGGGAGATTGTCTCGGGATTCCATATTCCGATCTGGCTCTTTTTGACCGTCTTCTTTATCTCTCTCTTTATGGCAACCGTCAAGCGACATGCGGAACTGGTTCGCCGGGGTTCTGTAACACGTATCTCGCTGAATGCTTATAATGACCATCTCTTGATGTTCCTGACGAACACCTTTGCCACTGCCACCATCCTGGCGTATGCACTGTATACCTATCTGGAACAGCCACCGTTTATTGAGACGCCGCTGGCAGCAATCTTTCCAAACTTTGAGGGGAGAAAATGGTTGATGATTACCATTCCGTTTGTAGTCTACGGCATTGCCCGGTATGCACAGCTCCTCTATCAGCGCGAAGAAGGGGAACGGCCGGAAAAGATTGTAACAACGGATAAACCTCTCATTGTATCGATGGCGTTATGGGCAGTGATCACAATTTCTCTGATCTACCTGTTCTAACAGAATTCTTCTCCTGTTCTTGCGTAGTTTTTGTAGTATTTTGATACCCTTAATTCTATTGACATTATCGTCTTTCTAAATAAAATTATACCAATACATAATTATAAGTTTGCGTGCAGAATTGCACTCAGGTAAAATACCACTTTACAACCTCATTTTGAGGGTGTAAAATGAATGAGTGAA
Organism: uncultured Gammaproteobacteria bacterium; assembly: GCA_964412815.1. GTDB lineage: Bacteria > Patescibacteriota > Microgenomatia > UBA1406 > GWC2-37-13 > JAOAFZ01. The sequence continues at coordinate 129,602 of CAYPQF010000034.1, forward strand.
CGACCGTTCACAGTCACATTTTAATACAAGTTTTAGAAGCTATGGCAAAGCAAACACAAGAAAAAGCACCGGTTACTGGTCCGGCAACGTCAGGGAAAAATCAGGCAATTTCAATGGCTCTGGAAGCAATTCAGAAGCAGTATGGAAAAGGGTCAATTATGAGAATGGGAGAGGCACCTCAAGTGGTGATCGAGGGGATCTCAACCGGTGTCATGCCGCTTGATATCGCACTCGGCGGCCGCGGTGTCCCAAAAGGTCGTATCGTCGAAGTCTACGGTCCTGAATCGTCAGGAAAAACAACGCTCTGTCTTTCGTTAATCGCAGAAGCACAGCGAGCAGGCGGCACCGCTGCCTTTATTGATGCAGAACATGCCCTTGACCCCGAATGGGCAGCAATCCTTGGGGTCAAAGTCGAAGATTTGCTCATTTCACAGCCGGATAACGGAGAACAGGCCCTGGAGATTGCGGAAACACTGGTTCGTTCCGGAGCCATCGATATTATGGTCATCGACTCGGTTGCTGCCCTGGTTCCGCGTGCAGAGATCGAAGGAGATATGGGAGATGCTCAGATGGGACTTCATGCCCGCCTGATGTCTCAGGCACTGCGTAAGCTGACCGGTATTGTCTCGAAGTCCAAGACCGTGATTGTATTTACCAATCAGATCCGTCTGAAGATCGGTATTATGTTCGGAAATCCGGAAACTACCACCGGTGGTATGGCGCTCAAGTTCTACGCATCGGTCCGTATGGATGTCCGTAAGATCGAGACCATCAAGAAGAATAACGAAGTGGTGGGTACCCGTGTACGGGTCAAGATTGTCAAAAATAAGATTGCGCCCCCATTCCGTGAAGCGGAGTTCGTGATTAACAGTAAAGGAATTGATAAAAACGAAGCGCTGCTTGAATCGGCAATCCAGGCCAATATATTTAGCCGGAGCGGTTCATTTATTAAGTATGGAGATAAAGTCCTTGGTCAGGGACGTGAGCAGGTCAAAGACCTATTTGAACAGGATGAGGCTCTGCGAAAAGAAATTCTGGCAGCGGTACAGAAGAAGTTCAGTACTGATAAGGCCGAAGCAGGGAAACAGAATCCTGCGGTAAAAGCTCCGTTAGCGGGCGAGACAGAACTGGAAGAACAAGACTGATTATCTATTGGCGAGGGTGCCTGGTCCGGGGCATGATGCACGGGTCAGGCGCACCGCCTTCACCTTCTATCTGGTATGAATGATCATCTCCTTGCCGTACAAAAAGCACTCTCGCTCTCTTATTTTTTCCTTAAATTCAGACCTCGCACTGAAAAAGAAGTGTGTGACTACCTTCACAAAAAAGCCGAAAAGTTTAAGTTGACTGAGGAGTCGATACAGGAAGCACTGCAGGAGTTGAAGGAAGAAAAATACCTTGATGACGATGCTTTTGTGCGCTGGTTTGTTGATAACAGATTACGGACAAAAGCAGTGAGCGCGAAGGTTATCAAGCTGGAACTGGCTAAATATGGTGTCTCCCGTGACCGGATAGCTGCTCATTTTGAGGATGTTGCAGTTGATGAAACAGCGCTGGCGCAGAAGGCATTGGCAAAAAAGTGGCCTGTATATAGGTATCTGGAAAAAGAAAAGCGTTTTCAGAAAGCCTCAGGCTTTCTCGCAAGAAAAGGGTTTTCGTTTGATATAATAAAGAAAACTATTGCACAGTTCGAGAAAGACGGGTACAATAGTTAGCAGCAAAATTATTAATTTGCTCAAAAAAGGAATACAGCGTCATTATTAATATGTCAGTTCAAGTCAATCCAAATCATCATTTGCATGCCGGATTTAACGGCACTTCTGACATCGTACAGCACCTCGCGTGAGCGGGGGTACTCCTTCTTTGGGCATACATAAGAGTGTATGATCCAGACGATATTACAAAAGATTTTTCCCAAGCAATTCGGGGAAGAAGCACAGCAACAAAGCCAGCAACAGGCTAAAGAAATTGTTATTAAGGCAGAACAGGAAGCTCTTCGTATTAAGCAGGAAGCCAGTGCGGAAGCACGGAAAACAGCAGCAGCCGCTCTCGAGATCGAGAAGCGCCTGGTACAGCGGGAAGAGGAACTGAAACAGAAAGATAGTGAGATTGCCAGACAGCGTCAAAGTCTTGAAGCAAAAAACCGTTCTATAGAACAGGTAAAAAAAGATTTTGAAGAGAAGCGTGAAGCAATTCTGACCAAACTGGAAAAAATTTCCCAGATGTCCAAAGATGAAGCCCGTGATCTCCTGCTTCGCGGCTGGGAAGAAAAACTAAAAGGCGATATTGCCAAACGTATTAAGGCTGCGGAAGAAGAAATCAAGGAACGAGTAGACGAAAAAGCAAAAGAGCTCTTGTTTGATGCCATGCGGTACGGTGCAACAGATTATGTAGCTGAGTATACGCTTTCGGTGATTAACCTGCCAAGTGAAGACTTTAAAGGTCGCATTATCGGAAAAGACGGACGGAATATCCGTGCGTTTGAACTGGCAACAGGGGTGGACGTTGATCTGGAAGAAGAAGGCGTTATCCGTCTCTCTTCGTTTGATGCAATTCGACGTGAGATCGCCAAGGTCTCTCTGGAACGGTTAATCAAAGATGGACGGGTACAACCACAGCGCATTGAGGAGATTGTCAGTAAAACTCGAAAAGAGATCGAAAAGACGATTTTCAAAGCGGGAGAAGACCTGGCACACCGGGTAGGAGTATATAACCTGCCGGCCGATCTGACACGAATGCTGGGTAAGTTCCGTTATCGCTACTCATACGGGCAGAATATGATCCTCCATACCCTCGAAGAAACACGTATTGGTGTGGCGCTGGCAAAAGAACTGAAAGCTGATGTCAATGTCGTAAAGCTGGGCTGTCTGCTGCACGACATCGGAAAAGTAGTAAACGATAAAGAAGGATCACACGTTGATCTGGGTGTTGAGCTTCTGAAAAAGTATCGTTTCCCGCAGAAGGTGGTAAATGTAATTGCGGAACATCACGAAGATGAGCCGTTTACCTCAATCGAATCCGTTATCGTCTATATCGCAGACGCCGTCTCCGGTGGGCGACCGGGTGCACGTCACGAAGACCTGGAAGACTATATCAAGCGTATTAAGACCATCGAAGACACTGCCAAAGCACAACCTGGTGTCAAGGAAGTATACGCCTTACAGGCTGGTCGTGAGCTGCGTGTTATCGTCAATCCTGAGGATGTGAATGACGAAGGTGCCGTGATTATGGCAGCTAAACTGAAAGAAGAACTGGAAGCCAAGTTTGACGTCTTCCCGGGACAGATTAAGATTACTGTACTCCGTGAGTTCCGTGCGGAAAATGTGGCTAAAATCTAACTACTGAATCAGAGATGAAGGTTGATGTCGGGGTATCGCGGGATAACCGGCGCAGAGAAAGGCAGAGCAGAAATGCTCTGCCTTTTTTGTAATATAGCATAACAAGGCTCTCTCTGGTATAATAACTATGGGATATCTTACCATGACAATCAGTAATACATGGAGGACCTATGGAGCGGCTCAAACAGTATTTGCCGGTAGTTCTGCTGATGAGCGGGGTGTGTCTTGCGCTGGCGAGCTTGCTGATGATGTATCAGGAGAACCAGCGACAGGAACGCCTTGCGGCGCTGTTCCCACCACCCGCGCCCGAGATCGTCGCGCGCGGCAACCTGTACGTTTTCGAGGTCGGGGAGCAAATCCCGATCGGCGCCGCGGAGACCGATGTCGAGACCGGGGAGACCCGGGAGATCGATCTGGTGCTGGTCTACCGGGGCCTGTGGCTGAACGCCGAGGGCGAGATCGCCCCGTACTTCGAGACGAAGGACGGGGATATCTATCCGATGCCCCGCGACCGGAGCATCCAGGTGCCCTCGCTGTTTGCGACCGGGATCTACTACCGCATCGCCGAGCTCGGCCACTACGACGAGACCGCCGTGCAGATGGTGATCTTCAGCTTGCCTGACGAGGTCAAGAGGCTGGAGTACATCGCGCCCGGGGCGCGTTTCGCCGGCTCCTTCTACTGCGACGGCGCCGAGGTGCGCTTCGACCTGGAGTGGAACGCGGAGGGCTACGTCACCTCGCACACGGGTGTCGAGGTGGTGCAGAACGGCGAGGTGCTCCTGATCCGGAGTCTGGCCTGCAGCGTGGATGTGGGCGTAGGTAACCTGCTCGGCCTGGACGAGGACAACTTCCTCGTGATCGAGCGATACGACCCATACGTTTTCTATCGCGGGGAGAGCGCCTAATCTTGCCTCGCGCGCTGGCATCAAGCGGGGAGAAACCCGGCTGGTCCGCTGTATGTCTTTCGGGGGGTGTGCGGCAACGCACACCCTCCATTCACATTCATAGGAAGTGTTTCATACCAGTCCATCTTATCCTGTATCTTCACTGCTCTTACCATGCTGTTACACGATTACCCGCACATACTTCCTCAAATTTATTACAATAGCCCCATATGACTGATACTACTACTGCTCCAACCACCTGGGACTTTTCACAGTTCTTCAGTTCTGATACTGACCCTGCTATCCAGACATATAAGACTGAGATTCAAAACCAGACTACCGCATTTGCACAGAAATGGCAGAAAAGGACAGACTATCTGGAAGACCCGAAAGTACTGAGGCAGGCACTAGACGAATACGAAGCCTGGACTCGTAATTACGGCTGGGGAGGTAACTTGACCCTCTACTTTTTTCTTCGCTTTCAGCAGGAACAGAGTAATCCTGAGGTAAAGGCAAAATACCTCCAGACTGAAGAGTTCTTGCAACAACAGAGCAATGAGATGCGTTTTTTTGAACTGAATATTGCAAAAGTTAGCCCTGCGGTGCAACACACATTGTTGCTATCTAGCGAACTTAAACCCTATCATCATTTGCTGGAACGGCTCTTTGCAGAGTCACAATATTTACTCGAAGAACGGGAAGAAATGATCATGACCATGAAGTCAACTACCGCCTATGGTAACTGGGTGGATATGCTGGAAGGACTACTGGTGCGGGAAGAGCGAACGGTACTGGACGAAGACGGGACAAAACAGACAAAGGATTTTTCTACCTTGCTGACAATGATGAACAGCCCGCAAAAAAAAGTGAGAGACAGCGCTGCTGCAGCCTTTAACGATATTCTCGCAAAATACGAAGATGTTGCTGAGGCAGAGATAAATGCGGTGATTACTGATAAAAAGATAAACGATCAGATCCGGAAGGTTCCCCGCCCGGATACTACTCGTCATATTGCGGATGATATGGATACTGCGGTGGTAGACACCCTGATTGAGACGGTTGCGAAGCGCTTTGATATTCCCCAGCGGTTCTATAAACTGAAAGCAAAACTACTCGGTCTGCCGAAACTTGCCTACCATGAACGGAATATTGAGTATGGTTCCGTCGACACCAAAAAGTACTCGTGGGATGAATCAGTTGCACTGGTGGGTAAAGTATTTGAACAACTCGATCCTGCGTTCTATAAGATATTTAAACGGTTTCTGGATGAAGGCCGGTTTGATGTCTTCCCACGCAAAGGAAAGGGTTCTGGAGCCTTCTGTTTCCATCATCTCATTTCGCAACCAACGTATATTCTGTTGAACCATACGGGTACCTTGCGGGATGTTTTGACGATCGCCCATGAAGTAGGACATGGGATTAACAACGAACTCATTAAAGAAAAACAGCACGCACTCTACTTCGGCACACCAACCTCTACTGCGGAAGTTGCCAGCACCTTTTTCGAAGATTTTGTGACCGAAGAGCTACTGAAGACGGCAGACACAGAGACCAAAATAGCCTTAGCAATGATGAAGCTGAACGAAGAAGTTTCGACGATCTTCCGGCAGATTGCCTGTTACCGGTTTGAACAGGCACTACACCGGCAGGTACGTGAAAAAGGCTACTTGTCCAAGCAGGCCATTGGCGAGCTCTTTACAGAGCATATGGCGGCCTATATGGGGCCTGCGGTGGAACAGTCACCCGGGTCACAGAACTGGTGGATCTACTGGAGTCATATTCGCAAGTATTTTTATGTCTACTCGTACTCAAGTGGCCTGCTCATCTCAAAAAACCTGCAGGAGCAGGTGCGTGCTGATGCCCGGAATGTGGAGATGGTAAAGACATTTCTTGCCACCGGCTATGCCCGGTCCCCAAAAGAGACATTTGCGGAGATGGGAATTAATGTGGCAACAGAGGCGTTCTGGAATAAGAGCCTTGCAGCAATCGAAAACGATTTGAAGATGTTGGAAAAGACTGTTGCAAAAAGATAAACATCTGTATTGGTGGTGTATCAACTTTATCTGTTTTGTTGCAATGCCCCAAAATGATATAGATTGCTACAATAAGATGGTTTTAATTTGTCTTGACAAGAGGCCTAAAAACCACTAATCTAGTAGGTACAAAATTACTCGTTTAGTTCGCAGAAAAGGGGGTGTCCGCAGGAACATGACAAAAGCAGATCTTATTGCACAAGTTGCAAAAAAAGCAGGATTAACATCAAAGGCAGCGAAAGATGCCGTTAATGTTGTTTTCAATACTATTTCTGATGCTATGAAGCGTGGAGAAAAGGTTGTTGTTACCGGTTTCGGTACCTTCCTTGTTCGTAAGCGTGCTTCCCGCAAGGGCCGCAATCCTCAGACTGGTGCTGAAATCAAAATCCCAGCCACCAAGACTCCAGGATTTACCGCTGGTAAGAGCCTTAAGAGAATGGTTAAATAACAAAAAAAACAGAAACGCCCCGCGGCGTTGGAAAGCGATTTATCACAGACACCACACTGTCTGCTAAAAAAAAAGAGATCACTTTCCGATTCCGCGGGGTTGTTTTTTAAGCCCCAAAGTGCTAAAATATTGGAATGATACGTTTGATTGTTACGTATGCGCTGGTCTTAACGAGTTTGTGTTTTGTACCAGTATCCACTGTTTCCGCTCAGCCGATTACCGGTTTTGAAGAAGAATCTTCGGTAGAATATCAGCTCCCGTACCCTGGAATTCTTGCTGATAGCCCCCTGTATGTCGTAAAACGCCTCCGTAATGCCTATTTAATCTGGTCAGCCAAAGATTCGTACGAAAAATCTGTCGAGTATCTGGAACAATCTGATAAAAAGCTGGCTATGTCCCAGCCGCTGCTTGCGAAAGGAAAACTCAAGATGTCAGTAGAGATGGTTGATCAGTCCAATGACTTATTACAACAAGCAATTGATGAATATCAAAAAATTGAAGGTAGAGAAGAAGAGAAGCGTGCCCATCTTGAAAAACTCCGTAATGCATCAAAAAAACACAAGATTGAGATCGAGACTTTGATGAAAAACGTACCCCAGGGAGACGTACAAACCATCGAAACGCTTCGTGAAGAAACCATCACAATGAGCGAACAGCTTGCCAAACTGAAATAAATCTGATAATATATATCTTTACTTCTTACACATATTACAAGTTTCTCTCGCACATCGATTGCAGCTTGTATACGTAAGCAGTAACCCAAAACAAAAAAGGAGGATATATCCAATCTATGGCTAAAACCACAACATCTCAATCAACCCAATCAACCAATATCATGGAACAGCTTCTTTCGAAGCAGAGTATGGCTCCCGTTCGCAAAGGCGACGAAGTCGATACCAAAATTATCAACTTATCCCGTAAAGGGGTCATGTTTGATCTTGGTGCAAAAGCATACGCGGTCCTGGGCGATCGTGAAGTAAAAGAAATCTCTACCTATCTGCCATATCTGAAGATTGGAGATACCGTAAAAGTTCGTGTCATCGCAGAAGAATCAAAGGAAGGATATCCGGTTGTTTCGATGCAGAAGTTCTTTGACAAGGGAAAATGGAATATCTTAATTGACAAGAAAGAAAAAGAAGAAGAGATTGAAGTTGTCTGCGGAGAATACGGTAAAGGCGGCGTCTTTGTCGACTTTATGGGTATCCGTGGCGTTATCCCCAAGATTCAGCTGATTCAGGAAAATATTGATAATCCGGAAAAGCTGGTTGGTCAGAAGATTAAAGTCAAGGTCCTGGAAGTTGATGAAACCAAGAATCGTCTGGTTGTCTCTCAGAAGGCCTCTGTCTTTGGCATCTCCCAGAAAGATCTGAAAGAAAAGTTTGATAAGATCGAACTGAACAAGGTATATCAGGCACGGGTGCTGGGTGTCTCTGAGTTCGGTATCTTCTGTGAAGTTGACGGGGTAGAAGGACTGATCCATATCTCAGAGATCTCATGGGAAAAGGTTAGTGACGCTTCCAGTTATGTCCGACCTGGAGAAACAATTGATGTAATGGTTGTCGAGAAGAATGAGAATGATCTCAAACTGAACCTCTCGATCAAGCGTCTGTCTATGGATCCATGGGAAACGATCGAAGAAAAGTATCCAAAAGATAAGGAAGTTACCGGAGAGATTATTCGTAAGGAACACTATGGATACTTTGTCCGTCTGGAACCAGGTATCGAAGGACTGATCCATGTCAGTAAGCTGTCCGGTGATGAAGACCTGAAGATTGGTGAAAAGGTGAAAGTCTTTGTAGAACGCGTCAATAAGAAAGATAGAAAAATGAGTCTTGTCCTTCCTGCCAAGGCCAAGCCGATTATGTATCGCTAAGCGGTCAGTCGGTAAAAAAAACCTGCGCTCGTGCCAATCCGGCCGAGCGCAGGTCCTGCAGGATGTCGGTTCTTCCCGCTTCGTAAGTCCATATCCTACCTTCGGTCTCCCCTAGAGTTGAATACCCCCGGTCAGATCTCCGTTTCGTACCCGTGATCCCCATGCTCAATTCTCTTGACCAGAGCAGCCACATTGCACGTGTGCTCGATCGTTAGCTGGTCCTCAGGCAGCGAACCCGACATGACCTGGACAATAGAGAACCGTGCGGTCAGCTCATGGATGCTGTTGATCTGCACCAGCACTTCGGCGCGCTGCTTATCTGCAGTCATAACCAGCATGTAGTACTGTCCAGCCTGTGCCATAGGTCTCCCTCCTGGTAGTATGACAGTCCGATAGAATGGAGTAAGTATAGCAGATGAAGAGTATTCTGAAAATAAGCATTTAGCGGGAAACAGTGATTGTTTTTCCGCCGGGCCCGGAGACCAAAGCCCCGTTCTGATAGACGACTGTCCCGTTCACCAGAGTTGTCTCAACAGCGCCTCCGGTCAGCCTCATTCCTGAGAATGGGGACCATTTACATTTTGAGAGGACCTGTTCGTCTGAGACCGTAATGGCAGTGGCGGGGTTAACGATGGTTATATCAGCGTCCATACCGACCGCAATATGCCCTTTACGATCAATCCCATAGTGACGGGCCGGCATCTCTGCATAGAGAGAGACGACCTGTTGTAGCGTAAGTTTTCCTTCTGCCGCCCAGTGCAGGAGGAGGGGAAGTGCAAACTGCACCGCAGGTAGTCCAGCAGGGAGTTGTCCGTATGGTAAGTCTTTTTCTTCACGCAGATGTGGCGCGTGGTCGGTGGTGTAGTGATCAATCAAACCGGATTGAATTGCCTGCCACATGGCGTCTACATCTTTCTGTTGCTTGAGTGCCGGATTCATAATTCGATACCCCCCGTGTTTCGAGATCTCATCTCGTGAGAACAGCAGATAGTGAGGGCAGGTTTCTCCCGTCACCAGACCGGCATCTTTGCCGCGTTTCAAATACTCCAGTTCTTCGGCTGCAGACATATGCAGAATATGCGTCTGATGTTGATACGTGAGCGCCAGCTCGACGGCGTGTTTTGTGCCCAGTGCCGCAGCCATATTGTCCCGGATCAGCGCGTGTTGCAGTGGATCTGAGGAATCTATATGTGCGGCTCCTTCGAGTGTTCCGGCGGCAAAGGCAGCTTTTCTATCCAGAATACGTTGTTCATCTTCGGCATGAACGGCTATCAGTTTAGTGGTCTCTGCAAAAATCGGTTCCAGGTAGCGATCTTCTGCCAGCGTCATATCGCCGGTGCTTTCTGCCATAAAGATCTTAAACGCAGGGATAGTAGTATCTGAGTCTGCCTTTTTCAGCTCTTCCAGGTTATCTTTACCGGTGCCCATATAGATACCGAAGTTGCAGTATGATTTTTGTGCATACAACTGCTGTTTCTGTTTGAGGATGTCATACGTAAGAACCTGGGGGATCGTGTTGGGCATATCACAGATGGTGGTTACGCCACCTGCAATGGCTGCCTGCGTTTCGGTTGTGATATCGCCTTTGTGTGTTAAGCCCGGTTCGCGGAAGTGTACATGCGTGTCAATCATGCCGGGCATGAGATATTTTCCGGTCAGATCAAGCGTGGTATCAGCGCTAGCCCCGATGTTGCCGGATACTTCGGTAATGGTGCCGTCTTCGATTAAGACATCTCCGGTAAACGAGTGGGTGCCGGTGATGATGGTTCCTGCCTTGAGCAATGTGCGTGCCATAGGCATAGTATAGCCGAAATATGATGCCCTTTACAGGGAAACGTAAAACGCCTATACTATACTCTCATGGTTCGGAAACAGTATTACGGCGAACAGACAGAACAAGCTCTTCAAAATTTCCCCTTTCCTCACCGGGGCGTCTACTCGGAACTCATCATCGCAGTTGCAGAGGTTAAAAAAGCCTGCGCTCATGCCAACTACGCAGCGAAGGATCTCAACAAAGACATTGCCCAGGCAATTAGTGATGCCGCAGACGAAGTAATCGCCGGCACGTTTGCTGATCAGTTTCCGACCGCGGGATTGCAAGGTGGAGCCGGAACCTCGATTAATATGAATGTAAACGAAGTGCTGGCTGCCCGGGCTGAAGAGTTATTGCACCAGCGAGGGATGCCGAAGTCAGTGCATCCAAACGATCATGTAAACCGGAGCCAATCAACGAATGACGTGAATCCTTCAGCGCTGCGGATAGCCTGTATTCGTCTGGTCGATGAGTTGCTCGGGGTAGTAGACCGGCTGGCAGAAGCGATGGAGGAGAAAGCGTCGAACTGGAAAAAAGTAAAAAAACTCGGACGGACGCATATTCAGGATGCGGTTCCTACCACTTTGGGGGCGGAGTTTGCCGCGTATGCCGCGATTGTCAGACGGGACCGGAAACGGATTGCCCAGGCAAAAGAAAATCTATTTGAATTGAATTTGGGCGGAACTGCGATCGGTAACAGAATTAATGCTTCAGCAGTGTATGTGGACGCTGTATATCCTGCGTTAAGCAAGATTACCGGTATGGAGCTGAAACCGGCAGAAAATATGATGGCCTTTACGAGCGGCAATGGGGATATCTGTCATTTGAGTGCCACTGTCACGGTACTGGTAAACAGTCTTTCCAAGATGGCGACCGATATCCGGTTTATGGCCAGTGGTCCCATGGGTGGTATTGGAGAGATACGACTGAAAGCGTTGCAACCGGGATCGTCCATTATGCCCGGCAAGATTAACCCGGTCATGCCGGAGTCTGTCAACCAACTCTACTACTTTATCACCGGCAAAAATATGACGGTACATCAGTCTGCAGAAGGCGCCCATCTGGAACTGGGGGTTATGTTTCCGGTGATGGCCGATGCTATTCTGACAATGCTGAAGTTAACCGCCTCCGTGCTCGATACTTTTACGCAGCGCTGTATTGTACCAATGGAAGCAAACGAAGAACGGTGTGCCGAACTGCTGGAACGGTCAACCGCATATGCAACACTACTTACCCCGGTACTCGGCTATGATATCGTAAGTAAGGCCGTAAAAGAATCCATTCAGCGAGGGCTCTCAATACGGGAAGTCATCATGGAAAAAGGGTTGATGACGGAAGACGAATTCGAAGATGCAACCGCGCTGTAATCCTTTTTGAAACTTCGCTATACTAGATAATACATCCTATGGATCAACATCCAATCCCGCGCCAGATTACTACGTTTGAATTTAAACTGATCGGGTTTATGACCCTGAAACAGTTTATTTATCTTGCTATGGCCTTCCCGATTGCCTACATTGTGTTTGCGCTGTTTCCGATCCCGGTACTGAACTTTTTACTGGCCGCACTGGTTGCGTTTGCCGGGATTGCGTTTGCTTTTATTCCGATTATGGACCGGCCGCTGGATGTCTGGATTAAAAATCTGTATAAACGACTGCAAAGTCCGACGCAGTATTTTTATCAGAAGAAAAACGAACCTCTGTATTTTTTAAAAGACTTGTATTTTCTGGCGGACCCGCACCACATGCTGGCCCATATCGAGTCAAAAGAGAAACTGGCACAGTATCTGGCAGCAACCCGGCAACGACAACGCCCTGACTATCGTAAAAAACAGATTGGGACGCTGATACAGACTCCGACCGACGCGCTACAGAAACAGCCGGCTCTCGGTGCCGCGCCGGCTGCCGTACAAGCGACAATAGCCGTGCCAGCCCCTGCCGCAGCTGTACAAGCGGCAGTTGCCCCGGCAGCACCAGTTGCTCAGGTGGTCGCTCCGCCAGACGCGACACATGCCGCCGTAATACAGGTTCCGCATGCGCCTGATTTTTCGAAAGAAACAGTAACAACTGCCTCCGATGCGACTCCAACTGCTATGCAGGTGAGTGCGAGCACGGTTCCGCCGACAGAACCAGTTCCTGTTCCTCAGGCACCAGCTGCTCCTGTTGCGCCGCAGGCGTGGAAGATGATTGCTGAGCCGACTGCTCCCGCAGCGCCAGCTCCCGTTATGCCTGTGCCCGTTGTGCAGACCTCACCCGTTCAGGCCAGTGCACCGATAGTACAGCCGCAAGTGATTCCTCCGGTCGCCGCACCCGCCACACCTGCCGCTCCGCAGTACCAAACTGCGGGAGATGTGGTCTCTGCTATGCCGCCACGCCAGCCACTCATGCAAACTCAGGTGATTGCACCAAAGCCTCCCCCTCCGGTACCTGTTGTCGAACCTCCCACGCAGCCATTCCTTACCGGGATTGTTAAAACAGGGAAGCGGATCCCGCTCCCCGGCGTTATGGTCTATATGAAAGACCCGTCCGGCAATCCGGTCCGGTTAATGAAATCCAATCCGCACGGAGTGTTTGCAACGTATAATCCGGTTTCTCCAGGGAGCTATGTACTGGAGATCAAGGATCCGAACGGGATGTACTTTTTTGATACAATGAATATATCCGTGAGAGAAACCAATCCGTTACCAGTTGAGATCATGTCCAAGGAAATTCTGTAATGCCTACCAAGACCAAACCAACATCCCCGATTAAGGCCACGACCCAGAAGTTCATCGAGATTGATGAGATCAAGGATGATGTGATGCTGATGCAGGATAAGTCAGCCTGTATTGTGATTGAGGTGGGTGCAGTTAACTTCTTCCTGTTATCTCAAGATGAACAAAACGCCTTAATTTATTCGTATGGAGGACTGCTGAACTCCTTATCATTTCCGGTCGAGATTATGATCATGTCCAAGCGGATGGATATATCCTCCTATCTTGAGTTTCTGAAAGGAAAGGTAGCGACGACCACAAACGAAGTTGTTCGCAACAGACTGGCAGCCTATCAGACGTTTATTCAGAATGTGGTCCAGAAAAATACCGTGCTCGAAAAGCGGTTCTTTTTTGTGATTCCGTTTTCTCCGCTGGAACTGGGAGCAAAGGGATTACAGACCAACAAGATTAATAAAGAGTATCTGATTAGCCGTGCCAAAACATCTCTGTACCCGAAACGGGATCATCTCTTGCGTCTGCTTTCCAAACTGGGTCTCAAAACTACTGTTCTGGGAGCGCAGGAATTGACTGAATTGTTTTATAACCTCTATAACCCTTCCGCAACCGGAAAACAGCTGGCACCGGTTGAGACCTATACTGATGTCGTACTGACCAGTGGCTAACAGAACCGGGGAGACCATTTTTACCCGGTACTCCTTTCTAGACTTTTTTCACGGAAAACAGTATCATGAATACCATGGGTTTATTTGGTGGATCAAAAAAACAGACGCCCGGCAAACCGGCAGCTCCTCCTGCGGTCAGTACTATCCCGTCCCAGTTTCAGAATGTAGCAGAGACTATTGCAAAGGGTTCGGTGAGTATCAAAGACCTGGTTGCTCCCTCGTATGTAGAAGTGGATTTTAATAACATCAAGGTAGACAACATGTATTACCGGACGCTCTTTGTGACCGGATATCCCCGTTATGTTGCTCCTAACTGGCTGTACTCGCTGATTACCTACGACCACCCGCTCTTTATCTCGATGTTTGTCTATCCGACTGAGTCAAAAACGGTGCTCGATCAACTGAAACGGAAAATTGCGGAGATGCAGGTTACCATCGAAAGTGATATTAAAGCTGGAAAAGTGGTTGACCCGACAGTCCAGGTTGCACTGGATGACGCGCTTGCGCTCCAGGCGGAACTGGCAAAAGGAGCAGAACGCTTTTTCCAGTTCGGGCTGTATATCACGATTCCGGCAGAGACAAAAGAGGAGCTGGACTCGGTCACCAAAGAACTGGATAATACCCTCGCATCACTCTTAATCATCGCCAAACAGGCAACCCTCGAACAGGAAGAAGGGTTTAAATCAACACTCCCGATCTTTATGGATAAACTGCAGGTCTGGCGCAATATGGATACTACCAGTCTGGCCATGACCTTCCCATTCTCAACTGCGTCGCTGACCCGTAACGAAGGTATTTTATATGGTCTGAATCAACACGATGGTTCGCTGATCATCTTTGACCGTTTTACCCTGGAAAACTCAAATTCGGTTATTCTGGGTAAGTCGGGAGGCGGTAAGTCGTTTATGGTGAAGCTGGAATGTCTGCGTCTGCTGATGATGGGTGTAGATGTGATTATTCTCGATCCGGAAAATGAATATAAAAATATCTCAGAGGCAGTTGGAGGAGAGTTTGTGGAGTTCTCTTCGAACTCACAGTACAAAATTAATCCCTTTGAACTGACCGCCGAAGTACCGGAACCGGACGAACTGCAAAATAAAATCCTCGACCTCCACTCGTTGATGCGGGTAATGATGGGCGAGTTAACTCCGACGCAGGACGCAATGCTGGACCGTGCGCTGGTGCTGGCATATCGCAATAAGGGTATCACTCAGGACCCGGATACCTTTAAGCTGGAGCCTCCACTGTTGGAAGATCTGTACAAAGTATTTATCGGTATGGAGTCGCAGGAAGCAAAAGAGATGGCGGATCGACTTGAGAAATATGTCAAAGGATCAGCTGCCGGTATCTTTAATCAGCAATCCAATTTTGATATCAAAAATCCGTTTACTGTCTTTGGTGTCCGTGATCTGGAGGAGAACCTGCGACCAGTCGCGATGTACATTATTCTGGATTACATCTGGAACCGGGTCCGTCGCGGCGAACGCAAACGTCGTGTGCTGATTGTCGACGAAGCCTGGTATCTGATCAAGAACAAGGACTCCGGCGCCTATCTGCACAACTTTGCCAAGCGTGCCCGTAAATACAAATTGGGTATGACGACCATTACCCAGGACGTAGAGGATTTCTTAAATAAAGAAGAAGGAAAAGCGATTATTACAAACTCATCCTTACAGATTATTCTGAAACAGTCGACCGCGGCGGTGGATCGCATCTCCGAAGTCTTCTACCTGACCGGAGGAGAAAAGCACTTCCTGTTGTCAGCTGGTGTTGGAGAAGGACTCTTCTTTGCGGGCCAGTCCCATGTCGGATTTAAGGTTATTGCATCCGAAGAGGAAAAAGCGCTGATTGACAGTGCGGGCTAAGTTTCTATTTGCAAACACTTCTTTTCTCCTATACTATATATATCCCTCCTCATTTTGATAGAATGCAGGAAAGAGATGTATGAACGCAAAACTTCCCCTATTCCATAAAGGCGAGATCGGCAACATTCACTTCGGGCAGCGTGTCCAGGCACAGACGAATACGATGATGTATATCTTTTTTGCCGGAGTGATTATCTTCTTTTTTATCCTTGCGTCCCGGCTGTTTCAGTTGACGGTTGTGAAAGGGAACTACTATCGCAGCCTGTCAGAGGATAATCGCATTCGCGAGGTGGTAATTGAAGCCAAGCGAGGTCAGATTGTCGACCGGCGGGGATATCCGATTGCGGAAAACAGTGATGTTGAGCTGCGCGAAGGTGCGACTCGTATCAACTCAAAACGCTACTATAAAAGTCCGGAGGCGTATGCACATCTGTTAGGGTATCGTCAGATTGCCGATGAACGGGATATCGAAAACGATACCTGTATCAATAAAGTGAAGTTAGGAGATAAAGTTGGTAAGAAAGGTATCGAGCGTCTGTTTGATTGTGAACTGCGCGGCAAGAACGGGAAGAAACTGGTAGAAGTAAACGCGCAGGGAGAAATGGAGCGAACCCTTACGGTAGTTCCGCCAGAGGATGGTGCGACGGTCCAACTGGCAATAGATAGTGATCTCCAGCAGCGTGCATTTCAGTTGCTTCAAGGGAAAAAAGGATCAGTGGTAGTCGTGAATCCAAAAACTGGCGAGATCCTCGCACTTACCTCAAACCCCTCATTTAACCCGCAAGTCTTTGAAGACAACGATGCTGAGAAGGTAACGGCATTGTTCCAGGACGAGGACCGGCCGCTGTTTAACCGGAGTACCGAAGGTACCTATCCGCCGGGATCGGTCTTTAAGATGGTGATGATCGCCGCCGGACTGGAAGAGAATGCAATCACGAAAACAGATACCATTCAGGATACCGGTAAGGTCGAGCTGGGGGACCGCGAGTTCGGTACCTGGGCATATCTGGAACAGGGACGAACCGAGGGGGAAATCGACGCTGTAAAGTCTTTGCAACGTTCGAACGACATTTACTACTACAAACTGAGTGAAAAGCTGGGCCCGGAAAAGATGAAGAAGTGGTCTGAGATCTTCGGATATCAAAATCTATCGGGTATTGGGATAGAAGAAGCGATGGGGACGATTCCGTCACCATTCTGGAAGCAGGATACGCTGAAAGAACAGTGGTATACCGGGGATAGCTATAATTTTTCGATTGGCCAGGGATATGTTCTAGCTACCCCGCTGCAGGTTGCGTTGGCAACGGTGCCATTTGCAAACGGAGGAGAGTACTGTAAACCGATGGTGGTCAAAAATGGCTCAGAGTTCGCGGTACAGCCCGACTGTAAACTGCTTCCTATGTCAGATGAAACCATTGCCACTGTCCGGGAGGGAATGCATCAGGCATGTAAGCCCGGTGGTACCGGATGGCCTCTTTTTAACTTTAAAGTGAGAGATCCAAAGGCTCCCATCCCTACTACCGCAGTAGCCAGTGGAAGTGCCGGAATGGCAACGGGATCGGCCTCTCTTGCGCAGATCAGCCCTATTCCTGAACCGACATCAATGCCGATTGAGGAGCTCTGGGACCCGAATTTTCTGGCAGCATCATCTTCAGCTTATTTACGTGGATACACAACCAAAGAGGTAGATGCGGCCTGTAAAACAGGAACCGCAGAGTCCGGCGGTAATAACAAGCCGCATGCCTGGTTTACTGCATTTGCCCCATACAACGATCCGGAAATCCTAGTCACGGTCATGCTGGAAAATGCCGGACAGGGTTCAGATATGGCTGCACCGGTAGCCCGTGAAATCTTGCGCATGTATTTTGAGCGTCAGCAATAATCTTCTTACCATTCTATTATCCAACTGTTTTGCAGCAGAGCCTAAAAAGAGTGTACAATAGATAAAAAAAGTAGACCAATAACTAAAAACCATGCTAACATAATGATATTATCTGATATGGATGTGGACAAATACTAATAGTATGATATAATTATAGGTCCATTACTAGATTGGTTACCCAGATATAAAATGTCAGAAACTATAGGTCGTTTAGGATTTGGACCGCTCTTTTTTAAAACTAGTCCTGTCCGAGAACGAGTCGCACCGCAACCGGCAGCCGTAGAAGCTTCAAGTGAGCTCAGTCTCGCGAAGCGGCTTCAAAAGGCTAACATCGTGCTTGATATGCGCGATGGACTGCAAGGTATGCCAGGTACATACCCGGATATTTCTGTGTTACAGGATTATCTGGTAGGTGCTGAAAAAGCAGGTATTAGCACTGTTATTGCGGGAATTTATGCTGGCCCGGGAACTGTTATTGACAGACGAACCCGGGATCTTCTGGAATGGATGCGGGAAAACTCTTCAATTACCCCTGCGCTTGCCAGTCTGGCACGCCCGGACTCTGTAGCCTGGGTGCAGGAACTGCACGCAATTCATCCCGAAACAGAAGCGTATGTTTTTATGAGTGGAGAAGATGAGCGTATGGCTATTGAAGGCTGGACCGAAGATCGCATTCGGCAGAATATGGCCGCTTCTACCCGTACTCTGGTGGATGCCGGTATTCCGGTTATCAGTGTCTGGGAACAGGCATCGCAGATTCAGATTGAAAAACTTCAGGAATTAATTCTACTTTCCGCACAGAGCGGTGCGTCACGTATTTGTATCCCTGATACACTCTCCTATCTTCGTCCGGAAGATTCTTCACGGAGTTCGTTTGATCTCTTTAGAGCACTGCGCTTCTTCCTCAATACTCACGGCATGTCTCATATTGAGCTAGAATGCCATGCACACAATGATCATGGGCTGGCGGATGATGTCTCTATCGAAGCGATTAAAGGAGGAGCGAGTGGAGCACATGCGACGTTCCGTGGCATCGGAGAACGAGCGGGGAATGCTGATGTCTATGTACTCATGAAAAAAATTAATGATCAGTTGGCACGACACGAGCTTTCTACTCGATGGAGTCCACCGGATATTGCTGCTGCCGACGATCGCTGGATCGCTCAGACCGGGGTTGATATTAGTGCCTATGGACCAACCGGTTCTAATCGTTTTACTACCTATGCTGGTATTCATGCCGCCGGTATTATGAAACCGTTGTCACGCTATATGGAGGCAATGCGTGCAGGGCGGGCAGACCAGGCTGAAGTCTATTACGACCAGATGCATCGTGTCTACCTGCCAGAGCAGTCAACAGAGGTGAACGAAGCGAATGGTATCCGGGTCGAGCATCATCCTGAGTTCGGTATGAACGCATTTTCGTCGGATGCTTCTGTAAGAATGTTCTACTGGATGTATACCGGCAATCCTCCCGAGATGATGTCTGAAGAAGACGTTCGGCGCGTCCTGGAGATCATTAAAGTAGAAAATCGTGTATTATCAGATGATGAGATGGTGCAATTTTTCGGTGTACTCTGGTAAAAATGAGCGAGTTGCGTAAATGTGTAGTATAATATACGTATGAAAGTATTTTTTGCTGTCTCTCCGAAAGGAAAAAAGCAGTTCGAGAAGTACTATAAAACGATCTACGAAGAAATCTCGAAGTGCGGCTACGAGCACGTGAATGATGATGTTATCGAAGAATCTCCTACAGAATTCTACAATACCCTGGATAAAGGCGGGAAAGAAAAGCATAAAGATCTCTACAAACGTAAGATTCAGGCGATCCAATTGGCTGATATCAATATCTTTGATTGCTCTGTTCCCGGAATTGGTCTGGGATTTGTCATTCAGAAATCTATCGAATTAAATAAGCCGACTATCGTTCTCTACTATAAAGACGCAGTTCCTTACTATCTTACCGGACTTGCCGAAGACAGACTTATTACTAAAAGCTATAACGAAAAAAATATTAAAAAGGTCATTAAACAGGCACTCGAAATTGCCAGAGAGCGTAAAGATAAACGCTTTAACTTCTTTATTTCTCCACAGCTGCTTGATTATCTGGAAGACCAGAGTAAAGAAGAAGGAATTACCAAGTCAAAGTTTATTAGAAACCTGATTGTAAAGCACATGAGAAAGCAAGCTTCCGAGATTATGGAAGCGTAACTCATTTATCTATGAAAATCTTTTTAACAGCCTCTCATCACGAAAACGACGAAAGTAAAAAATATTTTGAAAAGATCTCCCAGGAAATTAAGGCAATGGGGTACGATCTGGTCTCAAGTGAGCCGTTTATTGTCTCCGAAGAAGGATTTGACGAAATCCTTGAGGATGAAAGCCCAAAGAAACATGCTGAGTTTTATAAAAAAAAGATTAAAGGCATTCAACAGAGTGATATCTGTATTTTTGATGCCACCAATTCCAGTCTCGCGATTGGGTTCGTCATTCAAAAATCCCTCGAATACAATAAGCCAACCGTAATTTTGTACTACAAGGATCACACCCCGTATTTCCTTTCCGGTATCGAACATGAAAAACTGATTATCCACAGTTACAACGAAAAGATTATAAAAAAAGTACTGCGTGAAGTGATCGAAATTGCGCGTGAAAAACGTGATAAGCGCTTTAACTTTTTTATCAGTCCCAAGCTGCTTGATTATCTGGAGCGTGCCAGTTCGATGGAAGGGGTTACCAAATCCAAGTTTATCCGGAATCTGATCTTCGAACACATGGAAGAGAAAAAATAAGCCCCACCGTTTTCTAGCAAGAGTATCCTTCGACAAGATCTTCTTTTTGTCAAAAATATTGACAGAACTGTCAATTTCTTCTCTGATCTGTTACGTATAATCGCTGATATTACCAATTGTATTCTTATATGGTTCAAATCAGTGATTTCTATTATTCTCTCGATTATCAAAAATATTCAGGAGTAGTGGGTTCAGTTCAGTCACAGCAGGAGTTGAGCGAACGTTACCCGGTGCGAAAAATCGATCGTGTTTCACAGCATGGTGTACCGGTACCGCGGTTGCTGTCTGCTCACCTGAGCCGCAAAGAACAGGAACATTGTCTGACCGGGTCGAGATTACGAACCTTTGTCGAACAGCTACCACCTGATTTACAGGAGTACTGGTGCAAAGATCTCGGCGCTGTCCTGCAAACTATTCACTGTTCTATGCATTGCGAAGTTGATGAATATATGATTCGTTTGCATTCATCAATCATCTCTCATCTGGAAGAAGCACATACCACATTGCTTGAACAGGGAATTGTTCCGGATGCCGTTTACGAAACGGTTCAGTCTCTATTGCAACCGCAGGCGATTAAACAAGCAGGCTTATGTAGACTGCTCGGAAACATCTCGTATGCCTCTTTCTATGGTAATAGCGAACGGATTATCGGCGTTCGGGATGACGGAACAATCTGTTTTGGATCGCCATACGAAGATCTTGCAGATGCCTGGTATATGCTACAGGGGGAAGCGCATGTGCGTTCCGCGTTGATTGCGGGTTATGACCGGGAGATTGACCGGAATACCCTCACCGGCTTCTATTTATTGCGACTGGTACAGGAGTTGGGACGGATCGAATCAACAAGGCACGAGCAGGTGCAGAGCGGGTTTGGATCCCCGCTCCACCTGGCAGATGCATTAAGGCAGTTGATCTGAACGGCAGCTGAGTGTGATTATGCCATCAAAACAGCTGCTGCTGCCTGAGCACACTGTTCATCCTGAGTAACATCTGTTGATCCGCCGACACCAACACCCCCAACACGCTTTTCGCCAGACATTACGGGAACGCCTCCTGCAATCGTGGTAAATTCTCCCCCAAAGAGAGAGTTGATTCCAAAGTATGGTTTCTTTTCGACGGCATATTGTGCAAGGGCACTGGTTGGAAATCCAAGATTCGCCGAGGTAAAGGCTTTCGCCATTGCAAACTGAGGACTAATTTGAAGTGCATTATCCATTCTGGCAATCATGATAATGCTGCCGTGTTCATCAACGATTGCAATTGTTACTGCAATACCAAGTTCAACTGCTTTCTGCTGAGCAGCTTCAACCGCTTTACGCGCCTTCTCAAAGGTAATCATAGAATTAAAAAAATTCGTAATACTCTTAAGCTTACTGAGGCTAAAAATAATTGTCAAATATGAGCGTAAACGCTCTTAGAATTGAGTTTAGCCGAGCCTGAATATGTATATAGTATATATCCGTGATTCTTTTGATCATATTGTATACATATGTGTTACATATATTTTAGCTTGTTAACACAGGTTAAAGTATATACATACGTGATATATAAAAGAATGGTGTAAGGACTATTAAAACAGGTTGTCTTGTCCTATAATATTATATCGCGTCAGGACACATAAATGTGTCCCACGCAATACACTATGAGAACCAAGGGAGCTGTGTTTACTCGTGAGGTAGGAGTCGCAGCAGATTATATTCGTAACAATAAGGTAGTTTGTACCTTATTCGGGAACGAAAACATTTTCGGTCTGTTTTCAAAAGTTGCCCCACAGGCACTGGAAAAGGTATCAGACTTTAAGCAGAGAGATCTAAAACCATTTTTTCGGGTTGGATCTTCTGATGCTAAAACATTAGAGCATATCGTTTCTCTGGAGAGCGGAATTCATCCTGAAACGTCAGACTCTATTCTGATGCTTGCTTCAACTATTCTAGCAATCGGTTCTCAATATGGGCCGATCGGAATTCTGTTGGAAGGCAGCGATACGGTATTGCCTCGTATCAAAGGCTCAATTAAGACGATTGACGGCAAGACAATTAGTACGGTAGGGTTTATGGTTTCGCCCCGTCAGGGTGATGATTTTACCCGTCTGGTATCGCATATCGCAGACGAGCACCTCTTGCTTGCCGGAACTTCAGCTAATCCAAGTGGCGCATTGGAAAGCGGTGGATCAGGACATCATTCATTTGGAGGGGTGGTGTACGACTTCGGATTACATCAGGATATTTGTTTTTATATTCCTGACGGTCCAAAAAACGGACAAGGATTCTCTACTACCATTATATTTCTCGATCGGAACGGGCTGGTTGAAGTTATTCGCCAGGGTTCTATTGATAAGGAAACAACTCTGAGAATCTTAACTGAAGCTGGAGTAGATCCGGAACGAATTCTGTTTTCCCGTGCGACCAATATCAGTAAATATGATTATGATAAACATGACAGTGAGTCGTATGAACGTGATCTGATTCACGCATTAGTTGAAGAAGCAACCAGAACCCGCGAGTGGTACATGCCGCTCTCCCTGGTAAAGCGGCAACCACCGGAAGCCGTACCGGTTCCTGGGTCTATCTCGCGTACAGTATAATCACTGTATGGCTACTGAGAACGTATCTCTTTCTAAAACTGCAAAAGTAATCTCTTCGTTATCGCGGCTCCAGAAGGTAATTCTTGATTCGCTCGACTTTTCAGAAGTGGTACAGAAAGTGGTAGACGGTATTTTATATGAACTGGGATATCTGCGGCATGGGTATCGTATCGTTGTTCTGGCGCTGGTGGATGAAAAAAGTAAAAAGTTAAAACGTATCTCAGTTTCCCAGACCGAAGAAGCCCGCCGGGCTGTCGAAGAGCTGCCAATTCCTTTTAAATCGCTCGACATTCCGTTACGTGCAACAGAAAACCTCTGTATACGTGTGCTCCGGGAAAAGAAACCGATGGTGACACATCGCTGGCCGGAGATTCTGACTCCACCACTTACTTCGAAAGAGGCCACCGTCTTGCAACGCAGTATTGGGATTGAGACCAGTATGGTCTATCCCGTGATTGCACACGACAAGGCAATCGGCATTATGATCTTTAGTATGGTAAAGGATGTAGAGGATGTAAGTGATGAAGAACGGGTTGTTTTGACAAACTTTACCGATGTTGTCGGACTTGCCGTACAAAATGCACGGCTCTATTCAACACTGGCGGAAGCGTCTGAGAAAGTAAAACGGGCAAATCGCCGGCTGCGTCAGATCGACAAACTGAAAGATGAGTTTATCTCGATTGCGTCGCATGAACTACGCACTCCTCTGACTGCGATTAAGGGATATTTATGGATGGCCCTCAATAAAGCATCAAAAAAGCTTCCCGATGATGTCAGTCACAACCTGAATGTCTGCTATACCTCTACAGAGCGTCTCATCAGACTAGTTCAGGAGATGCTGACGGTCTCCCGTATCCAGAGTAAACGGCTTGAAGTGCATCCCATGCCTTTTAACTACACTGATATGATCTTTTCGGCGTACGAAGAACTCAAAATGCAGGCATCAGAAAAGCAACTGCACTTTACATTGAATTTACCGGACGATCCGATCGAGATTACCGGAGATAAGGATAAGTTAAAAGAAGTATTTTTGAATCTGGTGGGAAACGCCATCAAGTTTACCCCGGTGCAAGGTACCGTTGCGATTCGCGTGTATGAGGAGAAAGGAATGATAAAAACCTCGATTCAGGATACCGGACCTGGTATTCGGGATGCAGATCGCGAGTACCTGTTTACTAAATTCGGAAAGCTTGATTTTGCTTATTCTAAACAGACAACCAACTCCGGTACCGGCCTGGGATTATATGTCTCAAAAGAGATTGTTGATTTACACAAGGGAAAGATTGAGGTAGAATCAGTGGTAGGTAAGGGAAGTATTTTTACCATTCAGCTTCCCAAACAATAATTATGACAAACACAAAAACAATCCTGGTGGTAGAGGACGAACAGAATCTACAAGATTTATACGCTCAGTTCCTCCGTGGAGAAGGGTATACGGTGGATGTTGCCGGTGATGGTATCACTGCCTTTGAAAAGATGAAAGCAAATACCTACTCGCTGGTATTGCTTGATATCATGTTACCGGAGATGGATGGACTTCAGGTGCTGGAAAAGTTGAAAAAAGAAGGGGTGTTTGATCCGACGACGCAGAGTGTGGTACTCCTGACCAATCTGGGCCAGGATACTCTTGTTGCAAAAGCATTAACACTGGGAATACGTGGCTATCTGGTGAAAAGTGACTATTCACCGGATCAACTGCTTACCGAAATCAAGGGATATCTTGCATAAGAACTCTACTTGACAACACGCCGATTTTTGGAGTATCTTTAAGACTAATACTCATTTATACCACTACTACTCGTATGTGGAAAACAGCCCGTAAAATTCTGGTCGTCGGATCAAGCACACTTATTGTTGCTGCTATTGCTCTTAATACTGAACCCATTCTTCAGACGATTATCACTCCTTTACCAAAAGATATTAAAGGATGTCTTTCTGCAAAATTTTCCCAGTCTGTAGAAGCGCAACAGGCATGTACTGCTATTGCTAATGTAAATAGCGTTGCCGTATGGCAGCAGACGGGTGGGAACTTTGTGTTACGTGAATCAAATCTCTATGAAAACTGGACTAATGCACGTGTTGGTATCGGAACATCCAATCCTTCGTACGGACTGCATGTCACATCTGCCACAAATACCGGAAACACTATCTCGGCTGCAAACAGAATATTCTTAAATGGCCGGTCCGGAACGACAGTTAGTCTCTCCAGTAATGCATTCGTTAATGACGCCGGTACATGGGCTGTGCCGGATACGTCCAGTCGTAGTAATACGATCGAGATGCGCAATACAGGAGTTACCGAAATGTATGGAACAGTCACCACTGGTGGCACTGACTGGCGTATGATGCTTGGCTATAATGCCCCGAGCAACACAGTCTATTTTCCAAATGGTAATGTGGGTGTGGGAACCTCTACTCCTGGGACGTACAAATTGAATGTTACTGACGGCAACGTCAGCATTGGCAGCAATAACTCAGTCGGGTCACCACTTGTTATTGGAAGTACCGCAAATGCATATGACGCAAGCGGGGGCGGATGGACGGGAACCGACTTTGCCAGTATTCTGGTTCAGGGGGTCAACGGTGGTTCCATTGCGTTCCACGACGCAAACTGCTGTGTCGGTACTTTACGATATAATGCAAATACTTTTTTTATCGGTGATAATACTTCATGGGGGTCGGTTAATACTCAGATTGGAAACAACCTGAATGCAGCTTCATTAACCGTACGACCGGGAGCGGCAAATACCGGCGGAACGATTGGACCCAGTACGTCATCGTGGACCTCATATGATGTTTCAGGAACCCTTGGCGGTTATGCAGGGTTTAACTTTACTTCCGAAGCGATCCGGTTAATGATGGACACTTCCATTCAGGGAGTGCATGGTGCAAACGGCTGGCTCTGGTACTGGAACAATGGCACACTGGAAGCGGGAACCGTTCCTGCCGGGCGTATCTCGGGTACCGTTGCCAATGCAAACTATGCAAATAGTGCGGGGTCTGCCGGCAGTGTCAATGGCTGGCTCACCGGTCAACATACCCGAACAACAGATACGGTGCAGTTTGCAAGAGTTGGGGCAGGAAGAACCGCTACAAGTTACGCATTTGAGGTTGGAGGCACATCCTGGTTAACTGGATTTACGTGTATGGGATCAAGTTGCAGCCCAGGGTACGCTTCCCAGGCATCGGCTATGTCTTCTGACAACTTCCTGATCTGGGGTATGTCCTGGACAGGTCTCGGATTTAAGATGGGATCAACGGTAGACTCATGGGCTCGTCTGGTGCAGGCAAGCAACTGGGGAGCTTACCATAACGTCGCCATGGGAGCTTTGTTTGCCAATGGTGCTACCCGATTTGATATTGCGGAATTTACTCCCGTAGATCCCTCTGAAAAGCTGAAACTGGGTGAACTGGTGATGCCGAATCCGGTAAAAGGAATGCAGCTGGTACGAACCAAATCAGCCTATGCACCCGGAATGGCAGGAATCGTTTCGAATGTGAATACTGCTTCAATGGTAATTGGTGGAGACACTACTCCGGAAAAAGCAGGAATTGTAGAGGATAAGAAACCAATTGCACTGGGAGGTCGGGTAATTACCATTGTCAATCTGGAGGGGGGTACTATCAAGATGGGTGATCCGATCACTTCATCTTCTACTCCTGGAACAGGTATGAAAGCTGCCCAAGGGCAGTTTGTATCAAAGGCAATGGAAGCATTTGATGGAGCCCGTGTGAACTCTCCGGGTGTTGAAGAAATCCTGGCAAACCTGCAAAAAGAGCGAAGTAAAGAAAAACTTACCAATGAAGAAAAGCAGAGTCTGGATAACGCAATTGCGGATATCACAGCTCCTTTACCGGAAGGTACCGGTCGTATCATTACCTTTGTCACCCAGGGATACACTGAGATTGAGTCATTAGAAGGGGTACAGGTTGCACAAGACGGTTCAGTTACACAAGGAACAACCGTTGTTGAATCGCTGTCTGCATTTGCTCAGGCAGTGATCGGAAAACTAAGAGTAGGTATTCTGGAAGCGCGCAAGATCGTGGTAGACGGCGTTGACCTGGGAAAGAAGGTTCAGGAGCTTGAAGCTGAGCTACAAAAGCAAAAGGAGCAAAACCAGACACAGGAAGCGCAGATTAAACAGTTGGAAGAACGGTTAGAGAAATTAGAAAATAACTAATATGAAACAATCCCTCTCAATTAATACGATCCTGATAATTGTGATTGCGCTGGTAGTGTTAATCAATATCGCAGTGGTGGGAAATTTTATCCTTAATAGGAATGGTGGTGGGCGAGCTGGTGCTGCAGGGAGTACTATTGGTATGAAGCTAACTCAGCCGGTATATTCTCTTTCAGGTACCGTGCGTTCAGTAGGGGAAAACAGGATGGAGGTTGAGTACCTGGTGATGAATGCCTCAACTCAAGGGCAGGAAACATCTTCTCCGCAGGCAGAATCTCTCCGGTTTAGAGTAGCAATAGCACCGGAAACAAAGGTATTTGTTTTAAGAAATCCTGTCCCATACGTTCTCGTCGAACAGGCAGATCAGCCACAGGTCTCGCAAACGGAAGGATCATTATCTGATATTGCAGAGGGCGATACTGTCTCTATTACATCCACTACCGATCTCCGGTCTCTACAACAACCAGAATTTGTTGCGCAATCTATCTCAGTCAGCAGTGCTCTCAATGGATTGAGTGGAACAGTGAGATCGGTCGCAGGAAATACACTCACTGTTGAAGGAACACGAATCGGATCCCCGATTGCTAATACACCACAGACACAAACGTTTACCGTTCAGATCTCTAACAATACCGAAATTGCCCGTCTTAATAATCCCAGCCCTGATACCCGTCAAACAGCAGCCGCTATTTCCCTGTCGGATCTACGAAGAGATTCCGTTGTAACCGTGTATTTCGAACCAACCAATGGCACCACGGTGAATGCATTATCCGTGCAGGCACTTCCTAATCCATCACAAGGACAGAATCAGCAACAGGCAACTGGTTCTGCACAATCTGCTACATCGGTAACCCCGTCTGTACAACCCGAAGAAGAAGAGTGATTATTGAATTTAACGCCGAACTTGGCTAGTATTATGGTATGACGGCACGAAAGATAAGTATTGTTGCAGGGCTATTTTTAATTCCATTCTTCTTCTTATGGCGACCTTCATCTGTGTGTGCACAAGCATCATGTACTGTCTACGAAGTCTCTGTAGGGTGTGGAGATCCTGGCGGCCTGTGTAATGCTCCCTCTCCCACTCCAACCCCAACTCCCGAACCACTTAAATCCTGGATTAAAGTTCAGTCTACCTCCTTTTATAGTGATAACTTTAATGTGAGTGGCGCAAACAACTATTATGTGCCCCGCTCACCGTTCACCTTGCGTACCGATGGTACGAATCTTGATAGCGGAGGTGCTTATATGCAGACCGGAAGTACAACCAATAATATTGAGACCGGTGTCGCCCGTATTGACGGTTCCCGGTTTGAGACAGAGCGCATAAACCCGAAAGGGTGGGTGTTAACCAATTCTGAAAGTCGTGATACGGTATTTAGTCCGGAACGCTATCTGGATTATGCGAAAACCCGTAAGGATTTCGTGCGTATTACCGACCTGGCAAACATCGCAAATAACAAGGTTAATATTATTGACCCGCAGGCAGCTGGTCAGGCAAACGATACCATAACGGTCACTAACGCTACCGTGCTCAATAAGTCTCCCTTTGTACTGATAGTTGATGGGAACCTGACGATCAACACTGACTTTAATACGAATGCAACCAATAGCATTGCGATTGTGGTTACCGGAACACTCACCATCAGCGGAACTGTCCAGAATGCGAACGCCTTGTTTTTTGTCAATGACTTGCTATTGCCATCATCGGGATCTCCTGACGGGGTAAACGGAGGTCTCCAGATTGTGGGAAACCTGATTGTTTATAATGGACTGGAACAGATCGATATCGAACGAACACGTACCGAAAACGAGCGACCTACTGTCTTTATTGTGCAGCAAATTCCCATGTATTTGCAGTTATTACCCTATTTTTCCACGGCAAACTATGAATGGCGCGGTATCCAGTAACCACAAAAAAACGGCTGCTTTATCCCGGCGTTCTGAAAAAGGACAAGTCCTTCTGCTTCTGATTATGGTAATGGGAACGCTGCTGATTGTTGCAATGACCGCGATTTTCCAGGGCACCACTGACACTCAGATTAGTGGAATAAATCAAACTGCGCAACGTACGCTGTCTGCGGCAGAAGCAGGTCTGGAGTCTGCACTGCTCAACGGAGAAGAGGGTACCTATGCTGAACTGGGACTCACTTCACTTGCAGGAATAGACCTTGGCGGGAGCACGGTGAGTATCGAAGAAAAACGTGAAAACCTGTTTACCATTCCTAAACTGGACCCGGATTCACAATATACCTTTTACCTGTCTGAGTACAACTACAACCCAACAACCGGCGCTGTTTCGTTCGGATTCCCGTATGGAGGAAAGATGGCGATTTATTATACTTCGGACAACGATCAGCGGGACTGTACTGATGTCGCAATGGAGTTTACCATTATCTATGACACCAATACTTCGGATGGCATATATCAGGTAAAAACACTGATCGCTGATGCGGGTAACGCGATTGCGCCTTCGCTCACGAACCCGTCGAATGTAACGGATGATGATATCTTTTTTGAAGCAGTTCCCGCCGGAAATAATGATCTGGGTGAACCATATCAGTGTTATACCCATGATCTGGATATGGCTGACTATCCCAATGCCCGTCTCATGATTCTGAAATCGTATCTGAAGAGTACCAAAGTTGGATTGACAACCCGTAAGTTCCAGCCAAGCGACTCCGGACTCCCGGCATTTACTCCTCAGGGTAGAACAATTACCTCAACGGCCCGGTCAGCAGGTTTTGGTCCGTCGCCGACACCCGGAGGGCCGGCTGTTCAAACCGACACCGGTGTCACTCGTACCGCTACCATCTTCCAGTCGTATCCACAGATCCCGGCAGAGATGTTTGTAACGAGCTTCTAATCTGACACAAAAACAAAAAAACGGACCCTGATACGGGTCCGTCATACTGTTTCATCTGTTTCGAACGCAAAGCACAGAAGAAGCTATCTCCGCCCTTACACCGTGAATTTCTCAAAATGAACGTTCTCTTTTGGTACGCCTTTGTTCGCCAGATATTCACGCAGGGACTCGATGACTTTCGGCCCGCCACAGAGGTAATACTGATAGGTAGCCAGGTCTCCTGAAACGGTTGTTTCGAGTCCATCGTTGACATGTCCCAGACCGTAAAACTGACGGTCATCCGGATTGGTGACACATTCAAGGTTTTCTTCGCGTGACAGACAGTTCATAAACTTGAAGTTCGGGTAACTGGCGTTCAGTTGTTTAAATTCTTCGAAAAGGTACGTATCCTGCATATTCTTGAACCCCCAGAACAGGTAAAGTTCCCGATCCGGAGCAGTTTTAATCAAGTGATGGATAATACTGCGCATTGGGGCAATGCCGGTTCCGGTGGCCAGAAAGACCACATGCTTTTCGTTTTCCTGCGGGAAGAACATTCCAGCCGGCCCTTGAACGGTAAGGGTGTCACCAATATTCATCTCCATTAGATGTTTAGAAGCAACGCCTTCAGGAATAATCTCGACAATTAATTCAAAGCGGTCATGGATATCAGCGGAGGAGGCCATAGAATACAATCTGCGGGCCGTTTTACCATCAGCTTGAGGAATATGAAGGATTACATACTGACCGGCTTTAAACTCAAAATGAAAGCCGTTGGTGGAGAATTCAAAATGATAGACATCGTGGACTAACTGTTCCCGTTTCGTAAGGGTGACATTGAAAGTGGATAACATCAGGAATGTAAAAAATGGTTAACATCAATATCGTACCGCAGCAGAGAGAAAATTTCAAGTTAGAGGCGGGCGCGTTGCGTAATCTCAGCTTCAATTAATTCACGAGGTTTCCCATGCTTCAGGCGGGAGAGCTGAATAATAGCCTGGGCAACCTGTTCGTTTCGTTCTTTCTTAAGTTGTTCGATATCTTTGGTCATATCAATCGAGAATGGATCTACCGGCTCATTGTTAACGAGTGT
This sequence comes from uncultured Gammaproteobacteria bacterium, assembly GCA_964412815.1. Classification (GTDB taxonomy): domain Bacteria; phylum Patescibacteriota; class Microgenomatia; order UBA1406; family GWC2-37-13; genus JAOAFZ01. Next base: position 160,602 of record CAYPQF010000034.1, read on the forward strand.
CTTCATATACGCATGGAAGCGTTCAACATTGATGATGTCAGACTCGTTAAAGAACGGCTGGAACTCACGCTGGATAAAGTTGGCATCCGAGACACCGACACGGAAACAGACGATAGAGCCGACGTTTCCGAAGACCGCGTTTTTTACTTCTTCGTCCATCTGACCAATAAACTGATTGGCGACCGTCAGACCCAGATGGTACTTACGGGCTTCTGAGAGAATAACGGCAAAGTCCGGGGTGGCGAAATTCTGAAATTCGTCGACATAGAACATAAAGTCGGTACGCTGATCTTCCGGAATATCCGCACGACTCATAGCGGCAGCCAGAATTTTTGGTACGATGACCAGTCCGAGGAACTGGGAGTTTTCTTCGCCCAGTTTACCTTTGGAGAGATTAATCATCAGAATCTTTTTCTCATCCATAATCTGACGGAAGTCGATGGCAGACTTGGACTGTCCAATAATGTTACGCATCATCTTGTTGGTGATAAAGCGACCGAATTTTGAGACGATGTAATCGAGTGTTTCCGATTTGTGAAAGTCAGAGGTCTGGGCAATCTGGTCAGTCCAGTAGCGGCGGACGATCGGATCATCAACTTTTGGCAGCAGTTCCTGTACGTACTTGGAATCGGTCATAACCCGTACAATCTCAATAAAGGTTGCGCCCTCTTCTGCCATAACGGTCAGCATGGCGTTACGGACTGCGTGTTCGAAGCGGGGACCAATAATACCGGTACGCTGGGGATCGTACAGTTTGTACATCAGGTTGATGATGGCGCTGGTGATAAAATGTTTTTCTTCTTCGGTGCGGCATTCCAGCAGGTTTAAACCGAGTGGCCGTTCGGTATCGGACGGGTCAAACAGAATGACATCTTCGGCACGATCTGCCGGAATATAACGAAGAGTATCTTCGATTAAGTCTCCGTGCGGGTCGATTACACAGACTCCTTTGCCACTGGCGATGTCCTGTTTAATTAACTCTTTGAGCAGTTCTGACTTACCTACACCGGTCTTTCCGATAATGTAGAGATGACGCATACGGTCTTTCTGTGAGATGTGTACCGGGCGACGGACGCCGCGATAATAGGCAAATCCCATCATGGTCCCACCTTCAGTTGGCACTTCGGACGAAACCGGGGCCGTCTTGGCTTTGAGCCACTGGATATGTGGTGTTTCCACTGTCTTATTCGGAAAGTGGTAGAGCGTGGCGAGCTCGTCTGTTGAGAGAATAGAGGTAACCTTTGCCCAGGGTGGTTCGAACACCGGGAAGAACTTGTAGATAAAGTTCATCATAAAGCCACCTTTAAAGTAAATTGTTGGTTCGGTAAAGCCGTTCAGGTCGGACTCAAACTGGGTGAATGCAGAGGTTATGTTTCGCAGATGCATATCGGCAATATCCTGGTTTTGTGCGGAAACAACGACCCGGATAATAGATTCGAAGCCGGGTTTGGAGACCTTTTCATCAACTCGTTCCAGCGTTTTCTGATCGATTTTATACTTGGCTTTTTCGGGATTGGCTTCGTCTTTTTTGGTCTGTGATACAAATGATTTTCCGGCACCTTTCCATTTGGAATCTGCGGGACGGATCAGGAACTGGACAATCGCTCCTTCACCGTCTCCCATCTTGGACAATGCGGAGGTAATGTTGCTCAAGGGATCGGACGGATGGTCCCGGAATACTTTGATCGGGTAATACGCTTCAGCTTTTTCTGTTTTAAGCGCGGTAAACGCTACCTTGCCATTCTCTGAAAAAATATTTGGTTCTTCTGCTTTGGTAATATCTGCCGATGGGTAGTAACCATAGATGGTTTTCTCTACCAGATCGATCACTTTTGCAGGAGCGGAAACATAAAACCGGATCTCGGTATTTTTGGCGACAATCTCGAAGGCCATCAGATCAGCTACATCCAGAAATGAAAATATCCCTGGTTTCGGTTTAAGAGACGAAAACGAAGCAAACATCTGCTCTGCCACATCAATCTTGATTTCGTTTTCTTTGGGCATCTTGACTTCGAGGGTGACCATCTCAAGCGAAGACTGTTCGCGTTTTTTGAGTCGGTTGTAGATCACCATGAGATAGAGGAAGGCCCCGGAAAAACCGAGCGCAGTGACTACCGCCACCAGAAAGATCACAAAGAGGAGAACCGCATTGGTAGCTTCGGCAATAACTTCGTTCATGTATAGATTATACATTGCAGATGCCGTAAATGGTACGCTGAGATTGTGATATGAACGCCTGGAAGCGCGGAGATTCGGTATAATTTCCTATGGCAAAAAAGGAACAGAAGAAATCTTCCCATGAGTCCCCAGAAAAAAAACCTGACAGGCAACCGTCGGTGATGAATCACTTGATGAATCTGATGGTTGGAACTATCGCCTTATCCTATGTGGTGCTAAATGGTATTGCTTCACAGATGATTAATCCACTGTACGAACGGTTTGTTGCAGAAGAGGTTGATGCACAGGTGGCTTTCTACAAAATTGCCCGCAACTTACCGGAGTTTCAAGAGATTTACGAGGCAAATGCCGCTACTATTCAATCACTAGAACCTGAAATCAACAAAGATGATGTTACCCGCGTGGATAAAATTCGCAAACTCGAAACATTGCTGGAACAAAATCCTAATTCACGTGATCTATTGTATGTAATTGCGACCCTTTATGAGCAGTCCGGTGACGAAGAAAATGCTCGGCTGTATCGTGAAAAAGCCCTTCAGATAGATCCTTCTCTCGAGTAATACCATTCCCCAATGTATTTTCTATACATATTCTATATGTGTTTATGCTACACTGAATTTTCAGTACTTATTTAGTATGTATAGCAATTACGCTTAAACCGGATAATGAAGAAAAAACGTACCGTTCAGAATCGGCATTCTCATCAGTACTCCTCCTTTATTCGTACTTCTTTGATTACCTTACTTATCATGGCCGGCATCTTCGGGATTATTCTCATATTGTTATATCAACAGGGAAAACAGCGTTCTACAGCTCAAAAACCAACTCACCAGCACACAGATGGGATGCAAGTACTCGGGGAGAGTGATATGCAGCTTGACGGCCGTTTTATTGTGAATGTCCCCACCGAGTTTAGCAAAACCATCTCTGCTCCCGGGCAAACACTTGACCTGGGTGACGGAACCATTATTGCAGGAAATATTATTACCCAGCTGGGACAGGGGCAGGGTATTCAGGTTATTTCGGGAAGAACACCGACAATTATTAATACCGATCCGGGAAGTGCACAGAGGATGTTTCAGAACATCAAGATAGGGGGAACAACGATCCAGGCTGATCAGAATGCTGATCAGCTTGAGATCGAAGCCGGAGACAACATCAAGATCAGTGCTGACGGGAAAAAAATCCGCATCTCCGGAATCCAGTCAGGCAGTAGTGGCGGATCAGGGGGAAGTACCACCATTATTCAGGATGATGACGGCTTTACGGATACCGGCTCAACTATCTCACTGGAAAATGCAACCGACCGTGTCGCTCTGGGAACCGATATCGCTGAAGGAAAACTGACCGTCCAGACTGAGTCAGATGCGGTTGGCCTGGTAATTACGGGTGCAGTAAACCAGCAGGCGAATCTGACCGAATGGCGTGATGCCAACGGGAATGAACTGATCGTTTTTGATAATCAAGGGAATGCGATCTTTAATGGAACTATTACCCAGAACGGATCCAATATCAGTGGTGATACGGTTGCCTTTACCGGCAGTGGCGGTACCTTGGTACTTGATATTCAGACGAGTGAGCCGGCGAATCTGCTCGAGAATCCGACGGTTGATACGAATATTGAGACTTGGGATGTGAATTCGCCTACCGCAATAAATCAAACCGTAAACCGCGAGTTTAGCACCGATCTTTCCGGTTGGACAGGTGAAATAATTGATGGTTCATTCCAGGAACTATTCACGAATACAGGATTCGAATCAAATCTGAATGCATGGGATTTGTCGGGCGGAGGATTATACTCGATTACAGAAAGCAATACCTTTACCTCTACTCCCTATCATGTAACCCGAGCGCCGGATGGATCAATCTGGTACACCACCACCAGCAATAAGATTGGTCGAGTTACTACGACAGGGGTAGTAACTGAGTTTACTACTCCCAGTGCGTTAAATATCGGACAGATTACCACCGGGCCGGATGGTTTTATATGGTACATTTCTTCGTCTGTAAATCGGATTGGAAAAGTTAACCCATCAAACGGGGTGATTACCGAATACACCATCGCCAGTGGAGGTCAGGGGATTGCTGCGGGACCGGATGGCAATATCTGGTTTACCATGACAGGTTCAAGCCGCGTGGGCCGGATTACTACAAATGGTGTGGTAACCGGCAATTTTAACACCACTACCAACCAGGGACCGCGTGATATCGTGGCCGGACCGGATGGGAATATGTACATCATCTTTGAGACCAGCGGCCGGGTCGGGCGTATGAATATGAATGGTGATCTGATCATTCTAGGAAACACCGGAACCCTGCCTCGTGGAGCTACCGTAGGCCCCGATGGTAATATCTGGTATGCCGTTTTTACCGGCAATGCGGTGGGACGTGTTTCTCTGCCTTCTGGAACAATCACCGAGTTCTCTACTGCGGGGGCGAGTCTGACGGGAATGTTTGATATCACTTCTGCTGATGGCTATTTGTGGGTTACTGCTACCGGTTCACGACGGATCGCCCGTATCACCACCACAGGTACCATTACTTCCTACAGTGCACAGACAGGTGCGAATCCCCGCGGGATTGCTGTCGGCAGTGATGGGAATCTCTGGTATGCATCGGAAAGCGGTAATAGTATCGGTCGCTTTCAGATTATCGGGCCGGAACGTGTTACTAATCCAACCTTCTCTATCAGTGCCGGAGCTATTCGTATTCCGGCCAATGCCGAAGCTACAAATCTGGCTCAGTTTGTAAATGTCGGCGATACTCGTCAATATCTGTTGACCGCACATGTCTATGTTGATGGAACGACTCCGGTTACCAGTTCGATCGCACAGCTTGCGGTAAACGGGTCGACCGTTCCCACGACCTATTCGCAGGTAGGAGGAGGCTGGTATAAACTGGAAGCTGTCGTTACGGGTGCCAATGCGAGTGTTCGCTATGGAATACTGGTACGGGAAAATAAACAGGTATTTATTGATGCTCTATCGTTAAAAGCGGCCTCAACGGCATCGAGACTGGTCAATACATTTTATGATCAGATCGGTTCTGCCCAAATTACAGCTCCGGCTGATAATGATGTGAGCTTTGTTCAAACGCTGCCGTTTAACCAGAATGCGTATACGATGACGGTATATGCATACCGGGACGGAAATCCGGTAACAAATGCCGATCTGACCCTGACATACAACGGTCAGAATATTCCTACACAAATTTCCACTACGTCTAAAGTAGGCTGGTATAAGCTGGAAGGTGCCTTTACCGCAACAAATGTGTCTACCACGTATGGCATCCGGGTGTTTAAGGGAAAGACAGTTGCCGTAGATTCTATTGCACTGTCTCTTGCGAATATCGCCGCTTCTGCTGTTCACAGCACCGAACAACCCACCTATGGCACATCTCCCGGAGCGGTGCGACTGAATGCAATAGGCCGTACACCTGTCCAGTTTACACAGGCTATCTCGATTCCCACGGCCGGAACGTATTCGTTTATTACTCGTGTGTACAACATCACTCCCGGTAATGTCGAAGGGACGATTTCCTCTGGTATTGTGCGGTTGTCGCTCAACGGAAACCACATGTCGGGGGTATCATATGTGGCTGCATCCGGCGGCTTTTACACCGTTACGGGAACGGCGTTTCTGGCAGCCGGCTCGTATACCATCGGTCTGGAGGTACAGACCGGACACTGGGTGGTTGCAGACTCATTCAGTCTCCAGCAGGGCAGCGGGAATGATAAGACCGTCTACATTGTGAACTCGGGTTCGGGTCTGGCCAAGATGAATGTTGAATCAACCACCTTCCTGAATAGTGGTGTAGGAGAGAATCAGGCACTTATTATATCCGGGGCTGCAAACCAGGCCGCAAACCTGACCGAATGGCGTGATGTAAATAACAATATTCTGGCAGTAGTAGATGAACAGGGGCGATTTGGAATCGGGACTGGGGATCCTGCGCTTGAGCTGGTGGTTTCGGTGCAAAAAGAGACATCTCCGGCGGTTGCATTTTTGAATACCAATAGTACCGATTCACCCTTGTCAGGAATTCTTCGTTTGGGCACAGGTGTTGCGGAGACGGGAACAGATACCCGGTTTATTCAGTTTTATGCGGGAGCAACGTCGGAATCGAACGGGGTGGGAGTTGGCAGAATCCGCTTGAATAATGGCGGGGTGGCGTATGAATCCGGTGGTGCAGACTTTGCAGAGTACTTTACTGCAGAGAAGTCCGCTGATACCTACGCTCCCGGTACGGTTATGGTAATAAATACAGCAGGGAAGGTTGATACCTCTACGCGTGAACAGGATGCTAATGTTCTGGGAGTGGTCTCTGATACCGCTGCGTTTGTCGGTAACGCAAAAAACGATTCTCCGGATGCCACACAGGTCCTGGTTGGTCTGGTTGGACAAATTCAGACACAGGTAACAGACCTGAACGGACCCGTTCGAGCCGGTGACAAGTTGACCGTTGCCCCCATTGCCGGATATGCCATGAAAGCAACCGGAACCGGAGCGGTCCTGGGAACTGCCTTGGAGTCGTTTGATCCTGCCTCCGGTACCTCGTGTTCTACCCGGCTCAAACCTGCAGAGACAGGAGAAAGGCCAGAGAGCACACCAGCGGCTGTTATTGAGAGCGCTTCGGCATCGGATGCTGTATCGTTATCGCAGCCATCGTGTGGCCGCATTCTGGTCTATGTTGATAGCAGTTGGATGACTGCTGCTACAGCGCCATCACTGGATGCTATCTCTATGATCTCGTCACCCGTAACTGCAACTGCTACAGAAGCAGCCGTCTTTAATGAAGGAATCTCGGTACTCGGACTTGCCAATGTCTATGACCTGTCGGTGATGAACTCGATCTCCGCGGGGCAGTTACAGATTAACGGCCTGACCGACGAAGGTGATGCATCTATCAGTACGTTAACTGGCAACCTACTCTTACAGGCGCATGCACAGGGAGCGGTGGAGTTTGTCGGCAGCCGGATTGTATTTGATAGAGCCGGAAATATTGACCTGAAGGAGGGAAACCTGAAACTTGGTGCAGGGCAGATAATTGGGAATAGTTCGTTTGTTGGTTCAGCAACCATTCCGGCCGGCAAGACATCTGTGCGGGTTGATCGGGACTGGAATCGGCCACCTGCCTCTGTGCAGCTGACTCCAGAGTACAATACGAACTCCTGGGTAACTGAAGTATCTCAAGATGGATTTACCATTATGGTTGATAAGGCTCCAGAACAATCCAAAAAAGTATACTGGCAAGTACTTTTTATTGAGTAACTAGGTGTCTATTGAAGAAAATTGGTGAAAAAGAATAACCGTTATTTTGAATTCTACGCTACAATTGTACTTAGATGAGAGGTATTTTCTATAAGGTCACCGCTATCGTAACTTCAGTGCAGATACTTATGGTATCTACCTTTATGATTCTTCCACAGGTACAGATCGTTCAGGCAGCAACGGTTGGCGCAGATACGTTTACACGCACTGTTTCCAGTGGCTGGGGAACAGCGGATACCGGAGGTGCGTATACGACCGTGGGAACGGCCGCAAACTTTAGTGTCTCCGGTGGCACCGGTAATATCACCTTTGCCTTTGCCGGAGTGACGCGGGAGGCCTATCTGGCATCCCTTAGTGAAGATACGGTAGATATTCAGACAAAGGTACGATTAAGTACTGTTCCCAGTGGAGGCGGCTATGTGGTGGATTTAGTAGGGCGCAGAATAGACAGCAGTAACAGTTATCGTGGCCGTGTTGAGATTAAGTCAGATGGACAGATTATTACCCGGGCGATTGCCCAGGTAGGGGGAGCAGAAAATGTACGGGCTACCTTTAATTCGACCGGTATTACGTATACTGCGAACATGGTCTTAAATGTCCGGGCACGTTTTTCGAATACCGGTACGACAACGATGGAGATGAAGATCTGGCAGGACGGATCTGCCGAACCGGGCTGGCAGATAAGCACTACTGATACTTCATCTGCTCTCCAGGCGAGTGGAGCGGCAGGTGTCAGGGCGACCTCCAGTAGCGATGCCGGAACATTAACGGTTTCGTTTGACGACCTGGTGATTACAGATGGCAACCTATTAAACCAGGCCCCCACCGTAAATGCGGGTGTTGACCAGAGCATCTCGATTCCCAATACCGCAGTGATGGCAGCAACAGTGACAGATGACGCCTTTCCGGGGAATCCTCTGGTGATGACCTGGTCTCAGACATCCGGCCCGGTCGGGGGTGCCTCGATCAGCAATACCGCTATAGAAGATCCGACGATTACGTTTACCCAGGTCGGTACCTATGTCTTTCAACTGAATGCACATGATGGAGAGTTTTCGGTGAACGACACCATACAGGTTGTCGTAACAGCCAATACTACACCGATAGTAGATGCAGGTACAAATCAGTCGATCAATTTGCCAACCAGTCTGGCCGTCTTAAATGCAACCATTACCGATAATGCTCCTTCGTCGATTACCCGATTATGGACAGTGGACAGTGCTCCAAACGGGGCAACCTACAGCTTTAATAACGCCACTGCAGAGGATCCGACCTTTACCTTTACCAATAGAACTCCGGGAACTTATATACTCCGATTGACAGTGGGCGATGGAGAGTTTCAGGTGAGTGATACCGTGACGTTAACACTGGTACTCCCGCCAAATCAGGCTCCGGTGGTAAACGTAGGGCAGGATCGTACGGTCACACTTCCTGATAATGTTGTGAATCTGACCGCTACGGCAACCGATGATGGTCTGCCGCTTGGGTCGAGTTTGTCATACCTGTGGGATGTACAGTCCGGGCCACCGGGAGGCACCGTGCTTTTTAGTGCGGCAACCAGTCTTGCTACCACGGTAACCTTTAGTAACTCAGTAGCGGGTACCTATGTGATACGGTTTACAGCCACCGATGGAACAAATCCGAATTCAGATACCCTGACCATCACCTTGCAAAGCAACGGACCTCCGGTAGTGGATGCCGGATTGCCACAGGTCATTACGATGCCGAATTCGGTATTTCTCAACTCAACAATAACGGATGACGGACAGTTAGTCCCGTACACCGTGCTATGGTCGAAAGTGTCCGGTCCGGGTACCGTGACATTCAGTCCGGGAGGAACGGTAGAAGATCCACAGGCCACATTTTCACGAAGTGGTACCTATGTCTTACAGCTTACGGCAAATGATGGAGAGTTCTCGGCATCCGATACCGTACAAGTCACCGTAAACCCTGACCCGAATGAAGCAACTAACGCCCGTACTGCTGTCTACCGATTTTATAGTCCAGTGTTCAGAACACACTTCTTTACCATTAACGCTGCAGAAAAAAACTCGATTATTGCCAACTTATCCGGGTTCTGGAATTTTGAAGGAATCGGGTACTACGCGTTTAACGCCGAGATTACAGACGCTACTCCCGTGTACCGATTCTGGAGTAGCCGTCTGCGCCGTCACTTCTTTACTTCCAGTGCAGAAGAAAAAGCCTATCTGGAGAACGTACTTGGATTAACCTGGCGTTACGAGGGAATTGCGTGGTATGTCTATCCGTCCTCATATACCGGCCCAAGTACTACTGTCTACCGTTTTTTCAGTCCACTACAGAATACTCATTTTTTTACTGCCAGTACTGCCGAAAAGAATAGTATTATATCTACATACTCACCATTGATCTGGACACTCGAGTATGAAGCATGGAAAGTTCCCTTATAGCCTATGAGAGCACAAGCCCACGTCTATATCAAAGGAGACGTAATCGGTGTCGGATTTCGTGCATGGACCAAGATTCAGGCGAAGATGCTGGATGTCACCGGCTGGATTAGAAATGCGCATGATAACCCGCATGTATTCGACCGGCATGGAGGAGTAGAGGCCATGTTTCAGGGTGGTCGTGCCAGCATTGAAAAGCTCATAGAGATCATCTCTCAAGGGCCCGCAATTGCCCGTGTAGACGATGTAGAGGTGTACTGGCAGGAACCTAAGCAGATCTTTACCGAATTTGAGATACGCAAATAATAGGGTATAATAAGGTATGGCAATTAAAAGACAGCATATCTCGAGATTTCTTGCAATCACTGTTACTTCCTTTATCGCCGTGTATCTTGCGCTTGTTTTTGCCAACGACTACGTCTCAAAGAACTTCGATCCATTCCAGACTGTATTTGAAGTACGGCTGGTTGCAATGTCAGTGGTAAATACCTTCGGGATGGCAGTTGTCGGAGTTTCAACTGTTCTTGCATTTGTGATCGGATTTTTCTACGTCAAATACATCGAGAGTAATCGATAATTGTTCAATAGCAGTCTGTAATTTCTGTCATCACTCCATTTAGAGAGACTCCATAGAAGAGACAATAACAGGTGAATGGCTATGAGTTACGGATGTTAGATCAATTGGGCCTTCTGGAAGATCATCTCATTATCAAAGTTTTTCTCCCACATCGGGAATGCCTGTGAGATAGAAGAACCCATAAAGAGAATAAAGCCAATTACTATTACCCAACCGACAATTGACAGAATGACCCAGACTACCGGTGTTTTGACTTCGGTTACCTTCTTCTGGTGACGATACATTTCGTACACGAACGCATAGATAAACGGAGTAATAAGAAAGGTAATTACCGGAGATACAAATCCTCCCAGATTGTACTGGATCGAGCCAAAGAGCAGTGCCCAGACAACCACAATGATGGCCAGGAATATCAGCGCCATCCGACCGAAGTTGCCCCAGAAATTGGTGTTAAACAGTGCCTGACTGAGCCACAGGTTCTCCAGTCCTTTGCGTCGATGTTCCAGGTAGACATATGGAATAAAGGCTCCCCAGAGAGACCAGAGAATAGCAAGGATAATCCCGGGAATAACAAAGCCGATCATACCAAGGATGATGATTCCGGCGGTAAACAGAGATACCAGCACAGAAAGCCAGAAATACCCCCACACTGCTCCACGAAGTTCCTTGAATGTCTCAATCACGCCTTTCTTTTTATCCGAAGTCATGACACTGATCGTTGCCAGCTGTCCCCATGCTCCTACATAGATTAATCCGGCGAGAGATGCAATTCCAAAAATAACACCTGAAGTGGCGGTAACAGCCGTTGACTGGGTAAATCCATAGATCAGGAAGTGGAGACCGACAATGATCGCGATTACCAGAGCGGCGGCAATACCAAACCCATAGGTGATAATGGTAGCCAAAAAATAACTGAGGAAACGTTCTTTGGTTCGTTCAAAGGATGCACGAACGAGAGACTCGATCTGCATTCCTTGTGTATGTTCGGACATGCTTACAGTATAGATACAATGGTAGAGAAATGCAAGTGTACGGGCGGGGACGGACAGACTGATCTGTCCGCCCCGCTGCTCAGATGATACCGCACTACCGAGTGGCTCAGAAGAGAACGATTACGGTTGAATGGTGCCGTTAGCGAGGCCTTTGATGTGCGCATCGCACACCTCCCAGATGGCGTTGACAACCTTCCGGAAGAGAGGAGCCTGCTGGTGGAGGCCGACTTCACGCTCCACAAACCCTCGCAGTTTTTTAATTGAGGGACGGTACTCGAGGTTATTCCGTGCCACCTCGACGTAGGCCGCGCCGGCATTTCGCTTGACCACCACCGTCAGGATCCAGGTCTCACCAACAAGCTGGTGCCTAACCACTTCTACAATGTACGGGATGTCTTTGCTCATTAGAGCCTCCAGGCTAGTAGGATGCTGATGGAGCATTATAGCAAGAAAAACGTATTTCTGGAAGACAGAGGTGGGGGATGGAACCGGACTGGTATGGTACTATAGAATATAGATATGGATATGCAACATATTCACCGGTATCACCGTTTCTTTATTCGCCATAAATTTTATCTTCTGATGGTCTTTCTGATATTGTTGACGCTGGTCTGTGGACTGGGCGTGTATATGGTGGAATCGCCTGACCCGCGATCCAACCTGAAAACCGTGACAGACGGACTCTGGTGGGCCTTTACCACTGTTTCTTCGGTTGGATATGGTGACCATTATCCTGTGACTTTCTGGGGTAGGGCAATCGGCATTATTCTTATTGTTTGTGGTGTATCGACTTTTTTTGTGATGGTCTCAATCCTGGTGGCGTATATTGTGTCAAAAGATGAAGCCTATCACTATAAAATGCTCTCCAAAAAGATCTTCGGTATGGAAAGCAAAATAGATGAGCTGCTGGCAGAAAAACAGGTTCAAAAAGGTACGGATACACGTAGTTGATCACAGTCTTGAGGGAAACGGTGAAAGATTCAAACGAGGTGAGGCAGAAATTGTGTTGTGGACTCGAGGGGACTTGAACCCCTGACCTTCGCGCTGCCAGCGCGACGTTCTAGCCAACTGAACTACGAGCCCGATCTTACGTAAAACGTAATTATACTCTATATTTTCCCGCCAGGGAAGACAAATAAGTGAGAATATGATATAATTTGATAGCTTCTTTATACATACTCAATACGCATTTCATAACAGTGGGTGTGGTATGGGTAAAAAGCTCAGGTGGACAGAGTTATGAGATGGAGATCGCAATCACTCCAGCTCAGAATGAGTCCAACTCACCGCACGTTACAAACCGAAACCAAGCATTGGAGGACCCTATGGCTACTATGCGACAGTCGCCCGAGAGCGGCCCCGGAGACGAGGACTATGTCGACGGCGCTCCCGAACGGCCCAACAACGCGCTCCTCGCGCTGATCCACGACCTCCGCTACGGCCTCAAGGGTGTCAAGAGCCGCGCCATGTGGCTCGTCGGCTCCCTGGTGGTGGTGCTCTGCATCGGCGGCCTGCTTATCGCGTTCACGCGCGGCGGCAGCGCCTCGCCGAACGACGTCGGCGGCGCCTTTCCCACGGTCCCGGCCGGCGACAACGGCGGGGAGCCCCCGGCCCCCGCGCCCACGGGCACGACGCCGGAGGGATGGAACTCGATCCGGCCGACGGACGCCCAGATGGGCTTCATCCTCGAGATCAACCACGAGGCCCTCGGGACGAAGACCCTGGTCTCCGGCGACGGCAGCACGGTGGCCGACATCTCGGCGACGTTCGACGGCACCAACGCCTTCGTCAACCTGGACGGGGCGAGCTACCTCGAGGGCGACACCATCAGCTGGGCCAACCAGACCATGACGGTCGCCGGGGCCAACCCGCCCGGCCTGCGCTTCGTGAGCCTGCCCAGCGGCATCGACGTCAACACCGCCGCGCTCAAGCTCCGCCTGGACATCGGGGAGGTCGGCTGGTTCTACTCGAGCGAGCAGGGCCAGGTCTTCAGCTACAAGCTCAAGAACCTGGACGGCACCAAACTCGAGCTGGTTGTGCTCACGCCCCAGTTCAACGCCGAGGGCGGCCTGGAGAGCTTCGCGGAGCGGGCCACGTTCACCTTCGCGGTCAACGTCGAGGGCGTCGGCGGCCTGAAGCAGAACAACGTCATCGCCGCCGCCCAGTGGGCGGGCTATCAGGTGCTCGACCCTGCGGGGCAGCCCACCGGCCAGATCGACTGGATCATGCCGTAACACACGGCCCGCCACTGGCTGACCACGGCCGCAAGGCCGCGTTCGATCGCTTGGCTTCGTCACCAAGGGCTCAGGTGATGACGCTGCTTGGAATGATTGCGACTGCAAGGGCGGCGAGCACTGCTCGCCGCCCTCATGTCACTTCTTTTCTGAATAATTCTTCATAACGACGGTCACTTCTCAAAACACCTGTAACTTCTCAAATTAGAGAGTATAATTGTCGATACATTCGGGGCGTAGTTTAGATGGTAAAATGCCGGGCTGGGGGTCCGGAGACCGTGGGTTCAAGTCCCGCCGCCCCGACAAGCATGGCAGGACTCCATAAGAAACTCTACGTACTTGCAGGAGCTCGTACAAGAGTTTCTAACAAGTCCCGCCGCCCCGACAGTAGGAGTTGAGGTATACTTAACCGTAATGACTCACTCATCGTCCCGCGCAAAACAGAGGGCATCATCTTCGAACCGTTTGACGTTTCCACCCATCCCCGCGCTTCCCAAAATACTGCTGGCAATTATGGCATTGCAGATTGGAGTAAGCCTGTATTATTTGATACTCAATATCTTTTTTGCCCGTGTCATTATCTCTTCATCACCACAGTTTCAAACCACACTGGCACTGCTGTCTGGATCGACGATGGCTCTCTGTCTATTGGGAATCGTATCCGGCATCGGTGTGTTGTACCACAAACAATGGGGGCTTATGGGTAGTGTGACCTTTCTTGTTATTCATCTGGTGCAGCGGGCATCGGGACTGGTACGGGTTACGATTGACAGCTATCAGGCGGGAGCAGTGTTACCCGTCTCACAACGGGTGCTTTCTCTCTGGGTGTTTTTTCTGCTTGCGGCTGTGGGGTATCTGTTCCTGAACAGCACTGTAGCTGCTGCGTTTGCTCTTCCTGCCGGCCGACAGCGTATTGTTACCGGGCTGGGTCTAGTTGCGGCTATCTGTATTCTTACTCTATCTGCGGTAACTGCTGGCTTCCTGTTATAATATCGAATATGTCTATCAAACCTGATGCCTGGATCAAACGAAAGGTAAAAGAACATAACATGATTGAACCGTTTGAAAGCGGTCTGGTCCGTGACGGCAAAGTTTCCTACGGACTGTCCTCGTATGGCTATGACCTGCGTGTAGCTGACGAATTCAAAGTCTTTACCAACGTGCATTCGGCTGTTGTTGATCCGAAAAACTTTGATGAGAAATCATTTGTTGATATGAACGGACAGGGATCGATTCTGATTCCACCAAACTCCTTTGCGCTCACCCGCAGTCTTGAGTACCTTCGTATCCCGAAGAATGTTCTGGGGCTTTGTATCGGTAAATCAACCTATGCACGCTGCGGGATTATTGTGAATGTCACCCCACTGCAGCCTGAGTGGGAAGGGTATCTGATTATCGAAATTTCAAACACCACTCCGTTACCGGCCAAGATTTATGCTGGTGAGGGTATTGCCGAGATCTTGTTTTTTGAAAGTGACGAAGATTGTGAAAAAACGTATAAAGATCTTTCAGGGATTTACTCCCATCAGAAACATATCGTGCTTCCCAAGGTCTAACAGTATAATCATTCTATGCAGAGGTTTTGTTTCCGCCTGCTGGCGGTTATTGTTCTTAGTATAAGCTTCTTTTCAGCTGCTGCTCCTTCGTATGCGGTTGCTACCTTTACCCCCAACAACAAGTTCGGGATTCATATCGCCAAGCCGCATGATGAGGACATTCTCAAGGCTGCAGAACTGGTGAATGGCAACGGCGGAGCCTGGGGATATGTAACCGTTGTGTTGCAGGAAGATGAACGGGATAAAGGAAAGTGGCAGAAGTTTTTTGATATGATGCGTGAAAATCGGTTAATTCCTATCGTCCGCCTGGCGACCAAAGCAGAAGGAGATAACTGGCGCCGCCCGAAAAAAGAAGAAGCAGAAGAATGGGCAACCTTTCTTGACTCATTGCGCTGGCCGGTAAAGGAACGATACATCCTGCTGTTTAACGAAACCAACCACGCTCAGGAGTGGGGCGGAGCTGCCGATCCGTATGACTACGCCGAAGTTGCCGAATCATTTGCCGCAGCGCTCAAAAAAAAGAACAAGGATTTTTTTGTAATGATGGGAGGACTCGATGCTGCTGCTCCAAACCAGCCCCCCCGATTTATGGACTCCGGGCAATATCTCCGGGTGGTGATCGAGGAGATGGGAGTGGACCGCTTTCAGGAGTTGTTTGACGGCTATGCTTCACATTCATATCCGAATCCCGGATTCGTGGGTTCGCCAACGGCAAGCGGGAAAGGAACAGTCCGGTCGTATTTGTGGGAACTTGAGCTGTTGCGGGACCTGGGAGTAGTCAAGGAAATGCCGATCTTTATCACCGAGACAGGATGGGATGCCAATGCTATCGGGCGCGAACGCACCGCTGAGTATTTTAAACAGGTATACACTGACCTGTGGCTCAAAGATAATCGGGTACGTGCAGTTACTCCGTTTATTTTGAACTACCAGGGTGAACCATTTCTTAAGTTTTCCTGGCGGAAGTTTCAAAGCGAAGAGTATCATCCTGAATTTTATACCGTGAAAGATATTGCGAAACAGTTTGGGCTGCCTCCTGTTGACGAGTCTGGAAGTGTTGAGTATGAGCTGCCGGATAAACTGGCAGAGGACTCAAACTATCATTTTCTGGTTACTGTCCATAATACAGGACAGGGATACTGGAATCAGGAACACGGATATCGGCTGGAGATCGAAGGGGTGAGTGAACAGAATTACCTGGTCTCCAATCTCTACAAAATCGCTCCGAACGAGAAACGGGAGATGGATATTTACATTAATACCGAAGATCCCACCGCTACCAAGTCGGCACGGTTAGTTCTGTACCGGGGAACCGACACGGTTATCGAAGGTCCTGTGTGGAACTTTCAGGTTTTGGCTTTACCAAGCCTTAATGCAACGATCAAGTTCTTTCCGAAACGTGATACTACCAGTGATGGATTTGAGATTCAACTCTTTGATGAAAAAGAAGAACTCGTCTTTAAACGATCAAATGTTACGGTCCAAAATAACGTTGCGCATATCCCTGCGGTACGGAATATCGCCTTTAATCGGACCTATCGGATTGTTGTGTTACATCCGGGATATCTGCCGCGGCAATCGTATATAACCTTTAAGGACCAAGAGAACGAAGTGGTGTTTGAGCGAATGCTGCCGTTTGATTTTGATAATAGTGGAGGACTAACGTGGGGAGACCTGGGGAGTCTGATCAGAAACCCATCCCTCCTCCAGAGATTTTTCCCGTAAGCATTATTGAATCAGGGTTTCTATTTCTTTTACCCGGTCTTTCAGGTTTTCTGCCTGGGAAATATAGCTGCCAATGCCTACAAAATCGGGGACGAAAGGCTTGGATTTTATAACCGGTAGTGTTTTATTGTTAACCCCTCCATCCAGGAAGATTTCATACTTATAGTTATTCTTTCTCAGCTGTTCAATTTTATCCAACGTTTCTTCTAGAAAAGGACTACCTTGAAAGCCCGGGTTTACTGACATTATTTGGATTGCAGGGATGCTATTCAAGGGGTGATCGTGAACCAGGTCGTTCACACTGTCTTCGGGGTTCAAAACTAATCCGATAGTAAACTCTGAAAATCGTTCCATAATTGCTTTCAGAGGTGGTTTGAGTTTTTGATGTATAAAGACATTTTTGATCGGGATTGCTTTCTGAAGTCCGACCAGCTGTTCGATCTGCTCTTCGGGATTCATCACCATTAAGTGAAAATCAAAGATACAGGAATGGTAAATGGACGAAGTATGCTCAGATTCCAGATAGGTATAAATGTCGTTGATTGAGACAGTGGTATTGGGAACAAATTCACCATCGGCAATATCAATCTGAAAATAGGAGTAGTAGCGTGAACATTTATGAATCTGCTGGAATAAATCTTCAACAGACGAGGTTAGTAGTGCCGGTAACGCCTTCATATCTTAAGAATATACCATATCCCGGCTGAGGGATGGAATGTGTTGTAATGCAGACTCGGGAATATGTTTGAGCACCCGCTTTGCTACAGGAAGTACATACCAGACCATAAACCCGTCCTTAGTGTTTTCTATGCCAAAGACCTGATTGCTGTTGCTGAGTGAGACACCTGCCTGAATACAGGTCAGTTCCAGTGCGTTCTTCAGCGAGATACCACTCCCGGTGGAATGCAAAGAATAGATGCGATTCTGGGAGATGTCGTGTAACTGGCTAAATACGCTTTCTGCGGCGGGATTGCCACCATTGGTATACTTGAGTCGTAACCAGATCTGATCATCTTCTGGATTGAATTTAACCAGATCTACATCGATCTGAATGCTGATATGGGTCCGGTCAGGATTATGTTTTGCCGCATTCATCATAAAGTAATAGTGAGCAAGTTCGGGGAACAGCTCATATCCAATAACCGGCATATCGCTCAGTTGGGCAGTAACTTCGGTGGGGAAGTGGGGCGTAAGAGTCGATTCAAGATACTGAGGAATGTACTGGGCGGAGACTACCACCTTGGGGAAATTGGTGATTGTCTGCTCGAGAATAGAGAGCGGATAAATAATCTTACGCTGGCCGAGCGTTGATGTTTTTTCGTATGTTTCCAGCAGCTCCGCAAATCGATCCATCTTCTGTACCAGTGAGTGCTGCTGTTGGGTTAGAATATAGAGATCGTAAAAGAGTGTCTTGGTTACATCAACATAGGCTGGTGCAGTAGTGGTGTTTAGCAGTTTGTGTAGTGCTTCCATCTGTCGCTCGTGAACTGGTTTTGGACTGGACAGATATCGTGAGAAGTACTGAAACCAGAGGTGAACTTCGTAATGGAGGTTGCGAATCTCATTTTGCAGACCGGAACGGAACTTTGTCTGTGCCTGCTCAACCAGAGAATCGGACAAAACAAAGCTGGCATCGGTGAGGAGTTCCAGTCCCTCTTCCAGAATATCCGCATACTCTGCCGTACCATGAAGATAGAGTTTTTTGAGAAGCTTTCCAATCTCTTCCGGGTTTTGCAGATCAGCAGGAAAGGCACTGAACCCCGTCTGAATCACGATATTTTGATCAAGTGGAACGGTGATTGCATGCAATGCAATAGGCAAACGACCTTTATTTGAATCATAGTTTGGACTTTGCAACACTTCTCGTTTCCGCATCTTAATTTCGCAGACTGGCCCAAAAAAATGCAGGGAAAAGTGAGATCCATTGTTTTGTAGCGCAGTAAACAGTTCATGAATCTTGGTCTCCATCTCGGTGACGATACCCTGTTGCTCCATGTTTTCGTCAAACAGACAGTAGATGCTGATGTACTCACCGTCCGTTCCTGACGTGGTGACAGACAAGGTTGCCATGCCGGTCACAAAAGTCATGGGAGCTATGGCAAAGATGTTGATATCGCCGGTAATTGCGAACTTTAGCCAGCAGGCAATGAGCTGATCAACGGTCCGGATAAAGGCAGTCTCGGTTACCGGTGTTCCCATATTCTTCTTTTCCAGATCGCTGGCAGATAACACAAACTCCGAGCCGCTGCTTCGTGCGTTCTGGTTTTGTGTACGCACATAGATTGACTGGAACTGTTTTTTGAGTGTATCTTCAGAAAGGGGAAGGGCAGTGTACTGGGGAAGAATAATGTTCTGTAATGCCTGATACAGCTGGTTGTTTCGATCACGTGCTGTTGCGATCAGATCTACATCTTTACCCACATAGTTGGGATTTTTTTCGACGCGCTCAAACCGGGATTCAATATCCGTGATCTCCAGCAAAGGCAGTGCGTACTGCTCAATAATCTTTAAGATGCGATCTTTCTGGTATCCCTGTTTTGAGAGTATCTGAAAAAACTGGTCGGAAGTAAGTGGTTGACCGGGGTCCGTCTGAAGTTTGATGTAAGAATGGATTACAGAATGAATGGCATCCTCTCGCACTGAGTACCTCGCTGTATCCTTTTTCACGGACGATATTAAACTGATGACTGATCACCTCATTATATCACAGATCGTCATAATCAGACGATGAGCTTACGAGAGCGATGACGGCGGCTGGTATTCATCATCAGTATTCGTACTTCGGTACCGGGCGGCTGATCGTCGGGAGTTGCATAGATCATTACCCCACGTTCTGAGCTGCCTACCACATCAAGGCGGGATGCGATGTGAAGTCCATCGCGGATTAATCCAAAGCCCCGACCTTCTCCTGTTCCATATGAGCGCTGGTAGGTTTTGTTTCCGGGAGTATTCATCTCTTCAGCCTGTGCCAGATCAATTCGTCTGCCGGTATTGCGAACCACCAGCTCTGTATAGTGGAAGTCCTGCTGCTCTTCTCCATGACCAACCTAGATCACAACCGGTTCCAGGGCCACGGTAATTGCCATAGCCCGGGCATCTGAATTTGCCGCGATTGCATTCATAATCAGATTCTTGCACGTTGCACTCAGGAACGCTTCGCTTCCGATTACTTCCTGATCCTGCTGATCGCCACCCAGTTTACTGGTATCAAAATCAATCGTGATAGTAGTGTTGGGATACTTCGTCAGATCATCAAACTCAGTTCTCCATGACTGGACTACTCTCCCGAGGGCTTCAACCGGTGACACGGTTCCCATAATCAGGTTCAGTTCCTGAGATGCGCGGAGGAGTTCACGATAGTTGTCGATCAGAATCGGAATCTGAGTTATCCGCTGGAACGCATCTTCCAGCAGAGTTGCCTGATTATCAAGAGACTGTAGAAGATCCCCAAGCATAGCCTGATGACGCTTGCTGAAGCGCTCCATCTCATCCATGCGCTCCTCCGGATCTTGGATCTCTGCGATGCGCATCATCTCCTGCGCGTACTGTCCGCTGCGTACGACTTCCGGTTGTAATTGAGCGCGTGCCCCTTCTATCGTATGGCGTTGTACCTGAACATGAGGTCTTAGCATACCAGCATGAATATATTTAAAGTCGTGCTTCAGTAATTCCTGAAACAGATCAGACAGTGTTTCATATTCCTGAATCTGAAGTCGGATATACGGATCGTCCAGTCCCTCTTTAATTCCTTGCATTTCGTGTGTTAGCATGGTTTCAAGGTTGACATATTCACCCGGATTACCCGCCGGATCCGCAGTTTGCACTCCTTTTCCGTGAATGCGGTCATAGATTCGCTGACGCGATCCCGGATGATCGAATGCACGTGGATGCTCATCTGAAGCAATCTGAATTAAGGCCGGTTGTCCAGTAATCTGGGTTTCGGCATCCTGGTATACCAGGGCGACACTTCCTTGTGGCATGCGGCGTCCGCGCTTATGAATGTCAGAGTGTTCGGTAATCTCTTCTCGGATTGCTATTTCAACCTCAACTGCTTCTTGCACATTCTGAGTTGCTTCTCCTGCCTGGTCACGGAAGATAATGCGTCCGCCCTGTGGATTAGGTAGCGCCCGCTGAAATACCTGGAGATACCGTACCAGTTCCTGCAGTTGAGGGTTTTCGTCATTGTGCGCTAAAGAGTAGTATATGGACTTATATGGTTGCCCTTCGTAAACCGGACTACCGGTAATCGCGGAAGAGTGGACAGCGCGATGGGCGCTGGACTGAGAAAACAATGCGGAACGGCCGGATTCCAGAACTTCATACACAGAGGCAGCAAGGAGTTTCACATCCCGGAAAAAGACAGGATAGGCACGTGGACGAAGACGTAAACTGCTCAGATCATATCCTGCTGAGATTGGCGGGTGATCTGCCGCGGGATCTTCCAGGTGTGAGTATCCGTTTGGTGCCGGTTTTAGGTAAATCGATGCCCAGGGAATTCTATCTTTCCGTAGTCCTGCTGCATGGCCAAGATCGGTTATCAACCCTCTGGCGCTGGCATAGCGAGCTGCAATCACGGTATTGACAACCTCTTCTGAAGGGTCTACATGTGGATCTTCGATAAACTCACGGTACCGAACCTCGAGCAGATCAAGTAGTTGAGCTTCTTCGGCAAAGTGTTCCCGCAGCATTTCCCGAAGTTCTTCTGGTGCCATCTGGAGTAACTGTTCGTACTGATGTTGAACCATAGAACCTCCTGCCTCCGGAACAGGCTGTGAATGAATGAATCGAGATAGATGTAACTCAGCAGGACTTGGCATAACGGGAGTATTTTAGTTTGCTGTAATTATAACAGAAACTACCTGATACAACAACATAAATTATCTATGTTTCTATTTCAAGCAGTGGCAAAAAGCAGACAGTAAAGTAGCATCCAGTGCTGTTTGCGGCGGGGTCGAGGTCTTTCAAATTGCCTATGGTGAATAACTCTTTGAGAGTTTGCGAACCGGGTTTTGTGGTGATAGTAACCTTATTGATTATACTGACAATACGCTGGAATTGTTTAAGAATCCAGATATCTTTGGTACTGATATCTTCGGGGAGTAGTAACGGCTCGTTCACACGTTGAATTACGGACGGATCAAAGGAGACATCATGAATCACAATGGTAATTCTGAAGTGCTGCGTATTGTTGATCGTGACCATATCGGTTTGAAAGATGATATCAACTACCGAATGATGCCGGTTTTTTTGATAGGCATAGTTGGCTGCAAACGCGATCATAAGATCAAAAAACCCGTGAATGGATAGAATGTCAGGGATCTGTGACCGTGCTTCATCGATGGGCGTATAAGTACCGTTGACATATGGAAGCAGGCGAACCGTTCGATTCGAGTTCTGAGACAGGTCCGCATAATACTGCTGAAAATAGTCCATGGCGTGACTTAGTTCATCGGCGAGTGCAACCGGTTGTATGCCGGTAATACGTGGCAGAATAGACTCAAAGTAGCTGCGCAGACGAATCATCTGGTTGGTGATCTCGAGAGCGCTGATATAACTGGTCTCAATCTCCTTTTGAATATAAGGAAAAATTTTGATAAAAAACTCCTGCACATTGGTAGAAGTATGCAGGGTAGAGAGAATTTTTTGCATGAACAACTCTGTAATCGGTTGAGGATACTGAATTGACTCCAGCATGGTCTCAATGAAGTTTCGAAGCAGCGAAACATAGAGTTCCACTTCATTCCAGATAATTGCTTCTACCGCCGTGCGGAGCTGTGAAAGTTCCTGATTAGAAAGGTAAAACCGTTCATCTTTCAGATACCTGAGGCCGTCATATAGGGTAGTGTTAAAGATAGGTATACTGGTTTCTGCCAGCTCATCCAGAATATGCAATGCCTGTTGATCGGTGGTAAAGAGTTGGGGAGTGTGGGAAAAAAGAAACTGATGAAAGACAAAACCTTCCATCTGCGGGATCCCAATGCTCGCGCACGGCAACTTCTGTGCGTGTTTGGTATAAACAACCCCGGTCTGTTCCATGGCGTCAGCGTTCAGAGAAAGATTTACCAGCTCACCAGCTTCTTCTACCTTTAGATAGGGGCTGTCAGGGTAGGCTTCTTTAAGTTCGATGAGAAAACTGGTAAGCGCTTTGCAGCGGCTCGAACTATCTTTTCTCTCCTGTTTGAGATAGGTAAACACGACGTATGGAGCAACATCACTCGTATCCTGTCTGGTCAACGAAGGAATCCCCAGAATCCTCCCAATGGCTGAAAGTGAAAGGATGGTAGCGTCTCCTTTTTTTGCCAGGATCAAGAGTCCGGCATTCAGCTCACGCAGATCATCCACAAACAAAACATCTGTTTTTCGCTGAAAATCTTTTTGCTGGTAATCGAATGCCGCCAGCATCGGAGGACGGTATAAGCCGGGACTGACAACAACATAGATTGAACTCCTGACTGGGGCTGACTCTGAGACCCGGCTTATCTCGTTCAAGAGGTCCTGTTTCTTTTCGCGGGTTGCTCCAATAATCTCAACAGAGTTCGGCTGAACTGAGATCTCTTCCTGGTTCTTCAGATATGATTGGACTTTCCGCTCGATTAATGCAATTTCCGCCTGATACTCCTGCTCCAGCTTTATTCGAAGTTGGAGTTGTTGCGGGGTTACTTGTTCTTCAGTGGGACTGGGCACAATCATAGCGTGATTTATTCTACTTCCGATGCATAATGTGATTCAAGAATCCGTTCGTAGAGGGGACTGTAGGAACGGATGTCAGGGGCGAATCCTTCTTCTGCTTCACCATAGGCAAGGTAATACCCGTGGCGGATACTGTTTTGCTGCTCACGGGAGATATACTGCTCGGCCACGGGACTGACCAACAGTTGAGCCATATCTCCCGGACGGAGCACAATTTCCCGTAACAAGCGTGATTGACCTTGGGGAACATGAAAGGTAATATCGTCTCCTGTTGATTCAAACGAAGCAGCAGCATGTCTCATATACGCTCCCAGAGAGTATCCGATAGATTCATAAAACGTATCAGGTTTATCCTGACGGGACAACGTATTTACCGTTCTTAAGACTGCAAACAACTGATTAAACGTAGTCTCGGTAACACCCATCGGCCGATTTTGTTCAATGACATCGGACAGGACGCAGAGAAACTGCCCGGTCATCGCTGCCGCATACAGTTCCGGCTGAAAGGTATCCAGTGTCTCCAGTTGAGTACCGTTCTGCGCCGCTTCCAGTGCGGTCAAATAGATCGTAGGGAGACTCATTGCGGCCACTTCTCCCAAGGTATGAGGGTGATCAGCCGACATCTCCATCTCCATCTCCATCTCCATTATGGTTGCAATCAGCAGGATATTGTTTGCATACTGGCTGGCGAGTTCCGCTGCGGTAGGCTGACGTCCAGGTTGCGGCATTTCATACTGGCTGAGAGTGCTAGTCAGGTGGAGTGCATCTCGCTGCTGTTCTGCTGGTTCCAGTGTATAGTCGTCTTCGATGAGAGCAAGCGTGTTCTGATCGGAGGTGCCAAAAACAGCCAGGGGAAGATAGCCGATATCTGTAAGCACTTGCCCGGCCCGGAGTGCTGCTTTTTGAAGCGGCTGGGGTGTGGTGCGTTCTGCCTGTTGCAGGCGCATTTGTGCATAATCATCGATGCGCATCCGTCTGATACGGGCAGCAGAGTCCACCGGTTCAGACGGGTTGCTATCCTCTTCAAAAAAGTCGGTATACTCTTGATCAGCCGCCGGTTTAATTTCCAGAGTGGAAAGATGGGGGAGCGTATATCTGTTGGGAACTCCGTGATTCAGCGCTGATGGTGGTCGCTGATCATAGATGAGTCCACCGACTACCGTGTCGCGGTACACATGTACCCGCATGGCATTCTGTAGATGGTGATCAGAACCGAAAAATAGTTCCCGAACTGCAACGTCACTGATACGTCGAGCAGGATACTGGACAAGCTCTCTTCTGCGGGGAAATAAACGATCTGCTGTTGTTGTGGCAGCTCGTGAAATCCGGTTTGATAATTTTTCTTTAGCCATTGTTAATTAGATTGATAGTATGCCTCAAATTATAAACTGTTTTCCCTCAGATGCAAGAAAGAAAAAATACACATGTGAGTAGCTAAAGATTTGTTATGATAATAGATATGGCAAAACTACCACATCATAGTGAAATTGATTACCGCAAACTCTTTATCCTTATACTTATTGGAGCACTGGTCATAGGATCTTTGATCGGTAGTGGTATATTTATCAAAAACTATTTTGAACTCAAAGCATATAAGGACGAGCGGGATGTTGAGCTGCTCAAAGACCGGTTAGGTCGTCATCTGGCATTACCAAAAGAAGAACCCTTGATTGCTACGGTAACCGATGTAGAAAAACTGAAAGCGGAGCAACCGTTCTACCGGAATGCGCAGAATGGAGATAAGGTCTTTATATGGAAAGATAAAGCATTAATCTATCGCCTCGAAGAAGATAAAATTATTGATTTCGGCATCATTGTTTCGAAGAACCCCGAGCAGACGAACGAACAGCAAATTACTTCGACCACGATCGTTGTGTTAAATGGTGCGGGGACAGCAAATGTTGCAAACCAGGCACGGCAGCAGATTGAGTCATCAGAATCAATTGCCACACTGATTAATGCAGTGGAAACACAGAATGCGCAGAGTAGTACATACACCAAATCTGTCGTTGTTGATGTGAGCGGTGAAAATGCAAATCTGGCAGCACAGATTGCGGAGACCGTTGGCGCGACAGTTGAGACAGAACTACCGGCAGGGGAAACAGCTCCAGAAAATGCGGATGTGGTAGTCATTATCGGAAGTGATTATCTTTCGGGTAGTTCAAATACCGTACAAACGACACCTGCACAACCACAGGCTGAACAGTAACTAGCTCCTGAGCAAGAATAACAGGTAGTTACATCATCACAACAAAGTAGGCCACAACGATGCCAGCTCCGATTATGCCCAGTGTCAGGGCGACATTCAGAAAGATTCCCAGATTAATCATTTTTCCTGCCATCGGATTTCGACCGATTGCCTGAATTCCGTTACTGGCAACACGGGAAAATGTCAGGAAGCCGATGGCAACACAGAATACGATAATAAAAGCTGCGACTACATACTTAAACACAACCGAAGGTGATTCATACACTGCCACACTACTTAAGGCAAAGATATCAAAGATATTATTCTGGAACCGTTCTGTTGTCCGTCCTTCTTTGAATAACGGATTAAATGAATAATCAACTTCCAGAGAAACAGGGATTTCCGCAATCTGTTCTTTTGTACTGCCATCATATCCAGCTAACGCGATACCGAGGACATATCCCGGTTCAGTGGCCTTCATGCCGATGCCGCTGACACTGGAAGTAGTGATATAATCACCCTCCGCGATCGCTCCATTTTCTCCACTGACTTTAACGGTGGTCACACCCGATACAACCACGGCAACATTCCCTTGTTTGTTGGTGTAATCGAGTGCCAGCGCAGGCTGAGAGGTAGCAACACCAATAATCTTAAAATCGTAGCTGGATTTACTTTTCCGGTACTGTCCTCCTTCAAGCACAATAATATCTCCATCAGTTACGGGCTCTCCATCAATTTTGACGTAATTTGCCAGCCCGATCTGCTGTTCGTTGGTGGCTTGTGCTGATGCGGGTGTTCCTGAGGAAAGGATTAATACAGTGATAGTGAATACTGGTATGAAAAAAGTGATCAATGGCTTCATAGAATTATTATATTGTAAAGAGTTTTTGTAGTATTGTCATCTGAACTTGAGATATCTTTTGTATCTTCAGTAGAATTTATTTATATATTACATATATTATTCTAAAAAATCCCTAGGAACGTGAACACCCTGCAACCACCGCCTTCCAGACAGTGGTTAGGTTATACCAGCGTTGTGTTAGCAGTTCTCCTTCTTGTTATTACCGGCATTATAGCTAGCATTCTTTACAAATCCGGTCAACGTATCAGTGCGCTTGCAACCAATACTCCCGGACTGGAAGTGAGCACAAAGGGAGATGTATTAGCAGAACACCGGTACCGGAATGAAAGCAACTGAACCAGGTATGATTTTGGGAATAGCACTGGAAGACTTCTCTGGACAGGATGGTGATTCATACTCTTGCGGACTTACACCCCTCTTAACGGGCGAATTAACGGATGCGAGTTCTTCGGCCTATCCTGATAGTTCAATCAAATGTCGCTTCTAATGCTGCCGAGCTTCTCCAACCTGGTACAGAAGAGAAGACTGTAGTAGAAGAGGGCCTTATGGTAATGGGAACTGCAAATATCTTTAATCTTGCCGTTACTAACTCGATCACCTCCGGTCTACTGACAATAACTGGTTTAAACCATCAGGGCAACGCATCCATAGATATTCTCGCGGAGGCTCTGTTGTTACAGTCTCAAGCACAGGGGGCAATTGAGCTGATGGGAGGGCGTGTTACGGTAGATAAAAAAGGTAATTTAGAGCTTCGGGAAAGGAAATTGATTGGAAATGATTCCTTTAGCGGATCGGTGCCTCTCCTGAAAGGGGAGAGAACAGCCCGTGTTGACAAGCAATGGGAAGTTCAACCTAAATCCATTCTGATTTCTCCCACCTTTAAAACACAGTACTGGATTACCGATATCTCCAATTCCGGATTTACCATCAACATCGATCCTGGTTCTGAAACAGATCAGGAACTCTTCTGGGTTGCAATATTTTAAGGCACTGTAAAGCGCTAACTATGTTTTTTAGCCTCAACTTGGTTTCATTCGCTACTATCCCTCCTCTCCGTGTATAGATCTTTTGAAAAAGCTCCAGGCGAAAACTGTTATGGGACTCAAACACTCTTGAGCATTTTTCAGATTATTAGAATGAGAAGATTCAACTAATTTATACATTCTGTTTTTCTTCGTGTACAATGATTAAATATGGTGAACAATTTGTCCCGTCGTCGAGTAAAGCAGCTATGGGTCATCTTTCTCATCATACTCTTAGGGGGAATCCTGCTCATGTCTACCATGAATACTCGTACTTCGGGATTTAGTCAATCTGCCCGTGCCGCTCTCGGTGGAGGACAGGTCACGCTCACTGTTGATGCCAGTAAACAAGTGGGTACCTTTAGTGATGATATGCTCGGTGTGGGATATGCAAACTGGGAGCATTCGTGGGGCAGGCCGTTTCTTGGTTCATCTACTATGCAAAATGTCACGAATGCGATGAAAGAAGTTCGTCCCGGTATTATCCGGTATGCAGGAGGAAACTGGACTAACTCAGTCGGTTGGACTCGAGAAGCGCAACGTCGACCCTATACAGAATACAGCGTACGAAACAACACGTATTACTTCCATTATGGAACAAATGAAATAGACTCTCTTGCCAAATATGCTGCTGATATTGGTGCTGAAGTTATGATAGAAGTAAATGTTACCGAGAATGATCCACATATGTGGGCTGATATGGTCCGCTATACAAACATTGAAAAGGGATATGGCTTTAAATACTGGGAAATAGGAAATGAAAACGAGGCTACGTGGAACGAATACCTCTCTCCCACTGAGTATATGACCCGATACAGAGCCTATCGTGACGCTATGAAAGCTGTAGATCCTTCAATTATTGTGATCGGAGGAGGTTTTTCCGGTGCGGTTGAATACAGCATTGGACAGGCAAACAATCTGGTGCGTGAGATGGGGGAGATAGCAAAAGTGGGAGATGGTATTACCTGGCATTGGTATATGGAACACACAAACAATACCATTGGAAACATTATGCGCTATACAAATCCGGAAGCGGGGAGTGACTGGAGTAATAAATACAACTCCAGCAGACAGTGGCCTGATTATATCGTCCCCGGATTAATACAGAGTTTCTTGCCGGAAGAAATAATATTCTTCATGGCGTAACCGAGTTAAATACCTCTTCGGAAAACCGTAACTACTTTCAGCAGAACCATGTTGCTGCATTAATGGTGTCCGATGCGTTACCCCGACTTGCCAAAAACGGGGTGGATTTTGCTAATTTCTGGTTAGGTTATTCTGCGAAAGGAAATGCGTTTTCAATGATTGAACATACCGGTGATAATCCAGATAACCTTCAATTAAATTCACCATGGTATGTCTACTACATGTTCCAGAAATACTTTGGTGAGCAGATGGTAGAGACACAAACCACAGACAAAGAAAAAATGAGTATCTGGGCTGCAAAAGATCCCGCGCAGCCGGGAAAGCTGATGGTCTGGGTAACGAACTTTACACCCAACTCCATTAACGCTGATGTGGCATTACAAAATTATGTTGCCGGCAGTGCGGAAGTATATGAACTACTTCCTGATAGTACCTTACCCGGTTTGACCGGAAATGGAGATATCGCCGTTTACAGTAATCTGAACGGCAAAAAAATCGACGCCTATAATGTGTCCGGGAGTATCGCCCAAATTCAACCGAAAACACAGACAATTGAAGCCGGTGGTTTCAACCGGACATTTCCTGCGTACTCGATAACCGCAGTTGTTTTGACAGGACAGGGTGGACCTATTGCCACACTCACCCCGACACCGACGCTGGCACCTGGTCAGCCAACCTTCACTCCAACCCCGAGCCCTACTCAGGGACCACAACCAACAGTAGCGCCTACGAACACTCCGGTACCAAATGCAACCTTCACCACCTCGGCAACGGTCAATCCAAGTCCCGTAACCCGTGGTCAGAGCTTTACTGTAACTGCTTCTGTACTGTCAAACACGAGCCGATCTGTGTTGGTTGATGTGGAAATCTATCGTAAAGACGATTCGCAAACAAAATACCATCAGCAGGTGTACGATAATCAGGCGCTCACGGCAGGTCAGACAAAAACATATACTATGAATGTAACTCTTCCTTCAACCGTACCAACAGGGGAGTATGTAGTCAAAATCGGTATCTTTAATACCGGTTGGGGAGGGTTGCTGGACTGGAATAACGAAGCAGCTGCATTTACTGTACAACTCGCTTCAGGACAACCAACGTCAACACCTGGGCCAACATCACCGCCTACCGGCATTCCAACATCCGGACCAACCGCGACTGCAGTTCCTACAGCCACACGTACTCCGACACCAACCACCGCCGTACCCACCGCGACACGCACTCCGACACCGGTCCCGACAACCGTACCGAGTTCCACCAGCGCACCCACTGCAACTATCGCGGTTAATTCTCCCACTGCCGGCCCGTCACCGACACGTATTCCAAACCTGACGACAAATCCAAGTGCCACGCCGTTTCCCACTATTAGTCGCAGATGGGTACCGCAGTCCGGTACACCAGCGGCATGTCCACGCAAACCGGAAGGGGATGCGAACTGCGATGGCTTTGTTAACCTAATCGATCACGAAATATTCCGCGCTGAGTACCTGGGTGAGTTTATCGGAGAAGGCATCTTACAAGCCGACTTTAACGGAGATGGGAAAGTATCACTGGTAGACGTTCAAATCTGGACACAAACCTTCTTAAAACAGTAATAACAGGGGAGCGTACTTCTATTTTTGCACCGTATTGAACTGGATTGGGAAAAGGTGTGATTTAGTTGTTGCCATAATAACTATAAGTTTAATTTTTAATTTTAGACTATAATAAAAGGATTCGTTATTTAGATATAGTAAGTTGTTATGTAGGGTAGAGGAGTGGAATACTAAAAAAGGCACCCGTAGGTGCCCTTTTTAATTTGAGAAAAATTATATCTCAAGCTGTTCAATCTCAATCAACCGGTTATATTTTGCCAGACGTTCAGAACGAGACATAGAGCCGGTCTTGATATAATCTGCTCCAACACCATATGCCAGGTCAGAGATAAAGGTATCTTCCGTCTCACCAGAGCGGTGCGAGATTACAACTTGCCAGCCAGCTTTCTGACAGAGTGAAATAGCTTCCATGGTCTCTTTAATGGTTCCAATCTGATTTACCTTAATCAGTCCCGCACTGGCTGCCTTCTGATCAATTGCCTGCTGAATACGCTTCGGATTCGTGACTAAAAAGTCGTCTCCGACAATAAAGGATCGGCCGTTTGTTGCTTCGGTAATTTTGCGGAAATTATCCCAGTCATCCTGATCAAACGGGTCTTCCATCGAGAATAGCTGATACTTGTCAACAAAAGACAAATAGACCTTCAGTAACTCATCAGCGTGAATGACTTTATTATCTTTTTTCATCAGATAATTGCCATTCTCAAAGAATTCAGATGCTGCAGCATCAATCGAGATCTTAAAGTCTTTTAGGTACTCGTATGGTAATACTTTGCTAGCTTCGATAATCGTATTAAAGGCTTCTTCATTTGAGCTTAAAGCGGGGGAGTAGCCACCCTCATCGCCAACCAGAGTGCTGAAACCGCGTTTTTTGAGATGGGCACCAAGTGCAGCAAAGAGCTCTGCAGCAACGCGAATTGACTCTGTCACGGTCTCTTTCTTGGTTACGACAATAAACTCTTGAATATCAAAGTTCCAGCCGGCGTGCTTACCGCCATTAATAACATTCGCAAAAATACCCGGGAAAGACGGTGATTTGCCTGTCATATAGTGCTGATTGATAAATTTCCAGAGCGGCTGGGAACTGGCGTAAGCCGCAGCCCGGACCGCTGCCATTGATACGGCCAACATGGCGTTCGCACCTATTCTATTTTTGTTTTCGGTACCGTCAACTTCGATTATTTTTTCATCAATCACATTTGGGTCGCTTACCTCTACTCCGTGTAACACGTCGTTTAATGTAACATTCACATTTTCTACCGCGGTGCGCACACCCTTCCCCATATAACGTGAATTATCATTATCTCGAAGTTCAACTGCTTCATACTTCCCTGTCGATGCCCCTGAAGGAACTGATGCCGAGTGAACAGAGCCATTATCCAGCGTGATATACGCCTTGACGGTTGGGTTGCCGCGTGAGTCCAGGATCTCCAAAGCGGTGATTTTTTGTATTCTCATGAGGTTATTGTAGCATGCGTTGAGGCTAAAGACCATTCAAAGAAAGCATATCAGAATAGGGCGGAGGCTCAATTAAAACTTGCAATATGAATAATTGACGATATAATATACATATTCAATATGTATATATGGTAGAGGCATTACGGTATAAGCCGTCTTCATCATTTGAACAGTTGCGTCGCCGAGCTCACGGTAAGATAGATCATTTCTACTTATCGCGTGAGCTCTATTCGCATGGTCGCGCGATATCAATACAACCAGTACGATACAATCTTGGCCGGAATCACGCTATTCCCACGTTCGAAGAAATGGATGTGGAAGCAGTCGTTGCGAGTGGAACTACAGAAGTAGATGTGATCTTCGGCAGCACTCTCAATTCGTTGAACGAGGCTGCCTTTCTGGATATCTCCCGTCGATATAACGATAATCACGGGCGTTTACTGGATACACCCATGCTCGCAGTAGATACTGACATGGAGTTCCAGACACCCTTCATTCCTCTTGATCCATTTTTTGTTGATCAACCCGATTTCCGCATTCCACCTGTTGCAATGGTTCGTGACAGCTTTAACGCTATGACAGCGTTCCGTCTGGCAGATGCGGGAATTACCATTAACCGCCTCCTTGCAGTATCACCTCATCCCTACCAGAAGCAACTATTTAGAAACATGTCGTACAGTCTGATAGGAAATGGTCTGGTGCGTAAGATGATCATCTTCCACCGGGAATTTGATCAGGAGATGAAGTTTTATGATGATAAGGAGTTTAAACGTGATTTTACTATCGATCATAGTCGACCATCCGGCGAAACTGCCATATTACCGCCCAGCATGCAGTATAATTTCCTGGAGGACCGCATTCACCAGGCAATTATATCGCTATGAAACTCTATTTAATCCGACACGGCCAGAGCATTGGCAATACGAAACCAGGTTTTATCTCCGGAAGATCGGATCCGGAAGGCTTGTCCGTCGGGGGGAAGTCTCAAATGATTCGAACTGCCTGGACTCTGAAACAAGCAGATATAGATCTGGATCACATTGTCAGCAGTCCAGTAGCCCGTGCAAAAGAGTCAGCAGAAATGCTCGGCTATCTTCTGGATAAACCGGTGCAGATTGAACCGTTTTTACAGGAGTTTAACTACGGTGTGTTTGAAGGGAAGTATTGGTGGGTTCAAAACGACGAAGACCGAAAGGCCTGGCAAAAAACTATGGAGAATTTCTCCCATGCCATTCCCGGCGGTGATAGTTATCAGACATTCTCGGATACCCTCTGGCGCGGGTACCAGTCCTTTCTTACCACCATCGACAGAAACGCAACCAGTAATCTTGCATTAGTAACTCATGATGTGGTTGTCTCAACATTGTTATTCTCGATTCTGTATGGTCACCCGTCGCATGCGGAAACTACCTCTTCATATAAAAAAGCATATATCAGGTTTATTAACTCGGTTCGGGTAGCCAATGGTTCAGTAACAGTGATCGATCTAAAAGCCGACCCAATGTCCTTTGATACCGTGACATTCGGAGACGATCCGATGCCGGTAACCAAAGAAACCATATCGTTTTATCTTTCCGGTATGTGGAAATCAGACGCTGTTGCTATTACAGAACAGTACACTGCTTCGGAAAATAAGGTCTTACACATTCAGGGTAAGAAAAACGGCATTCTTAAACTGATAGAAGAACGGGAAGTGGTGACCAGTGAACGTATTGTGGAGATCTATTGTTACCTGCACGGAAGCACCGATATTCCTTCTCCTGAGGTGTTGTTTTATGATAAAAGCGCTGCCTTTTTTTTTGAGTCTGTGATGTTGCAGGACTTTTTAGAAGGAGATAATCAGGCTGAGTTTATTGAGAAACATCCGGAACTTGCGGCGCGTACCATCGATCATATCTATGCCATTCTGAAAAAGATTCATATAATTCCCGTCGAAGATGTAGAAGCGTTCTGGTATCCGGATGACGCATCTCCTTATAAAGTTCATGTCCCCTGGCATGTCTATATCTGTGGAGAAATTCAGGAAACGCTGAAAGCGCTGCCTGCTACTCCTCTGTCCAAAGCAGTCAAAGCCAGGGCAACCACGAATCTGAAGAACCTGTTTGAGTATGCGAAGTCCCGGGAATACCGTGAAGTTCCTTTACATGGAGACCTCTCCCCTCAAAATATCATTTTTGCAATACGGGAAGAGACTTGCTGCTTTGGTCGTGTGCTCGATTTTGAGCGTGGACGTATTGGTGATCCACTGTGGGATCTGGCGTACTACTGGGGATGGATTGATCGTGATGCCTCACAACTAATTGAGTTCTGGCAGGCAAAGATCGAACAGGATTATACTGAAAAACAACAGGAAATTATAGAGTGGTATCGGGTATTATTCCATTGCTGGACAGTCCGTGATATTCAGGACTATCAAGAAAGCAACCTTCGATCTGAGCGGGCAGAAGGCTCCGTTAAATGGCTGGAACAGCATCTTTCATAACCACACGAAATACACCAGAGAAGTCAGGTATTGCTTTTATTGTTATATGATACAATGGTATAAATATGAAATCATTGGCTACCGGCTTACTTTCCTGTCCCGGAATTGGCGTTCGATCAGTTATAAAGCTGTTACAAACGGTTTCTGGTGTGCGTACCTGGCAAAACACATTCCTTCGGGACTCCTCCCTCTGGGATCGTGCCTATGCTGCGTCGTCTCGGTTGTTACACAGTGTCTGGACTTCGCGTCAAGTCGAACAGTTCACGGCGCATCGTGCCGTATGGAATGGCACTGCCTATTTGGCAGCATTATCCAGGAAACAGATTTCGGTATGTAGCATTCTTGATGACGACTATCCAGTATCACTCCTCGAACTCTCTGAACCTCCGCTGATTCTTTATATACGCGGAACCTATAATCCCGAGATGCTGGAACTATCCCGGACGCTGGCAATAGTTGGAACCCGTCAGGTTTCGGCCTATGGAGCTCAGGTTACTGCTCACCTGTCCAGAGAGTTGACTAGTGCGGGAGCAACGATAGTTTCTGGACTGGCAACCGGTGTGGATGCACAGGCACACCGGAGCTGTATTGAGGCAGGAGGATACACGGTAGCTGTGTTGGGAACTGCGATAGATGTCGTCTATCCGGTTAAAAACCGCCGGTTACATCAGCAAATTCTTAGCAGCGGTGGGTGTATTATCTCTGAATATGCCCCCGGAACCCCTCCACAAAAAGGAACATTTGTACTCCGCAACAGGATTATAGCCGGACTCAGCAGAGCAGTGATAATACCTGAGGCAGCGGAACAGTCCGGCTCACTCATTACTGCGGCAGAAGCACTCGAACTGGGACGAGATGTCTGTGCCGTACCTGGAAGTATATTCTCCTCCGGATCCCGCGGTACGCATCATCTGATTCAACACGGAGCAAAGTTGATCAATCACTGTGATGATCTGATCCTAGAATATGGCTTAAAACCATATGTTTTTCATACTGATATGAAGGTTCAAATTAGTAATACTGAACAACTTATTTTAGATATCCTTTCTGCGCAACTATTAACCTCGGATCAGCTTGCAGAGCAGGTAACGGTGCCTGTTCATGAACTCCAGGCAGCCATTTCATCTCTCGAGATTCAGTCATTAATTCGGCGTCACGCGGATGGCACACTACTGAGAGTGTACTGATACAGGAGGGATACATTTTCAGTTACGAAGAGGTTAGTCCTGGTCTAGTTGCATACTGCGACGGAAGTATTTTTCTTCCGGTTTGATAGGGGTTTTCAGAAAAAGGTCTAAGTACTGCTGTGCCTGTTCTAGAGAGACATAATCTGAAGGTAATGCCAGCATATTGATATGATCGTTTTCCCGGCCATGCTGAACTTGAGTTGGGTCGAATCCCAGCGCACAGCGAATATGTTTGAAACGGTTTGCAGCAATTGCAACTCCAATACCCGATCCACAGAGGACGATTCCGCGGTCATCGTCGTAATTTTTCTGAACTTGGGCAGCGACGCGTTTTGCAAATACCGGAAAGTCATCTAAGGGATCATGTTCATAAGCTCCCATATCTTCTACGTCAATATTCTTGCTTTTGAGATAGGTTACCAGTTGATTTTTAAGCTCGAAGCCATTGTGATCTGCTCCAATAAATACTTTCATGCCTCAATTATAACATGGTAGAATGTGTCAATGTTTGATACCCATTGTCACATCAATTTTAAAGCCTTTCGCAAAAATGTAGACGAAATAATTCAGTCATCCTTCAATGCGGGAGTCACTACGCTGCTTATCCCCGGCACTGATGTTGCAACTTCACAACGTGCCATCGATATTGCCCACCAATACGACGGATTATATGTTGCGGCAGGAATACATCCGCATCATGTGTTTGAACTGTATATCCAAACCAAAGATCTCCAACTGGATGAGACGCAAGATCATATTTCCCATGAGCTGAACGCAATTGAGGCGATGCTTGCAGACACACGGGTAGTAGCAGTCGGGGAGATCGGCCTGGATCGCCATATGTATATCAAAACAAAGTATGCAGAGTACGAGGTAACAGAAGAATTTTTAGCGCTTCAGAAAGCGATAATGATACAGCAACTAGAGCTCGCACGTACTCACCGCAAAGCGGTCGTAATTCATAATAGAGAGGCCGCTGCCGATCTCCTTTCCTTACTTGAAGAGAACTGGGATGATGCCTTTAGCGGCAAGATGGTTTTCCACTGTTGTGAGCCGGATATCGATTTACTCGCATTTGCAAAAGAGCACCAGATTTTTATTGGAGTAGATGGAGATATTACCTATGGAGATGATAAAGTCAATTTTATTCGGCAGGTTCCGGACGAATTGCTGGTACTCGAAACAGACGCTCCATATCTATTACCAGAACCGCTGCGGCAACAGAAACTGTATCCAAACCGGCCTTCAAACATTCCTCTCATTGCAGAACGCGTTTCACAAATCCGTGGAACAACTCTTGCACAACTAGGAAAGATGACAGAAGAAAACGGGAAGCGCTTGTTGGGGATATAACTTCTTACAGAAAAATATAACTCATTACCATGGCGACAGTAAAACCAATTTCATATGCTGAGAAAAACCACCCGATAACGCCACCAAGGACAAAGACGCCTACCATCAACAAAAAGTTGAAGTACATCTCGGTTTCCATATTGAGAGCAAGCTGGAAGAGTAGTATATAGCCAAACGAACAGACTACATATAAGAGAAGATCCATAGAGTAATATTATCCTTTTCGCTGTACTTCTGCAATAACCTTCATGAAACCGTTTGTAAACTGTTCGGAGTTAAATTTCTGAATATGTGCGGGTAATTGTTTGACGTAATGATTTCGTTCCGCTGGTAGTGCGATTTTTTTCAGTTTATCCGCTATATCTAACGGGTTTTCTGGGTTCGCAAATACAGCAGTGGGGCCCGCTGTTTCATGGAAAATCGGTCGGTCTGCGAGGACAGAGGGGGTCGCATGGTAAGCCGCCTCAAGATACGAAAATCCAAACCCTTCATCCCGGGATATCAAGATATTTGCAATAGCATTACCGTAGAGCGCTTGCAATAAATCATCTTCCACAAACCCGTAGAGGTGAAATCGGGAATCACCCTGCGCTTCTTCATAAAAACTAAAGAGTTCTTCTTCCCAGGGATGAATCTTTTTTCGGGCAAGTGTCGCCTGCAGTTTTGATGTTATAAAATGTTTACCCACAAAGATACAAGATACATTTGCAATCTTAATAGCTCGCGCCAGATTCACAATGTTCTTATTCCAGGTTACATCTCCCACATACAGGTAGTAGGGGTGGGAAGGAATGTGTTCTTTATGAATTGATTTTGTTTTATTAAGAACCTTTTCTGATAATATTGGGTAAATTACTTGTACGTAATCTTTATCAAATAACAACATATCAGCTATATCCTTTTTGCTTGTTTCTGAATCGGTTACAATCGCATCGTACTGTTTGAGGATGAATTTGTTTAAATAGGTTTGTATAATACCTCGTACCCCAATCGGGAAATGTTCGGGATATTTAAACGGTATTAAGTCGTGTATTACTGCTATCTGTTTTCGGGCAATGCGACGAAGCGAGAGTGGTTTACTCAGAAAGTTAAAAAAAGGAAAGATAAATATCGATTCGTAGGGAACTTCATCGACAGATGAAACAAACACCGCGGTGTCTTTAAAAGAAGTTTGTAAGAGTTGCATATATCTTCCGACTCCACGGATTTTACTTGCTGCATCAGTTGCAGTTGGATCATAGATATAGATTGGGAGTTTCATGTTGTTACCAGATTTTACTATAATTATAGTATGTTTAGGAATTTATTTACGTACAGCTACACAAGAACACCCGCACAGGCAGCAGGATTTTACATTGTTCATGTTTTATTGACCGTACTATTTGGATTGGCAACAACCATTGTCTTAATTGCAATAACCGGTGATAGTTCCGAGCAGTTTATTATTAGAATTGCGGTTGCTCTTTCTATATTATCTTCTCTTTTTGTTTCTTTTAGTATCATTGAACAAAAGAAAAAAATGAAACATACGTCATTTGTATTAATAGCACTGTCTTCCGGATTGCTTGCATTATTAGGTGGCTCCTTATTTGGTATGCTTCCTGCTGCCTATCTTTCTACTAAATAAACATCCGCTAAAACGCGATTTAAGGCAGGTCATTAGATAGAGTCGGGTAATTCTTCATCTGCTATTGGTTCGAAATAACTGGAGCCGGTTTGTTCAAGGCAGGATATCTTACATCTCAATCGATTATTTTATATATATTGTCTCAACAGGATATTCTTCATTTAAGCTGTACAATGTTGAACATTATTTATATTTTATATTGTTTTGACAGTGAATTGTGCGAAAAATAAAGCGTTTACATTGTTCTAATAGGTAGATTGAAAAAATGTTGGCAATTCTTTACAGGAGAGGAGAATTAAGTTTAGAAATAGTGCAACTAAGTTGCAATGTGTTTTAGGAATAGTAGCCTCATTATTGAGGTATTAAGGCTTAGCAGCAGCAAAAGTTGTGACTTTAAAAGTGATAATTCTCACTTATTTAGTTGAAATCTCTCTCATTAAGAACGGTTACTTCTGTTTTTCTAGTATCAAGAAGGTGTATTTGAGCTCAGAATTTTGTTTTTCATCTTTAAAAACAACCGAGTTAAAGGAGGCGTACTCGGGGAAAAACGTGTCAGCATGGTATAAACCATCAACTATTGTTAGATATAGCCTGTCTGCAAGGGGGAGTGCTTGTGCGTACACGGTTCCGCCACCAATAACAAATACCTCGGAATCGTCGTTCTGGATTGCTATATCAATCCCTTTTTCAAGTGTTTCTACAACGGTACAACCGGGAGCTTGATACGCATGATTCCGGCTAATAACAATGTTTAGCCTGTTGGGAAGGGGTCTGCCAATAGATTCATACGTTTTTCTTCCCATTATCACCGGATGTCCTGACGTGTGACTTTTGAACCACTTCATATCTTCAGGGATATGCCACAGAAGTTTATTATCTTTTCCTAAGGCCCTATTTTTATCAATAGCGGCAATAATACTCACGACCGTTTTTTTCATAATTCACATATTATTATAATTCTTTTTTCTTTTATGCGCAAATGATGAGCAAAAAACGCATTCATCTCCGTTTAAAGCGTTTTCAGTATAATTCATACAGATTGTTACAACAATCTTTCAAAAAAAATACCGCTCTTTCATAAAAAACTTATGTAAGAGCGGTAAAAAGCTGATTTAAGTTGATTAGAAGCCTCCGACTACGGTAACATCACCCTTTATTGGAGGGTACGGATCATACCCTTCGATGATAAAATCTTCAAATTTGAGTTCTTCAAGGGTTGTCACAGCAGGATTAATCGTCATTTTTGGGAAATTTCTCGGTTTTCGCTTAATTTGCTCTAGCACCTGATCAAAATGATTGCTATATATGTGTGCATCCCCGAAAGTATGGACAAAATCCCCCGATTTGAAACCGGTGATGTGTGAAATTACCATTGTAAGCAGGGCATA
Organism: uncultured Gammaproteobacteria bacterium; assembly: GCA_964412815.1. Classification (GTDB taxonomy): domain Bacteria; phylum Patescibacteriota; class Microgenomatia; order UBA1406; family GWC2-37-13; genus JAOAFZ01. The sequence continues at coordinate 200,558 of CAYPQF010000034.1, forward strand.
GCTGGCAATATTGAACGGTACTCCCAGGAACATATCTGCACTTCGCTGGTATAACTGTAGTGAGAGCTTATCTTCACGGGCGTTAAATTGAAAGAGCGTATGACATGGTGGCAAGGCTACGGACTTCTCCCGTGATGCAGCCATCTCGTATATAAACTCTGGATTCCAGGCAGAAACCACAATTGATTTACGATACGGGGTAGTTTTCAGTTCGTTGATTGCCCAGCCCAGCTGATCAATTTCTCGGCCGTCTCCGGCAGGCCAGCGTCTCCATTGTACGCCGTATACGTTGCCTAATTCACCCCATTCAGCAGCAAAATCATCATCTTCTTTTATATGTGTAACAAATTCTTGCTGGGTCATTTCAGGCACAGATCCCTTTTTTGAGGCAGACATATAATTTTTATATGCCCACTCATCCCAGATATGAACATTGTTATCTACCAGATACTTTATATTTGAGCTTCCTTTCAAAAACCAGAGCAGTTCGTAGATGATTGCACGCAGATATACTTTCTTTGTAGTCAGAAGCGGGAAGCCCTGAGAAAGGTCGAATCTCATCTGTCTCCCGAAGACACTTTTAATGGTAGTATCGGCACCGAAAACTTCCTTTTCGGTCCCATTTTCAATAATATCTTGTAAAAGATCCAAGTATTGATATTCAGGATGTTTTTTCATAAGAGTTATTGTACAATATGCGGCTGTCCGCTACAATTGCATTCTCTATTAACACTGATATAATGTACCTAGTATGTCACATCAAATTGAGGTAGAAATCAAAACATTGTTAGGTTCATTTGAGGCTGCCGAAAGCCTCTTACAGAAGTTAAAACAAACTGATAAAAACCTCACGTTCAAGAGTGAAAACAAGCAGTTAAACCACTATTTTGTAGATGGAAAACTCACGTTGCTCTATGAAAAGGTTTCATCTCTGTTAAATAAAGAAGGTAAGTCCACGTTTAAGCGTTTAATAAATAAAGTAAAGAACTATTCTGTACGAACGAGAAAAGCAGATGACATTGTGCTTTTTATTGTAAAAGCAACTGTAGATGATACCACGTCAGAGAACGGAACCGCACGAATCGAGTTCGAAGTTCCTGTTGATGTCTCCATTGACGAACTCGATCAACGGATACTTGATGCAGGATTTGCGTATCAGGCAAAGTGGTCAAGAGAGCGTCAGGAGTACGCATATAAGAACTACTCGGTATCTATTGATAAAAATGCGGGATATGGATATCTTGCTGAATTTGAACGTATCCTTAGTCCGGAAGAAAATTTCGAGCTCGTAAAAGGCGAAATACGGGATGAGTTGGAACGGCTTGGTTTTGAAGAACTTGACCAGGAACGGTTACAGCGAATGTTTGAATTCTATAATAAAAACTGGAAGGATTATTATGGAACAGATAAGACCTTTACGATTTTATAAGCATCGTGAATAAAATTCGACTTACTAAAGAACAACTATTCCAACTGGTGGTAGAGAACACCTACGAAGTTACTCCTGAGTGCCAACATGCTGTTCGATGTGTTGACGGAAACTACCCGAACGAGAGAAATTTACCGGCAGTAACCTTTCCTGGCGGGGACCTGGGGGTACTTGCCATGATTTATGCTTCAGCACAGTCTTATGGATTTGAAATTGATTCTAACAGAGTTACAAATACTCTGCTAGAGATTTCTGGCGGCATAGATAACTTTTCTTGCTACAAAAGCTCAAACCCTTCATCTCTCTCAGAAATGATTCCTTTTTATTCAGACGTAGAATTAGATGATTCCCTTCAACAATCGTTGATTCAGGTCGCTGAAGAGGTACAAAAGAAATCCCGTGTGCTCCATGAACAGCCTGCAGAGTCAGCAGAAAATGCTCTGGTAACCATAAAAGGCATTGCTGGGTTGTATCCTCAAGCCAGTCTGGACACCGAGTATGGTACAAAGCACATACAAGTCTACGTACAGCAACAGACATTGTTAGATGCGCGCAACAAACGAATAGCGCAACTGTTGCTTGAAAATAACGCAATTACCCTGTTTGAAGGCTGCGATCAGGAATATCTGTACGAGGTATTTGCAGAAATGTCAGACTACTGTTTCTATTATGGCCTTCAAAAAGAAATAAAACAAATTCCCTTGTACACAGTCCATTTTACTGATCTTGCTCACTTTGAGATACAGGAAATGTAACAATACTTCGTTCTTTGCCGTGGATACTTCCTGCACCTAGATTACCTGTCTCCATTTATTGAATCTGGCACACGTAATGTAATAGGGTACCCCTGTATAGTATCAATTCGGAATGTACACATTTATTGTTCGCACATTGTGTATAAATTGTGGATAACTATGTGAATAAATTACTGTGGCAGAAAATGTAATTTTATGCGGGAAATATACACTATTATAAGTCTTATAGTAATGAGGTTGTTTTCAGCTGTAAAAAGGGGGCCATCTGATATTTTGACGATAGAGGTATCTGGTTTAGAAATTCTGTTACTTTCTATTGACGAGAGGAAATTCGGTAATTCTCGTTGAAATTAGCGGATGAAGTTATAAATAGATTGTCCTGGCAGCATTATCAATTGTATTACAATTGCATGCGTTTTGTATCATACGGGTGCTTCTTTGTATTGTAGTAACGATACCTATACATTCTCAATTGATTTAGCAAGTAACAGTAACCTATGATAAATTCAGATCTGTTAGTGCATACCGTACCGGATAGAATATGCCAATATTTTAAGATTGTAATTAAAGAAAAGTGAATTTTTGAGTGAATGTATCTTTCTCTGAATTGGTGTGTCTTTGTTTCTTTCCTACATCTTTAACCGAGAGCTCAATTTTAAAACTATAAATATATTAATCCTATAGTTATTAGAACTGCGTGGGGGATTTTTGGCAGAAAAAGATACGTCTGTTGTGGTAGATGTGATTCTTTCCGATTGTTTTCCACAATAAACGAAAGGATTAATCAAAGCGCTTAAGGACAATATTTACCCTGTTTTCAGCTATTTATCAGTCGCAAAATACTCCTGCTATTATAGCTTTTTCCACCGAAATATTTAACTATTATTGCACTAACGTTCTAAAATAAATACAGCATATTTTTGCATCCTCAGTTTGTTAGCTTACAATGTATTTATGCGTTTCTTATAATAAAATTACTTAATCATATTTCTGTTTTAAAAACCTCGCTATTTTCAAAAACACCAGTGAATGTAATTCTCACTACCAGGCATAGAACGGAGAGCGTTTCTTTTCTATTTTAAAAGTGGGGTACCCACAATATTTTGGTCTTTAATTTTGTTAAAAAAGGGGTAGGACGTGTAGTTATTTGTTATTATGGTATATATAATTTATTTTATGGCTTTTTTAAGCTCTAAAACAATCATTGTATAATTTTCAAAGTATCGGATTGATATAGCAGTCAAATCAATTATCAGAGCTTAGAGAAGCGATATGTTTACTCAAGATATGCCGCTTTAAAAGTAGCGTAGTCTGTTTCATTTTTTCCCTCAAGTTGAACCATCTCTAAAGAGATTAGGTTGTCTCTATAACTCAAAGAGTTTATCTTAACTCGTTTTTCCTCTCCCTTAACAGGAATACTGGTCCAGATTCCCGGCCATCCCACGAACGCCCGATACATATTCCATACAATTTCTGCACTCATAAATGTGATGTTTTCTATACGTTCGATACTGTTTCGAACGTAATAATCCTGAATTACGCTTGGGAGAGCTTCAAACGAAATTCTTTCATTGTTCATACTTTTTTGTAACAAATCCCATGAAATGTAACCGTCTTTTTTTTCTAATTGGCGGGTAAATGTTGCTTTTTGGTGATCCTGGGAATAGCACTCAATATACCTTTCTGCTTTAAAACGTACCAAGGTATCTTTTAGTATCTGGAAGGCCACTTCCGTTAATGCTACTTCTAGTTCCGGCCGAAGCGTGCTACTAGGGATATCAAAAGGCCTCTGTGAGATGACCGGTCCATGGTCCAATTCGACATCCATCTGCATGAGAGTAACCCCAGTGGAAGTATGTCCTAGTACCAGTGGATATGTAATCGGTGACGCTCCACGAAAGGCTGGAAGAACTGAAGGATGAATGTTCCAGAATCCGTGTGACGGCTTCTCCAGCTGTGATTTTGTAATAATATTTCCGTAGGCGTACAAAATTGCCAAATCCAGCCCCTCTGTCTTCATAAACCGATTAAAGTCATGTTCAACGTCATAGGCGAGTTTTTGGGCCATAATTTTGACCGGAGAGGCGGTAAGAACTTTTTTTCTGCCAACCGGTTGATCCGGCTGAGTAATTACATGATCAATCTTTAAACCCAGTTCTTCCGCGGAAAAATGCAGTTTCTCGAGAAACGAGGCCGAGAAATAGGGAGTTCCGATGTACACAATCTTCATACCTTAGTTTATTTTAAGCGACCGGATAAAAAGTGGTAATAATCCTTCGCTAATAATAACACGAACGGAATTATTTTGCGATGCTGAGTCTATGGTAAACGCATAAAACGTTGTATTTTCCGTTGCAAGGAATGCGCCAACACTGGCAGTGATCGCTTCGTCATTCAACTCGACCTCGGCAGTTGCACCCTGTTCGTCCGCCATTACTGTCGCAAGAGATGAACGGGGATTACACGAAACCTCGGCACCCGTTGTACTGTCGGATGTTTTAAGTACCGCCTCATCAGACGACAGATCTCCGGTGTACATCTCAGGCACCAGAAACGAAACGCCACATTCTTCAAGGACTATTTCCTGATACGAAATGTCTTCAGTTTCTATCTCAGTGGGAGCAATCGAAGGAGAAGGAGTAATGCTTAATAATACATCTAATATTTTATTTGCTTTTTCTACTTCCTGACCATACCGGTTCCCGGCCATAAATGCACCGATGACAAGTAAAACTATAATAAACAGGAGCGGAAGCTTTCGTTTCATATATATATACTATACCAGCATTCTGTAAGAGACGGATATAACAAGCAGCACATAGCTGCTTATCTCTTGACAAAACCACTGTATCTTTAGTATAGTACAAGGTGGATCCTTCTCAGAATGCGATTTTAATTAAACTTTTTATTGATACTATTCCCACGGGTAAGCTATACGCGATGAATCTTTGTCTTTTTACGCGAGAGCCTAAAAGCGAGATTTCCCATACTAACAGGAATAAAAAGTCATTACAAGCATCTATAGAAGGATCTGCTTGGTAAAAATGTATTATAAATTTCCCTACTACGTTTTATCCACCTCTTTTATCCTAAGATGGAGCATTATTTGATTGGTAACTTCAACCTTTCTGGTATCTCATTAACAATTTTTCCCTTCATATGATCAAATCGAAAAAAGCAACTGAAAAGAAAACCGAAGAATTAGACGTTAACTCATTAATTGAACAGTACGAAGAAACTCCCATTAGTGCAGACCCTCAATTACAAGACTCTATGCAGGCAGAACCCCAGTCTCAGGATGGTGAACAGCCCATGAATGAAAAGCTGAAAGAAGATCTGAAGATGAGTTACGAAGCAAAAGGTATTTTAGATATTACTTATGGTGGATATGGCTTCCTTCGCCAGGACTATGCTATTAATCCTGATCGCGACATCTATGTCTCTACCTCACAGATTCGTCGTTTTTGGCTGCGTCGTGGAGATGAAGTAGAAGGACTTGCACGCCCGGCAAAGGAAGGGGAACGCTTTCATAGTATGCTTCTGATCAAAAAAATTAATGGTGTTGAGATTACCGAAGAAGAAAGTCGTAACCGTAAGCAGTTTGATCAGTTAACATCACTGCATCCAAACCGGCAGATCGTGCTTGAGACAAAGCCGGATATCCTGTCAACCAGAATCACTGATCTTATCTCACCAATTGGTTTTGGTCAGCGCGCACTTATCGTCTCTCAGCCAAAAGCAGGAAAAACAACATTCCTTAAGGAAATTGCTCAGGCAATCACCACCAATTTCCCGGACGCACACTTAATGGCTATCCTTATTGGTGAACGCCCGGAAGAAGTAACAGAAATCAAGCGTTTTATTAAAGGAGAAGTTGCTGCTTCACACTTTGATGAATCACCACGACAGCAGGTTAAGGTAGCTAATCTGGCGCTTGATCGGGCACGCCGTCTGGTCGAGATGGGACGCGATGTAATTATTCTGCTCGATTCTATTACCCGTCTTGCACGTGCGTTCAACTTATCCGTACAGAACACCGGACGTTCACTTTCCGGAGGTGTAGATCCTCAGGCGCTGTTCCCAGCTAAGAAGTTTTTGGGAGCTGCTCGTAACTGTGAAGAAGGGGGAAGTCTGACGATTATCGGAACCGCTCTGGTTGGAACAGAATCACGTATGGATGATCTGATCTACGAAGAATTCAAGGGAACCGGTAACATGGAAATCCACCTGAATCGTAAATTCGCCGAACGTCGTATTTACCCGGCAATTGATATTGAAAAGTCAGGTACCCGTCATGAAGAACTGCTCTTCGACGAAGAGACACTAAAGCGTGTTACCACTCTGCATCGTATGCTCGGACTGATGACGCCGGAAGAACGGCTGACAGCTCTGATTGACAAACTGGCAAAGACCAAGAGCAACAAGGAGTTCCTGGAGTCATTCAATAAGTAATTATTCGGTTATACATACCGGCTACTGCCGGAAAAAAGATACCCTGCGTAATGCCCTTACGCAGGGTATACTTGTATATATGGATGTACTACAAAAAAGAATCAGCCGGATTAGTGGACAACTGCGTGGCATTCAGAAGATGGTAGAGGATCAGCGTGATGGAGTTGAGATCCTGCAACAGGTAGCAGCAGTCAAAAAAGCAATTAATGGGCTGACCAAAGAAATTGTACAGATGAATCTGGGAGACGATCTCACTGCTGAGCAACGGAAAAAACTTACCGATTTATTTGAACGGGCAATCCAATTATAACTCGTCTTGCAATCCCTTCGTAACTGGTCTATACTTTTGAAACTTTCCTATGACAGACACAAAAAAAACCTCTAAAACCATTGAAGATGTAGTAATTATCGGCGGTGGACCAGCCGGTCTTTCTGCTGCAATTTATAACTCGCGTGCCAATCTGAATCCGGTACTGTTTGCCGGTTCACCTCCGGGAGGACAGCTTACATTAACCACAGAAGTTGAGAATTATCCAGGGTACAAAAGTATCATGGGACCGGAACTGATCGAAAAGATGCGGGAACAGGCACAGTCGTTTGAAACACGTATCCTGAATCAGAATGTGAAGGAAGTAGATTTTTCTGTGAGTCCGTTTGTTATTCGCCCTGCTGGTAAGGATGCCGAGGCAGTCTATACACGGACGGTTATTATTGCAACTGGTGCAAAGGCTCTCTGGCTTGGCCTGGATTCTGAAACACGCCTGCGCGGTCGGGGAGTATCTGCTTGTGCTACCTGTGACGGCTTCTTTTTTCGTGATAAGGTAGTAGCAGTAATAGGTGGAGGTGACACCGCAATGGAAGATTCTCTTACGCTCACCAAATTTGCGAAAAAAGTATACGTGATCCATCGTCGGGGAGAGTTTAGAGCATCAAAGATTATGCAACAGCGTGTGTTAGATCATGAAAAGATCGAAGTGATCTGGGATACCCAGGTTACAGATGTGATTGGTGAACAGAATGTGCAAAAACTGTCGCTGCAAAATTTGAAAACAAACGAAACCTCAGAACTGGAGGTAAATGGAATGTTTGTTGCTATTGGGCACAAACCAGATACTGACATCTTTAAAAATCATATAGCACTCGACGATCATGGCTATATTCTGACCTCGGAGATGGTGGCACTTCGTGCACTGCAGGCAGGAGGCGCAGTGGCAGAACCATGGAAATCGAAAGGACTGCATTTCCCGACTATGACCTCGATTCCGGGAGTATTTGCTGCCGGTGATTGTGTAGACTTTATCTACCGTCAGGCATCAACTTCTGTCGGAAAGGGTGTAGCTGCATCCCTTGATGCAGAACGCTACCTGTCTGAGATGTAACACCTCTCAGGACCATCTCATTCTTAAAATGGTATAATATTACCTATCCTTATATGAGAGATTTATCTGAGTTTTTAGTATTTCTCCGCGTGTTTTTTATTACACGTATCCTTCATTTTGGAAAAAATTTCGAACACTTCAAGGATATTATTGTGGCCTTTCTGATTGTGAAGCGCGGCAAGTACTCCAATTCTTTTTTGAACTCTTCATTTTTTCTCTTGATTGTCACGGTACTCATTGGAGGGCCGATTATTGCAGAAAACAATCCGTTTATCTCTTCAATAGAACAGACTCCTGACAGCTATCAGGCAGCGGTAATCTCGTACAATCCTGATCAGTATTCACTGGCAACAGTATTGTCTGATAAACCACGTGATAAGGTTGTTGAATATCCGGTTAAGACGGGCGACACACTGGAATCCATTGCGCAAACATTTAATGTTTCAGCAGACTCTATCCGCTGGGCAAACGATATAGATGACGACATTATCAAACCTGGAGAGAAACTGAAGATTCCACCGATTACTGGTGTTGTTCACAAAGTCGCGTCCGGTGAAAATGTGTACTCGATTGCAAAAAAATATAAAACAGACGCACAAAAAATCGTAAACTTTCCGTTCAACGAATTTGCAGATCTTGATACGTTCCAGTTAACCCCGGGGCAGGAACTGTACGTACCGGACGGGGTAGTAGAAGAAGCTCAGCCTACGTATAATACCTCACCACAAACCGCGACGATTGCGCAGATCCAGGCAGGTTCCCAAGGAGGAGGAAGCTTTATTTGGCCTACCTCCGGGGTCATTACGCAATACCCGGTTTGGTATCACATGGCACTTGATATTGCCAGTAATGCTCTCCCACCAATTATCGCAGCCGATTCTGGCACTGTTTCCTATGTCGGGTGTATTCAATGGGGGTATGGGTGTCATGTAATTATTGATCATGGAAACGGATATCAGTCACTCTACGCGCATATGTCGAGTCTGAATGTTTCTGCTGGACAATCCGTGAGCCAAGGCCAGCAAATTGGTATCATGGGAAGCACCGGACGTTCGACAGGACCTCATTTACACTTTGAAATCCGCAGTGGTGGAGGACTGCTGAATCCGTTGGGCTTCTTAAATTAACGCTTCCATTGACATAATAGAAGGGGTGTATAGCAGGATTGTTTCGGACGTTTAATATTAATATACACCTGCAAATTAACCGTGTAAATCAAGAGAAGACCTCAAAAAAAAACCGTATCCAGTAATGGATACGGTTTTTTTATGGTGAGTTATGATAATAGAATTGTTCTGATCTCTTTATAGATTTTGAAAGACTCAAACCCAATCCAGTTTGAACCTAAAAGTTGTGGTGGTAGTCCTGGATCCATACGAAGTATGGAAACATACTCAGTAACCACTTTTTTAAGCTTTTCTGGCTTTTCTTCTTGAGAAGACAGAATATCATGCCATTTTTTAAACAACTGTCTATATTTTGTTTCCAGCTGGGTTGTGGCCCACACTTTTTCAATTAAAACACTTCTGTTTCCAAAAACATGCTCAGATTCAAACGCCTGTACATAATTCTCCTCTTCTTTGTTAGATACTAGCGCTTTTAAGTTAGGAATGATAGGATGTGGAGTAATCCAGAATGATCTGTGCCAGGGACCTAAACCCCAACCTGAGACTTCACGACGTAAACGATCGCGCATTTCTCGTTTCTTTTCTGGAATTTCGTACGAAAGGATTCTCCACTTACCATCCCATTGATCCCGCAGGAATCGACAATAGGGGAATTCCAGGCAAAAGGCATGATATCCAAGTTCAGTTATCTGGTATATAGCCTCTTTTCCTTTCTTTCCGTCTGTAGTTTCTTCAGTTGAATCAACTTTTGCAATAAGTCCTTCTTTCACTAACGTATTTAATGTGGACTTGGTTTTTGGATTCAGCGAGACATCAAATATTGATTGGACATCCTTACTGAATACGACAGGAGTAAATTGGAGGTCCTTCAAAAAAAATAATGCCGCTAAAATTTTCGTTCGTCTTTCTTTAATTCCCATATGTAATAAATCTAACGGACAAGTTTTTTTTTGTCAATAGATATTCTCTTATTCTATACTTTGGATAATAAGTTACTAAATATAGTACAAAAGAAAAGTAATCGGCAATAGAATGGATAATGAGAGATAAGAGATTAAAACCATTCAGACGTACATTATCTTGACTAAAATGAATTTGTGTTGACACTGAGCCTTAAAATATGTTACTATGAAGACGAATCCGGGTGAAAATGGTTAAAAAAGCTTGAAAACAATATAACAAACGTACGTAAAATAAAAGTGCCATTGACTGTAAAAGTCTATAAAAAGTACGTTTGGATAATAATCGCTCTTTAGATTGGTAAATCAAGTTAATAGCTAATTCTACATTATATAAATCCTCCAAATAAAGCTCAAAATAGCAATATTTTAATTTATTTGCTAAAAAGTAAATAGTAGGGTTTAGCTTGTCTAGGGACCACTCCACACTAGAGATAAATAAAATGGCATTAAAATATTACGTCCATCATTTTTGAAAATATTAGCGTACTATTTGTATTTATTTATGCTTGCTTTATATACTGACGTTTAATTATAAAATCAAAGTCTTTTTGTATAAAAAATTTCCTTTTTTATAGACAAAATATCCCATAACTACGCATATATATACTATAAGAAGTTAATGTAGAATTAGATTGTTGTGATAAGATAATAAATCTGCTCTTATAATATTAAGTTTGAATAAATTAGTTTATAGGATTAAAAAATGGGAGATAATTTAAGTACTCAACTATATCATAATAGTTATAAAATAGCTCTTGACATACTATGTTCCTATGCTCTATCATGAATAATTATGGATAAAGGGTATAATGTGGCATATTTAGAAGCCCTATTTAAGGATTATCTTCTTGCGGAGAATGTTTCAAAGATAACCGCTAAGAATTATATTTGTGATATTCGTCATTATTTACACTGGATGCTCTTTAATCTAAGCAATAACGGCCTCTTTTCTGATGTCATTGAAGGAGATGATATTACGTTTTTAGATTGTTTTATCAGTCTTTCCAGTAGTGAGAGTATTGAGCGCTATCTAGAGTATTTAAAAAATAATCAAACTCCAGTTCGGTCCATTAACCGAAAGCTGTCTTCGTTACGTAAGTTTCATAAATTTTGTGTTGTCAGATCAATCCTATCTGAAGATCCAACTTATAATATTTGCAATATAGTGGAATGCAAGAACGATGCTGAACTTAAGCAAGTTTCAGAGAGAGTAGAAAGCCAACCTCATCATACCATAAGATTAAAAATGGATCTTCAGAAAAGGCTAAACCAGGAAGATGTCTCACTATGTCTATCAGTATTAGATGAAATGTTGCAGACCTATGAATAATCGTAAATCAAATACTCAAGAAAATATAGAAAATGGCTCTGTAAAGCCTCAATCAGATATCTCTTATGATGTGATTGTAAGGTACATTTTGGAACTGAATAAGCAAAAGCAGACTATATCTCTGAAAGAATATCAAAAGAAAGAGAAAGCAGTAGAGCACATTATCAGGTGGGCTTTAGATTCTCAAATAATTTCAAATATAGAACGTCAAGACTTGCTAAATAAGCTTCACACAACTACGGTTATCCCATACCCGGATAAGAGTTCCCACCCTGACGATAACCCGGACAAACCCTTTTTTAAACTACCTAAAAATGTAATAAATAAAAAAGTTGCGATTATTGCGAGTATATCACTCCTTGTTCTGGGTCTCAGCACTGGTTTATACATATGGAATACAATGGAAAAAAAGGTTGATACAACAGTAGATTCGACGTACCAGAGAGAAGGTAGAACTATTCGATTTAAGGGAGCGTTAGCAGATCCGGAAGGACTGCCAATTACAGAAAAGGTTGACGTTTTATTTAATCTTTATAAAAGTAGCGCTGATACGGTACCTGTCTATACTGGTTACTGCTTTGGTGAGAAGGGTATAGAGCCAGATTTTAACGGTTCTTTTCAAGTAACTATTGGAAATGATTGTGGTATGAAACCAATCCAGGAAGAGATACTAAATCAACCTCAGTTGTATCTCGGAATAACCATAGGCAATAATCCGGAACTCACACCTCGCTATCCGATTGCAACGGTTGACCATGTGGCAAATAGTGAAACGGTTAAAGGGTTATCGGTTGGCAAAAGTGAGTCAACCATCCCGTATATTGACCAGGAAGGCGTTTTAAATTTTGCAGCAGTATCTCCAGTCATTCGTTCTACAGCAGGAGATTTCACTATCGAAGGCAATACATTAGTGCTTCAAACGCGCAGCAATACTGCTGGGTCAATTGAACTGACTCCCGATGAAGGTGGCGTTGTATCGGTCCAAAGCGCACTTGGTGTGGGAACTCTCAATCCATCCGCGCTTCTTGATGTTCAAGGGGATGTCTACATTGATGGCATGGTTAGACTTGGAGGGGAGGGGGGAATTACCGGAGAAGAAGGAGCTCCTCTTATGATTGGATCAGAAAAATCTGGCACTATTACAATGCAAACACCAGCAAAAATTGCTATCAGAACAACCCAAGCAATAGATGATATTACTTTAGGAGGTAATACGAGCCCGTCAAAAAGTAATACCTTTAATTTAGGCTCTAAATCAAGTTATTGGAACACTACTTATACCAAAAACCTGGTATTGGCAGAAAATGGTATTGGAGGATACTGGCAGCGTAAAGATGGGATTTTACGAACTGTTAATAATGCGGACGCACTGGTTTTGGGCTTTGTAAATGATAAAAACTCAGTTGTTAAGCTGTCACCTGAAATTAGTGGTACTTCTTGGATTAACTCCAGACTGGTGGGAATAGGCACATCGAATCCTTCCTTTAAACTTTCGGCTCTCGATTCAATCGCCAACGCGAGTGCCGTTTCTTTATCAAACCTATCTCGATCTGATACAACCTCGACGTCAGTGTTACGACTTAATCTGGGGTCAAAAGGAACAAATGCAAGTTTTATTGAGTTTTACGCGGATTCTACCTCAGATAACTCTGGTACGAAAGTGGGAAGTATCGGAATGTTTAATGGAAACCTGACATTTAAGACACAAGGAGCAGATTTTGCAGAGTACATAGAGGTAACAGACGTTGTGGAACCGGGATATCTGATTAGTATTACTTCAAAAGGGAATCGAGCAGCTGTCGCGGGAGAACCGTTGTTGGGTGTGGTTACCGATGTAGCTGGTTATATTGGAAACTACTCCGAAGAAACAAAGGATCAGACTGTTGTGGGTATGCTTGGCCAGATAGATGCTTGGGTAAGCACAGAGAACGGACGTATTCAAACCGGAGATCCTATTCGTGCTGGATCTGTCCCTGGCTTTGGAGTGAAAGCGATTTCCGCGGGGGAGATTGTTGGGAGAGTACTTGCATCTTCAGATGAAATTCAACAGAACTTGAGCATATCACAGTGTCCCCCCGAACTACGTAAAACCCAAGATCCACAAGGGGAGATGGTAGCGTGTGGACGAATAACACTCTATGTATCTGTGAGATGGCATGATTCAGCACTTCAGAAAGTAACACGAACGAATGATATTGGTGCGGGAGTCAAAGATGCTGGCGCTCTACAGAATCGAGAAAAAACTGGTAGCTATTCCTTAGCAAATAAAAGTTCAACTGATAATACAGAATCGGAGTTTAAAGAGAAAAAGCTAATGGAACAGCCTAAAAATAATTCTTTACAAAAATTGAGTGATACCAGTGTGGTAGAATCTTCAAACGTCCGTGCAGGATCAGCTAGTATACCTGCCGATAGTAAAGAACTTCGCATCCTTCATCCTGGTATTAAACAGGACACATTTATATTACTTACCCCAGTTACTGATAATCCTGAAATAACAATCGCACTCAAAGAGATACGTCCCTGTAGAGCCGAAGACAGTTCCTGTAAGAGCAGTTTTACTGTGGTAACAAATAAACCGTCCGGAATAGAATTGCAGTTTAACTGGATGGTTTCAAATTGATACGTTCGTTTGACCTTTAATATTTTATTTGTTGACAAAGTTTTTCGTTTTATCTACCATTGTTATCATGAAAACGTTCAGTACTAATATCGAGAGGGTGATTTCTCTGATAACAAAACTACTTTTACTTATTACACCGCTCTTTTTCTTGCCGGTAACACGTGAATTCGTGCTTATTAGCAAGATGTATTTCTTTATATACGCGGTCATCATTCTCATGATAATGGCACTGGGATATATCATTGCCACCAAGAAGGTGATCTGGACCAAGGATGTAATGATCAATGGTCTGTTCCTGTTTATTGTGGCAAATGCATTATCCATTGTTATTATGGCGCCGAATAAGGTACAGTCGTTGTTTTTGCCATACTTTGGATTTGTTGCATTATTGAGTCTGGTTATCTATTATCTCTTCCTGCTGAATGCAGCACGTGAGAACAGTCGTTCAATCCTGTATTACACAGGAATTTCTGGCTTTATTGCCTCGATTGTCTCAATCTTTTTCTTTGTTCAGCCATTCAGAGCGGTAGAACTTCCAGCGACGTTTTCATTTTTGTAAAGTCCATTATTCAATACAGTAGGATCACAGATTGACTTTATCGTTTTCATCGGATTTGCGATCCTCTCATTAGTACTGTACTTTGTGCATCACAAGAAAAATCATGAAGGGAAGGCAAAAGGAAAATCGCAGATTTTCTTCTATGTTTTCTTAACGACAGTGATTATTGCAGGAACAATTCAGGCATACGAAGTCGTCCGTTCAGTATTCGTCAATGGGAATAATCTCTTACTGCCTCCATTCGGAACATCGTGGATCGCTTCGATTGATATTCTGAAGAATCCAATGACAGCTCTGTTTGGTGTAGGTGTGGGAAACTTTGCCGCAATTTTTACGCAAGTAAAAGATCCGGGATACAACTTGACAGATCTCTGGCAGATTAGTTCTTTTAACGTCTCACGTTCGGTTTTCTTCCACATCTTAACTGAGACCGGAATTGTCGGAATGGTTGGAATCGGTTTTGTTCTGTACAACATCTCCCGGTTTGCCAAGAAAGTAGATCGTTCAGCATTCTTGTTGATGATGTATATGCTGGCAGTTATGTTGTTTTTCCCACCGTCCTTCATGATCTTCTTTATGTTTATCGTCGCGCTTGCATACTTCAGTCTGCATATCCCGAAGACCGAAGAAGGAGCATATGTCGTTAATCTGGGTATGATCATGTCGGTATTTATCAGTTCAGTTCTGCTGTTCCTGGTCTTTATTGTCGGGCTGACATACTTTACTAGTACCGCTTTTGCTTCAGAAGTAATCTTCAAGAACTCACTGGACGCAATTGCACGAAATGATATCCGGGGACTGTATGATATGCAGAGAAATGCAATTATTGTTAATCCTTACAATGAAGAGTTCCGCAAGAGTTTCTCTCAGACAAACCTGATTATCGCGAACAACATCGCTTCAAAGAAGCCGGAAGAAATTACCGATAAGGATCGTGAAACAATCGCCCAGGTTATTCAGGCTTCAATCGAAGAAGCAAAGGCAGCTGTAACCTTAAATCCTCAGAAGGTATCAAACTGGCAGTATCTGGCTTCGATCTACCGGAACATCATTAATGTTGCAGACGGTGCCGATTTGTGGACCATCGCTGCGTATCAGCGTGCGATCCTGCTTGATCCGCAAAACCCGGTATATCGTCTTGAACTCGGTGGTGTATATTATCTGCTGGAATCATATGATGATGCGCAGAGACTGTTTGAACAGGCAGTTACCTTAAAGCCTGACTGGGCAAATGCGCATTACAATCTTGCATGGGCATACTATCGTCAGGAACAGTATCAGGCAGCTATCGCACAGATGGAACAGGTACTGGCTCTGACTGATCGTGAGACCAACAAGGCTGACTACGATCAGGCAACCAAGGATCTGGCTGAATTCAGAGAGAATGCTCCTCAACAGGCAGCAGAAGGAGAAACAGAAGCGACTGAGAGTGCTGATCTAAATGAAACATC
This sequence comes from uncultured Gammaproteobacteria bacterium, assembly GCA_964412815.1. Lineage (GTDB taxonomy): Bacteria > Patescibacteriota > Microgenomatia > UBA1406 > GWC2-37-13 > JAOAFZ01. The sequence goes on from CAYPQF010000034.1 coordinate 216,625, forward strand.
ATCTGAATTACAGGAAGATCTTGGTCTCCCGACACCTCCTGTTGCAACAGTTGAACCCCGCATTGAATTACCTCAGGATGCTTCACCGGAAGCAGGTCTGGGAACAATTCAACCTATTCGCTGACCTCAATCTCAATATGCCCGTCGGTATCAGTACGAACGTACTCGATCCGGCGGGTTTTGAGTATCTCCAGAACTTCTTTGTGCGGGTGTCCGTACGGATTTTTCTTCCCTGAGCTGATTACTGCCGTTTCTACCTTTAGCTGATCAAGAAATTCAGACGTAAGACCGTTCTTCGATCCGTGATGAGGAACTTTCAGAACGCGAACTTGTCTAAAACGGGCCGGAATTTGAATGGTATTGAGTTCGGCAGGGGTGAGATCGCCGGTAAAGAGCAGATACTCCGAAGCAAGTTGAACTACGAATACAAGGGAAAAGGAATTTGCAGAACGGAGAGAAGAACCCAGAAGTCCCGCAGTTTCAAAGTGGGCAGAATCTGCTAAAAAGGAGGTTGTGGGCCAAAGTGAATAGAAGACAGCAGAACCCACATGAAACTCTGTTTTTGCAAGCGGAAAGAAGAGTTTTGCCTCTCTCCGTTCAAGTTTAGAGAGGAGATCAGAAAATGATTGACTTTTTTTGGTCACCGGCGGCATTGCAAATGTGAGGACGGTGTACCGGTCAAGAACCGGAAGAAATCCTCCAAAGTGATCAAGATCCGGGTGGGTAAGAACAGCCAGCTCGATCCTCCTATCATAAAATGGCATATATCTCCCCAGGCAGGACAGAACAGATTGGTCCGGGCCGGCGTCTATCAGAATATCAATTCCTCCCTGCAGACGGATATAGGCAGCATCTCCCTGTCCTACATCACAGAATATGACTGTTACGGACGTTCGGAAATTATCTGCAATCCATATACAGGTTGTGAACCCAATAACCACAAGTGTGACTATCAGTACTAACGTTCGGGAAATAACCGGCTGCATTTGCATCAGGGTAATGAAAAAACAGCGAACGGAAGCCGTGCCGCAAAACCGGTAATCCAGATCAACAGAGAAAGCAACGGGGTACAGACAAAGGCAAGCATCTGTGCGAGTGGTTGCCAGATGAGTGCTGAGAAGGTGATTGCCAGACCGAGCAGCATAATAGGAACAATCATCCAGCTGATGAGGGTATTAGTGAGTGGAGCGACGACTGAAAGCTCCCGGAAATGGTAGAGCAGAACCGGCAGTGTTGCCAGTTGGGCTACCAGGGAAAGGCGCAGTTCACCGCAAAGGTAGTTCCAGAGTTGTGCGGTCGTAGTTCTTTGAGCTCTTGTTTTAGTGTCAGGGTTTGCAAACAATAAAATCCCTGTTGTTGCAGCGTATGACAGTTGAAACGATACACTGCTAATCCATTCCGGGTACCAGATGAGTAAAAACAGGGCACTGAGCAGGAGCAGATACAGAGAAATTGTTTTTCTTCCCATCAAAGAGCCAAGCAGAGAAAGAAACGCAACACAACCAGCTCGCGCAATTGGAGGCTCTATCCCTACGAACGTAATAAAAGCAGCAATCGCGCACGCAGTGATGATAAATGCAGCTCTCCGTCCCCAGGTAGTCGTAAGCGAAAAAATCATGTTAGCGAGTAACGTAATGTTGGTTCCTGAGAGCACCACGATATGAACAATTCCTGCCCGTTTCAGCTCTTCGTAAAAGAGGGGATGATCTTTTAAATCTATTCCCCAGACCATCCCGCTTACCAGAGATGCATGTGGCTCCGGGAAAAACTGTTGTAGCAGGATATCAAACTGCGTTACACCTCCCGCAATCATAGGCTGAGTTGAGGTTGCAACGTATCAAACAGTTTCTGACCAAGTACCTTTTTTTGCACCAGTTCCTCGAGAGAGGAGTAGGGTCGGCCTGCTACAATTTTTTCGATAGTCTTAGCTCCTACCCCCGGAAGCGAGTCAAGCTCTGCCGGAGAAGCCGTATTAATTGATACCAACATACGTGTAGACGTCGTGGAACCCGGTTGTCCCTCAGGAGAAGGTATCGTTGTTCGTGAACTTGTTGTCGAGGGTACTTGAGTATTGGTTTCTGCACGCGACAAATACCTGAGTATGCGGGGAGCCTCTACAAACACACCTGTCTCTATCTCTGACTGGTACGGAATATAAATTTTTTCACCGTCCTGGAGTGGGCGGGCCAGATTAAAGTTCCGGTAAAAATACGCGGTATCCGCAAGATCAGTCATTCCTCCTGCCATCTCTACCACCGTGACCAGCCGGGTAGACGGTGGAACTTCATAGATGCCGGGATGAGTAACTGCTCCGGAGACGTCGACGACAAGTATCTGTGTTTGTTCAGTAGTGTCAGGCGATACGACTACTGTACCCGGAGAACTATCTGAATGCGCGCTCTGCGCGTTGACACTAAAAAATACCGCTGTTGATACCGCGATAACGAGTGCAATGATGAGTGCAAAAAACTCTATTTTATAACGCTTATACCCCTGAAGGATCTGTAATTGAATATTCATAAATTGTGTAATTGTATAACTAATGCATTATAACAAAGTTGACGACTTTTTCAACTGATTTGTAATAATAGATTTCTAAACCGTACTATACTAATAGGGGGTATAGTGTTTTAGCAGTAGATCAGCCCGGCGAGAGTTTTGCTGGTTACTTGGAGATGGTTTTTTTGACGGTGATAGGTGCGGGGTGGTGTTTGCGCCACTCAAGAATAAGGAGAACCGCAACGATACTGAGCAGAATCATAAAGATAATCAGGATGGAGTAGGGCATCACTATAAAGTAGTTTTTCTGATAACTGATACTACCGTTTTCACCAGTCTGAATCTTTGCGGTTGCTTCGTACATGCCGAAGGTATATCCCGGGAGTATAAGCGTGTAATCTTTCTGGCATACCTCACGTGAGTACTTTTCCAGACAGGTGCTACGGTCCCAGTTGCTTGAGAGTAACCGTTGCGATTGTGCGAACACAAATTGCGGCGGAATCGTAAATGTTTCTTCCTGACCAAATGATTTTTTTATCGTGATGGACCCGTTCGGGGTGACACTGTAGATTCCGGTATTCGCAAATGTAATACTCATTGGAATCTCGTCGCCGCTGCCGATCAGCTCGAAATGGGCCCCAAACAAGGATAGTTTGATCGGAGTATGTACGGTAAACACCGATGAGGTAATAGTCTCTTCTTCGATGATCCCATCGTTGGTTACAGTTACCAGAATCATTGCCCCGGCACCGGCACTCAGCTTGGAAGTTACCGTTCCTTCCCGGGCCGGTTGAGCTTCTGTCTGAGCAGTTAAGGCAAACGCGTAGTCACCTTCGGGGGTATCTTTGGGAACAATAACTCTCAACGAAACTTTTTCTGAGGTGTTGGATCGGAGCAAAAAGGGGTTGAGTACCGGTTCTGTACCCCGCATGATGGTGACGGAAAACGGTTTTCCAGTATAGCGTGTAATCTCCATATTTCCCTGAAGGTCAGGATTGCCAAGGGTATACAACTGGAACCGGAAGACCTGTGGATCACCCTGATTTCTTATCTCCAGGGGAATATAAGAAGTCTGATTAGGTTTGGTCACAATCTGGGCAAAGCCGGGGGAGATGCTGGTTGCTATTTCCTGCGCGTTTACCGGGGTAACACCTGCTATACCGGTTATTACTATTACAAACGTGAATAAATTAACCAGGATGGCGCGATAGATAACAGGGGAGATCATAGTTTTGGAATCGCAATAAGTGCGGTTGTCCCCGCATATGACCCTTCGGTTTGTGAAGGAGGCATAATTAAGCGGTAACGAATAATACTTTCCTGAGAACCGGAGACAGAGATACCGGACATAATAGTTACAGCGGGATCTTTCTTTTTTATATCCGCAAACGGACGAAATGCATCCTGTTCCAGAAAATCTCCGGGAACTCCAGTTCCTTCCATCCGGTACCCGAAGCCAAAGCTCCCGGTATTGGGCCACTCCTGGGCATAGGTAACGGAACAGGGGAGCTTTGTTCCGTTACACTGTGTTGCCGGTATCTCATCGCCGAGCAGCGTTCGCAAGGGTTGTTGTTGCCAGGCAAGTACCTGATAGCTATACCGCGTTGGTGCAGAAACCTTGAGTGTGTGGCTTACTTCCTGCTTCGAACGTACCAGTTCAAATGCTGCTTCGCTCTTGGTTACCGAGAACTGGAGTGAGGACGGTTGAAACTCACCTGGATATGCAGTGCGGATTACATAGCCGTTCTCCTGAAATGCCGCTTGCTCCCGTGGTGAAAGGAGCGACTCAAATGCCGGAGGTCTGTCCGGGCTCGCCGTTGGTTCCAGATCTCCGATCTGTACATCATCAATCCGCAACTGCATTACTGGTTTATCAAGCGGATCCTGTGCATGTACAACACTGCTGAAAATTGAGAAACAACTGAACACGATGAGTCCAGTCACGAAGTTCTTCATGTATAAGTAGTATAATGAACTTCCGGTGAGTTTTCCATACTCCTGTGTTTCCGGTAGTATTTTGTTGAGCAGAATTATTCTATTGCACAAATTAGAAAAGAAGTATGATAGAATACGATCTGTATGGCAAAACCCAGTGCTACAGCCAAGATGTCATCAGGATATGCTTCCGGAGTAGTTGACGAACTCAAAAAAGTAAGTTGGCCAACTCGTCAGGAAACAGTGAAATTAACATCCATTGTGATTGTTATCTCCTTGATTATTGGCGCATATATCGGTATAATTGATATCTTACTGACGATGGCGCTTGAGGCTCTTGCCAGATAAGCATATACTATTACCCTTTCCACGTACTCAATGAGTAACACAGAAGAAACTAAACAGAACGTTGAAACAGTCGATCAGGATACCAGTTCTACTGGTGATACAGCTGCTGAAATGAAGGCCGAAGAATCAGTCGGCGACTCTATTGTGGCTAAAGCTGCGGAAGCAAATGCAAAATGGTATGTGATTCATTCTCAGACCGGACACGAAGCTCGTGTTAAGAATGCACTCGAACAGAGAGTCGTCAGTCTCGGTGTTGATGATAAAATCTTCAAGATCGTAATTCCTACCCGTGAAATTGTAGTTGTTAAAAAAGGAAAGAAGACAAAGCAGAAAGAACGTGTCTTCCCGGGATACATTCTGGTCAAAATGATCATGGATGATAACTCATGGCTGGTGGTCCGTACCACCGAAGGTGTTACCGGCTTTATTGGAGCAGGTCTCAAGCCTTCACCAATCTCCGAAAAGGAAGTTGAAGCAATTATGCGCTTCGTGGAGCAGGAACAGCCAAAATTCAAGGCAAAATTCTCAGTTGGGGAAGCCGTCAAGATTACGGACGGACCTTTCTCAGACTTCCTGGGAACTATTGATAACATCGACGATGAAAAAGGTAAAGTTCGCGTGCTGGTCTCGATCTTCGATCGTGAGACTCCGGTTGAGCTTGATTTCCTTCAAGTCGCAAAGTTATAAGCGTTAATTATTTATTGATACGATATGGCAAAGAAAGTAAAAACTCTGATTAAGTTAAATTTGAATGCAGGAGAAGCAACTCCGGCACCTCCTGTTGGACCTGCGTTAGGTCAGCATGGTGTTCCGATCATGGACTTTATCAAAGAATATAATGCCCGCACTGCTGATAAAAAAGGTCAGGTAATTCCGGTTGTTATCACTGTTTTTGAAGACAGATCATTCACGTTCATCACAAAACTGCCTCCTGTAGCAGAGATGATCAAGAAAAAGATTGGAAGTCAGAAAGGTTCAGGAAAGCCTAACTCAGAAAAAGTAGGAAAACTGACAAAACAGCAGGTTGAAGAAATCGCCAAAGATAAAATGGAAGACATGAATGCCAATACCGTCGAAGCAGCTATGAAGATCGTAGCCGGAACCGCACGCAGCATGGGCGTCGATGTCGACATGTAATTATTAGTAATCGTATTTAAACTAGAACATATGGGAAAAGTTCGTACCCGCATTCTCGGATTAGAAGAACTCGAAAAGCAGCAGATTGAAGAACAGCGCAAGCGTTCATCTGAAAAGAAAGCACAAAAATCAGGTGATGTTGAAGTTGAGACTGAGACTACCTCAAAAAAATCTTCTAAAGAAAAAGAAGTTGTTACTCGTCAGCCACGAAAGCGTGGAAAGAACTGGCAGGCTGCAGTAAAACAGGTTGATGCAGAAAAAATGTACTCTGTCAAAGAAGCTGTTGAAATTCTGAAGAAGATTAAGTTTGCTAAATTCGATGAATCTGTCGAACTGCATATGAATCTGGATAAAAAAGGATTAAAAGGTGAAGTCAGTTTGCCTCATTCTTCAGGTAAGAGCGTTCGTGTTCGCATTGTTGACGATAAACTTCTTGAAGAAATTGATGGTGGTAAGATGGATTTTGATGTGCTTGTTGCTCATCCATCCATGATGCCAAAACTTGCAAAATTTGCCCGTGTCCTGGGACCAAAGGGATTAATGCCGAACCCAAAGTCAGGAACCGTTTCTCCCAATCCTGAAGAAGTTGTCAAAAAGTTTGAAGGTGGCAGTCTGCAGTGGAAATCGGAATCAAAGTTCCCGATTTTGCACCAGATGGTTGCCAAGATGTCAGCAGACAACGCACAGATCGAAGAAAACGTGGTTGCTTTTATGAAAGCCGTCGGTAAGCAGCATATTCTTGCAGCATACATTAAATCAAGTATGAGTCCATCTCTGCAGCTTGATATGAAAGAACTGCAATAATCTTCTGCTACAATGAAGGTATGCATAAACTGTATCCCGAAGATTTCTGGAATTACCTCTCTACACCACAGCAGGATCTGATTCTCGAAGGAAACTATCTAAAAGATCAGATCATCCAGGACGCTGAGTACTCATTTAAGGACTATTCGTTTCTGGTATTTCCGTATGCAAAAGCCTATGAAGGTTTTTTAAAACAGGCATTCCTGGATTGCAAATACATCACTCACCTCGACTACATCTCCGATCATTACCGTATTGGTAAAATGCTATCCCCGAATATGGCCGAGCGGCTCGAGGAACGCTCCCTCTTTAAAAAACTTACCGAGGAGATTTCGCATGATTTTGCAAACGAAGTCTGGTTTACCTGGAAATTACACCGGAATGAGATTTTCCATTATTATCCGCATAACATTAAGGCTATTACGTTTGAAGAAGCAGGGGTGGTCATTCATACGATCATGAAAACCATGCAGGATATGTTCCTCAAGTTGAACTTAAAAGAGCGTGATCATCACGTCCATAAAACAGGTAAGTTAAAAGAGACGGTATGAGCAGCTTGCACACCGGACTTACCACTGCCGAGGTACAAAAAATACAACAGGAGGTTGGCCCAAACGAGCTGGTTGAACAAAAAAAACGAACCATCTTTCATATCTTTGTAGAACAGTTTCAGAATATTCTTATTATTCTCCTTCTCATTGCCGCTGTTGTTGCGTTTAGTCTGGGTGAAACGCTTGATGCGCTGCTGATTGGAACCATCGTCCTCTTAAATGCGTTTTTTGGCCTGTACCAGGAAAAGAAGGCAGAGGATGCTATTGATGCCCTCAAAGAGATGACCAAGACCAAAGTACGTGTTATCCGTGATGGCGTGGAGGTTGAGGTGGACAGTCGTGAACTGGTTCCGGGCGATGTTATTTTTATTGAAGAAGGAGTCAAGATCCCGGTCGACGGAGTAATTCTCGAAGAAACAAATCTCCAGGTAAACGAAGCGGGGTTAACCGGTGAGTCTCTCCCAATCTCCAAGCTGGAACGGGAGGAAATATACGCCGGAACGATTGTAACCCGTGGTCGGGCACTGATAGAAACGACTGCAACAGGTATGAAAACCAAGTTTGGCGAGATTGCGGCGCGTTTATCGCAGATCGATAAAAGTAAAACGTTGCTTGAAAAAAAACTGGAGTCGTTTTCACGCTTACTGGGGTTTTTCGGGATTGTCTGTTCTGTTCTGGTAATTGTGCTCATGTATCTTCAGGGGAGTTCATTGCTCACGTCTGTTCTTTTAGGTGTTTCGCTTGCCGTAGCCGTGGTGCCCGAGGGACTACCGGCTGTGATGACTATCACATTAGCTCTGGGGGTAAAAGAGATGGCAAAACGTAAGGCAATTCTGCGAAAACTGTCAGCAATCGAAGCGCTCGGGAGTATCACGGTAATCGCCACAGATAAGACCGGTACACTTACCTCAAACAGTATGGAAGTAAAGGAGATTTGGCAGAGCGGGGCTTTGTTACGGCCCGAAAAGTTGCCTGCAGATGATCCGTCATTTGTCCGTCTGGTCGAAAACGGTCTTTTATGCTCAACAGCCAGTCTGGCGAAAATTGGAGGGAAAAAATCCCGCTGGCAGATTCTGGGTGACCCGACAGAAGGCGCGTTGTTGATTTTGGGAAAAGACATAAATGCCCACTATGAGGACGTCCGTGCAAAATGGATAAATATATTTGAACAACCGTTCAACAGTGTTGATAAACGCATGAGTGTGACCGTTAAGAACAAAGAGATTGTGACCTATACAAAAGGTGCCGCAGAGTCGGTTCTTGCTATCTCTTCGCACATAGAGATGAACGGGAAAAAGCTGCCACTTACTGATCTCCGGAAAGCAGAGATGAAGTCAGTTATGGAAGAATGGGCAAATCAGGGATTGCGTGTACTGGCGTTTTCCTACAAACTGCACAAACCGGGGTTTGAAGAGAAGATATCGTCACTCAAAAAGATTCAGGATGAAAAAAAATACACGTCCGCAGTGAAAGAAACGTTTGATGGGCAGACTATCTCCGGTCTGGTGGCAATGTACGATCCTCCCCGGAAAGAGGCACGGCAGGCACTGCTCAAAGCACAGGAAGCCGGCATATCGGTGGTAATGGTCACCGGAGATAATCCTCGAACTGCGCAGGCTATTGCGACTGCCATTGGACTCTGGAAAGCGGGAGATGAGATTCTTACGGGGGACCAGGTCGAAAAACTTTCTGATAGTGAGTTGAGTGCCATGTTACCAAACGTCCGTATCTTTGCTCGTGTTTCACCCTTTCATAAAAGCCGGATTGTTCAACTGTACCAGAAACGGGGAGAGATTGTCGCTGTTACCGGCGATGGGGTGAATGACTCAATTGCGCTCAAACAGGCTGACGTCGGTGTTGCCATGGGGCTGATCGGCACAGATGTCGCCCGCGAAACAGCTGATATGGTTATAACGGACGATAACTTTGCGACAATTATCAATGCCGTAGAAGAAGGGAGAAACATAATCAAGGATATCCGTAATGCGATTAAGTACCTGTTATCTACGAACGTAGTGGAAGCAATTGTGATTATCGTCGGGATCTTCCTTGGATTTCCACATATGTTTACCGCTATCCAGCTGTTGTATATTAATCTGCTCTCAGACGGGATTCCTTCGTTGATACTTTCATTCTCCCCACGGGAGGATATGGTCATGAAGCGAAAGCCGGTGCGTAAAGTAGAGCTGGTAAACCGGTTTGATCTGAACTATGTAGTATGGCTTGGCGCTGCTGCCGCAGTGATTGTTCTGGCATCCTTCTTTTACTTTAGAACCGTTCCCGGTGTCGATCAGCGCGCCGTGGTGTTTGTCGTTCTCGCGCTCATTCAGCCGTTCTTTTTGATTGACCTCTGGATAACTCATCAGTCTTATCTGAAACATCTCCGTGAGTTTACCCAGCCGCTCTTTATTGTGGCGTTTATTTATCCGTTCGTGATCCTGTTTGTGATGATGACCAACTCTCAGCTGGCAGCAATATTTAAGGTAGAAGCAGTAACTCCGCACGTTTTCGCACTCTGCGTAGTTATATCTTCAACAATCCTGATTCCGATCATGATCTTTAACCGCCTGATGCGTACACGCATCAACGAGTAACAGCTGAAACTATAGCTGCTGCATCGATCTCTTCGTAAGCCATCAACTCTGCCGGGGTACCGGAACGGGGAATCTTGGTAACAGCCAGGTGGGTAACGGGAATTGCTGTCTGCTGAAGTGCGCGAATTACGGCATCTCCCAGTCCACCTGTCGGATAGTGATCTTCGACCACGACTACGTTTCCTGTTTTTTCTGCCAGGCGACGTACCGTTGCTACATCCAGCGGCTTTACAGAATATGCATCAACTACTGCTACCGAAATACCCTGTTCTTTGAGTGTAGTGTATGCTTTAAGGGCTTCGTGGAGTGTGATACCTGCTGCGATAATAACCGCTGTATCTTCTTCACTTTCATGAAGTACTTTTGATCCGCCAATCACAAATTCCTCATCCGATGAATAGAGTACCGGTGTTTTTTCACGGGTCACACGCAAGTACCCGATACCATGATGATTATGCATCTGGGCAAGCAATCCTTCGGTAGAGACTGCGTCTGAGGGGTACAGAACGACGCTGTTCAGAATACTGGACATCATTGCCATATCCTCAAGACCCATCTGGGAAGAACCGTCCTGTCCAATGGAGACTCCTGCATGAGATCCCACAATCTTCACATTTCCTTCTGCATATTGAATCATACGAATCTGGTCAAATGCCCGGGCAAAGAATGCCGCAAAACTTGAGACATAGGGGATGTATCCCAGCTTAGACATTCCCAGTGCTACCGTAACCATGTTCTGTTCTGCAATATACATCTCAAAGAAACGGTCGTTAAACTTCTTCTTGAACACCTCTGCGAACGTGGAATTTGAGGTTTCTGCATCAAGGACAACAACACGAGGGTCGAGAGTGCCAATATGTGTCACGCCTGCACCATATGCCTCGCGTGTCGCGATTAATTCGTCACGTTTGTATGTGATGGCAACTTCTTCTGAGGACATCTCCGGCTGTTCCGGCTCGGAAATTTCCGGCATCGTAATCGCTCCTACCAGAGCGGTATCAACCGTACCTATGTCTGAAAGTGCTTCCGCAAGTTTATCCTGAGGGATTGCTTTTCCATGCCAGTTATCCTGGTCTTCGAGCAGGGAAACGCCGTGGCCTTTTTTGGTTTTGGCAATAATCATCGTTGGTGCCTCTTCGTCAGATTCCTCAATCATCTCAAATGCTTTCCGGACTGATTCAAGATCGTGACCGTCTTCCAATACTACTGTCTTCCAGCCAAATGACGCAACCCGCTGTCCAATAGATTCTACATCCCATTCATCCATGGTGGGGCCACGCTGACCCAGACGGTTCACATCAATAATGCCGATCAGGTTTTCTACACGATAGTGTCCTGCGATGTTAATCGCTTCCCATACCTGGCCTTCAGCGATTTCAGAGTCACCCATTAAAACATAGACGTGAGGAATTCTTCCTTTTGCACCCTCAAATCGCTTCCGCATGGCAAGTGCCATTCCTAATCCTGCTGAAAGACCCTGTCCTAAGCTACCGGTTGAGACTTCAATAGGCGCAAAACGCGGTGTTGGATGTCCCTCAAGTACAGAATCAAACTGGCGCAGTGTTTTGAGTTCTTCCTGGGAGATATATCCCGCGGCTGCGTACAGTGCATAGAGGAGAGGAGCTGCATGTCCTTTGGAAAAAATAACACGGTCGTTTGTTATTGCAGTCGGATTCTTGATATCGTAGCGGAGCCAGCCTCCAAAAAACAGCTCGGTCATGAGTTCGGCAGCTGAGAGTGAGGAAGAAGGATGACCTGATCCAGCGGCTGTTGTCGAAGTAACAATGTTGTATTGAACAAGTTTACAGAGCTCTGTGATCTTATTTTTCATGACCACCATTATACCTTATTTTTGACAGAAAATAATTGAAAATCAGGTAAGTTTTCTGTTGCATTAAGATAACAAATCCTTCATACTTAATTTCAGAGGTGTAATGTATATTAGTGTGTAACGATGTCAATCTTTTCATGAGAAGGAACCGTCTTTTCGCGATACTTATTTTGCTGTTATTTCCAGCTGTTTTGATAGGAGCAGCTGTTTCTCTTCTGACCAGTGGGTTTATCTCTGCCGAAAAATCAAAACTTGCTACAATTCAAAACACGGTGACCGGAACCAGGCAAACAGGCAAACAGGTCAGGTACTCGCGGAACTGGATCAGAACATTGTTCCTGAGTTTGAAGTAAATATCAACAGTTCTTTTACTAAAGATGTCTCGATTGATGGTGGCCTTGAGGTGCAGGGAGTCACCATTTTTAACGATGGCATAGAAGCCCCGAATGTTGTGTATCGAGTAGTTGCAGGCCAGGGAATTGCATTGACCGGTCAGCAGGAGATTTTTATTCAGAATGACGGAGTTCTCAGTTTGCAAGGACAAACAGGTGCTATCACCCTGACCGAAGGTGATGGTATCTCGATTAACGGAACTACAATCTCCCTTGACGAAACAGCTCTTCTCAGGTTGAACTCACCTGCAACTTCAGGAGGAACCAATCAACAGGGATTACAGAATGCCTTTAGAAATATCATCGTTTCAGGACAAAATTCCATCATTGCCTCTGGAGCAGATAATCTCACGTTTGAAGCAGGTAGTGGCATTGCATTAGTAACAGACCCGAACACGAAGACTGTTCGTATCCTAAATACAAATACAGACGGGGGTTCAGTTGCTGCTGGGTGGCAGGATATTGGTTCAGCGGTAGTTTTGTCAACTTCATCTGATTTTGTAGGTATAGGAACTGCAAATCCAACTGAAGCTCTGGATGTGAACGGAAACCTGAGAGTACGGGGACAACTGGTAGACAGTACTGGACAGACAGGGACCGCGGGTCAGGTCCTGGTTGCAACCGTAAACGGTTTTGCCTGGGGCACGGTTGATACGGTGAACCCCGGTACCGCTTTTGTAAATGGGGGAAATACCTTGGGAGAACCGGGAATCCTGGGCACAGGTGATGCTCAGCCCTTGACCTTTATCACCAGTGGCATACCACGAATTACCATTGCTGCTACCGGAAACATTGGCGTTGGAACCACCACTCCTCAGGCGAGTCTGGATATTGCCGGTAGTACGCGTTTACGGGGTGCTTTGCAGGATGGCACAGGAGCGCCAGGTACCTCTGGTAGCATTCTGCTCTCCACTGGTACACTGGTACCGGAACCGTCTGGGGAAGTGTCTCCAGTGCAATCAGCGGAACGGCTTTCGTAAACGGAGGGAATGCATTTGGCGTTCCCGCAGTGCTGGGAACTTCTGACGCCCAGGCGTTGACCCTGATGACAAACAATGTTCAGAGAATTCAGATCAGCACCGCCGGCCTGATTGGTATTGGTACGAGCGTGGGGAATTCGCTCGTTTCCTTTCCGGGTTCAACCACGAGTCGGGCCTCGATCAACATTGCTCCGGGAGCACAACCTGCAACGGGTACACAAGGTGACTTGTACGTACAGGGAGGCAATCTTTTTTTCCACAATGGTGCTCAGTGGGAGAACCTGCGAAACTACTGGCGCCTGAATGGTACCGATTTATATTACAGCGGGGGAGAAGTCGGTATCGATACTGCCAGTCCGGTTGAAAAGCTGGAAGTACAGGAGGGGAATATTCGGATTAATACTGCTTCTGCATCGGACACAACCCGACGTTCTATCCAATGGTTTGATGGTCTGGCGCGTTGGTCAATCGGCTATACTGCCTCGGAAACCAACCGGCCACTTCGGATTCAAACCGGGAACACTGCCGTACTCTCTATTCAGGAAAACGGCAATGTCGGTATCGGGGTTAACTCTCCGGGACGCACGCTGGACGTGAATGGGGCGGTACGTCTCCAGCCTACAACACTGCCGTCTAATCCTGCATCCGGAGACTTATTTAATGATGGGTCATCTTTATTTTTTTATGATGGTACCAGCTGGAGCGACCTTGCCGAAGGGGGCAGCGGGAGTGGCCTGTGGAGTATGAATGGCAGCGATATTTATTACTCAACCGGATCGGTCGGTGTCGGGGTGAATAATCCAGCAGCTCTCTTTTCCGTTGGAACAAACTCTGCTTTTCAAGTCAGTTCCAACGGTAATATGAGCACAACCGGATCTATTCGCTCAGGAACCTTGGCATTGGGAGGCATACTAAAAGCTGCGGCAACAACCGGGCAGATTGAACTGGCGGTACCGGGAGTTGATTACGAACAGTCGATTACCTTTTTTAACGGCATTACCCGGGGAATAAATAACTCAGTTGGATTGGGTGGAACACTGGCTGACCATACTGCCATTGCTCTGGGAACGAATACCCTTTCTTTTACCGGTACCAGCGGTCGCGTCGGGTTTGGCACCAGTTCGCCGGCACGTATGGTTGATATTAATGGTGCTATGCGACTTCGCAGCACGACCCAACCAACCAGTCCATCTGCTGGAGATATCTATTCAAGCGGATCTGATATCTGGTTTTACAATGGGTCGGCCTGGACCAGTATGTTGTACGGTTCGGGAGCAAGTCTTCTGTCTGGAGATGCAGACCTGGCATATCTGACCTCACTAACAAGTGATTTTGCACTTGGTGGATCGACTTCGGCAGCTCCGTTTTTCTTTGATCAGAGCACGAATCTGCTTACATTAACTAATACTACTACCGGCCCTAGCTTTCGTGTAAACGATCAGTCTAGCGATACGTCACCGTTTCTGATTGATGCCGATGGACGGGTTGCTATAGGAAAAACATCTGCTTCTTATAAGGTAGATGTGGTTGGTGACATTTATTCCAGCCAGTATCTTCGTGGTGAGCAGGGAGTCTGTATTGGCTCAGATTGCCGGACGTCCTGGTCTACGGTCGGTTTTCCAACTGGACAGAACGGTAGTACTATTTACCATAACGGAACCGACTGGCAGGCAAGCACTTTTCTTTTTAACGGAGGAAACGTTCTGGGTGTAGGGATTAGCGCACCGGGAGCGTTAATTGATATCGCCGGCGCCACCACTGCTCGAGCAAGTATGCGGATTCGTTCCGGTACTGCACCATCCTCCCCGAATCCTGGCGATCTGTGGTTTGATGGCACGCAGCTTATCTTTCAGCGTGATGCAAGTAGTCCAGTAAACCTTCTAGCTCAAAACGCATTATGGGGAGAAAATGGTTCAAAAATATTTTACAACTTAGGAGAAGTAGGCATTGGTACAAGTGATCCATCATCTCAGCTTCATGTTAACTCTTCTACCGCGTCATCAACAGGCATCACTGTTCAAAATACCAGCGGTTCGGGGAATCCGTTTTTACGTATCCAATCGGCTGCAAATCGCGGAGCCAACCTTTTTTTGAGCTGTAATAATGTAGAGATCGGTCAGCTGACGGTTGCTTCCAATAATGGGTTCTTTAACATAGTAGCCCTAAATAATACGGGGATTAACTTGCAAACAGGGGGTACCTCAAGCCTTCTGATTACGAATTCAGGAAATGTCGGTTTGAACACCACCGGACCGAATACGACGCTGGACGTGAACGGTGCGTTCTCTATGCGTGGTATGGCGGCTCCGGCAAATGCTCCGACAGGACAAGGACGTCTGTATTTTGACAGTACCACCCGAAAGTTCCGTGTCTCGGAAGACGGAAACACCTATGTCGACCTCTTAAGTGCGGGGTCGAGTTCGTTTGATCTGGGAGGTAATTCCTTCGGTGCGCTCGCAACACTGGGAACCAATGACAACTTTAACCTTGCGCTGGAAACAAATAATTCTACCCGAATGACTATCACTACCAGCGGCAATGTTGGTATCGGCACGACGAACCCGGGTCAGCGGCTTGATGTCGCCGGTTTTGTACGAAGCACCTCGGGTGGATTTATATTCCCTGACGGTTCGATTCAAACAACAGCGGTCGGACAGGGAGGCGGGTTCTGGATCGGCAACGGGAACCACATCTACAACTCGAATACAGGCAATGTCGGCATCGGCATTATCAACCCGACATTCAAGCTGGATGTTACCGGGAATGCGCGCTTTACCAGTTCTGTAGAAGTAGGCGGTAATCTCGATTTCAGCAGCACTAATCCAATTCTCCGAGCTTTCAACGCGACAAATAACAACATGAGAAGCGTACTTGAACTAACCGCAGATCAGACGGCTCGAAACTATTTCCAGATGCGAGCCACCGAAGGTGAATATACCACCCCAACGCTTTCTACCGTTGGTGCCTGGACTCATATCAATCTTGGACTTTCTCCAAAAGGGAATGGAAATGTAATTATCACTTCCAATAATCTGCAGTTTCAGAATACTGCCCCACGGCTTATGTCTCTCGATTCAAACTCCAATATGCGTGGTGTCCTTGAAATGAATGCCGGTACCGGTGCACGGAACTGGTTGAGACTTTCAACTGTAGAAGGCAATTTTACGACCCAAAGCGTTGAGGCAGTAGGAGAATTTAGTAACTTAAATCTCGGACTCACTCCAAAGGGTACCGGCAACGTAGTTATTTCTTCTAACAACCTACTGTTTAATAACACGGCACCGGTTTTGATGGCCTTTAACGCTACGAACGGGAATCATCGGAGTGTATTACAACTGACCGCAGATCAGACGGCTCGAAATTATTTCCAGATGAATGCAACTGAAGGAGACTACACAACACCGACACTTTCGGCTATCGGTGCATGGAGTAATATTAATCTCGGGCTCACCCCAAAAGGTGCAGGTAATGTTGTGATTGGATCAAATAACTTACTCTTCAATAACACGGCTCCAATTCTTATGGCGTTTAATGCTATCAATAATAATCACCGAAATGTATTACAACTCACCGCAGACCAGACGGCGCGAAACTACTTTCAGATGAATGCAACTGAGGGAAGTTTTACTACTCCAACAATCTCAACAATTGGAGCGTGGGATAACATTAACCTCGGCTTGTCTGCCAAGGGTGGTGGTCGCATTCTTTTGAATAATGGATCTCAGGTACTCAGTTCCGGATCCTACAATACGACATCGCCGGGGACTGCAGCCGGCGGGTTACATATTGCTCCGTCTACAACGACTGCCGGACATTCGACGGCTCTAACTTTTGGGGCATCAAACCATTCAAATGCAGGTCACGCTCAGGCTGGTATCTATGTGGAAGGCAATACAGGTGGAACAACCATGCGTTTGGCTACTACAAATAGTTATGGGAGCGGAGCGCAAACGCGTATGACAATTGATACCGTTGGGGCAGTTACCTTTACGGGAGCGGTGACATCAAATGGTGCTATCAGTGCTACCGGAAACCTCACGTCCGGTGGTACAACTCAATTGGGAGGCTCTACCCTGACTAATGGACGACTCAACCTTCACGGTACGTCTCAAAATATTGCGAATTGACCACACATACATTTTACGACAACAGCGAGCACATTCCCTGCCATGCAGCAGCTTATCTGGAATCATGATAACCAGGCTCTGAGCTTTGATGCATACTTTGATAATGCCTGGAGAAGTAGTTTTTCAGGGTCCAACTTTCAGATATACAAGCAGAGCAATTTACTGAACTTTAACTACGCAAGCGGCGTAGTTGCTGGAAGCGGCATTACCTTTCAGACCGGTATGGCACTCAATACATCTGGATTCCTGGGTCTTGGAACCACAGCTCCACAAGCGCGCCTACAACTTGCAAACAATGTCTCAACCGGGGCTCCGGACACCTTCTCGAAGTATCAGATGATAATCTGGGAAAACGGTTCTGCCACCGGAGCATACGGCATGGGAGTAGAAGCGAACACGTTCTGGTTTAACTCAGGGGGGAGTGACTATAAGTGGTATGCGGCAGGTGGAGCTACCCCGTCTATGTTCCTGGACAGTGGAAACCTGGGTATCGGTACCAGCGGAGCTCCAGCAGCTCGACTGCATGTGGTGGGAACTCAGCTTCGATGGGATCCATCTACCACAACTACAAACGCCGGAATTTTGTTTACCGGGGGAAATGATACCTATGCTGAAATCCGGGCGGGTCAGGTCAGTAACTACAATAACTATCGGCAACTTATTCTCAACGGCTCGCCATCAGGATATGTGGGTGTAGGGACACTCACACCCCGGGCCAGCTTTGATGTAGGCGGAAATGTAAGTACCGGGACTCCGCTTGCCCGTATAGGACCGGGTATCGCATTTACCTCCACAACTGACAGTCAGGCCTGGATGAGCGCAAACGGCTGGCTGTGGAATGGTTCTGCATGGACTCGAACTGCCGCAACAAATGCTGTTATGTGGGGTTCTGGAAATAATGCCGGAGCTTTCGAAATATGGACAACAGACTCTGCTTCCGCACAAAATACCGCTCCTGCAAATTCAAATTCACGGCTCATTGTATTAAACAATGGAAATGTAGGTGTTGGGCTGATCAACCCGACAAATAAATTTGAAGTGACCGGCAACTCAGCAGTAAACGGTAATATGATAATCAATAGTAGCGGAGCAATTAATCAGACAGTAAACAGTTGGGGGGATAAATGGTTTATGGCTGGCGCTGATATTAAAGTGGGAATGAACCAGACCAATACAGCCTGGCAGTTTGATATTGGGGGTGTTACCGGACTTACCAGATATCGCTTTAATGCAACAAACTCTGGAAGTATAAATGGTCCGATCGTGGACTTTAATACCAATGGCACAAGTACCTTCTATGGTGCCACCACCATGAACTCGAACTTATTTGCTTTGGGAAATGCAGGTTTTGGTACATCTTCTCCAAGTACCACCTTGTCTGTGCATAACGCCAACTCATCAACTACACAGACAAATTTCACACAGGCTATTACAAACGGTGGCATTCAGGTTTCTTCAATATATGCTGACGGAGCATTTACTCCAGGAATGTTCTGGACAACAAGTAACAATGAATCATCCCGGCCGAAGGCAGGAATATATACCCGTAATACCTCAACCGGCACCTTTATGTATCTGGGTACTACCAGTTCGTATGTGACTGGTATTAACAACGATGCAATTGTGATTAATCCAAATGGAAACGTTGGGCTAAGCACCGCAACACCAAGTTCCTTCCGGCTTGAGGTTAACGGCTCCATTGGACCATCTGCTGATAACGTGAGCACATTGGGTAGCTCTGGGCGTCGCTTTACCGAAGTATTTGCCTCAAACGGTACTATAAACACATCAGACGTGAGATTAAAAGAAAATATCCAATCTTTGAATTATGGTCTAGAAGAAATACTCGCACTTGAAACAGTTTCATATACCTGGAGAGGCGGCGATCAGGCAGATCGTAAACTTGGTCTGATTGCGCAGGACCTGCAACAGATTATGCCGGAAGTGGTGCATGTCGGCAGCGATGTAAACAAAACCCTGGGTGTCTATTACACAGATTTGATTCCGGTTACCATCAAGGCAATTCAGGAACAGCAGGAACAGATCAATGCCATAAAACTCAAGACGAATGAACAGTCAATCATGGATACGATTATGGCATTAATGCAGTCAGATGCCTCCCAGTCAAAAGAGATCAATGAGTTGAATAAGCGTATAGCAAGTATTTCAGCCGGATTAGTACAAGCAAATGCAACAATTACTCAGGCTCCACCCGTTGCAACAACATCTGTTGATCTTTCAAGACTGGAGACTCGCACCACCAGTCTGGAAGCCGAGATCGCCAGCCTGAGTGCCCGCCTGACAGCTATGGTATTGGGAGCTTCGACTGCATCAACCTCTGCACTGGTAGAAAACCAGACGTCAGTATCAGATCTGATCGTCAGCAATACTGCCAATATTAATAATCTGGGTGTTACCGGATCGATTACAGCTGGTCTGCTCTCGATCTCCGGGATGGATGAGCTAGGAGGCTCGTCCATCAATACACTGGTAGAGCCACTTAAAATGCAGTCTTTGCGTGGAGGCGCAATCGAGATGATGGGTGGTGACTTCCGTATAGGGACAGATGGCACCGTCACCATTGCAGGAACTGTCGAGGCACAGACTGTCAAAGCTGAAACAGTGCAGACTAAGGCGATCGAGGTTGATCGTTCCGAGAAGGAAGATGCTACAGCCGGAACTTCGACCATCAAACCGGGGGAGACATCGGTAGTGATCAAAACCACCGCGGTAAAAGCTGATAGCCTGATTTTTGTAACAGAAAAAACCGAACAGTTTGCCACTATGATCGTTACTCAACAGAAGGATGGGGAATCGTTTACGGTCAAGATCAAAGAAGCAGCAAGTGGAGATGTTACCTTTAACTGGTTGATCGTAAAATAAGTCTGTATTGACTTTTACTCAAGGCCGGTGTCGGTGTATAATAGCCTCATGAACAATTTACTCCAGACCCTTACAGAACGGGGGCTGGTATATCAGCACAGTCCCGGCATCGAAGACGTATTTGCCAACGGCACTACTCTGTATCTGGGCTACGATCCGACCGGTCCTGATCTGCATATCGGACACCTTCTGGGAATTACCGTCTTAAAACGTGCGTACGAAGCAGGACAGAATATTATTGTGTTAGTGGGTGGGGGAACCTCTATGATCGGAGATCCGGGAGGCAAAGATGCAGAACGACCGATCCTGCCAAAAGAGCAGATCGAAGCAAACAAAGAACAGATGAAACAGCAGTTTTCACGCTTTTTTGAGTTTGACAACAATAGGGTTCGGATGGTGGATAATGCTGACTGGCTGGAAAAAACAGCGTTAATTGATTTTTTGCGAGCAGCCGGTAAGTTTATCTCGATCAACTCAATGCTTGATAAAGACTCGGTCAGTTCACGGATTAGTCGCGAAGAAGGCATCTCGTATGCCGAGTTTTCGTACCAGTTACTCCAGGCATTTGATTACCTTCGGTTGTATCAGGAATATGGATGCGCTGTTCAGGTCGGTGGATCGGATCAGTGGGGGAACATTATTCAGGGAGTAGAGTTAATCCGGAAGCGGTTGGGTAAACCGGCATATGCCCTGTCATATCCTTTGATCGTGAATCCGAAAACTGGAAAAAAATTCGGCAAGACAGAAAGTGGAGAAGGAATCTGGTTGAATGCAGAGAAGACACATCCGTTCCATCTGTACCAGTTCCTGCTGAATACCGATGATGAACTGGCGCCAACCTTAATGAAATACTTCTCATTCCGTCCTATGGCAGAGATTACGGAGGTAATCAGCACCTGGGAGCAGGTGAAACATGAACGGTTGCTTCAAAAAGAACTTGCCCGTGAAGTAACAGCTATGGTTCATGGAGAAGATGCAGCCCGTCATGCAGAAGAGATCACGGGGTTGCTGTTTGCAAAAAAGCATGAAGATTTAACGGACGATCAGATTTCGTTTATTATGACTGCCGTTCCACATGGAACCTATACCGGTGATTTGCAGATTGCGGAAGCTGCAGCAGCAATCGGGTTAACAGCCTCCTTAAGCGAAGCCAGACGACTGGTTCAGCAGAATGGTATGAATGCGATCCCGCTCCGCAGTACGTATACCCTTATTCGAAAAGGAAAGAAAGAGTTTGGTATAGTGAAAAGAGAAGAGGCGTGAGTCCACGCCTCTCCCTTCCGTGATTGGATACGCGGCCGCAAGTGGACGGCCGACTACGCCCTTTGCCAATCTGCTACTGGTCGTTCCGGTTGATCCACCAGATGAACTCGGCCGTGATCTTTCCCCAGAACGCGACCATACCCAGATACGCCGCGTAGCTCCCCAGGGTTGTCCAGATACCAGGAACCACCAGTGTGGCGAAGATGATGTTAGCGATCACATATGGCCCGACACTCCGCGGCGTCACCGTGTACCGTAACTGTTCAAAGCCCGGAATTGCGGTGATAGCCCTGAGTAGTACTGCCCCGAAAGTACCGCTCGCGAACGCAACACAGCCGTGGGCAATTGTCCAGCGATCCGGTGCTGATTGCGGTTGCTGTAAGACTATGTCAAGAACGGCATCTCCGACAAAGATAGCCATCATCGCCATGCTAACGATCAGCAGGCCGTATACAAGCAACGCCATAGTCAACCACCGTGTAATCTCCCGAAAGATCATCGTATTCCTCCTGTAAATCGTTCAGAACGCTTGTCCGTGTACGCACCTCCGGAAGAAGGCATGTGTCAGCACCCCTCCCGTTACCAGCAGCACAACGTGTGCGGCCGTTGTCGCAAGAAACAGAACGCTTGCGATCACGAGCAGCAGTGCAAGCAGCACGCTCGCCACCTCGAGATCTGCCTCGGGGTCCAGGCGTCGCCGGATTGCAGCTTGCATCGCGGGCCTGCTCATGTAAAGCGAGTATAGAGTCCAGAGCGCGCACCCGCAGAAGAAGGCGATGTACTGCCAGAATACCGCACGGACCTCAAAAGTGATCGGCAGATCCTTCCCGGTCTGCAGGTATCGTACGCCCCACTCCAGCAGAAAGACACTCATCGTGGCCATGCCGGTGTAAAACAGGGCAAAAACCGATCCCTGAAGTAGCGGTGCCGACTGCGGACGGTTTGATGTTTGTGTTGCCACAACAGTCTCCATTATTCACGGATGAGCCCATATTATACCGTACTCCTGCTTGAACTGCAAAAATCCATATGGTACTATTGGGGTAACTCCACATTTGATCAACGCCGCTCATTTGTACGTTCGGAGGTTTTGTGTGCAATGAGGCATGCTTCTTTATAATTTTCATCATCTGTTTGTATGAAAACCGTGTTGCTCTGTCCACCTACTCATTTTGATATTTCTTACGAAATTAATCCCTGGATGCATATGGAGATTCAGCCGGATCAGAGGGGAGTTCGGGGCGCATACGCAGAGCTCAAACAGGCCTTTACCGATCTCGGGTTTACTATCTATGAGATCGAACAGGTCGCAGGACTGCCGGATATGGTTTATACAGCGAATGTGGGAAACGTACATAAGAATCGCTTTATCAAATCTAACTTTAAGTTTGATGAGAGAAAAAAAGAAGCGGAGTATGCCGCAACATATTTACACGAGAGGTTTGGGTTTGAAGTAATCTCGTTACCTGAGCATATTGCCTATGAAGGGCAGGGAGATCTGCTGACCGATGGAAACCGGTTCTTTTTCGGATGGGGCAAGCGTTCTGATTTCGAAGCAAAAGCTGAACTGGAACGCATTATGGATGTCGAGTTGATTGATTTTAAGCTAGTCGATCCATACTATTATCATCTGGACACCTGTTTTGCTCCATTATCATCTGAAATTGTGATGATAAACCCCCGATCGTTTACCGAAGAAGGGAGAAAGCGGGTCTACGAAGTATTTCCTACCGTTATAGAAACCAACGAAGAAGATAATCAATACATTGCCTGTAACCTGGTAGTTGCCGGAACCGAGATTGTAGTAGGAAAAGGAATCACTCAAACTACAAAAGACAAACTTAAGAGTTTTGGGTATAATACTCATGAGATTGAGATGAAAGAGTATCTGAAGGGTGGCGGGAGCGTCAAATGCTGCACCTTCGAATTTGAAGTTTAACTAATAGTATGGCTATTCAAAACAAACTGTATGTCGGAAACCTGTTATATGAAGTAACTGATGCGGATCTGAACGAGCTTTTTTCTCCATATGGGGAAGTTGAGTCAGCAGAAGTGGTACGGTATCGTAAAAGTAAGCGCTCAAAGGGGTACGGCTTTGTAGTCTTTACCTCACCGGATAGTGCAAATGCTGCGCTCGAAGCACTGAACAATACCGACTATCGCGGACGAAAACTGATGCTAGCAATCGCTAAGGCGGAAAAGTTTGATGAATCAAAGGCTCCGGCAGCGGGTGAACGACGTCAGTCCGGAAGATCTGAAGGTGCCCGTTCACAGAACGATCAGAATTATACCCAGCTGGTAGCAACTCCCTTACCGCAACAGCTGCGTGAAGACCGGGTTCGGGTAGAAGAATCTCCTACAGAACCATCTATCGAACAGTTTATTGGTTCAGATCCAATGATGCAGTCAACCGCTGCCTCAGAAGCAGCAGCAGATCCCGGCGATATTGCACAGAGTCAGATGATGCACGAACAGCCAATGACTGCTCAGGTAACTGAACATCCGATCGAAGAACAGATGCCCGATCAGCAACCTACACTGGCAGAATCTACCCCGGTCGAACAGCCGCAGGAACCCAAAAAAGGCGGATTCAACTTCGGGACAATCTTCCGTCGTGACGGTAGAGATGATGCGTAATAAACGGGTACGTACTTTGTAGGAAGAAACCGGGTTAGTAATATCGGTAATACTGTTCTTTTAGCTGCTTAAATCTCTTCTCTTCTATTGATGTCCGTATTTCTTTCATCAGTTCCGTATAGAAAAAGATGTTGTGCAGGGTGGCGTATTTCAGCGCGCGAATATCGTGAGACTGAAACCAGAGTGCCAGCTGCCGGAAGGTCACTCCATCTCTAAGTGTCGGTGAGCCGGGGCGAGTGTCTATTATATCATCGGTCACTCGCGAAATCCTGACATGTACGCGCCCGGTAACAGTATAGAGTACCCGATGGCGGGCTTCCCGTGTGGGGATGACACAATCAAACAAATCGATACCTCGCTCTACTGATTCAAAAATATCACGGACGTGTCCAATTCCTAGTAAATGACGGGGACGTTCGTCAGGTAACAACGGCAGGGTCCATTCAAGAATACGATGCATGTCTTCCTTTGTTTTACCCAACGATCCACCAATACCATAGCCGGGGACATCTTTATCAGCCATAAACCGGGCAGAATATTCCCGCAGGTCTTTATATGCTCCTCCCTGTACAATCGCAAAGAGCGCCTGTTTTTCTTTAAACGGCGCATGATGAGTAATACATCGATCCAGCCAGCGATGAGTGCGCTCCAGCGAATTTGCGGTATACTCCTTGGTATTCAGCGAAGAGGTACATTCGTCAAATGCAAACATGATATCTGCTCCAATACGGTGCTGTAGATCCATCGAAGACTCGGGGGAGAGGGTAAAGTGCTTCCCATTAAACGGAAACGAAGCGCCTTCTTCTGAGATCACAACCGGATTGTCAGTGTCTGATTCTGTACCCTCGGAACCGGGGAAGATGGCGCCCAGTTTATTTGTCCCGTGAGTGATGCCAAAACCCAGCGAGAAGACCTGAAATCCGCCACTGTCGGTCGCCAGAACGTTCGGGTAGTTCATATATGCATGCAACCCCCCGGCTGCCTCTATTTTGGGCAAAATGTCCTTCACGTAAATATGAAAGGTATTGGAGATGGCATAGTTGATCTTCGTATCAGGTACCTGCTGCGGATCGATGGTCTTAAAAACTCCCTCAGTGCCGACAATCGCCAGATCCGGTGTCTGCAGTGTGCCATGGGGTGTAACGAACTCTCCCCGGCGTGCAACTCCGTCTCGTTGTAATACGGTAAACTCGAACATAGAGTGATAGTGTACCATAATCCGGGACGTGCGTATAGTCGCAGAGTAGTCTGGCCAGCGCACAAATTCAGGTAAAAGCAGTATAATATCGGTAATGGACTACTTATACGCGCATGCGACCGTCGCCGGAACCTTTGATCACTTTCACGCCGGACATCGGGCGTTAATTGATGAGGTATTCCGTCAGGCAGAACACGTTTCGGTTGGAGTAGCAGTTTCAGAATTTTCACAGCATAAACTGTTCAGCACGTCGATCGAACCGATGGATCTGCGTCTCCAGACGATCGAAGACTACCTTACCATTCAGAACTATATCGACCGCGCAACTATATTTGACTTAAAAACGGTTGAGGGCATTGCGCTTGAGGATCCAACCCTGGATGCAATTTTTGTTACGCCGGACACCGTGGCAAATGCCGAAAAGATTAATTATCAGCGGATGACGAATGGAATGACCGCGATGGAAGTTATCACCGTACCAATGGCGGTATCCGAAGATGGTCAGCCTATTAGCTCGACCCGTATTCGTCAGGGGCTGGTAAGTCGTGACGGTGTTTCGTATATCCAGCCGTTCTTGCGTGATCCGGTCTTTACCGCAACTCCCCTGGTTCGCGATGAACTTGCCGAACCCATGGGAGATATCATTGGGGGGTTGGAAGAAGATATTACCCATGCGGCTGTGATGGTTAAGCAACGGCTGAAGCAGGATAATCCACCCCTGATTATAGCGGTTGGAGATATAGTAACCCAATCATTGCATATGGTAGAGGTTGATCCTCACCTCAGTGTGATCGATAATCGCACCCGGCGAACCGAGATCGCAGAGCACTATAAATCACCATTCCAGACCCAGACGCATGGTCCATTCCGGAATGATGCGGGCACTATCTCTTCTGCGTTCGTAACTGCGGTATATGAGCATCTATCCGAGCCCGCCAGCCGTGACGTTCACCGGCAGTATGTGATTCAGGGTGAAGAAGATTTGCTGGGACTGCCCATGATGCTGCTCGCACCGCTGGAGAGTGTTGTGCTGTACGGGCAGTATGAACAGGGGATTGTCTACGTCTGTATTACCGAAGAAGTCAAATCATTCTGCTGGTCCATGCTCAAACAGTTCGAGTGAATTTTTGCGTTCCAACAGGCTACTATTTCTGCTACAATACAGTCATCTATGTCAAAATACTTTCCAAAGGAATTTGAACACAAATGGGTTGCCGAATGGCAAAAGCAGGGCATATACCAGATGCCGAAGATCAAAAAAGGTGATAAAAAGTTTTATTCTCTCTATTCATTCCCGTATCCTTCCGGCGCCGGACTGCATGTTGGCCATGTAGAAGGTATGGTGGCAAATGATATCGCTGCCCGGTTTGCCCGCATGCAAGGAATTCCTGCGATTCTGCCCATGGGATGGGACTCCTTTGGACTGCCTGCCGAAAACTATGCAATCAAGACTGGCATTCATCCCAAAGACAGTACGGATGAGGTAGTCGTCACCTTTAAAGATCAGATCAATAAGATTGGTATCTCGGTTGACTGGAATACCGAAGTTGGCGCGCACTGGCCGGAGTACTACAAATGGACACAATGGATCTTTCTGCAACTGTACAAAAAGGGACTGGCATACCAGAAAGAGGCTGCCGTAAACTGGTGTCCAAAAGACAATACCGTCTTGGCAAACGAACAGGTGGTTGATGGTAAATGTGAACGCTGTGACACCGAGGTCGTCCAGAAAAAAATGAAGCAGTGGTTTTTCAAGATTACCGCTTACGCTGAGCAGCTGGAGAAAGATCTGGATACTGTAGACTGGCCAAAGAGTACCAAAGATCAACAACGGAACTGGATCGGGAAGAGTGTCGGAATCAACATAACATACCAGGTAGAGGGAGTTTCTGAACCAATTGTGGTTTTTACGACACGTCCTGATACCAACTTCGGTGCTACTTTTGTCGTGCTCGCTCCGGAAAGTGACTATGTCCAGCGAAATATGAACGACTTCCCGCATGCGGTAGAAGTTGCAAAGTACGTAGAAGAAACAAAGAAAAAAACCGAACGGACACGACTGCAGGATAAAACCAAAACCGGTGTCTTTACCGGAGTTTATGCCATTAATAACCTGAATGGTAAAAAACTGCCGGTGTATGTCGGCGATTTTGTGCTGGCGACCGTTGGTACTGGTGCGCTGGTGGGTGTTCCCGGGCATGATATGCGTGATTTTGAATTCGCGCAGGCCATGGGATGTGAAATTATTCGTGTTGTAATCGGACCGGATGGAGACACCTCTGAAATTACACGACCGGAACAGGTACAGGAAGCAGCCGGAACGATGACAAACTCATCGTTCTTGGACGGCATGGAGATTATGGCCGCAAAAGAGAAGATTATGGATTATCTGGAAGAAAAAGGCTGGGGAGAACGGATAACCAACTACCGTCTGCGCGACTGGCTGGTCTCACGGCAGCGGTATTGGGGTGCCCCAATCCCGGTTGTCTACGACCCGGAAGGGAACCCGCATCCCGTTGATGAGTCTGATCTGCCGGTTCTGCTGCCATACGATGTAGACTTTAAACCAACCGGAGAGTCTCCATTAAAATATTCGGAAGAGTTCCACAAATCAGCGGAAGAAAAGTATGGCAAAGGCTGGCGTCGCGAAGTAGATACGATGGATACGTTTGTTGATTCAAGCTGGTATTTTTTCCGACATCTGAGCGCAGGAGACGATACTCAGGCCTTTGATTCTGAGACTGCCAACGCTTGGCTGCCGACGGATCTGTATATGATTGGTGCCGAACATATTGTGCTTCATTTGTTGTACTCCCGCTTCTTTACGAAAGTGTTCCACGATGCCGGACTGATTGATTTTAACGAACCGTTCTACCGAATGCGTCATATGGGTACCATTCTGGGGCCCGACAATCGTAAAATGAGTAAGCGGTGGGGGAATGTGATAAATCCTACGGACGTAATAAATGATTTTGGTGCCGATACCTTACGTGTCTATGAGATGTTTATGGGGCCGCTCGACCAGGTCAAGCCATGGAACCCACAGAACGTTCAGGGTTCCTATCGCTTCTTGCAGCGTATCTGGAAACTGTACACCGAGGGTAGCGTTGCCGAAGCGGGAGCTGCCAGCGATGGAGATGTTGCCCGTGCCTTACAGAAAACCATTGTGAAAGTCACCGCAGATATCCCCGAACTAAAATTTAATACCGCAATTGCAGCAATGATGTCGTTGTTAAATGAGTGGGAAGGAAAACAGCTCTCAGTTGAGCATGCAAAACAGTTCTTACAAATACTGGCACCGTTTGCCCCGTTTATTGCTGATGAGTTGTGGCATGAAGTATTAGGACAAACAGAATCCGTTCACACGACTCCGTGGCCAACGGTAGATACAGCGCTCTTGCAGGATGATACGGTGACCATTCCGGTACAGGTCAATGGAAAGATGCGCGGCACGGTACAGGTCTCCGTCTCAGATAAAAGTCAGGAAACTGTCATGCAGGAAGCAAAAAAACATGATAAAATTGCACCTTATCTCAATCAGGAAATAGTCAAGATTATCTATGTTCCGGGCAAGATCCTGAATGTCATCGTCAAATCATAATATTGATTTATCTGCGTAAGACTGGTACAATCTAATCTTTGCCGTACGGGCCCGTAGCTCAATTGGCAGAGCAGTAGCCTTTTAAGCTATTGGTTCTGGGTTCGAGTCCCAGCGGGCTCACAGGTTTTTCTTAAACCGTGGTGCAGGCAGGTTCCGATCGGCGTCGATGAATCGTCTTCCTAGAGAGTGAGGTAGCGATGGAACTGAACGTCACTCCTGAAATTCTGCAGGTGATGGTAGATGCAGCATATCAGGAGTTTGTTTCCCTAGGTCGAATCCACCCACAGGAAACGTGTGATATAGAGGCAGTGGTAGATGCAGCGGCACAGCAGATCATCATCACTTTCTCTATGAAGAAGTCGCGTTTCCGTAAAAAGCCCACGCGGTGTTCCGCAGTTATCAACTTCGATCCGGAGGGCGGTGGTCCCGTTGCTGCCGCATGAAGGAGTCTGCCTGCACCTTCATGCCACTACTGAACACTCCTTAATTTGTCTTTTTTCTTCTCTTCACCTTTTTTTTCAACCAGAAGTACCGACTGACTACGTAAGAAATTGAGCCGATCCAGCTATCTACGTGTGCTTTCATTTGCATTTCAAAATACATATGTAATACTTATATATTACATATTCTATACATATAAAAAATAAACTGCAATGCTCAAATGAGTACTGATGTACGTTCACCATCACCGGTCTGGGTTGATCGCTTGTATATCATATGGACAATTGTTTTTATTGTAGCCTTAATCATCTGTCTGGGGTTGGGCTATGCGTTTCAACTCACCTTTGGAAACCTCTGGTTTATTCCCGTAACGGTGTACGGACTTACGATGATGATGCATCTTTTCCTCCAGTTTATTTTTGCTTTTCGTAATTATCAGATTATCTCCGCGATTCAAGACAAACCCGTGCAATTGAAAATCGGCATACAGGTTGTAGGACATCAGGAAGAGCGGACACTCTTTGAAAATTCGTTGCTCTCGCTCAAACGGATTGCGCTGGACCACCATCGTGACTTGATTGTAGTGGTGGATGGAAACGAAGAAGCAGACCGGTATATGAGTGACATCTTTAGAGGTGTGTTTAATGGTATGAGTGAGATTCGGACTATTCCCTACGTGCTGGCTGAGCTGAGTGCGGAAGAGCGTGTACAACGGTTACAGGAACTGCGCTCTGATAAACAGTTTATCTGTCTGCTGCAACCAAAACGGGGAAAGCGAGAAGCACTGTATACCGCGTTTCAGATGCATATTGACCGGGGAGCAGATGCCGTCTTTACGACCGATTCTGACACACGGGTAGAGCCTGATGCAATCGAAAAAATGGCACAGTTACTGAAAGATCCGGGAATTGGAGCGGTAACCGGAAATGTTGCGATTGATAATATTCATAACTGGTTATCATTTTTAAGTTCACTCAGATACTGGTTTGCGTTTAATCTCGAACGGGCGGCACAATCTTATTTTGGTGTTGTTTCATGTGTTTCCGGGCCGTTGGGGCTGTATCGGAGAGAAGTGCTGCAAAAAATCCTGGACCCCTGGGTACACCAGACTTTTTTGAACCAACGCTGCACCTATGGTGATGACCGGCATCTTACAAACCGGGTTCTGGAGGTGGGTAAGAAAGTAGTGTTTACTCCCTATGCTACCTGTAAGACAGAGACACCGACTCAGTACCGGCGCTGGCTGCTTCAGCAGACACGCTGGTCCAAATCCTATTACCGGGAGTTCCTGCTTAATGCACAGTGGTTTCATAAACATCCGCTCTGGCTGGCATATGATCTGGTATACCAGGCGCTGTATCCGTTTTTTCTCCTGTTTAGTATCGGATTACAAATAGGATTATATCTGCAATATAGCTCACTGTTTTTCCTGAAAGTATGGATCGCTACTATTTTACTGGGTGGATTCTTGCGAGTACTGTTTTCGTTTATCTTTACCCGTGATCTGCAGTTTATCTTTTTTATGTTCTATGGTTTTTTGTATATCTTTGGTCTTCTGCCATCCAAGTTATTTGCGGTCGCGACATTGTGGGATGTACAGTGGGGGACATCTCCACGTAAACACATCGCGATGAGTCTGCCATGGAATCAATTTCTGGTAATTTACGTATTGCTCTATCAGATTATCAGGAAAAACTTACTACCATATCGGCGTGAAATTCAAAACCGGTATGATCTTGATTATGCCTATGTCTTCGAAGAACAATCTCCTTAATCCATCACAATCCAGTCAATCGCCGCGTCCGAGGGGGGACTGTCAGAAAACTCAACCGTAAATCCTTCCGCAGACTTTGATCGTACGGCAACCTGTGTCAACCATGAAGGAGTAACCGAGACTGCGTATTCCAGAGTTGGATGGGGTTTAGGAAAACGAATCTCTATTTGTTTTATATTGGTATCTACTTTGACATTTATCCCTCGAACCATCTCGTTTCCTTTAAGTATGCCTTCTTTTATCGAAAGTGTTCCGTCTGTACCAATTTCGATGCTACCGCCGGCCATCCGAATCGGGGCCGTTCTTCCGGACTGCAAGTGGAGTGCGCCGGAAAGCGTATTGAGCGTTGCTTCTCCGGTGTCAGTAAAGCCTTCTAGTACCAATATGCCGGCTGTCAGGGTTCCCGTCAATCCAGCGTTATGCAGATTGGCATTGTCACTCACTATCAACGTTTCGAGTGCGGCGGCGTTACTGGCAGTCAGCGTTTGAGCCGTCTCCGTGAGTGCCGCAGCTATACGAGCGGTAGCCAGCTCGTCATGCAGCGATGACAGCTCTGCTGAGAACGAAGCAATCGATGCCGCCAGTGTGGCAGTTTGAGCGTCTTCCGGGGGAGTGGCAAGCGCATTGATTCGTTGTTGCAGACTGGAAACTGCGGTCTGAACCGCTTCGAGTTGTAACCGGGTGGATGATTCTGTCTTTGAGAGACGGTCTACCGATTGCTGTTGTTGCTGGATCGAGCGGGTAAGCAGTGCAGACATGTGGCCATACGACAGACTATAATCTCCTTCGGTTCCGTAGACCAGTTCGGGGATTACTGCCTGTACTTCCTGGGCTATAAATCCGATGTCGCGGCTGCCATTCGAGAGCCAGCTATAGCTTACCGGGTTAAGCTGGAGCAGATCTTCAAGACCGTACTCAAGCGGCAGGATATTCGTTTTTTTGGTCCGGTCAGAGGTATCCGTCCAGATACCTGTCGAGGTCAGCCGTGCTCCTGAATCGTCACGGATACTGTCACTGCCTCCGTTGTTTTGAATAAACAACGCATTAGTGGATGAAACAGTAATCTGGAGTTTTCCCGCAGGAGTTGAAGTTCCTATACCAATCCGGTCAGTTGCAGCATCGGAATAGAAAAGGGACGAGTCTAAGCCACCTTTAATCCTGACTGATCCAGTAGAAAGTGAACGTTCGTTAAAAACTGCTCCACCATCTTTGGTGATATAGGCAAGTGCGCTTTCAGAGCTATCCCACCATTCCTGTAAATTTGCGACCTGTGCCGGGGATGATTTTATACTCAGTAAGACTTGATTTCGGTTGTTGTTTTCACTTCCGATCAGTAAGCCTCCGTTTGTGTTAATTCTTCTTCTCAGATACGTATCCATTCCTGCATTTCCAGGTCCCCATATTGTTTTGCCGTTTGCAAGAATCCGTACTCTACGAATCTGTTCTCCCGCTATTCCCCCTCCAAAAATTGTTGAATCAGGTCCGCCACTTGCCATATTAAAAAACTCATTTCCGTGATGACGATTAAAGCCACTCGCATAACCTTCGACAACTCTATTTGACAACTTTAGTATCGCTTGAGAACCGGTGTTTCCAACGGTACTTAAATCAATCATTGAGTTCAAGCCGTTCATCGTAAGTTTATTATTGAAAACTACCGGGGCAGATGCAGACAGAGTATTACTAATGGTCACCGGTCCATTTAAGAGGAGAGACCCGGTAACGGTATCACCCGTCCGCTTGACCCAGATATCGCCGGAACCACCCGCCGTTAATCCCAGTTGTTCGCGGGCGTCAGCCACGGTTGTTGCCCCAGTACCTCCTTTTGAGACGGGTACAGTGCCAGCGAGGGCAGCAATCGGCAGGGCTGCCGGATTGACGCCAAGCTTATTCTCAGAAACAGTTAGTGTAGTATCCAGCGCAAGCTGTTGCAAGATAAACTCGTTAGTGACGGGTTCCGGCAGGAGTGGGGTTACCTGTTCTGCTACCCAGTTCTCAGACACGGCGAGTGCTGTATCCTGCAATACCAGTGACTGATTATCTATGGCAGCACGGAACTCTGACCCACTCAGTTCAAGGCCCGGACCAGCAGTATAGCTGGCAGGTGGATCAACTTGCGTCGGAACACGCTGGTGATATGTTGCGGCGATAAAAATTTTATTATTTTTGGTGCTGATAGAGATATGTTCACCAGCAACCAGCAACGATTGCACATAGTTCCGGACATACTCATCGGCGTAATATCGATTGGAGGTACCTTCTGTAAGATCATCAGTCGTATATGAACTTAAATTCAGCTGCGGGGGAGCGGGTGGAACTGCCGGTTGAGATGTCACAATCAGAGCGCCCATTTTATCGGGAACATCCTCTCTATACCGTACTGTCTCGCTTTGAATATCTGTCTCATGGTCAGAGGCAAAGACATCGGTAATAGTTCCTTTTTGATTAATGTATTTTTGTGAAGGAGTGGAAGGATTATTTTTTGGATTGTTACGACTTGCTAAGACAACGCTTGCAATAGAAGATGTGATAAAAAAACTGAGTATTCCTGTTAATATCAATTTTTTATACATTGGCGGTATAAGGGTAATAAACTGATAGGACAGTGATTATCTCGTCGTACAAGAAAAGTTCGTTTTTACATATTGTATGCATATCGAATACACATTATATATGTAGTCAAAATTATATTGCAATACGTAAAGATATATGACGCAGTATTTTGGGAGAAAAAAAATGAACAAAAAGATAAGATTATCTAAATATGTAAGCCTGAGTGTTGTAGAATAACATGTATGAACCCGGTTTTCTCAAAAGAGTTTTTCGAAGAACTTCGTTCACGGCTGTTGAACACGTATCGTACCGCTG
This sequence comes from uncultured Gammaproteobacteria bacterium, assembly GCA_964412815.1. Lineage (GTDB taxonomy): Bacteria > Patescibacteriota > Microgenomatia > UBA1406 > GWC2-37-13 > JAOAFZ01. Next base: position 250,488 of record CAYPQF010000034.1, read on the forward strand.
AGCAAAGCGCGGTACTGGGAGTGCTTATTTTTATCGGCGTCCTGATTCTGGTCCTGATTCAGCAAATTCTCCTCATTCTTATATACCCCTTCCGATGAGTTTGCCGTTGCGGTATGTGTTTCAGGCAGAGAGAAGACAGCTCCTTCCTTCTTCGTTGTGATTCGAGGATACGTATAGTACAATAAACCGCATGCAACCTACTATTAAAACACTTCACAATGGACTTCGGGTTGTGATCCAGGACACAAAATCCTTTCCGTCATTTACCGCATTGTTGCTGGTAGGTGCAGGTTCTCGATTTGAGACAGAGAGCAACAACGGGATTGCCCACTTTTTTGAGCATATGGCCTTCAAGGGAAGTAAAAACTACCCTGATTCGCTCACGATTTCTTCGACAATTGAAGGGCTGGGCGGTGTGTTTAATGCATTTACTGACAAAGATCATACCGGATACTGGATTAAGGCACCGGTGCGACATGTGGAACGGGTCCTGGACGTCGTTTCTGAGATGATTCTGTCTCCCACTCTGGATCCGGAAGAGATTGAACGGGAAAAAGGAGTAATCATCGAAGAGATGAATATGTACGAGGACATGCCTTCACGCAAAGTCGGAGACCTGTTCGAAGAGCTACTCTATGCCGGATCACCCCTAGGCTATGATATTATCGGTACGAAGGAAACGGTAACTAGTGCTACCAGGCAGACATTCCTGGACTATTTTGCAGAACGGTACGTGCCGACAAATGCGGTACTGGTTCTGGCAGGAGGCTTTGAGGGACAGTTTCGTGAAGAAGACTTGATTGCTCTGGCGGAACAAAAGTTTGGTCACTGGCAGCAGGGAACTGCTTCTGATGTAGTCACTGTTACCGATATGCAGGAGAAACCGCGTAAAAATATACAATATAAAAAAACGGAACAGGCACATTTTTGTGTGGGATTCCGTACCTTTCCGTTCCACGATAAACGACGGTACGCACTCTCAGTTCTGAGTACTATTCTTGGTGGTGGTATGTCATCCCGTCTGTTTATCAATGTTCGTGAACGTCGCGGATTGTGCTATTACATTTCAACCGGTCGTGAATTTTACACCGATGTCGGAAACATCGTCACTCAGGCAGGTGTTGCGATCCAGAAAGAAAAAGTCCAGGAAGCGCTCAATGTAACTCTTGAACAGTACTCAACCATGAAAACCGGTGACATCACTTCACAAGAGATGCAGCGGGCAAAAGAGATGATGAAAGGACGAATGGTACTGTCACTGGAAGACTCTCATTCGGTTGCATCGTTCTTTGGCAGTCGATTGCTGCTCGAAAACGAGATCATCATGCCTGCAGAAGTTACCCGCAGAATAGACGCGGTCACCATCGACGATGTGGTAGCTGTTGCTACTGATTGTTTCCGGCCGGAACGTCTTAACTTTACTATTATCGGACCCTTCGAGAAAAACGATATTCAATTAGAGTACAATAAGTAAATGGATCCTCTGACAGTGGCGGTATATGTCATTCTCTTCGTAACAGGACTCTGTATGGGGTCATTTTTGAATGTGCTTGCAGATAGATTATCAAACGATATACCGATTACCGGCAGGTCCCGCTGTGATACCTGTAAAAAGCAGTTAACCTGGCGAGAACTGATTCCGGTGGTTTCCTACTTCTTACAAGGAGGAGCATGCAAAAACTGTAAAACCAAATTATCCTGGTACTATCCCTTTAGTGAGTTTCTCACCGGATCTCTCTACGTTGCGGTCTGGCACTTTTTTCCAGTATCTTTTTTTCGCGAACAGTTTCCCAATCTTACCAACATCTTTTACGAAGGCAGTGCGTACTCCGCCGATGTGCTTCTGGTAAAAGCTCTGGTACTGGCTATTATTTCCTGCTTTATCGTAATTTATATAGCAGACATGAAGTACTTTATTATCCCTGATGAAATTCAGGTTGCGATTGCTGTTTTTACCGGGTTGTTATTTTTTGTAGGTGATATCCAATGGGTGTTTATTGGTGAACGGGTACTCGCTGCACTGGTAGTGATGCTCCCTATGCTGGCAGTATTTGTAGTTACCCGGGGAATGGGTATGGGGTTTGGTGATGTCAAGCTGGCCGCGAACTTCGGGTTATTATTGGGAGTTAAGTTCGGTCTGGTTGCGCTGTACTGGTCATTTATGGCAGGTACTGCGGTTGGAGTCGTATTGCTGGCACTGAGAAAAAAAGGTGTACGCAGTAAGGTGCCGTTTGGGCCATTTATGCTGTTTGGTGCAATAATCACGGTCGTGTACTATGAGAAACTTGCTTACTTTTTGCGCTACTACTACAATCTGTAACAGATTCGATTTCAGTATCAAAAAACTCACGTGGTATAATGATGGTCTATTATTAATTCACGATGTAGTCTTATGGAACAGACATTAATCATCTTTAAGCCGGACGCAGTTCAGCGCGGTGTTATGGGAGAAATCCTGACCCGTTTTGAAAAGGTCGGACTCAAGGTTGTGGCAGCTCGCATGACCATGGTTACCAACGATCTTGCTGCAAAGCATTATCCGGTTACCCGCGAAGAATTCTTGCGCGGAATGGGGGAGAAGACCCTCGAAAATTATCAAAAGTATGGTATCGACGCAAAGGAACGCCACGGTACTGAGGATACTCTCGAGATCGGTAAAATGATTCGCGAGTGGCTGATTCAGTATATGCAGGAGTCACCAGTACTGGCAATGGTTCTGGAAGGGCCTCATTCAGTTGAACTGGTTCGTAAGATGCTGGGTCACACCCTGCCCTTGCTGGCAAATCCGGGCACCATTCGTGGTGACTTTGCCTATGACTCATCTTACCTTGCCAATCGTGATGCACGTGCAATCAAGAACCTGCTGCATGCATCCGGAAATGTTGAGGAAGCAGAGTACGAGATTCCTCTCTGGTTTAGTAAAGAGGAGATCTACTCGTATGAACGCGTAGAAGAAAAGGTTATGAAATAACTCTTTCGTTCGCTATTGCGAATCAAAGCTAAAAACCCCGCCTTGAGCGGGGTTTTTTAGTAAAAAGGGGTGCGAGTGAAATTCTACTCTCTGCAATATTAAGACAGGAAAAAGAATCTCCACAGAAAAAGAACCGTCAGGTGATCCCGCCCATTATTGTTGAACGGAATCAACAATCCACCAGTTAAAGGTGATGTCTTTTGTTTCTACACCGGACAGTTCGATGGTAAAGGATTCTCCGGTCACTTGAGCTGTGACTGATAAGGTGCGGCCGGTCTTGGTGGTTGCCGTTACAAAGACCAGTGAGTCCGCGGTGATCGAGGTGGTCTCGATGATGGCAGTTGTGTCTCCGGTGAGTACGGTGCCTTTCCCAATAGTTGCCGAAGTCTCTTCTGTTGTATCAATTTTTACTTTTTTCGTAGTAAGTTCACCTGTGACAATCATACTGCCATCGGCATCAATTGCCACTTTTCCTCCCACCATCTCCACACCGTTGATTCCCAGTGATTGTAGCTTGAGCGGACCACCCAGTGTATTGATCGCAGATTCACCCAGAGCATCCAGTCCTTCGATGTTCAGTAAACCGGCATTAATAGTTCCGGTTACTCCCAGATCGTTCAGGTTGGCGTTGCCGGAAACAGTCAAGGCGTCCAATTCTGCACTGGTAGTGGCCAATGATCCTGATCCGGATGCGGTAGTAGCGCCGAGCACCAGGTCGGTCAGCTTTGCGCTCAGGCTGGCAACTTCGGTTTCCAACGAAGCAGTACGGACTTCAAGGCTGGCTAATCCTGCTTCGATGGACGACACCTTGTTTATATCAGCTCCTTCAAGTGAAGCCAGTGCTGCAGACATCGTAGCCATCCCGGCTTCAATCCGTGAGATACGGGTATTGGTTTGTGAACTGAGCGATGAGACCTGAGCGTTAAGCGCGTCAGTCTTACTCTTGCTATCCTGGCCGGCCAGTGTGATCGTATCGATCATTGATTGCTGTTCTTGAATGCCACTGATGAGTACCGGAATCACGTCTGAATAAGAAATACCGAGCGTCTTGTTTTTATCATTGCCGACATGGACCACTTGAGGCAGTATCTGTTGAACTTCTTGCGTAATTAAACCGAGTTTCTTTTGTTCATTAGAACCATCGCTCCAGTCATAGGATACCGGACGCAGTTGCATGATCTCTGCAAGGCCAGCTTCCATAGATGCAACGTTTGTCTTGAGACGCGCATCTGAAGTATTGATTGTACCATTCGTTGCAAAGACTTCGGTGAAGCGATTACCAGAAGCACCGAGTGAGTAGCTGTTATCGATGGTTGGCAGGGTATTTCCGCCAATATCAATACCACCGGCACCTTCAAGGACGATGCGACCGCTATTGTAGGTGGTGAGTGTCAGGTTGTTGCTCTCAAATACCTCACCTGCATCAATATAGAGCGGGGCATTGGACCGGATATAACTTGCGGTTTGATTTGTCATTGCAATGTCATACGCGATTGACAGGTCTCCCGGTGCGGTAAAGCTGACTGGCAGTGAGGTAGTAAAGCCGGATTCGGAGACCGAGAAGATAGAGGTATTGTTATCCAGAATATTGATAAAGTTTCCAATATTCGCGTTTGAATTAATGCTTAAGCGGAACAGGTCGCCAGTAGCAGTGGTTGTCGTGGTCGGATTCCAGCTGATATTGGCCAGAGTCCCACTTGAGAACGAAGTCGAAGTAGAGGACAGATCAAGGGCGACTCCGGTAGAGAGTGAGTTAGCATCGATATCAAACAGGGCTGTCGGTGAAGCATTGCCAATACCAACATTTCCGGATGCGTGATTGTCATGGCTACCGCTGACCCCAGATCATTGATTGAGCTATCCTCGAGTGCAGTGCCTCCGGAGTTCCAGCGGGTCAGCCGGTTTGCTGTTCCTGTTCCTGAAACACTTCCTGAACCGCCGCATGCTGCCCATGCACCATTCTGATAACAGCGGAAGGTGTTCGAGGTGGTATTGTAATACAATTGCACCATTGGTTCCGGTTGGATCGGAAGATGCTGATCCAAGAACCAGAGATGTATTTGCTGATACGGCAAGTTGACCGGATGTGTCATTACTCAGCGTTGCATTATTCTGGAACTGAATGTCTGTTGTGATTCCGGTTGATCCCAGTCGGATACCTGTTCCAATAGTCTGGGTTCCGGAACCAACGACGATACCAGTAGTTAATGTTCCGGATGATTTCGAGATTGATAATCCGGACGTATCTGTGCCGGCGCCGCTTCCGGTGAGTGACAGCAGCGATCCACTACAGGTAACGCCTGTTGGACACACACGGGTTATCTGTGCAGTATTGCTGGTGAGTGACAGCGTTCCTGCTGTCTGGGTAAAGGTGTCTGTAACCGAGAATGCAGCTCCGGAGACAGTCGCCGTATTGCCCGTATTGTTTAAGGTCAGGTTTCGTGAAATATCCAGCAGGGTTCCGGTGTTATCAAGACCAACTCCGCCGGTGAGTGTCTTATTAAAGGTAATGTTTGCAAGACTTCCGGTATAGGCAGTGGAACCAGAGGTTGAGGTGTAACTCATATCCAGTAATCCACCAGTGGAGAGTGAACTGGAGAGGGATGACAATGTCAGAACATCACCAGTGGTCAGTCCGTCACCGTTCATGATAACTCCGTCTGCGGTTGTTGCGGGAAGATCAAAGGTGGTAACGCCAGTGTCTGAGAATGTTACAAATGTTCCGCCATTGTCCTGGATCGTAAAGTCTCCAGAACCGGTCAGGTTGGCGACCAGGTTGCTGGTACCCGGATCGAGAACGATATCGCCGGTTCCACTTCCGATATTTACTACTCCTGATGGGGCAAGAATCGAAAGGTCTCCGTCTGCGTTACTGCCGATTGAGGGTGCAGTCACCAGCAGACTGGATGAGTTAAAGGTCAGCAACCCGTTGGAAGTTCCTGCGGTTCCCAGCGTAAGGCCGCCGGATGCAATACCTACATTGTCACTGAAAGTAAATCCGGTTGCACTCCCTGCTGCATCGAAGGTCACCCCACCGGTTGAACTGACCGTGGTGGAGAAGTAGTTACTCAGATCGTAACTTAAGCGCAGCTGCTCTGTGGTTCTCATTACTTCGAGTGCCGCTGAAGGTCCGGTTGTGCCGATGCCAATATCACCCGATGAATCGATCGTCATGGCAATGGCGGTTCCCAGATCCTGAATTGAGGCATCTTCCAGATCGGTTCCGTTACTTGCCCAGCGAGTCAGAACTCCGGCAGTACCTGATCCGCCAATGGTGCCGCTGCCAGTGCCGGTACTAATACAGTCCATCCAGGCGCCATTCTGGTAACAGCGGAATTTATTGGTAGTCGTGTTGTAGTAGGTTGCTCCGTTGGTGCCGGTTGGGTCACTGGCTTGTGCTCCCAATACCAGTGAGGCTGTGTTTCCGATCTTAATTTGTCCGTCTGTACTATTTGAGATGGTCTCACCATTTTGAAGCTGGATGTCCGAAGTTAAGGTGCCGCCGGTATTGGCAATCTGTAAGCCAACACTATCAACACCGCTACCGGATGAATTGATATACAGCAATGCTCCGCTACAGGTAACACCGGTGGGACAGCTTCGGGAAATTGAAGCGGTATTCGCGGTAATTGCCAGGGTTCCGGCAGTCTGAGTAAAGGTATCCGAGATACGGAAGAGATCTCCGGAAACAGTGAGCGTATTACCGGTGTTGTTCAAAGTCAGATTCCTGCTGATATCCATAACACTTCCGGTAGAGTTCAGGCCGGTACCTCCTGTGTAGGTTGGACTGTACTGAATTGAAGCAATATCTCCGGTGAATGCAGTAGAAGTTCCCGTTGCTGAACTTGCCAGTTCCAGCAGTGCTTCTGATGAAAGTCCATTGCTGGTGGTAGCGATAGCCAAAGCCTTACCGCTCGTCAGACTGTTCACATTAGCGGTAATCGCATTGGCAGTGGTACCCGCAAAGTCAAAGGTCGTTGTTCTATCGTCGGCAAATGTTACGAACGTGGAAGTATCATCCTGGATCAAGAAATCGCCCGTTCCGGTCAGATTTGCCCGCAGGTTACTGTTTACCGGATTCAGAATGATATCACCGCTTCCTCCAGAAAGCTGAACCTTGCCCGTTGGTGCAGACAAAGTCAGGTCTCCTGCCGTGGTACTGCCGATCGTTGGGGAGGTTTCTCCAATGCCGGTTGAGTTAAAGGTCAGCAAGGCGTTAGTTGAGGTACCGGTTCCGAGTATCAGATTACCGGTGTTCATATAGACGTCGTCTGCAAAAGTGAACCGTGAGCCGGTTCCGGTCGCATCGAATGTCACCCCTCCCGTTGAACCAACCGTTGTTGACAGATAGTTGGATGCGTCATACCCAAGACGGAGCTGTTCGGTGGTACTGATTGCATGCAGTTGAGCTGCGGGAGCCGCGGTTCCAATACCAAAGCGAGCATCCAGTACACTGAGTGAATCCGGATCGGTGCTGTTCAGGTTAAAGGAAAGGCGGCCGGCAGACGCTCCCAGACCAAGCCACTGGCCGTCAGCATCCGCGCTTGAAAATGGAGCACTATTGGTCATAGATCCGACCTGTGTGATTGTTCCGGAGCCGGAGCCATCGCAGTCAGACCAAGCACCATCAATATAACAGCGGAACCGGTTGGTGGTGGTGTTATAGTAGGTAGCGCCGTTGGTGCCAGCGGGATCAGCTGCTAAGTTGCCCAGTACCAGTGCTCCGGAAATAATGGTATTTCCTCCTGATGGGGCCAGAGTAAGGTCTCCTGTGCTGGAAACAGTAAAGCTTGTGTAATTTAAATCATCATATCCCATGCGCAGCTGTTCTGATGTTGCAATAGAGTGCAGACGTGCTCTTATCGGGTTGGTATCAGTTCCAATACCGATATTCCCTGTGGTTCCATCGATAGTCATTCTGTTTATGCCTGAAACAATTGGACCATCATCCGAGAAATTAACGCCGGTCTTAAATACCAGATTCCCTTCACTTCCCATAATAAAGTTTTGGGCATTTGTTGCCAGATAATCAACACCATCACCCTGATCTTCCATTACAAATACCGGATCATCAAGCTGTGCAAAGGTAAAGTTACTATATGGCCTGATGTCAGCGGTACCAATACCTACAGCTCCACCGTTTGTTATATGCATACGTGGAACACCACCGCTGAAGAAGTCCAGCCCAAACTGATTTCCTCCCGGGGTACGTTTTGAAGCAATGCCTTCACCGCTACCACCACCTTCTCCAAATACCAGTGCTTCAAAAAGCGTACCGTCATTTAAGTCCCCGTTATCGATATTCAGGCCACCACTCAGGGTTAACTGACGATACAGGTTTGTTGTACCGATGCCGATACTCGTTCCGTCATCATAAATGAGTGAGCTTATCAGACCTGTTCCTGCGGAATCCCACTTGGTGAGATAATTTTCAGCTCCCGAGCCAGTTACCGTTCCTGTTCCAAACGATGACAGGTTGTACCAGCTGAGTGTTCCCGTTCCATCGCCGACCAGTGCATAGTTTGAGCCCCCGGCAACAGCATTTGGCAGTGTGAGGGTGTAATTAGCGCTTAATGCAGCAGGGGACTGAAGTGCAACGTAGTTGGAGGAGTCAGCATCTGCAAGTCGAATGTTACCCTGTCCTCGTACCTGCATATTGCCGTTTACATCAAGTGTTGTGCCCGGAGATACTGTACCAAGACCGATATTCCCAGTACTATCAATATACAGAGCAGAGGTTCCCGGATTATTTTGCCCTGTCCCTCCATTTACGCGCAGATTAAAGGCGCTTGCAGTCATGCGAATTGAAGGACGAACACCAGACCATGTGTTACCCGAGAAAGAAACGGTACCTAGGTCAATAATATCCGTTTCTCCGAAAGATGAGAGCACGGGTGCGTTTGGTGTTCCAATTGCAAGAGACTTATGTGTTCCTCCTGATGTATCAGTTCCAAAAATTGCACCTGTTATTGCCGGGAAATTCTCTCCTACACGGAATCCTATGCTACCGCTACAACCAAAAGCTGTATATAAGCTTCCAGGACCAAAACTCATGCAACTACTTGCATTTCCGGTGAGGATTCGTGCACCTGTCTGCGTCTGAAGACCAATACGATTATCTGTTGCAATTCCAACAACTTCCAGATATGAAGCAGTATTAGTAGAGCTTCTAAAACGGGCGGTACCATTTACGTCCAGAAGGGCTCCAGGGCTGGTGGTACCGATTCCGATACTTCCGTTTGATGCAATTCTTAACCGTTCAGATCGTGATGTCTGATTAGTATCTGTGGTAAAGAAGCTCATATACGACGGGTAGCTGTTGACTCCCGGTCCCGACCCGACCATAAATTCGATACTGGTGTTTGTTCTCCAGGCGTTATTAATATAAGCGTTTCCTATTATTGAAAAGACAGAATCATCTGCTCCTACATTAGTTGGGGAGCTTAATGTTCCACGGGATTTGTATGCACTAAACGTGTTTCTAAAGCCGCCATCATTAGATGCATTGTAGAATGAGAGCCCGGTATGTGCTGCTGTTCCACTATTACGTATCGTTAGTACTTCCGGAGCTGAATTTCCATTACCTACGATATCGAGTTTGGTAGAAGGTGTTGTGGTGCCAATACCGACGTTTCCATCAGATTGAATAGTGAGCCGAGCATCAGCCAGCGATGCATTTGCTGTGGTAGCTGCATTATTGTTGAGAATATGAATGCTTCCGCGTGCATTTGCATCAAGTCGTTCAAATACAATGCCTGACTTCTGAAAGGTATTATTAAACTCCGTGTACCCAAAATGAATACCTGACCATTCCCCGATAGTAAGAGTTCTAGCTATAGATGCACCAAATCCATTTGCTGGCCCTGCAACAGTAAGCGTTTTATCAGGAGTTGCGGTACCGATGCCTACGTTTGTACCGTTATCAAAGACAAGCGAGTTTATAAGACCTGTACCAGCGGCATTCCACTTCGGCAGATAGTTTTGTGTTCCACTCCCGGTTACGGTACCTCCTGCTGCGGTTACCCAACTGAGGTTTCCATCACCATCAGTCGTCAGGAACTGACCGGCATTGCCATCCGTGACTTTCCGAAAGGCTCCCGATCCATTTACCGTAACCAGCTCGGTTGCCGATCCAGCAGAGGCAGCGATACCACTTAAGGTAAGTCCAGTAAAGGTAGGGCTGGCACCGGTATGAATATTCTGGGGGAGCGACAGGGTAATGGTCTGGCCAGCAGTATTCACGTTCACCTGGTTTGTTGTCCCTTGGAGAGTAATGGCTCCGACGACTGAATTCAAAGATGATACATAGTTGCCGCCGCTAGTCAGACAGGTAGAACAGGAGATCTCTCAGGTGGTGGAGTTGTAGGTAATCGGGCTGACACCGGACAGCGCCGCATGAGCACGTGACTGGGTAAAGTACAGGTTAGTTGATCCTTCCGCGAGATCATCAGTGGTAAACACTGAAAGACTTACATTTCCAGTAAGTGTATTGAGCACATCGTTATACGTCCAGCTTAGTCCGGTCCCATTCTGAATCAGTGCCGCTGCGCGGTCATCTACTCGTTCATTGGTAAAGTACAGGTTTACGTTTTCCGGCACTGCAGAAGTATCGAGAGTGGCAAGGCTCAGATCTCCTCTGAGATACTGTGCCGTAGTGCCAGTAGTAATAGCATCCTGCTTGTTATTGAATGTATTCCAGTTTGCCGCAGAAAGCAACCCCGGCTGTGTGCTGTTTGCAGTCTGGATGTTTACCGTTGCTCCGGAACCAACCACCGCGCCGGTACCGCCGGTAATAGAGACACCCGACGTAGAGGTCGTCAGGTTTCCCAGCGTCAGCGCATTTTGTTTACTATTAAAGGTGTTCCAGTCTACTGAAGAAAGGTAGCCGTCCGTGGTTGATCCTGCCTGCGTTATTCCAATAGTTCCGGTGGTGGTAATTGGTCCGCCCGTGATTGGTCCGGTGGTGTTAATCTGCGTTACGGTGCCGGTTGCTCCCGCTACCCATGATAGATTACCGTTTCCATCCGTGGTTAGGAATTCTCCTGAATCACCATCTGCAACTACTCCTACAACGCCTGATCCATTTACAGAGAGTAGTTCAGTTGCAGAACCTGCTCCGGCTGTAACCCCGCTTAAGGTTAGTCCACTAAAGGTGGGACTGGCGCCTGAATGAATATTTTGAGGGAGTGATAGGGTAATCTCTGATCCAGATTCGTTCACGTTCACCTGATTTGGTGTGCCAACAATATCAATGGCACCGGTCAATCCATTGAGTGAGGTTACATACCCGCCGCTACTGGTTGTAACGCAGGTTGGACAAGAGATCACTCCGGTTGCTGAGCTGTAGGAGATCGGGCTGGTTGCGGAAATAGCTGCGCGTGCTCGAGCGGTAGTAAAGTAGAGATTGGTTGCTCCTTCTGCCAGATCGTCGGTGTCAAATGAGGCAAGGGATACGTTTCCGGTTAAAGTATTTGCACCATCATCATAAGTCCAGCTTAAACCAGTTCCATTCTGAATCAAAGCAGCTGCGCGGTCATCCAGTCGCTCATTCGTAAAGTACAGATTGCCATTCTCTGGCACTGCAGACGTATCGAGTGTTGCGAGACTCAGGTCTCCGCGCAGATACTGAGCAGTGGTTCCGGTGGTGATTGCGTCCTGCTTGGCATTAAACGTGTTCCAGTCTGTCGAACTGAGGTATCCATCAGTTGAAGTAGTCGCCTGAGTAATACCAATCGTTCCAGTCGAGGTAATTGGTCCGCCCGTGATGGGTCCAGTAGTATTAATCTGGGTTACCGTCCCACCTGCTGCGGAAACCCAGCTGAGGTTTCCATCTCCATCGGTGGTTAAGACCTGTCCCGCATTTCCGTCAGCGAGAGAAGCTGTATCCCCGTTTCCATCCACTACTACCAGTTCTGTGCTGGTTCCCAGAGCAGCGGCTAGTCCGCTTAAACGGATTCCTGCAAAGGTCGGGTTTGCTCCGGTATGGATGTTCTGGGGGAGCGACAGGGTAATTGTTGATCCTGCTGTGTTCACGTTCACCTGATTTGTCGTGCCGGTTAAGGTGAGGGCTCCAGTCTGACCATTGAGTGATGAGACATAGCTGCCTCCTGTAGAGGTGACACAGTCCGGACATGAAATTACACCGGTGGTTGAGTTGTAATTAATCGGAGTGCTTGCGGAAATAGCAGCCCGAGCCCGTGCCTGGGTAAAGTACAAATTAGAAGCACCTTCGGTTAAATCATCAGTATCTTTTGCATTAAATGCGGTATCAAATCTGCCCTGTGTCCAATAAAGATTGGTACTCCCTTCAGCAAGGTTGTCTGTGGTAAATGGAGCTAACGTGACATTACCGGTAAGAGTGTTTGCGACATCGTTGTAGGTCCAGCTCAAGCCTGTGCCATTCTGGATCAGAGCTGCAGTTCGGTCGTCTACCCGTTCAGCGGTAAAGTACAGATTGCCGTTCTCCGGCACAATAGAGGTGTCAAGCGTAGCCAGGCTCAGATCACCTCGCAGGTACTGAGCGGTAGTACCGGTGGTAATTGCGTTTTGCTTGTTGTTAAAGGTGTTCCAGTCAGCAGCGGAGAGCAGTCCCGGCTGAGATCCTGAAGCAGTCTGAATCGAGATGCTGGTGCCGGCCCCAATCACTGCTCCGGTACCACCGATAATGCTGACACCTGTTGTGCTGCTGGTAAGGTTGCCGAAGGTAAGTGCATTCTGCTTATTGTTAAACGTGTTCCAGTCAGTGGCGCTCAAGTAACCATCCTGTGCAGCAGTTGCCTGATCAATGCTTAATGTTCCAGTTGAGGTAATTGGTCCACCGTTCAGCGGTCCGGTAGTGTTGATCTGGGTAACAGTCCCTGTTGCAGCGTTTATCCATGAGTAGCCACCATTTCCATTCGTACGTAATACTTGTCCTGCGGTCCCATCTGCCAGGGTACTGACCGTGCCATCGGCGCCAATTAAGGTGAGACGAGTGTTGAGGCCAGTGGCCAGAGCGGTAAATCTAATTGTTCCAGCGGAGGTGATACCCTGTGCGGCAGCGATCTCTCCGCCTGAGGTAACCTGGAATTCAGAACCGGCTCCTACAGAAAGCGCTGCTGCCGGCGTGTTTGTTCCAATGCCAAGTTCTTTAGAGGTGTTATCCCAGAAAAAGTTCGCATTATCCTGTGCAATGGTCGAGCCGTTTGAGAACAGGATTGATCCGGAAGTTAATGATGGTAAGGTGAACTTGTTATTAAAGGTGTTCCAGTCTACTGATGAAAGGTATCCGTCCGTCGTTGATCCAGCCTGGGTAATTCCGATGGTACCAGTAGATGTAATAGGCCCACCGGTTAACGGGCCGGACGTGTTAATCTGCGTAATCGTTCCTGCGCCACCCGAGAAAGCAGTACATTCAAATCCAGTGCCATTCCAGGAAAGCGCTTCCCCTGATGAACAGGTTGGTGCATCAACAGAAATTGTTCCTGAAGTACTAATGGGACCACCAGTTAATCCGGAACCAGTATTAATCTGAGTTACCGTACCGCTTGAAGCTCCTGATCCGGCACTGACATCAATCCACGACAGATTGCCGCTGCCGTCAGTTGCCAGAACCTGGTTGGTCGAGCCGTCTCCACCCGGCAGAACCCAGACGGTGTTCGGAACATTAATGGTGTTTGGAGCTTTAAATCCTACATAGTTTGAACCATTCGTCGAGAGTTCCTTAAACCGAATCTCCGAAGTGTTTCCGCTGTTAGTTCCATATGGATCAAGTACTAATCCTGTCTGAGTATCGAGTGTCAAAGCAGCAAATCGGGGAGTAGCGCCAGTATGAATATCCTGTGGGGTTGACAGGGTAATTGTTGATCCCGCTGTATTCACGTTCACTTGATTTGTGGTTCCTTGAACAGTCAATGCCCCGGTGAGCGAGTTTAAGGAAGATACATAGTTTGTCGAGCTGGTTGTTAAACAGGTCGGACAGGAGATTACGCCTGTTGCTGTATTGTAGGCAATTGGGCTGGTTCCTGACAGCGCAGAACGTGCGCGTGCCTGGGTAAAGTATACATTGGTGGTACCCTCAGCGAGATCATCGGTATCTTTTGCTGCAAATGCCGTATCAAATCGAGGTTGTGTCCAGTACAGGTTTGTAGATCCCTCGCTTAAATTGTCCGTTGTAAATGCAGACAAAGAAACGTTTCCGGTTAAGGTATTTAAGACATCATTATATGTCCAGCTTAACCCGGTCCCATTCTGAATCAGTGCTGCGGTCCGGTCATCAACCCGCTCATTCGAAAAGTACAGATTGGTACTACCCTCAGTCAGGTCATCTGTAGTTTTAGCCGCAAAGGCCGTATTAAAGCGACCTTGTGTCCAATAGAGGTTTAGAGAGCCTTCAGTAAGATCATCAGTGTTAAATGCGCTGAGCGTAACATTTCCGGTCAGAATGTTAGCCGCATCATTGTAGGTCCAGTTCAGTCCGGTACCACCGATGTATCGAGTGTCCCCAGGGTTAAGTTACCACGGAGATACTGTGCTGTTGTTCCCACAGGAAGGGCATTTTGTTTATTATTAAAGTTTGTCCAGTCAGTGGAAGAGAGTAATCCCGTTTGTGAGCCAGATGCTGTCTGAATGCTAATGCTTGTCCCAGAGCCTATAACTGCACCTGCCCCACCGGTAACTGTTACACCTGCGGTTCTGCTTGTTAAGTTTCCAAACGTTAGTGTTTTTTGTTTATTATTAAAGGTATTCCAGTCAGTTGCGGAGAGGTATCCTCCCTGAAGGGCGGTTGCCTGCTGAATACCGATGGTTCCGGTTGAAGTAATCGGGCCTCCGGTAAGAGGAGCCGTGGTGTTAATCTGGGTAACAGTACCGCTTGCTCCTGCTGTCCATGATAGATTGCCGGCACCGTCAGTTGTTAGGAACTGTCCGGCTGTCCCATCTGCCAGACGGGCTGTAGTACCAGTGTTGTTAACAGTGAGTAATCCACGACCCTGGCTTGTTGCCAAGCCTGAAAGTGTGATTCCGGCGAATGATGGAGAAGATGCGGTGCCAATATTCTGGGGCAATGTCAACTCTATGGTATTGGCGTTTTCAGTAACCGAAATTTGATTGGCTGCACCACTAATAGTAATATCTCCATCAAGTCCGTTTACCGATGTTACATAGCCGCCGGTGCCTGAGGTAATACAAGTTGGACAGGAGATTACCCCGGTCGATGTGTTATATGCAATAGGAGCAGTAGCGGAGATTGCATTTCGAGCCCGGGCATTGGTAAAGTACAGATTGGTACCCTCGGTTACCGCGGTCGTATTGAGGACTGCCCAGGTATTGTCCCCCCGCAGATAATCAGCAGTAGTTCCACCGGCAGGTACTGACGAGATACTGACATTTGAGACGGAAATCAGTCTTCCTTTTGCGTCTACCGTAAACTGGGGAACCTGCGTAGATGATCCGTATGTGCCGCTGGTAACCCCACTCGGGGCAAGTGAAACAACTCCTGTTCCATTAATTGTTGCGTCTCCCGAAACGGTGGTAAAGGTAGGAATGCCTGACGCATTTCCCATGAGGATCTGCCCGGCAACAGGAGCCAGTGTACTACCGAATGCCCCGGTACCATTTCCTAGTACAACTCCGTTGGACGTGAACGAAGTAGCACCAGTACCACCATTTGCAACTCCCAGAGTTCCTGATACTTCCGTAGCCAGATTCACTGTCCCCACAGATAATGTGCCCGCAGTGCTTTTTACAATACCTGAACCCAATGATGAAAAGGTAATAGTTCCACTTGAGGTGATACCGGTCGCAGCAGCAATGCTTCCTGTTGAGTTAACCTGGAACTGGGAAGTGTTTCCTACAGAAAGTGCTGCGGAAGGAGCACTGGTCCCAATACCAAAGCGTCCCGTGGCGTTATTCCAGAAGAGATTATTGGAACCGCTGATTGTTGCTGGATCACTAAAGAATGTAACCTGGCCAGTAGCGCCTGCTCCGGTAATAGAACCTCCTGAGATCGAAGTATCACAAAACTTCCAGATACCGTTCTCTCGGCAGCGGAAGCGGTTATCAGTTGTATTGTAATATAAAGAACCATCATCTGCAGTTACCGGATCAGTTGCTGACTGACCAAGAATTAATGCAGAACCATTCCCAACTTTAATCGCTCCGGCAACATCCAGTGCATAGGCAGGACTGCTGGTTCCAATTCCAACCTCTCCATCTGCGTCAATCGTTAATCCAACACCGCCGGAATACTGATCATTAATGGAGCTGTCCTCCAGATTGAATGATCCGTTAAACCTGGCCAGTCTGCCATCCGAACCACTTCCACCTACACCACCGCTTCCGACACAGTTGCCGGTGCTTAAACAGATTTCACCACTCTCATCTGGTAGGGTGTAAATCTGATTATTAGAGAGATCTCCGACATCCAGTGAACCATAATACTGATTTCCTACAGATTCCAGAATACGAAGTTGAGAGTTTGGATTATTCAGAAAAATATCAAACGCACCTGTCTGATTCCAGGTCTGATTCAGCTCCCCCAGTGATACCGTATTTACGGTTCGGCTGAGTCCCGAACCAAACGCGAGTGGGGCTTCGTAGTCAACTCCAACCGCAGCCACAGAGAGCACTCCGCTTGAATCGGTTCGCAGAAGCCCGTTGGCAAGTCCGCCGAAGGTGATGGTTCCAGTAGAGGAAATTCCGGTGGCGGCAGCAATGGCCCCTGTTGAAGTAACCTGAAACTCAGAGTTTGCACCGACTGAGAATTGAGAAAGGGGATTGGATGTTCCAATGCCAAGCGAATCGTTAGAATTAATTAAGCGTATCACTGAGCCATCATCAATAAATCCACTTGCTGAAGACCCGGAACTGATGGTGATTGCGTTTGAACCGGCACTGGTATTAATAACAATGCCTGGACCAGCTTCGAAGGTAAGAGTAGAAGTAGTTCCTCCTGCCTGAAGACTCTCTTGTCCAGCAACTGCAATCGTAGTAAATGCACGTTCTACAAAGGTTTTGCTCAGTCCGATGGTATTCCCGTTAATGCTGATTCCTGTTCCTTCTTCTAAGGAAATTGCGCCGGTTGCACCTTGAAACGAAGTCACACCGGTATTGGAGATTGTAAGTCCATCAATATCGATGCCTGCACCCTCTATAAACTCGACGGCTCCGGTCTCTCCCTGGATACTGATCACTCCTGTATTTACTAACGTGATATTTTGATCTCCGGTAAGTTCAAGACCTTCTCCGGCGATTACTTCGTAGATAAGATTTGGTGCTTCCACAGCTCCGGAAAAAATAGTTCTACCCTGTACCAGAAGCTCTCCATCTACGTAGACATTATCGTTAAAGACGGTATCGAGATTAAACTGAATACGTGCGGAATCGGTAGCATCTGTTTCTGCGAGAACATCTGGATTGGAGAGCTCCTGAGAGATACCGGGAGGTGCAGATGGAACGCCTGCAAGTTGCGGAAACAGTGCGATAAATCCATAGGAAAGGGGAACTGCGAGAACCGGAATACCAAGGAGTGCAAGTACTAGGATGAATTTAACCACAGCAGATCGAGCCATCATTTTTTGATGGTGAGATTCATTTTGTGTTTGCTCAGGATCGTACTGTTTGAACCAGGAATCGTGCATTTCGTAAAAAAAATAGATAGGCTACAGAGCCAGTCTGGACATAAGACTAGATTCATTATAGGGAAGTGAAAAAAAAGGGGTTTTAGATTGTTTTTTCAATCTAAACATCTAAATCTTGGGTGTTGGTGTGTTTTATGACTCATACGTGAATTTTCTATATACACATATATGATGCATGATGGAACACAGAGGTAATTTTTTAGCAGTATGTACTAAGAGTTTTGGGGCCTTTTAGACAAGTGAATGGGTAGGAAAAAAGTTGAACAAAATCGGTAGCGCAGATAAAACATCTAAAAAAATAATAGCAACTATGAAAATACTATAAATGTACAGTAATATGAGTATCTGGTACGTATAATTATCTTTTTTCTTTTAAGCTGGTATAACAACAAAATAGAGTATCTGCTCTGAATTTTAACAATCTTTTTTATCTATTACAGAGCCTCAAATAATGTTTTTTTATATTTTTCTACTTTTGTCAAACCTCATACAAAAAAACCAAATACATTCTAAATCCTTGCTTTTTGCTATTAATACATATAGACTCATGATATGTATATAAATAAGGCAGTAGTTTCTGGTACTGTGATATTAGTATTATTAATATCGTTTTTATGTACTATCTCTCTCTCACCGGTTCGTGCAGATGAAGTCTCCTACAGTGTGGCAAACTACGTAGACATTGCCGGTCGGAATATAGTTGATGGATATATTATTTCCTCTGTTGATAGTGGGTTCTTTGTCAGTAACAAAGCCTATGATGAAAATGTCGTGGGAATTGTGACTACCCGTCCCGCAATCTCGTTTATAGATTCAGATACCAAAGACAAATATCCTCTCGTTACATCCGGAAAAGCGTATGTTCTGGTCAGCGCCAAAAACGGACCTATTAATGCCGGTGATCCGATTGCAACATCTGATGTTCCGGGAGTAGGGATGAAAGCCACAAAACCGGGGATTATTATTGGAACTGCGTTGCAGCCATATAAGCCATCAAACCCTCAGACAATCCAGAAAATTGAACTGGCTATCAGTATCCGTTACTACGGTCAGAATGCTGGTGAAAGTAGTGTGTTTGACTTGTTTAAACTGTCACTTATGACAGCGGCAAACGAACAGCCTCCAGTATTTTTTAAGTACATTACTGCCGGTTTTGTAGTAATCGGATCGGTCATGCTTGGCTTCTACTTTTTTGGACAGGTCGCCTCTCGCGGAATTGATGCATTAGGCAGAAATCCACTTGCCGGGAAGATGATTCAGTTTGGAATTGTCCTGAATGTAGTGATTACTGTTGTTACCATTGCATCCGGTCTTATTATTGCTATTATTACATTAAGGTTATAATTCTTAAGCTTTTATGTCTCTTGAAATGGTTATTTATATTCTATTAGGGGCAGTTGTAGTGCAGTTATTAGAGATTGGATATCTCATTTATCTCTATCATAAAAAATCTCAGGAGCTTGATCTTCATGAAAAGGACAGTTCAAAAGCGTTCACAAAAATTATTGATAATGCCAACAAAAAAGCTGAAGAAATAGTACAGAACGCAGTTGATAAATCTGAATCAATTGTCTACGAGGCAGAAGCATTCAAGACTAAAATTGAAAAAGAGATGCATTTTGTATTCCAGGATATTCTAGAGAAGCGCAAGAAAATGTTTGACGGCATGGTAGTGGATATTGCAAAGGAATTTAAAGCCGGGCTTGATCAGGTAAAAGAAACATTTGAACAGAACTCCAAGCAGACTTCAACAGAGATTACTTCCTACGCGGCGAAAGAACTTGAGGCATTTCAAACACAAACAGCAACAAAATCAGCAGCAATGGAAGCGTACGTGAAAAATAGAATCGATGAGGAGCTTAACGCGGCAAAAGCACAGATCGAAGCATACAAACAACAGCAGATTGCTGAAATTCAAAATCATATCAAAGAGAATGTGGAACATATAACCAGAGATGTGCTTCGACTGAGTATCCCCGCAGATAAACAGGAAAAACTTATTCTGGATGCATTAGAAAAAGCTAAGGCTGACAACGTATTTTCTGTATGAAAAAAGATGCAATACGTGCCATCAAAGATCTCGTCATTACCAAAGCAGATCTAGCAGAGTTTATCTTTCAGCTTGAAGAGGCAAACGGGTCCTTGTATAACACAAAAGAAACCCCTGCAAAAGCTCTGGGTCTTGCTGTATCGCATCAGAAAAAAGAGGCAGTGGTAGCTTTTGCAGAAGCTACCGGTCGCTCAATTACTAACCCGGCAGACATGCAAAAAGTATTGCAGGAAGTAAAGGAACTTCTCCTTAAACTTCCTGTTGTAGAGTTTAAGATTGCATTTGATCCGGCGGAGCAGTTTATATTTCATCTTGTTGAGTGGGTTCACCAGTATATCTCTCCGGATGCCATACTGGAGTTGAAAGTAGACAGAAACCTGATTGGTGGTGTGCAGATTAGCTACAACGGTCGATATCATGACTATTCGGTTATTAAGTATTTACAAGAGGTTCAAACACGGAAATAATCTATGAGTACGTATAATACATTTCTGGACGAGATCGGGGAATATGGAGTTACGGAAGAAATAAAACATCCAATCGTGACTTTATCGGGGTTGCCTAACGCCCACCCGAACGAAGTGTTACTCTTTGAGTCTGGTGAGATTGGTGAAATATTCACGATCGAGAGAGATTGTGTAAAAGCATTTGTGTTTGCCAAAGAGCCGGTAAAAGTCGGAACGAAAGTTGTCCGTACCAATATGAATATGGCTGTCCCGGTTGGAGAAGAGCTTCTGGGGCAGGTCATTAATCCTCTCGGTAATCCTATCTTCGAAAATAACACTTACAAAAAACCGAAAACAATGCGGGAGATAGATCAACCGGTAAAAAGTATTGATGAACGTGCCCGCATTACCAAACCGCTCGCGACCGGAACCAGCATCGTTGATTTGCTGGTCCCCTTAGGTCAGGGACAGCGTGAACTGGTTATTGGTGACCGTAAAACAGGTAAAACAGCATTTTTACATACCGTGATCCGTCAGCAGGTAGCTGAAGGAAATATTGTTGTATATGCAGCTATCGGTAAAAAAAAGGGAGAGATTAAAAAGATGATTGAGTACTTTGAAGAACATAAAATGCTTCAGAAGATGGTTGTGGTTGCTACTGATTCTCAGGACCCTTCAAGTCTTATCTTTTTGACGCCTCTTACCGCGATGTGTATTGCCGAATTCTTCCGGGATAACAAGCAGAATGTGGTTCTGTTACTGGACGATCTGACAACACATGCCAAGTTCTATCGGGAGGTTTCTCTGTTGAGTGACCGGTTCCCGGGACGTGACTCGTACCCTGGGGACATCTTTTATACTCATGCAAAATTGCTCGAACGTGCAGGAAACATTCGTTATGGAGAAAAAGAAGCCTACTCAATTACCTGTTTACCGATCGGAGAAATAGTAGAAGGAGATTTGACAGGGTATATTCAAACCAATCTGATGGGTATTACTGACGGGCATATCTTTTTTGATAGTAACGCGTATTACAACGGACGTCGTCCGGCCATTAATGTAGGGTATTCAGTAACCCGCGTCGGTAAGCAAACACAGACCAAACTGAAAAAAGATGTCAGTCGGGAGATGGGTGCATTCCTGGCATCATATGAAAAAATGCAAAACTTTTCTCATTTCGGTGCAGAACTGTCTCCGCAGGTAGTCCAGGCACTCAAACGGGGAGAAAAGCTGTACGAGCTATTTGACCAGCATTATAGTATGGCAATTCCGGTAAATGTGCAGTTGGTGCTGGTTGGATTAGTCTGGAGCGGGTATTTCAATGAGTTGCCGAAAGCTGAGATGGAGCATGTAAAAAAGTCCCTCTCCAGTTTGTATCTTAAAAAAGAAGTCCGCACCGTTATTGATGAGTTAGTAGCTGTCGAAACACTGGAGGAGCTGTCCAAAAAAATGGCTTCCAGTGCAGATGCCATTGCAAAACTATGCAAAACAAACGAACCTTAACGGAACAGATCGAACTCATGGGCACCTTGAAACTGATTACGCAGGCATACGAAGAAATTTCGGTTATGCGTATGCAGCGTATCCGCGACGCAGTACTTAAAACCCGTATCTTTCTGGACGAAATCTCCGCAGTATTTGTGAACGTCAAGGAAAACTACCGGAATCAGGTGGCCTTCGGATTTCATGGACAAAAAAAAGACCCCAAAAAGTTACTTGAACTGAATAAAAACGGAAAAGAAGTAGCCGTTCTTATTTCGACAAACTCAAAGTTGAATGGTGAGATTATCAGCAAGGTATTCCGTGATTTTATCGCGTATATCCAGTCTCACGAAGTCGATGTGGTAATTGTTGGCAAAGTAGGGGTTCAGATGTTGCAACAAGCCGGAATCAAAAAGCAGTATACGTTTTTTGAATTAGATGAAAACAATATCTCATTGGAAAGTCTCAAGCCACTTGTACTTGACCTGGTACAGTATAAGCAGGTCAATGTGTTCTATGGACGGTTTGAAAGTTTGATGTTTCAGAATGTGGATAAAGATAATCTGTCTGGTGACGTGATCGAAGACGGTGAAACAGATACTACAGCTGAAAAACCACGCCAGATTGAACAGTTTATCTTTGAACCATCAATTGAAAAGATTCTGCAGTTCTTTGAAACCCAGATCTTTTCATCACTGGTAAAACAGACGGTAAGTGAAGCAGAACTTGCCAGATATGCCTCCCGCATTCGGGCGATGGATGAGGCGATGCAGCATATTGATAAAACAAACAAGGATTTGTATGGTCAGCGGAGAAAACTCAAGCAGATTATCAATAACAAAAAGCAGCTTGAGACGGTGTCCCATGTTATTCGTCATTAATTTAGATCTATGAAATATAAAGGAAAGATCGTCAGTATTAAGGGTCAGATCGTAGAGGTTGAGTTTACCGATGTACAGCCTTCGATTTATGATATCCTCGTACTGGAAGAAGACGAATCAGTAAAGATGGAAGTCTATGCATCTTCCTCTGGAAGCTCTTTTTACTGCTTTTCGTATACTCCCATGCAAAAGATGTACCGGGGGGCAACGGTTGTTAATACCACGAAACCCATCGAGATTCCGGTTGGCAAAGAAGTGCTCGGTCGCATCATTAATATCTTTGGCGAAACACAGGACGGGAAAGGCGCAATCACGTCGAAAGAGCGCCGATCAGTTGCTCCAAACCCTGTTCCCTATGATGATATTATTCCAGCGGACACATTGCTGGTCACCGGGATTAAAGTGATCGACTTCTTTTCACCACTGTTAAAAGGTGGTAAGGTAGGTCTGTTCGGAGGTGCTGGTGTAGGAAAAACTATTTTGTTAACGGAAATCATTCATAACGTTGTTATCCGTAACAAAGAAAAAAATGTCTCTGTGTTTACCGGTGTGGGCGAACGTTCCCGTGAGGGACAGGAATTGTACGAGTCCTTAGGGGACAGCGGCGTACTTGACTCTGTCAGTCTGATTTATGGTCTTATGGGAGAGAACCCGGCCGTTCGTTTTAAGACAGCAACGGTAGGAGCGAGCATTGCGGAGTACTTCCGTGATGATCAGGCACGCGATGTTCTATTCTTTATTGATAACATCTTCCGCTACGCTCAGGCAGGAAACGAACTCTCAACGCTCATGAGTACGATTCCTTCAGAAGGTGGTTATCAGGCAACGATGGCAACAGAGATGGCCGCGTTTCATGAACGTCTGGTTTCCAATAAAAAGGGTTCGATTACCTCGTTCGAAGCTGTCTATGTGCCGGCAGATGACATTACTGACTACGCAGTACAGTCAATCTTTCCATACTTCGATTCCACGGTGGTTTTGTCGCGTGGAATCTATCAGTTAGGACGGTTTCCGGCTATTGATTTGCTTTCGTCTACCTCATCGGGTCTTACCGTTGATATCGTTGGAGAGTTACATTATCGGACGCTCATTGAGTCTCAGAATTTGCTGAAGAAGGCTGTCTCTTTGGAACGTATCGTCTCGCTCGTCGGTGAATCAGAACTTTCGCAACAGGATCAACAGGAGTATCGCCGTTCCAAGATTCTGCAGAATTATATGACGCAGACGTTCTTTGTGGTGGAGTCACAGACCGGCCGTCCCGGAGCATTTGTCCCGGTAGAAGAAACTGTTGCAGATGTTCGTGATATTCTTGATGGAAAGTACGATGACCGGGATGCTGACGATTTTCTGTTCCTGGGTAGTCTTAAGCAACATTCAAAGCAAGCATAAATGGCAGATAACACACTGAATCTTACCATCATCGATGCTGAGAAAAAAATCTTTGAAGGAGAGGTTAAGGCGTTATCATCCTACAACGATGATGGACCGTTTGATATTCTTCCGTACCACGCTAATTTTATTTCGATTATCAAGAAAAAACTCACAGTTCATCTCCTGAATGGAGAGAAGAACGAGTATCCCATCGAAGTGGCCGTTTTAAAGTCAGCAGAAAACAAAATAGCAGTCTTTTTCGGTATTGAGTCCTTTTCATTTGAGAGTACCAGCAGTGAGTCATCTCCCGCAGCCTGATATAATAGGAACACCAGCCGTCGTAGCTCAATGGATAGAGCAGTCCCGTCCTAAGGGAAAGGTTGGAGGTTCGACTCCTCTCGATGGCGCTTTAGGTATATAACATATATGTCACATCATCGATTACTCGCAAACATGCCGGCACGGGAATATCTAGAGACGCTAGGTATTCGCACGCTCGGCAATTTTCTTATCATATCATCACTCTTTTTGATGGCAAAAACCGTATACCAGCCGGTTTACGAAGAAGTCCGCTTCTTTATGAACGACATCACCAAGAAATCGTATGTTGTTTCCGGAACAACTCCAGCTCCCCAGGAAACACCGGAAGCAGGTCAATCGGGACGATTTGCGCAACTCTTCCAGCAAAATAACGTTGAGGTACTGGTTCCGGAAGATCCTGAGTTTAGTCTGGTGATTCCCAAGATCGGTGCAAATGCCAAAGTCGTAAAGAACGTAAATGCAGCCTCGGAACAGGAGTACCTCGATGCACTGAAAGATGGGATTGCGCATGCGCGTGGTACCGGTTTCCCTGGTGAAGGAGGACATATCTTTCTGTTTGCTCATTCAACAGACTATATCTGGAATATTGGCTCGTATAATGCGGTTTTTTACCTGTTGTACAAACTTGAGATTGGTGATGAGATTAATATGTTTTATGAAGGGCAACGGTATGTATACGAAGTAAAAGAAAAGGTAATTATAGAACCAACGGACGTAGAATATCTTACCCGTCGAACAGATTACGAACTGCTTACCCTGCAGACGTGCTGGCCTCCGGGAACAACCTTAAAACGTCTGATCATTGGTGCCGAACGCAAAGTAGAGTAACCCTTGAATCCTTACGTATTCTGCCTCCCTTACCGAATTCCGATCTCGTAGATATCTCCAAAAGTATTATTCTGCGGGTTCAGGTTTGCCAATACCAGCAGTTTCCAGTCAGAGTTAAGTGCAAAAAATGTATTTTCATAGGGGCCGGAATACACTGATTGTTTATTACTGCCATCGTAATCCATTACAGAGATCGTATTTCCTTCATTAAAGACCAGATGTCGTGAACTCGGATACCACTGGATATAATCAAAGACATCAAGAGAGTTATAGCGGTCAACCACGATATTTGGCGTAGTTGTTGCTTCTTCCTCTGTTTCGGTGCTGACAGAATCTGACTGCATTGCCACTTCCTCGACAACTGTCTGGTCGAGTACTGCTTCCTCAGAAGACTGAGCCGGTTCCAGTTTGGACAAGTCAGCCTCTATCTCAAAGTTTTTATCCTCTTTCAGGTCATAGACATATAACTTATCTTTTACCAGCGTGCGCTTTTCTTCAGTTTGATTAGCTCCAATCAACGCGGGTGTGATGATTTGTGGAATAGTAACCTCAGCTGAAGCCTGATACAGGATTTTGGTCTCGTCAGGAGAAAATGCAATGATTCTAAACGAATCGGTTGCGATCTGTTCGATCTCTTCCGGAAAGGTTTCGAGAATTTTCCCGAGCTCTCGCTGGCGCTCACGGTCCCATGCAGCGAGCACACTGTTTTTGGAAGCAGTTACATCAAATGGTTCAGTATTTTCACTTTCGAGCGATAACAGATACGAAACCGGAAGCACCTCAAGAGTTGCGTAGTTGAACGTGAAAATTGCTTCACGGTAATCAGGTGAAAAGATTACCTGTGCAGATGAAAAGTCCAGTTCTTCAGGCAAATTTGCTGCCAGTATAACCGGGCGGAGTGGAGAAGTAATGGCGATGCGACGGCTGTTCCCGTCGAGAACATAGATTCCATCTTTTTCTGTATTGCCGGCTTTCGAAAAGAGTAACATGTTTGGTGACTGTCCAACCGGAATTGCCTTTACAATTCCCAGATTGGTAAGCGGGGAGAGAGAAGGGTTTTTGGGAAACAAAACGGCATCAAAACTCAAGACAATCTCACCCAGCAGTTTGACATCCTTCTTCCATTCAGTAAATCCTTCTTTTGAGATGCGGACCGAATAGTTACCCGGAGGCAGAGGCACATTTGTATTGGTGACTCCTTTCAGTTCATCATTTACAAAGATCTTAGCGGCGTTGGGAGCAGAGTTAACCGAAAGAATTCCAGTTGAAGTAACGGTTCGCTCATCAAAATTGAAGCGATACCCTCTGGCAAGGGCAATGGTTATTACCAGTACGATAAAAAAAGTAATCACAAGAAGTACTCGAGTGAAGATGCCGGAAACACGTTTCATAACTATAGTATATCAATTTATTAATCAAACGTTCAATATATGCTCGTAAGAGATGGTTCTGATTTCCAGCCCTGTAACAATACCCATAAATTTGTACCAGAGGCTCTATTGTAATCTAAATTGTATTTTCTTTGGAAACCGATAGGAAAAATATTATACAATACATCGTATGTTCTTTCGTAAAAAAGTTGGAATCGATCTCGGAACGGCAAACAGTTTAGTCTACGTCGAAAAAGAAGGTACGGTGCTAAACGAACCTACCGTTGTTGCATACTCTGTTGATGATAAGAGAATTCTTGCAGTTGGTGATGATGCGCGTGAAATGCTCGGGCGCACGCCGAACTCAATTATTGCTGCCCGTCCGATGCGCGAAGGCGTGATTGCCGACTACACCACAACCTCAGCAATGATTATGTACTTCCTGAAAAAGGCGTTACGCGGACGTGTATTCTGGCCTGAAGTCATGATCTCCATTCCGGGAGGCTCTTCTCAGGTGGAGCGCCGTGCGGTGGTCGCTGCCTGTAAGCAGGCGGGAGCATCGGATGTGTACCTGATTGAAGAGCCACTGGCAGCAGCTATCGGCGCAAAGATTCCGATCTCACAACCGTCCGGACACATGATCGTGAATATCGGGGGTGGAACCGCAGAAATTGGTATTATCTCACTGGGCCAGCTCGTGGTGTACAATACCGTCCGTACTGCCGGTACCAAGTTTGATGAAGCGATCCAGCATTATATTAAAAAGAAACACGGTTTAATCGTCGGTGAGCGAACCGCTGAGGATATCAAGATGAAGATCGGTAACGCATTTATGAACGATGATGATGAAGAGCGGTTTATCGAAGTCAAAGGACGCGATGCCCAGTCCGGATTGCCGAAGATTATGGAGATCGGGGATAGAAGTACCAACGAAGCATTGCAAAAGCCGTTAAAACAGATTCTGGACGGCATTAAAGAGGTTCTGTCACAGAGTCCTCCGGAACTTGCAGCTGATATTGTGGATAAAGGAATTGTGTTATCCGGAGGGAGTTCACTCCTTACTAACCTGGATAAATATGTCACCTACTATACCGGTGTTCCTGCCTTTGTGGTGGATGATCCACTGTTCTGTGTAATCCGTGGTGTGGGAATGGCAATTGAGAACCTTGATAGTTATAAGCAGGCGATTCGGTAATTGATCTGGTGAGTGACCTGTAAAAAAGAGGATTTTATTATCTGCAACTGAGTTGCATTGAAAATGTGATAAAAATCAATGAGTTTGTCCCTTTTTTTGTGAACAGTACGTTCCGTGCCAATATCAGTCTGATATAATATGAAAGTTACAGATTAAAGGTTTTTAAAACGATCTAATTGTCTGTAAAAAAATTGAACAAAAATATCCTGCTTTCAAACGTTTTTGACAAAAATTCATGAAAAAGACAAATACTGAAAAAAAATTCCTTAATATCTCACTTCAAACTCATTCTCAGAAAACTATCCTAGAGAAGATGCGGGAATTTGTGCAGAATCCGGGGGAAATGAAGCATATCGTTTCGATAAATCCTGAAAATGTGGTCGTTGCACAGGAAAATGAGGACTTTAGATTGTCTTTGGAATCCGCAGACCTGCACCTAATTGACGGAGTTGGCATTCTCTGGGCCTGCCGGTTTCTCGGTCAGTTGAGCGGAGAACGGTTTGCAGGGGTTGATTTTATGGAAAAATCAATTGAGGAATTATCAAATGGAAGCTCACGAGTGCTTTTCTTGGGAGGTAAGCCGGAAATAGCAGAACAGCTTGCAACCTGCTATCAAAAAAAATACCCTCAACTGAGATGTAAGGGTATTGAAGGTGGGCAGAACATGAAAAATGATACAACAGGGAGTAAGACTGCATCAATCTTACAAAATATTCACGCTTTTAAGCCCCATGTGATATTTATCTCATTTGGTTCGCCAACTCAGGAACTGTGGGTATGGCACAATAGAGAACAATTACGCGGGACCGTATGCGTAGGAGTTGGGGGAGCATTTGATTTTATTGCCGGCACTGTTTCACGAGCGCCGGTATTCATCCGCCAGGTTGGTTTGGAGTGGCTCTATCGGCTGATAGTACAGCCATGGAGATGGAAGCGACAGTTACGACTGCTGCAATTTGTAGTTCTGGTTCTGCAACAAAAAGTACGTTCGTTATGAATATTTACCAGAAGCGTATTCAGGCTGCGCGTTCACATATCGCACCGCAGGGTAGTGCTCTGCTGGTGACCAATGCCCGCAATATTTACTATCTGACCGGGTTTCGCGGCATCTCACCGGAAGAACGTGAATCAACAGTTCTGGTAACACCGGAAGATGTTTTTTTATTTGTACCGCGCATGTATGCCGAGCAGGGAGAGTTGCTTTCAAGTGTTCAGGCAAAAATAGTAACTCTCGTTATCGATGATGAACGGGATGGTTTGCTATATCTTCCTTCAACGTACCTCAAACAAGCAGATACCCTCCTTGTTGAGGAATTAGATCTGAAGCTCTTTGAATTTGATGCCATCCGTACCTATTATTCTGCACCCATTCTGCGTTCCGGGTCGATCATTGAATCGCTCCGTATCATCAAAGACTCGGAAGAGGTGAAAATTATAAAGAGAGCAGTAGAGATTGCTGATCGTGCATGGTGCGACTTGGTTGCATTCTTACAAACCGACAAGTACGAAAAAAGATCAGAGTATGAGATTGCAGAAATTTTGTTGTCACTGAGCCGCAAACATGGAGGTGAAGGGTGGGGATTTGATCCCATTGTTGCATCTGGTGCTGGTTCCAGCCAGCCGCATTACAAAACAGGCTCAAAAAAACTGGAGTTACACACCGTGTTGCTGGTAGATTTCGGGATATCTTTTCAAGGGTATACTTCGGACCTCACCAGAACGGTGCTACTGGGTTCTGTTTCCGACCAGATACGGGAAGCATACCAGATTGTTCTCGACTGTAATCTATTATCTATTCAGGCCTGTCGGCCCGGAGTTCATACTGCTGATCTGCAGCAGCATGCCGTAGATTTTTTTAAACAAAAAAAGACAGATCAGTACTTTATTCATGGACTGGGACATGGTGTCGGACTTGATATTCACGAAGAACCTTACTTCCGCCAAACACGAGATACGAAGCTGGAGCCGGGGATGATTGTAACCATTGAACCAGGTCTGTACTACCCGAATGAGTTTGGTATTCGTATAGAAGATTACCTCCTGATCACAGAAGATGGGGCAGAGGTACTCTCAACTTCACCAAAAGAACTACTCGTTCTTTAAATATTCCGTGTGACTACGGTAATACCGCTGGTTTCTTTGACGAAAAAATCAGTTCCGTCAGTCTCAAGCTTGATATAGGCACAGTTTTTTACGGCGCCATGCCCGAGTGTTTGATATGTCGCATAGCCCAGGTGGATCAGTAAGGTCTTCATAATTCCTCCATGTGCAACTACGAGTACCGTTTTTCCCCGATAGGCCAGACCAATTTCTCGCAGGAATGTTAATACACGGCCCATTGCTTCTTCATCACTCTCAAGATCTTTTCCGAACTTAAACTTCATTTTTTCCTGGTCAGATAAGTGCTGATACTGTGTCAACATTTCTTTTAAGCCTTCCTCCAGAAACGTATACGATTTACCCTCGTACTCTCCATACGTTTTTTCTCGAATGAGCTGAGATGTCGTGACCGCAAGTTTTCGTTCGAGTTTTACTATCTCGGCAGTGCGCTGTGCACGTGGTAAATCTGATGAAAAAATCGCATCAAAAGGTATGTCTTTTAGTTTTTCAGCAAGCTCCTGTGCTTGCTGAACTCCTGTTGGAGTGAGTGGTGAATCAAGTTGTCCCTGCATCTTTTTTGCCAGGTTTAACTCAGTCTCGCCATGACGGGTAATGTAGAGAGTTGTATATTCGTTCATAGCGTTATTGTAGCAGGCGCACGTAAGAGTTGTGTGAATGAGAAGTGTGTTCAGGAGCAGCTTACGCGGCTACCCCTGAACACGGCATACATGTGAGCCAGCATCGCGGATGGCATCGTTATCCCTCTCGCATCTGCCGCACTATTGCCAGCAGTTGCGCTGAGCCGACGGGCGTCAGATAGGTGACGACGCCCCGCCGGGAATATCGCTTCGGTTCGTCTGATACCACACACACGGGCTGCCGGTGGGCAGCCAGCTCGACAGCCAGCGTCAGGCCGTCGTGAGTGCCGGTCGTGACGTCGGCAGCGATTACGTACAGGTCCGGGGCATACCCCGGTCGTGCCTCGAGTGCCGGTACCAGCTCGTCGATGCTGGACAGCGCGATCACGTCGTAGTGACCGCGCAGCCAGCTCTTCCACAGCTCTCCGAGCCGCGGGTGGATAATCACAATGGACATGGTTTCCCCAGTGGGGCGCTCTAGCCGTTTCTGATGGATTGCTGAACCATAGCCAGAACGCCGCCGACATCCAACGGCTTGATATACGACCGGAGCCCCCAGTCAGTATAGCTGTACGACGAGTAGGTCACGACATTGTGCCCCTGCTGCTGAAGCTCGAGCGCAAACTGAGCCCCGTCGTGTGAATCCTTACTGTGGATGTTCCCATCACACACGATCAGATCCGGGGGGCTGGTTTCGATCGCTGCGATCATCGTGCGAGCTTCGTCGATTGAGTTCGCGGTCAGGACGATGTGTCCGCCCGCGTTCTCAAGGATTCGCTTCAAGAGACTGGTGATGTCGTGCCGATCGTCGATTACCATCACGAACGCCATACGCAGTATCCCTCCAATGATGTTGTACCGCATTGCACCAGTCGCCGGTATCCTGCTCTGCGAAAAAAACCCGATGCGGTCTATGTTTACAACTATAGGACTAGCATGCCGGTGAGGCTAAACAGTCTTATAGTATGATGTTAATATTATACTATAAGTAGTTCGAAAAAGATATCCCGAATACACAAAAAAAAAGGCGCAGAGAACTGCGCCTTTTTAAAGATGTTACAAAGGTTAGAACGGAATGTCGTCTGGGTCTACGTTTTCGTCCATTTCGTCGCTCATATCTGCCGGCTCCTGAACGGCTTCAGATTTCTTTGATTTTGACCGGGAGGGTGCTGCGGCTGCCATTCCTGCGCCACCACCCATGCTTTTAGCCTTATCGAAAGAGATAATATTGTCTGCCACTACTTCTGAAGTGAACTTTTTCTGACCTTCTACTTCGTAGGCACGGTTTTCTATGCGGCCCTCGATATAGACTTTCTTCCCTTTTTCCAGAACCTTAGCCATGCGCTCAGCCAGCTTGCTCCAGGCGATAATGGTGTGGAAAGTAGGCATATCCTTGTAAGAGCCGTCTTCGTTTTGCATACTGCGGTTGGTAGCAATAGTAAAGCGGAGGAGAGCAGTACCTTTCGGGGTGTATTTTAATTCAGGATCGCGGGTAATGTTCCCGATTAACATGGCGCGATTCAAGTCAAATAATGACATAAGTGCGTATAAAATTTGTAATAGTTATGTAATTATACAAGTAAATAGTCTTATTTCAAGTAACAATTACGTATGCAAGCATTCATTTTACTCTAAAATGAGGCTAAATAAAAGCAGAGATTACTATCAGTTGAATACAGGGAAACTGGCGGAGAAGGAGGGATTCGAACCCTCGGTACCTTTCGGCACGGCGGTTTAGTAAACCGCTGCACTCGGCCACTATGCGACTTCTCCAGTACTGGTATTATATAGAACGAATCTGCCTGAGTGTATCGAACTTAACCAAATCATAATATACTCTGCGGTATACTACCGCCACAGTCTAGATATGAACACCAAGATTCAACTGGTCGAAAACCCGACACGGGATCATCCAGTAATACGATTTGCCGCAAAACTCTTATCAGCGGGGGAGTTAGTGGTATTCCCTACAGAAACCGTCTATGGCATCGGGGCAAATGCATTAGATCCGGTTGCCTGTGCCCGGATTTTCCAGGCTAAAAACCGTCCTGCGGATAATCCATTAATCCTCCATATTGCTTCAGTCTTGGACGTAGACAAATATGCAAAGGCAATTCCTGAGTATGCCCGTACATTGCTATCGCAGTATGCTCCGGGTCCGATCACCCTTGTTCTCAAAAAACATCAGTCTATTCCTTCGGTTGTCACAGCCGGTCAGGATACCATCTGTATTCGTATACCATCCCACCCTGTTGCACAAGCGCTTCTTGAGCGAGTGCCTTTTCCGGTTGCCGCTCCATCTGCAAATATTTCAACCCGACCCAGCGCGACAACTGCCCGTGACGCATACGAGGATTTTAACGGGGTTGTCCCGTTGATTCTTGATTCTTCTCTCGCACCGGAAGGAATTGAGTCTACCATTGTCGACTGCACAGGTGAGGCCCCGCGGATTCTCCGGCAGGGAGTGATCTCGGAAGACGAAATTTCCCGCTGTAAACCTGTACCGCTAACCGGACTGAGTGCGCAGGGAGACCGGGTAACTCCGGGTTCAAAATACAAGCATTATGCTCCCCGAGCCCGGGTAGTCGCTGTTCAGCCTTCCTCGATAGATCTGTTGACTACACATCGACAGCACCTGCCTGTCAATTCAACGGTCCGGATTCTCTCCGGTATTCCGGTTTCCGGAGTTCTATCAGGCGACTGCATTCAACTGGATACAGCCGAAGAAATGATGCACCAGTTGTTCCGCCAATTTCGTCAGGCTGACCGTGATGGCGTAAATGTATTCTATGTAGTGCTCTGTCAGAACAAAGGAATAGGAAAAAGTGTAAATGAGCGAATTCTCAAAGCCAGTGCGGATGTAATTTGATCCTTCGTGCTATTGGCTATAATAAATACATGTCAGAATTTACCCCGGTCCAGGTGCTCGAACTTCTCCCGGAAGAAGCCACTGTTGAGATTACTGACATTCAGGGACTGACTGACCATCTCAAAAAAGTATGGCCATATGTTATGTCTCAGATGGCAGTGTTGGGATTTAAGATGGAGCAGGCAGGAGATTTTCATTCCGGCTGGGAAGTGGTGGATCGGAAGGGTTTTATTCAACAGTATCATCCGACAACGCCTGAGCAAATTATGCTTGATGAGGCGCAGTATACCGGAGCTACCTGGTGCGAACGGCTTACGGGTATGATGTATGATGCACTGCTGCCGATTCTCAAAGGAATTCAACTACAGCGTGTCAGTATGGATAGAGTGTCGCTGAGGGAAAGTACCGGTGATTGGGGTGAGACCAGAACCATTGAACACGTCGCGTTGCAGGCAGTTGACACAGACCAGCACACGGTTATCTATGACGGGACATATGGACAGATTGATCCCTATATGAACCGGCTTGCAGTGGTCCCAGAAGAAGAGACCGCTTACTATTATGGCGATGAAGCGGTCCCTATGCCGTACCAATCACTGACGGAGCCTCATTTTGAACGGCGCTTTTTCCCGAACGAGGATGATTACTGGCGGTTATTTTACTTACTACAGGGGAAACAGTACGCGGGAAAACTTCAGGAAGCGTAGCATATTGATGATGCGGAGAAGGTGGGATTCGAACCCACGGTGACTTGCGCCACACTGGTTTTCAAGACCAGCTCGTTAGACCACTCCGACACCTCTCCAGTTTGGTCAATAGTCTATGGTCGATAGAATTTGATATTATGTTGGTCAATAGTCCATAGAAAATAGACGTTTATGCCTTTTTAAAGTACTTAATTAGCTGAGTTAATCTCTTTGTAATTACCATTGTTTCTTCAATATATATCTCAACATTAACCTTATGAATTTCTTGAATAATATTGAGTAACGCCACTGTTTCAAATAAAGATTTCTTTGCTATCTGTAAATATCTTTTAAACTCAACATCTGTCTCACTGCCACTACCTTCTGCGATATTGAGACTAATTGACAAAACAGCTCTCTTTAGCTGATTCGCCATCACAAATTCTTCACCTTTCGGCAATGCTTCACATAATTCATAAATATGTTTTATGAGCAACACCGAGTCTTTCCACACCTCCAATCTCTCAAACTTATACATATTCATTGTTAAACTAACATCAGCTATCAACCATATATCATATTATCAACTATGAGCTATTGCCCATCGACCACCGACCAAAATGAGGCGCGTGCCGGAATCGAACCGGCGCAATAGAAGTTTTGCAGACTCCCGCGTTACCTCTTCGCAACGCGCCATGAGTGACATTTAATAAGGCCTATTGTACCTCAAAACATGCTAGGATGCAATGTAAGTAATGCGAAATTGAAAAGTAGCATACACCCCTCTGCCCACACCATGGCAGGATAGAGATGGGGTATGAATTTTGAGCTTCCTAACTGCGTTCCTTCTACTTGACATCTCCTTTATCCTTCACCTATACTATCTTTCGAAGTTCAGATATCCCTATGTCACCCTCATTCAAAGGCGGTTCAAACATCGCCATCAAAATACCCAAATTCAAATTCGATCAAACCGTGCGTTTTTACAAAAACGTCCTCAAACTCCCCTACCTCGGCAAATACGGGGAGAGTCATGTGTTTCAGTTTAGCTCCGTTCGATTGTGGTTGGACAGAGTTGAAAACTACAGCCAAACCGATGTCTGGCTCGAGGTGCACACAGATGATGTTGAACAAGCAAAAAACTACCTGCAAGATCATAATGTCCCCATCAGAGATGAAATAGAACCGTTAGATGGTGTCGACGGCCATTGGATATCAGACCCGGCCGGGGTCATATGTTTGGTGTCGAAAGAAGATGAACAACAACAGGTGTAAGGTGGTAAGATTAACGTCACGCTATCTCAATCCAATACCTCCTCAACTTTGGCTTCCCCTCTCCCATCTCGATAACATTCTCCAGTACACCGCCATTGGCTTCGATAATCCGGGCAGATGCACTATTATCATCGTCGCAGGTGACGAGAGCTTTGGTAATGCTCAATTCTTTGGCTTTTTGTAAGCCTAGATCAAGGATTTTTTTCCCGTAGCCCATACGCCGTTTCGAAGGCACAATGTAGTACCCAATATGCCCCTCATGCTTGAGGAGCGCAGCATTCAACTCATGCCTGATCTGTACACGACCGATAACTTCATCATTGTCTATCAGCCAGTAGGTCGAAGCTGGCACATAACCCGACTGCATGTTCTTTCCCTGTGCATGATCATTGAGCCGTTGCACAAACTCTTCGAACGATTCATTCTTCTCTGGATGCTGCAGACGCGTTTCACTTCTTTCACCTATCGCATCTTGTATTGCTGCTAGATAGGCTTGTTTATACGTGGTGGTAGGTAGGGTGAGGAACATAGGACAATTATACAATTACGTAGATATCATTTCCTTCTCTACTCATCCTGCTATAATATCAACTTTCCATCGACTATTGACCTTCGTCCAACTCTGGCGGGCTCAGTGGAATGAATTTCGAACTATAGACTGGTTCCAAACGCTGGAATATCCTCAAATTACGATCAGAGAGGTAGATGAATTACTTGGAACATGTTCCACTTGATAAATGATAACACAACGTCAGATTTGCTTTATTAGACAAGTTCCCAAATAATAACAGTCAGAGATCAGAACGTAGTCTGGTATCTGATTGTTGTTATTTGAAAGAGAGATGATAGTTCCAGAGACCAGCTGATACCAACATAAAGGTATCATCCAGGTTGGGGAGATGATTGCGATAGGTATCTGTGGCTGCTTTCATCCGTTTTATGCCGCCAATGGCATGTTCTCCCAGGATCCGGATACTAGAAATGAGCTTGTTTTGCTGCTTTTCTTCCTCCGTTAAGGGATGTTTTTTTGATGCTCGTTTGGGAATCATCGTCTGGGTATGCACCTGTTCTATTCCTTTAAAGCCAGTGTCTACCCAGAACATAGTATCGGGAGGAATAACCCGAGCTAATTGCTTCTTATCCGCTAGTCGTTTGTCGTGGCGTCTCCCTGATTTGGTGGGGGTAAGCACTAACACTTTTTTGTTGATATCAGATACTACAATGTTTTTTCTCGTTGTTGCCTTCTTTTTCCCTGAGTACAACTTACTCCTCGCTCTGAGCTTTTCCGGTTTTTGTACCCGTCGCTCGGTCCCATCAATAAACAAATCTTTGGCTTCTGGAAACTGCTCCAAAAACTCCTCCAGCGACGCGATCTGGCGCTTCGGTAGTGCCAGTTTCCGCTTAAGAGTCTGTTCCAGTACGGGCAGTAAGATCTGTACATGGCGAAATGCTTTGCTGCGCACACAGCCAATAACAAATCCAAAAAACTCATAGGTGGGATAGGTTTTCAGATACACCAGTATGGCAAATAACTTCTCTTGAGCACTCCGTAGTGCTCCTTTTCTCCCGCCACCCACCTTTCGCTTGCGATCAGGCTTATTGGTCTGATACGCTTCTTGCAAGTTCCAGGCAAACGATAGAGCCAGTTCCTCAAATTCCTTAACGCTTAATCCTGTTAATGCCTTGCATAACCGATCGTTGTGTAAAGGTGCTGATATATTCATATACACTTCAGTATACCTCATTCTTCTTGCCCGTTATTGAGGAACATGTTTAATCTCATCGATAAATCAACCTACGAAGAAAAGAAACAAGGATATATCGAGGAGAAGGATAGAATATTGCAGAGTATTACCAATCATTCTAATTCTCAAGTGCACCATTTGGATTACAGTGCTTCTTTCTATGAATTATCACAACAGGCTAAACAGTTATATGAAGAAAGTATTCTTGAGAAGAAACGTAAAATCCTTCGATTGATTTTCAATAACATAGAGGTTGATATAAAAAGCCAAGGAGTACGAGTGAAGTTGAATAAACCCTTCCAGATATTGCAACAACTAGTCCAGGCAACAAACGAATGTTCGAAAGTGCAAGATTTTAACGAAAGCACCGCTGATACTTTCGAACCGAGCTATTATCAACATATAACAATCCAAAACCACCTTCTTTCTGATAACTATTCCGTTTTGCGGAGGTGGAGGGATTCGAACCCTCGAGAGCACTTATAGATGCTCGCAGGTTTAGCAAACCTGTGCCATGGGCCACTAGGCGACACCTCCACTGAGGGTACGAAGAAGAATATGAGTGCCGAAGAGAGGACTTGAACCTCCATGGGTTGCCCCACACGGCCCTGAACCGTGCGCGTCTGCCAATTTCGCCACTTCGGCACACTCATAACAAAGAGAGTACGATGTGGCACTTCCCATAGGTCGGCCACTTCAGCACGCTCATACATCGTACTGCACAAACCAAGAAGCAAGTAATTATTATACTTGATCCAGATGTTTTTTTACACGTGGTTCAAAATCACGGGGAAAAAACCAGAGCTGGGTGTCGCTAATCCGTTCGGTTGTTCTATGCCGATGGATAGCCTGCATCTGTATAGAGCGAGCAATATATTCTACAACATCTCCCAGAAAAGTGAAGAGTGAAATGTTCTTTCGGGCTGTAGTCTTCTGTGTCTGTGGTATCTTCGAGCTAGTAACGTAGGTGTTCAGGGTGCGAGATACATTCGGAAAGGCTCCAACAACCCAGCGGTTTTGAGCAAGAAACAGTTCGTAGGTCTGATTCCGGTTGATAACCGGTACCAGTTGCAACACCTCATGCCCCACATACTCAGTCTGTTTATCAGCAGGGATCGCAAGATGGAGCCGGTCAAAAAATAAATTGAGGCAGACTTTGTTTTTTGCTGTTGTTACATTCCGTGGGCGTTTTAAATGCATCAAAATAGATATTATTATTGCAATTATTCTACCGGTCCACAATCTATTTTGTTCAGTAATTATGAACAAATCAATATCATCTTCCTGTTTTGTATTTCTCATTGCCAGACTTCCCGAAATTCCGACCATTTTAAGCGTGGGAAAGAGCCTTAAAACGCCAATAAATTTTTCTGCAATTTTCTGTTTTTCCTGTGCAATACAGCTTCTTTTTGTAAAAAGATCAAAAAAATTTTCATACCCTTTCAGCGTATACCGTTTTGTATCGAGAGAGCGTTCTATAACTCGTCCGGTCTTACGTAACTGTATCATGAGCTTATAGAATTCGTTCTTTTTGAGGCTGATTTTGAGAAACTGATACAGTTCATCAGCAGTGGGCGGGTACGAAAAGAGGGCAAAATAATGGAATACATGCAGTAGTTCTTTCTCTATATTTCTTGAAGTCATGGGACTATACTATACTGCGTATGCAGATGGCAAAACAACTAATACTCACCCTCATTATAGTACTTTTTGGACTGATCGGACTTACAGTCACTCCTGCAGGAACCGTTGCTGCTGAGGAAATCCTTCAGTTTGACGGAATTGCACAGGTGAATCCGGATGGAACTATACAGGTAACGGAGACGATTGTATACGACTTTGGACCGGAAGAACGACATGGCATTTTCCGGACTATCCCGTTTGTCATAAAAAATCAGGAAGGAACGCAGTTTCAGATGAGATTTGATGTTCTCTCCGTGACAAATGAGCAGGGAACTGCCTATCAGTTTGAAAAATCAGAAGAAAGTAAGCAGGTTCAGATTAAGATTGGAGATCCCGATACGACGATAACCGGCATAAACACATACAAAATCACGTATGTCGTACGCGGTGCCCTGACCTATTTTAGCGATTATGATGAACTGTACTGGAATGCCACGGGGAACCAATGGCAGATTCCTATCCAAAGCTCGACGTATGTGATCAACTTACCGAAGGATACCCCTATGGCTGAGGTGGCCGGTATCTGTTATACCGGAGTTGCAGGCAGCACGGAGCAGAACTGTACGGTCGAAAAAACAAGCCATGGAGTACTGTTTCGAACCGCTGGTGAACTCGGCAGTGGAGAGGGGTTAACCGTAGCGGCACGGTTTCCGAAAGGTCTGGTCGCGGTCCTGGAACCCGAAGAATATAAAGAGTTTTTCGAGACTATTCTCGGGAAGATTGTGTTGGCTGGTATTATCCTGGCAGCTGTATTCTGGTATCTGTTGTATCCGCTGTGGTTGCCTATCAAATGGTGGATGTACGGTCGTGATCCCGATGTCGGGAAGGCTGCACGTGCCTCGTATGATCCTCCTGAAACCAGTGCCGGACGCGTATTCTCTCCCGCAGAAACCGGTACCATGATAGATGAAAAAGTAGATAACCGAGAGATTGTGGCGATGATGGTTGATTTAGCCAGACGGGGATATCTCAAAATTATTGAGAAAGGAGAGAATCATTTTCTTCTGAGAAAGATAAAAGAACCGGCTGATCTGGATGAGATTGAGAAGGACTTTATAGAAGGCATCTTTAATACCAGCGATGAGGTTGATCTCAAGAAAAAGAAGATGCATACCCATGTCGAACATATCAAGTCGCAGATCTATGACCGGCTGACTAAAGAAGGATTCTTTCCCGAAAACCCCAAGACCATCCGGTTGTATTATGGTGGAATGGTTGGTGCCGCTGCCGCGACGTTTAACATCCCGTTGCTCATCTCAGCGAGTGTATTTGGTCTCAACCTTGTTCGTAAAACAAAAGAGGGATCACAAGCCGCCAACAAAGCCCGGGCAATGAAATCATTTTTAACTTCGCAGGAGCGTCAGTTGCGGTTTCAGGCAGAAAAGCAACTGTTTTTCGAAAGACTCCTACCGTTTGCAATTGCATTCGGGGTAGAACAAAAGTGGGCTGACCGGTTCAAAGATATGGATATGACACCTCCCGACTGGTACGAAGGAACCTTTACTCGTGGATACAATACCGGTTATCTGGTGCATAATTTAAGCTCAGCTTCCAGTCAGGTGAATCAGGCATCTGCAGCTCCGGTATCATCTACCGGCCAGTCATCAGGGTTTTCGGGTGGATTTTCAGGCGGTGGCGGCGGAGGTGGCGGGGGAGGCAGCTGGTAAGTCATACCCTTGTACCGGTATGTGCATGAAAGGAAAAATACAGATGACGATGGGGCGTTTTCGTGGTACAATTATTTCCTTACGTTTATTGTTCCCGTAGCTTAATTGGATAGAGCAACGGCTTGCGGAGCCGTAGGTTGCGTGTTCAAGTCACGCCGGGAACGCCAAAATCAGCGCTTAGCGCTATAAAAAAGAGATAAATCTCCATTCGTTAAGATACCTGCAAGCAGAAGAAATATGATGTACAATAAGTGAACCATTGTTCACTATGAAGTCAGAAGCTTTAAATTTACGCAAACAAGGATATTCATTAGGAGAGATTTCTCTTGCGTTGGGAATTTCAAAAAGTACGGCATCGCTCTGGTTGCGGGGAGTGTCACTGGGTGATGAAGCAGTTACTAGACTGAAGATGCGAGAGGCGAAGGGAAGATCTCATGCTCATGAAGTAAAGAAGAATAAACGCGCAGCAGAAGAAAAAATATTAAGAAATACTCTGATAAAAGAAATTGAGAGTATAAAAAGTCCCTTCATTGCGAGAGTCCTTGTCTCATTACTAATATGGACAGAAGGTACAAAAAGCAAGCAAAGCTACCTTACGTTTGTAAATTCAGACCCTTCCATGGTCTCAACATATATTTACTGTCTTAAGTTAGGATTTAATGCATCTCCTGATCGTTTCCGTGCCTTGCTTCATGTTCATCAATACCACGATGAAGCGCTATTAAAAGAGTATTGGAGCTCAATAACTGGTATCGATGTGTCGCAGTTTAATAAATCATACAGAAAAGCAAACTCTGGCATTACAATCAAAGACGATTATAAAGGTTGCATTAGTATCAGATATTATGATGCACGTGTTGCTCGTGAGGTCAGGATGATTTATAATGTCCTACCTACTTTGTTTTCATAGGGCCCGTCGTTCAGCGGTAGGACCTTGGTCTCCAAAACCAAAGACGGGGGTTCGATTCCCTCCGGGCCTGCACGTTTCTTGTTTTGCCATACTATACAATTAGTTTAAAAGGTTTTTGAATCTTCACATCAATATATTTATCTTTTAAAATTGAGAAAGTACGTAGTTTAATAATTGTCTTTTAAACTCAGATCTCGAACCTAAGAATAATTCAGGGTCTTCATTACAGAATGTTAAGAAAGATTCAATTTGTTCTATATATGATTTATCCGCAGATTGAAGCTCGCCTATTTCCTCTTGTTTTTTGTTCAAGCTCTACATTGATTTCTTTATTGAGAAAATAGTTCGTGCTTTAGGTGTAAGTCTTTCTGATTTTTTCTACTTTATAGTTGAGTATACACGTTATGTAGGTATTGACCTAGATAGACATAATATCTTTTTTTAAGAAACGGGAGTATAATCCTATCCTAGATGAAATATTTATATGAATTTATATGGCAACTACAATTAAAGAATCTTTCAAACAATTTTCCTCTAATGTAAATCTTGTCAAGTCCCCATTATCCTACACAAAATTTAAGAATACATAAGGTATAGTAGTTATCCCGTTCTGTCGTGCAAATACGTTCGGTGATAGTTGCTTCAGAGACTGATGAGGTCTGATCTCATTGTAGAAATTCAGCCACT
>CAYPQF010000035.1:0-3840 GCA_964412815.1 uncultured Gammaproteobacteria bacterium
GAGGATGGGGCTAGACAGTTTTGTCGCATCCGGGGTTACCTGGCGACCTTGCGCAAGCAGGGGCTGAATGTCTTGGATGCTCTGTTCAACCTGTTTGCTGGTAACCCTCAATCACCCTTGCCTCAGCCTGAGTAGTTACGAGTGGGTTACAGGTGCAACCAGGAAAAACATTAGTCCTCCTTGGAAATGGCATTCAATTGGATGGGGGAGTTGTCATTGCGGAAAGCGGGCGGATTGAACTTGGAAGTGTGAGTGCAGGAGCCGTCCATCTTAACACCACAACGCCAACCTGGAATTTAAGCTATAACGGCGTTCCAACCTTCTCAGACATTACGCTCACTCGTGCTGCCTTATTAGATGCCAGTGGAAATCCAGGTGGTTCAATTCAAGTTCAGGGAAAAGATGTTCGGCTTCAAGACAGTTCTATCATCTTTGTTCAGCATCGGGGTAACCAGGCAGCCGGTCGTATTCAGGTGAATGCTGACAGATTGGAAATGAGTGGAGCATTGCCCAATAAAGACCAAAGTTTGATCCTGTCTGAAAATATTGGCAGTGGGCATGGAGCCGATATTGCTATTTCAGCAAGGCAAATCGTAGCACGAGATGGAGGCGAAATTTTTTCGACGACCTACCAGAATGGAGGAGCAGGTGGCAATATTTCCGTAAATGCAACGGAATCGATCCAACTATTTGGGGCCTCTCCCTTTGACGCAACTCGATTTAGCGGTATTGGTGCTCCGTCTTATATCGGTGGAGGGGTTGGAGGCAATATTTCCGTAACAACTCAAGATTTCATCGCCAGAAACGGAGCAGGAATCATTTCTCGTGTTTTGGGTGGAGCTGGAGGTGGAAATATCTACATCAACGCAAACCTTATTTCGTTAATCGGTGAAAATCCACCAATTTCTGGAAACACTAGCATTATTTCATCTACTTTTTTCGGAGGCGATGCAGGTTCGATTTTTATCAATACGGGTCGGCTCATCTTAGGTGCCTCTGGTGCAGTTTCTGCGGGGACTTCTGGGAGTGGCAATGCCGGGAATCTCACCATTTATGCGCGTGAAGCGATCGAGATTGATGGGTCTGGGCAGATTTTTGCGCTACCCAGCCGTATTGCTGCATCGGGACAATTACTTCCACTTCGATTCCGCCAAATATTTGGGTTACCCGCATCTCCAACTGGAAATGGAGGCAATTTAATCATTAGCTCTCCCATTATCCAAGTTAAGAATCAGGGTTTTATTGCAGCAGAGAACGTAGGCAGTGGCAATGCAGGGCGTTTACAAATCCAGGCTCACTCGATCCTATTAGATAACCAAGGTCAAATTAGAACTTCAGCGAACGTCGGTAATGCTGGCAATTTAGAACTCACTGTGCGCGACTTAATTCTCCTGCGTCGTAACAGTTTAATCAGTGCTAAAGCGGGCAAACTTGGCGACGGAGGGAACATCACTATCGATGCACCGATCATTCTCGGTTTAGAAAACAGTGACATCATCGCTAATGCCATACAAGGTCGGGGAGGAAACATCCAGATTACAACAGATGCCTTGTTGGGACTGAAATTCCGTCCTCAACTCACGTCAGAGAATGATATCACAGCCAGTTCTCAATTTGGCATCAGTGGTAACGTCCAAGTCAATACTGTTGGCATTGATCCCAACGCTGGCTTAGTGGAGTTGCCCACTATTGTCGTGGATCCGTCCCAACAAATTGCTACAGGCTGTGCAGGTGATCAGGGCAGCAGTTTTGTGACGACAGGACGCGGGGGCATTCCTGAAAATCCCACGCAGCAGGTGAGAGGAGATCGCCCCTGGGATGATGTGCGCAATCTCTCGGCTTACCGCCAGCCAGGTGATGCGGTTGCGGCCCAAACTCCCACCCCTCCTCCGGTTCTAATTCAGGCCACCAGTTGGCGGCGCAACTCCGACGGCACCGTGGAATTAGTGGCAAACTCCACTCCTGCGGCCCTGCCCCCCTTCGCCAACTGTAGCGGAGTCAGAACAACTGCCGATTCTAGAGCAGCAGGGTATCGGTAGAACAATCAGAGTACCTGCCCCTAACGGTCTAACTCGCCAAAGCGATCGCGATACTGTTGCAACAACGCTTCCATCTCTGCAGCCCGCTGGCGTTCTTGGTCAGCCCGCTGGCGTTCTTGCTCCAGCATTTGGCTGATCTCAGTAAAGGAGAAAAAGGGAGTACCATCTGGACGATACAGTTGCAACTCATCACCCAATTCAAATCGAATTCCCAGTCGCGGACTTACCCAGCCCGCCATCGCTTCAATCTCATCCAACAAGCCCTCCTCTGATCGCAGCCAACCTCTCAGTTGATTGTGATCGGGGTCATAGAGATAATATTCCTCCACTCCATAGGTGTTATAGAACAGGAGCTTACGAGTCATTTCCCGTGAGGTATTGCTGGGAGACAAAATCTCAAACACCACCTGTGGCGCAATGTTATCCTCACGCCATTGTTGGTAAGAACCTCTATCGCCTTTGGGTCTGCCAAATACCACCATGGCATCTGGTGCGGTACTCAGGGCAGTATTGCCTTCCACGGGATACCACAACAAATCCCCCGCCACAAACACATTGGCATCATCAGCAAATAACCATTCTAGATTCTGCTCAACCACAACAATCCAGCGAAATTGTTTGGTATTATCCGCCATCGGTTTGCCGTCACTTTCCGG
The DNA here is from genome assembly GCA_964412815.1 of uncultured Gammaproteobacteria bacterium. Taxonomy (GTDB): domain Bacteria; phylum Patescibacteriota; class Microgenomatia; order UBA1406; family GWC2-37-13; genus JAOAFZ01. The sequence continues at coordinate 2,696 of CAYPQF010000035.1, forward strand.
GTAGATTACCTCGCTGGAGGCGGCGATCTGCGGCTGAGTTACCATCACTGAGTTCTCCTGCAACGCCATGCCTTCACCCTAGCACAAGGCACTATAGCAGAGCATTATAGAATGGAATACAGGCTCATCAGCATCCTGGGGAGGTTCTTATGCAGTCCACACCCACTAATGTTGTTCTGCAACCACACACCGACACAATGGGAAAAGTTCTAACCCCACTGACTGTGATCAACCGTGCTGATCAAATTCGGGCAGAAGATGGCACCATTTCATCAGAGCAAATTCGGTCAGTCACGTTAAAGGATGTTCTCGTGGATACAGGCGCGACAACCCTTTGTTTACCTGCGGATGTGATTGCCAAGCTGGGATTGAGCCTGTTCAAGGAAGTGGATGTGGCAACCGCAATGGGGATTGGCAAGGCACGCATTTTTCGCGATGCGACTATGCAACTCTGTGGACGAGAAGGCACGTTTGAGTGTTTAGGGGTTTGCAATTAAATAATATCCAAATAAATCGGGGAGAATAGTAATATCCCATTTGGGCAGAGCTTCAGACCGTTGCCAGAAAGGGAGATAATCTGCTAGCTACTCAGCCAAAACCTTGACCCCTTTTTCATAAATGCATTCAACCAGATAAACGACTGGATGCATTGATTTCAAGGTCATGTGACTGGCCCATTGAACTGCCGCTGCTACCGAATCCAAGATGGCTCCATTCCAATACTGCGCAAGCGCTGCCCAGCATCGTTCAATGGCATTGTATTTACTGTGATAAGGCGGGTAGTAAATCAATCGAATCGAGAGCATGATCGTTTGGGCGAGTTCAACCATGCGTTTGATGAACTGAGTGCGGTCACTGCGAGTGGCGGGTTCTCCATTGAAATTGATACCCATTCCTCAATCTCCGGGTAATGGTCTTGATTGTCCTGCCACCACCCCTCCAAACAATCGGCTATAAAATCGCTGGTTTCAGCCGATTGACCGAAGTAAATCGACAACTCGTCGCTGTCGAGATTGAGAATGCCAAAAGGCACTAACACCGACTGCCACTCACTATCGTGGTCGTCGGCTTTTCTGGCTTCTAGAGTGCGATCCTTGCCATTACGCGATAGATTGCCGATCTTAACTTTGGCTTTGGTGTCAATC
>CAYPQF010000036.1:0-5550 GCA_964412815.1 uncultured Gammaproteobacteria bacterium
GGCTATAATCATCGTTCCAGGCGCAAGATATTTGAGACAGCAACTTAAACCCTCGTTTGAGATAGCGCTTTGCCAGCTAAACTGCCAGCAAGGGCTTGCCCGACGACAGCAGACCAGTAATCACCAATGTACGGTTGTCGTCAAGCTAGTAAAAAATCCATCAGCCCAGAGTATCATAATACGGACTTGACACCATAAGCTATAAATGCCGCAACCAACACGGCAGCAAGTCCCCAGGGGACGTATATAGTGATATTGACCATAGGCTCCATATATATACTCCAACTAGCTAACAAACATATTACGGATAAGCATTGCTACCGCAACAATATAAGCAACAGCGGTTAGGTCTACAACTACATTATAGATTGTAAGCGTACCTAACGATATATCCGTTAGACAGATATGAGCTATCCAGGGTATGCGGATATTCCAAGCGTCATGACTTGATGGCGGCTCCAAATTGCCGATATGGCCCACCCAATCCCACAACCCTACATTACCGAGGTCATAGCAAGCAGTTGCGCCAGTAGTAATGCCCGTCCAACCAAACCCCTGCATAGCGGCATCGTCAGACACGACAGAGCAATAAGATGATGGTAACGGCTCTGGGGTTGGGGTAATCGTGGGGTCATCCCCTAATATCGGGGACGTAGACACATACATACGATGATTACCGTCAATGTACCAGCGCAACCAAGGGGTAAAGTTATTGTAATGATAACTGTACCAATGCTGGCCGACTGGCACGTAATCTGTGCCGACGTAAGAGGCGGGGTAAGGTATAGTATAGTAACCCCACCATTCAGCGACGACGCTATGACTGATAGCCACAGCGCCAAAGTAGTCATAAGACTTGGTGAGCTGCACGTCGCCGCCACTATAGTGCTGCGCTTGCGCAAGCCACGTATCATATCCCAATACATCGAGGCGATAATATATATTAGCAGATTGGGAGAGTAGATACCTATAAGCAGGCGCACCATGCCTCACATGGTATACAGGCGGCGACAGATGATGCGGTATATCGTAAGCCAGCAAGTTACCGTAATCTACGCAATATACCCCCTCATCCTGATAATCACCACAGGAGAGTATATCATCCGTAGGGGTAGATACAGGAGTGGGTGACACCGTAGGAGTGGACGGACTGGTAGGGGTAGGAGTAGTAGTAAGAGCAGATACAGCGGTAAGGGTCTGATAATCTGGCGACAGCGTGCGAGTTGCAGCTGGAGTGGATGTAGGGGGAGGCGTATAGACGCACTGGTCACACATCAGCGACCAGAGAGATGACGGAGTAACAGTACCATAACCGACAGGCGTACCAGTAGGACACGTATAATCCCCAAGCACTACATCAGTTATCTGCGGCAACACAGGAGGGGGAGCGGTAATCGTCGGGGTGGGAGTATCCGTAGGGGATTGAGCGTAAGCGGAGGTAGCTACCAACGACAAGGGGAGCAACAAGGCAATTACGATTACAGGGATATGCCAACGCATCATCATGACCGCCTAATGACAACGTACAATATAGTGATAACAACGATAGCAGTTATTAGATTTTGGATAGCAGTCAGGATGCCGAGTTGCGCCATCAGATAGAGCATAGCGGACATAATCTACCTCTTCGCCGCCCACTGGCGGTATAAAACAACAAAAAAATAAGACGACAGATACACAATAACGGTATCGCTATCCAGGTAGCCCAAAAAAGAAAACAGCGGAGCGGTAACCGCCCAAAGTAACGCTAGCACGTAGTTACCCGACAGGGCAATCGCCACCGTACCCGCCACGTATATCATTAGTCACCACCGCCGCGCAGGGACGCCAAAAAGTACCTAATAATAGGTATGAGCAATATATCGACTACAACAACAACTTGCACAGCAGTCCACAAGGATATACCATGCCACTGCATAGACTTGAGACCAGATACGACAAGGTCAATAAGAGAGATAACAGCACCCATAGCATAGCTCCAGAGATACCAGGAGAGGAGGGGGGATACCGCGCCGTATCCCCCCCAACAAGCTAACCCCTACCGCGGATGCGGCGGAACAGGCCGATGACCAGACCAGACACGAGACTAAACGTCAAAATCAGCCCAAGCGTAACCTGCGTAGTACCAACAGTGCCAAGATTGACGGAGAACAGGTCAGACATCCAAGCAATCAAATCGCCCATGTTTCACATCCTTTATATAAATAGGTTTACGTTATCGCATAAGGCGCGTTACGCAATAATCACTTTTTCGGGTTACCGCCAGATAGAGAGACGGCGTTTATAACATCGGCACTACCCTCAATTACATATTCTCGAGGACTGTAGTCTTGTTGCAAGCCAAAATCTCCGTATACAGCAACAGTGCGTTGTTCAGGCAGAGACGTAAAATATGTTACGTGATACTCTCTACCCGTGCGACTAGATACCTTTTTAATAGTACCGCCGCAGATTCCGTATAATATAATCTTCATGTTCCTTTTCCTTTCTACAATTCGTATATTGTTAGTATAGCACATACGCTATACGTTGTCAAGGGTTTGGAGAGACCAATTTATCATGAGTTTTTGACCCCACAAAACCATCATTACGGATATCGCCGCTATCTGCGGACATGCAATCATCGCAGATAGCCCACAGCAAGCCGCCCTCACTCCATGCTCCACTTGTGAGTTGACCGCACCTCGGACAATTGTGCATATTCTTGTCTTCCATGATTTAGCCCTTTCGTTTTTTCTTTATAATATCACAAATCCATCAAGCCGAACCTTACAAACACCTTACAATTATACCAACTGCAAGACTGGCTTATAGCGTGACCTATCCCTCAGCTTACGCGCACTATTAGTAAGATTGGCGAGCCAATAACGCGCCTCTTCCCTACCCCTGACATCCTCGATTACGGATAGTACTACCGAGACTTGACGATATATCCAATGCTCCATCTTGGCGAGAGAGACACGCCGAGCAGAGGATATTATTAGATTAGCTTTGACAGCGTAGCTAACAAATGTATCCCACCAATCGAGGCACAAAAAATCCACAAATTGCCTGATATGAGACTTGACACGCTCTTGCCAACTGGAAAAAGGCAACGCAAACACATCGAGACAGACCGCGTGCGCCCGCTCGTCTCTCATCTGGTATTCTAAACGCGTATCACCGCGCTTATTATACACTCTAATCATCCTGGCAGACGAGCGAGAGCCAGCGTATACGGTCATCGTGCCTACCTCTCCATTATCACGGAGGCGCAGAGGTGCTTCCTCCTTGCGGATACTCTCGTTGTTAAGGGCAGGGTTGCGCTTGATGAGAGATACCAGCTTGTCAGACAGTAGGGCGGCATAAAAATCGGCAGGCGAAAACGGGACAGCGTCAAAAGCGAAATCAATGCGTTTGATAGCAAAGCGGATATTATTAGATTGTAGATAGGACACAAAATCCCGATAGACCGTAGGGGGGAGGCACTCACAAGCCGACCCCGTAAGCTCGATGTGGCAGTGCTGTTGCTGTTGGGACTGCTCCCCCGCGTAACCAGCATAATCATAATACACCTTTGCGCCAAGTAGAGCAGATGCAATCTGCTTGTAGCGCCTGGCGCCGTGACCAACCTCAACAAGGGAGCCAAGAAAAGAAGCAAAAAAGCGGGTCCAAAGCCCTTCGATGCCTTCGAAGGGGAGGAATACGGTAACTGCGAACCAGTGTACGGAAAACATATATCACCTCTCTTACAATCTCCGCCCCTATGTCATTAGTTAGGGGCGTCCCGCAAGTTGCGGGCATACTCTAGGGCAGGGAGGGGAGCGGCGCGCCGAAGGCGCGCCGCACACCCCTTATCCCGCCCGCTAGCGAGACTACGCCCTTGCGCCTCATTGTCAAGGGTTGCGCCCTAAGGGTTGCTTCGCAAGTCGTCGCGCCCTGCGCTGGGCGCACTGCGCTGACGACCGCAACCCTTGACAACGAGCCTCCGCTTCGGGCGTAAATACGTCTCGCGGGCGGGATAAGGCATTGAGCGAGCGGTCAAGGGGTGTGAAATACGACATCCACAGGCGTACCCCAGGGGAGGCGTTGAGCTGTGTCAAGAAAGTCCAAGTAACGCGCACCGCTAGGATGGTCACACAGCGGACAAAGGTCTACAACTGTATAATCGCCTGCAATCTCGACAGGAGACAGGACGCGGATAACCGAGCCATAAGGCAGGTAATCTACAAGGCTGTAAGGTATCGCCACACCGCGCCCCAGCCAAGCAGACCAGGGGACGCCCGACGCTGTAATATCGGCGCAGGTATCACCATCCCAGTTATCAGGATGGCAGTTGACGCCGCCGAGAGCAGGATAATAGTAACTATACGCATAAGTATATATCATCGGTGTCATCGTTGGCGTAACGGTGGGGGTCATCGTTGGCGCCACCGTTGGCGCAACGGTGGGGGTCATCGTTGGCGAGACGAGAGGCGGAACAATAACCGTTGCAGATACACCATACGGCGGGACTATATAAGACATAGTTGGCGCAGGCGTAACAGCGCCAACAGCGTCGCGGGCCCAGCTACGGGGCAAGAACATGCCCCAAAATCCACGAGTAAGGTATATAGACACTGCTAATAATAGATACGTCTGCGATGCACTAGCAAGATAATTAGCGCCGCCACCGCGACGACTGGCGAGATATGGCCGATGCGGCGGACGCAATGCGCCTACCAGCAACCGCAAGCTCTGATACAGGCTCAGCGATGTTGTCCCCCCCTGACGACGCCACGTCTGATATGCCGTCGGTGTAGGTGCGGCCAAATCGCGCAAAGAAGGCGCGGGTCGCCGCCTGAAACCACTCAACCAGGCGATAAGGCGGGTCGGCAGGGTCGAGAGTGTCGTATATGCCCCAATAGTGCCACCACGCAGTTTGCAAGAAATAGCCCGAATACGTCTTATTACCATTGTAGACATCGTACCGCCACAGCTTGAGAGGAATAAGGAAAAACTTGAAAAAATCGAACCAAACCTGACAAGTTAGCGTACACAAATCCTCATGAGGGAGCTTGCGTCCGCTAAAAATTAGCACCATGTCCATCTTAGCCGCAAAGCTGCTAACGACAGACGCAGATTTAGCCGTCCGAAAGTACAGTCCGCCCTCGTCAATGATAACTACAGTGCGGTAGCGCCCGCTATCATCAGGCACGCACTGGCTATAATCATCGTTCCAGGCGCAAGATATTTGAGACAGCAACTTATACCCTCGTTTGAGATAGCGCTCTGCCAGCTCAACTGCCAGCAAGGTCTTGCCCGACGACAGCCGCCCAGTAATCACCAATGTACGGTTGTCGTCAAGCTCAGTAAAAAATCCATCATCCCAGAGTATCATAATACGGACTTGACACCATAAGCTATAAATGCCGCAACCAACACGGCGGCAAGTCCCCAGGGGACGTATATAGTGATATTGACCATAGGCCCCATATATATACTCCAACTAGCTAACAAACATATTACGGATAAGCATTGCTAACGCAACAATATAAGCAACAGCGGTTAGGTCTACAACTACATTAAAGA
>CAYPQF010000037.1:0-3798 GCA_964412815.1 uncultured Gammaproteobacteria bacterium
TCCAGATATGATCATGCGGCCACCCGAGTAGTGTCCCTTTGCGCGTTGCGGCACGCTCAGTCTCCGACACGCCATCCCGGCCGCTGCGTGCGCCGATCCGCTGTGGCCGCGCATGGCCGTGGCGGGTCGTGTGGAGGGGGGACCGTGGGGCGGGGCGCGGGGCACTGGTACGGTGCAGCGCGACGGGTGATTGCGCCACGCCCCCCGGTCTCCCCTCCACCCGACCCGTCACGGCCATGCGCGGCCACAGCGGATCGGCGCACGCAGCGGCCGTGATGGCGTGTCGGAGACTGAGCGTGCCGCAACGCGCAAAGGGACACTACTCGGGTGGCCGCATGATCATATCTGGACGGACTTCGAGACGACGCAGGATTTGAATTGAAGCCTGCAAGCCATTCACGCTAATCCCCTCTTCGACCATGCGACCACTAATCAGGCGCGGGTGTTGAGCGAAAAGTGCATCGAACCGAGCAGTTGCGAGGGTGATGCTTAGGCCAAAGTTATCAACCTGTAGCCCGTGTTGCTCAATGACTTGCAGGATGTCCTGTCCGAGTGCCTGAAAATCCACTATAGCCATAAGCGCTCCTTGCTTGGTACTCACACTGAACTCTGTGGCAATGACCGCTGGATCACCGGGGTCCAACAACTGATGCCCAAATCAGTGGGAGTACAACTTCATCACCTGGTAGCGGATTCGCTACGACTGCCACGGTTACGCCCGTGGCGAGCACAACGACTACACAGGAGGTGCTAGCTGCTGCAATATCTGCAGCAGAAGGTGGCGTGTACGCAGGTGCTGGCTGTGGTTGCCAGCCTGGACGCGTGTTTCGCTGGCTCCAAAACACATCTCGTGGAAGCAAAATAGGATACGGAACTTGCACACCCCGCCGCCGCTGATGCTTCCACCAACGAATAAGGCCACGATCCGTTTGGGCTGCATAAATATCCCACATCCACACGCCCTCAGTCGCGGTGCCAAGGTAATGTTCTCCTGGGGGAAAAGTTCGACCGGGTTGCCAACGCAGGGGATGTTCGTTCCAATCGTATGGTACACCGCGAGGGTCAATACCTTGCAATAAGCCTTGCGTACGTGCATTATTCATCGCAGTAATCCGCATCTGCATCTCGGTAATACCCGCATCGGCTGCATCCCACGGCTTAATCTCCCAGATCTCGCCGGAAACCGAGTCAAGGAGATCAATGCTGAGACCAGCACCTGCATACTCGGCGTGCATTTGATCCTCCAGGGCGAAGGCGGGTCTCCCTCTTTCATGGTACGTCGGATGTCACCAGGAATGTCGGATAAGGGCTGCTCATCAACTTGCTTTGATACGACGCTTGGCGTCGAGCAGGATGACCCCTCCTGCCCTTTGGCATTGGGCATTGCCATAGTAGTTCCGGTTAACCACCCCTTGTGCAGCACAGCAATTCATGACAGCTATGAGTCGTGTTGTTCCAGAAACATTTCAATGCACCTACGGATAATTTTCTCGGCCTCTTCGTGTGGCATATAACTCGCCTCATACTGCCCCGCGTCACCATACTCACCTTCGACATAGTACCTCTGATCATCACTCCGTGCGATCCCTCTCGGATCTTCGTTGGGATCGAGCGCAACGGCAAATCCCCATCCATCCCAGCAGGCATGGAAAAAGAAGGGTCTCCCGTCTATTGTCCCACGCGCTTCTACTGGTGCTAAACCGCCGAGAAATTCTATCTGTATGTGCGGGTGTTGCATAATGTACCGCCCTTCGTGGGAGAGCCTTTGTGCGCACGATCCGCGTCAAAGGCTCGCCACTTACGCATCGAGAGTATTACGGACCTCGTGGTGGTAGTATAAGCACGACAGACCCAAATTCAACCGTTCGTTGCGGGATGTTGCTGCCGCATGCTGGTGGTGGGTAGCGGTGTTGGGTGCTCGTCGTTGGAGCACCTTCAATACTATTGCTGTATGCGCCACCGTTTTAATACGCGCAAAAGGAATAAGATGGTGATAGTGCCATAAATCATTCCTGGTAATGCAAATCCAACTCCTGTAAGAAGATTTGACAATAAAATAGATGAGAAACTAAGTATAGGTGTAAACGAGCAAAGCACGAGCCAAAGCCAGATATATATCCTTCCACTGGCATTAAAGTATTTCCGCAATAGAGCATACTGCACCAATCCCACAACAAAGCCAAGTACAGCAATTAAAATCACTAGAATGACAATGATATATTGTAAACGAAACACAGAAAGCAGCAACCAAAAAGACATCCATGCCAAAGAGTTTGCAATGCACCAATGTACAAGTTGAACAGCAGTCCATTTCAAGTATTTTTGCACGGTTACACCTTGACAGAAACTAATTACAAACCAGATAACAAGATACACCACCACAAATGTTAGTAAATATTCGAGATTAGTATTCCAGGGAACGAATAACCAGACTGACACACAAAAGAACCACCCAAGAGCATGAAGCAGAACCCAACTAAGAACCATCTTTTGCTCCTGTTCAAGATAGAGATCCGACATAAGCAAACCCTCTTTCTTAAAAAAGGCGTACAGTAATTCAATTTCGAGCAGTGCAGCCCTCAGATTGAGAGTCAGGCAGCTCATTGGGCTGCACTATCTTAACATGTAACACTGCAACACGCTACAATGCCGCAAAACTGGGGGGAATTGGAGGGAATTTCGTACGTGCCCAGTAGTAAACCGTCCAGTCATATCCTATAGCAGAAGAGTGTGGTGCTTGATCCAAGAATGTAGGATGTCTCAACCCCGCCGCTTCAATATATGCGTAGGCCACACTGTTACTGTTTGGTCCTCGTGGATTATATGGTATATCAGTGGCAAGGATTTCCGCCTTCATGCTTTCCATTGACTGTACATATGTATCACAGGGAGCCTCATTGTAAAGGATCGTTAGAACCTTGGCGTCTCGTGCTTGTTGTCTATCCAACATGGCTTCGACCAGAAGATCAGCTCTTGGGAGATCGAAGTGCGCACCCTCCCGGCTTTGCTTTGATGCATATGTTCCTGAGTCAGCCATAACTCGACCCCACGGATTGATTGCTGGAAAGAGCAGATTGCAGACCATCATCCACAGTGCTATCGGGTTCTCAGGAGAGTTGACTTTTTGCGGGCCACCCCAAAACACCATAATAGTGTTTGCCGGATCGCGTCTGCAATCTTGCGCAGGATTTCCCTTATGGTTGAAAGGATCACAATCATTCACCAAGATATCTATATGGTGCATTGCGATAGCCTCATTAAGAACAGTCTCCCTAACTGGCCTGTATCGTAGAGAAATAACACACCATCCAGAAGGATCGACGTTCACCACAGGATTAGCGTATCCATACTGATAGGGATGGAGCGAATATGGCGTCTTTGGACACCCGTGCCAGGGATCGCGCCCCAACAACACCCCCCGCCCCGGATCATACCACCGTGCGCGCAGATACACCAGCCCACTGGCCGGATCGTGCAACTCGCCCGTGAAGCCAAAGGGGGCGATGGGCATGCCCTGCGGCACACCCCAGGGGTCGTAGCGCACCGTCGCGATGACAGCGCCAGCATCATCCAGCGTCTGACGCACACTCCCAAGCGCATCCCCAAGATACCATGTGCGCGTCCCATGGCGCTCTGCCACCACGCGCTCCCGGCCATAGATGTAGTTGGCACTCCCGTCGTTCAGCACATGGCTCAACGGCGCGGCGAGATCGTGGGGGAGGCAGTGCCGCTGGGCAATGGTACGGTTCAGCGCGACTGGTGATTGCGCCACGCCCCACGGTCTCCCCTCCACACGAC
>CAYPQF010000038.1:0-143924 GCA_964412815.1 uncultured Gammaproteobacteria bacterium
GATACAGCCTCGCTTTTCGGATGCATTGTTGCAGGAAGCATACACGAACACGACAAATGTCTCTACTGCCAAGGTTGCGTTTGTTTCAACGGTTGAGACAACCATCAACCAGCCCACCGACCAGACACAACAGAAACTCCGGAGCAATGTATCAGGATATTTGGTAGGAAGCGCGGTTGACGACACGATGCAGACCGAGCTGCGCATAGCCTATGCGGAAGATGATTCGAGAAATGCCGAATTCCGTCAGATACTTGTTGGTGACAATCTGTACTTACAGACCAATACAAGCGGGCGTATCTGGGATCGCCGTGAGCGGTCTGATTATAATCGGCTCTACGAGAACCAGCCCGTAGACGCGACTGCGTATACCTACAACATGCTTGATACCCTGTTTAGCAGTGGGAAAGCATTATTCCGTGCCATTGATGCATCCAGTGTGCAGCCGCAACCGGAACGGGAGATTGACGGAAAAAAATACGCGCCGTTTGTATTCCGGTTAACGGTACAGGATTATATTCAGGCACTGGAGCGGGATCCGGATACCACTGAGTATATTCTGGAAGACGCCCGGAAGATTCTTTCGAACGCATCGATCAGCGGCACCATTTTTGTAAACAAAGAGACACGTTTTATCGAACGGCTTGAGTACACGGGCACGAACTTTACCCAGATCTCCAGCGAAGACTCGCAGGACTTGCTGGGTATCACGACCACCCACGATATGAATGTGGTAGCTATCTTTTCAGACTTCAATGCTCCTCTTACTATTATTCCACCGCCGGAGCAGGAAGTACGGTAAAAGCTTACTATTTCTGCTTATGCTGGTGGTTAAGCGGGGTTTGAAAAATCTGTCACTCCATGATATGATAAAACTATAGGATGTAATTCATTCTTTTTTTTATGAATACCAAACTCGCTATCGGCGTTATTGTAGGACTCGGCATTATTATCATTGTGTTATCTGCCACTCTTGTTATGGTGATACAGAATAAAAAACAGGAGACTTCCCGTGTACCGTCCGAATCACAGCCGGCTACTACGATCTCTAAATAAATGTGAGTTCAGTTTTTATACGGATAGAATCATTTTATTTGTAACCACATAGACCGAGTCTCCTCTATTCGGTTGAATTTCCGTTGTACGAACTGTATTACTGACTGCGGGAAGGATGCAGTGATGATTACCAAAATAAAAGCAGGGTAAGGTTACTTCTTTCTGAGATTTACCCACCAGGGTAACTGTTGGGTGGAGATGACCACAAACTACGATATGATCAGACAGGAGTGAGTCTACCGGACGGTGACTAAACAGAAAGATATCTTCTTTACGATGTCGTGGAATAATTTTTATATTCAGCTCCTGATATACTCCTGCAGGCAGCACATCATGGTTTCCCAGTACCAGCTCTATCTCCATCTGTTCAAATTGTTTGCGCCAGATCTGGAAATAATACCATTCACTGGTAAAGGTTTTATGAAACAGGTCCCCCAGGATGAGCAACCGCTGTGGTTTAAAATCGTATACACTGTCGGACAGTCGCAGCAGATCGTGCTCGATACCATTCGGTCCGTTACTTCCCAGATGCAGATCGGTAACCAATAACGTGTTTCCCTGTTCCCAGTAGGCAACCTTATGACGCGAGAGGATAAAATTCTGATCCTGTATGTGGTGAAGAATGTGATCTTTCATGCATGTTTTATTATAAACGAAGCAGTGCGGCAGTGCCGGGGTGGCACACAGTACCACCCCGGCGGAACAAACACGCGGCCAGCTAGCCAGTTCCAGGACAGGAGCATAGGACCTTAACTAGGCCACCATCTCGACGATGGTGCCTTCATTCCAGAGCAGGTACGGCAGGACGATGAACAGTAAGGTGCTGATCACCCCCAGGGCAACCAGCGTTCCGACCAGGCCCATTAGCGGCACCAGGACCAGCCAGCCCCACCCGATGAGCAGAGCCACGCCGCCAATGATGCCCACGGCAGCGCTCCACCGGCCGAGCAGATCGCACAGGCCGATCAGGTCACGCACCAGCGCGGTGCAGACGGGCGACAGGACGGTACTGAACAGAGCCAGGCTGAACGCAGTCAGCCAGCCCAGCTCTACAGCCAGCTGCAGCGCCCACGCCGCCAGAGCGCTGGTCAGGCCGATCACGAGCAGGATAGTCATCCAGACCTTCTTGCCACGCCGCCGCATCGGGCGTGGCCTGCGAACAAAGGCCGGGATATCCCTCTCCGGGTCAAGGTTTGGTCTTGTCACGTGCACGAACTTTCCTCCTTTGGCTACAGTGTGTTCCAGTAAGACCTATAATTATACCATTAAACTGTCATGATAGTACCTATATCCGCTCGAGTTGCTACCATCGCTTCCAGTGCTGCTGGCATATCTGTATCTCCGGTCGCTGCCAGTACTACCGTACAGAAAATAAGTCCTTCCAGTGGGTCGTGTACCGAGGTGATTGCAACTCCCGTTTACCCGTCCAGAGCTGGGTGCGCAATCCTTCGGCGGCAAAGCGAATGGCACGACGGCCATGCATTCTGTTGAGCGAGTCTAGTGTCTGCATCAGGCGTTCTTTCCGCTCCAGATTGGTGTTATCTACCAGCAGACTAAGTTGTGTCCGTGTTTCGGGCACAATTGCTGTCAGCATGACGGCTGCTTTTTTATATTTTTCGCCCGATCTGAATATTTTTTCCAGACCACGGAGTGCGTGCCGGGTCAGCTCCGGTGTATAGTTAGAAGGCTGTTGCAGCGGAATTACAGATTTGTTGCCATAGTACCGCTCTTTATCAAACCGGTTGGTCTGCACCATGACCTGGATAATACCGGCCATTGCCTTATCGTGACGCAGTTTTTCTGCCGCCCGGGCGGTGTAGGTGGAAACAGCTTCTTTTAGTTCGGTCAGCGTGGTCACCGGCCGGCCAAACGAGCGCGAACTCATAATGCCTTTCTTCATGGGACGGACTTCTTCCAGTGGGAGGCAGGAGATCCCCCGCAGCTCGTGCACCATGCGCAGTCCGACAATGGTCATATGTTTCTCGACCCACCGGTCCGGCATGTACTTGAGCTGGTAGACTGTCTTGATACCTTCGCGTTCCAGGAAACCGGTATACGCCCGTCCGATGCCCCAAACCTCGGAGACCGGCAGACGGTGCAGAATAGCATCGATATCCGGTGCGGCAGCAATATTAAAGACACGTTTAGGAAAGCGGTGTTTATTCTTTTTTACGTACCCGTTTGCCAGTTTTGCCAATGTTTTGGTGGGACCAATGCCGACCGAAACAGGAATCCCTACCCATTTTTGTACGGTCTCTGCCATCTCTTCTGTATATGCCGTATGTTCCGCCGCAATATGCTCCAGCGATAAAAAGGCCTCGTCGATGGAGTACACCTCGATATTAGGAGTATAGGTTGAGAGCACGCTCATAACCCGATGAGACATATCGCCATATAGCGAAAAATTAGCGGAAAAGATACGAGCACCAATCTCTTTCATGTGGTCTTTCCACTTGAAGTACGGAGCGCCCATGGGAATGCCCAGATGTTTTACTTCGTCGGAGCGGGAAATAAAACAGCCGTCATTATTGGAAAGGACAACTACCGGAGTATGGTTGAGTTCGGGCCGGAATACCCGCTCGCAGGAAACATAGAAGTTATTGCAGTCAACAAGAGCAAACATGGTGAGAGAAAACTGATAATAGGTTACGGTACAGGGCGATATGTCTGATTCCGGGTTCGGATACCATTGCGGCTCCGGATTAAGACCGCCATCGGACCACTGTTATACTACCATGTTTTTGGCAAAAAGTAAACGATTGTTCACCTATGAAGTATTGATGAGGATCGAAACGAAGTGGTTCCTCCCGGGGGGCCGGGAGGAACAGGCAGCAACGCACGTCGCGGGAGGTTAGCCGGCAGCAGTCGGTGGCTTGCGGTCGAAGAACGTTATCAGAGCGAGCAGTGGCATCAGGAACGACCTGATAACCCAGATTATGATCTTGATCTGTTCAGCCAACTGCTCCGGGAACCGGGCTTCGACCAGACGGTCACTGAAGATGTTGACGGTAGCTGAAATGACCACCAGTGCTATACCGGACAACACCACGTACCCACCATGCATTCGTCGGCGAGACCACTGCTGGAGAGTCCAGTAGCCCAGTAGCGCCAGGCCACTCTTGGTCCAGGTCAACACAGCACTCAAGCCCAGCGCCACCCAGGGGTTGACTCCGGGTTGGAGATACCGGTAAAACCCCATCAGGCCGATGCCGCAGAGCACAAAGGCAACGGCGGTGAGCTTTGGATCGGGCAGGCGAAAGAACCGGCGGCGGACACGCGGTCGAGCCCGGCTCCACCAGAGTGTTTGTGCACTCATGAGAACTCCATTCCACTCTGACGCTATCGCTTTCGCGTCTCCAGATAGGTCACAAAGATGATCGGCATGACGACCTGGGTAATCAGGGTCACGATGCGGGTCGCCATTACAGCCCCCTCATCGGAAAACCCGTGCGCCTGAAACAGGTCGGTCGTCATCGGATTCACGATGCCGCCACCAATGACAAACATCACGATGATCATCCCGATAAC
Organism: uncultured Gammaproteobacteria bacterium; assembly: GCA_964412815.1. GTDB lineage: Bacteria > Patescibacteriota > Microgenomatia > UBA1406 > GWC2-37-13 > JAOAFZ01. Next base: position 4,585 of record CAYPQF010000038.1, read on the forward strand.
CCCAAGGAGAAATACAGGCCGGTACATGCTCAGCTTCCAGAACAGGAACACCAGCGACAAGACGATGGTGAAGATCCAGGCGCAGAAAGCGCTGAGCAGCAGGATCAGTAACCAGGGGCCGCTGCCGAACAGGAACCAGTACAGGGCGGTCATGATCAGGCCGAGCGTGACGACAATGGCGATGAGCGGATTGACCTCTGGCGGCTTGAACCGTCGAGCTATCCGCAACAACAGGCCGTCTGTCTTGATCCGCTCGAACCTCGCGAAGACCTGAGGCCAGGTAGCATCGGGCATGGGAAACCTCTCTTCTCAGCTTGTTTTGTGCGACTTACTATAGGCCATTATACAATGAGATGCGGGCTTAATCAAGATATGGGGGTTATAACACTCTTGACTACTCCCCAGACCTCAAACTGCATCTCGGAACGGACACAGATGGGTGGATAGTCTTTATTCTCGGCAAAGAGCCAGATGGCATCCCGTTCTTTTTTGTAACGGCGAACGGTCATCTCCCCATTGAGGACCGCAATCACAATCGCATTATCAGACGGATCAAGAGATTTATCTACAATCAGAATACTGCCGGAAAAGATGCCGGCATCTTTCATAGCATCGCCGGAGACACGGACAAAGTAGGTTGCAGCAGGGTGTTCTATCAGATACTCATTCAGATCGAGGCGACTGTCAATAAAGTCTTCGGCGGGAGAAGGAAACCCGGCATGAATTGATTCAAGAAACAGAGGGATTTTGTAGCCAAAGTGGGCGATTCCGAACGGTGCCAGCGGGTGAACAATCGTTCTCATAGGTGAACATTAGTTTACCACATACGGTTTTTAAAATGCAAGAGGAAGAGTAATTTTGGTAAGGACACTGGTATAATAAAAGTATGGCTCAAGAACTCAATAGCTATATTCAGGCTGCACGAAAACGGGATTTAAGTGACCGGACAATCCGGGAGAATCTCCTTGCCGAAGGATGGGAGTTGAGTGCAGTAGAAGCTGCACTGGCAGCGGATCTTCCCGTTCCAAAACCGCCAAAGGGCTCGCGCGTGCAGTCACCGGCAGCACCAGCGACACCACCGCTACCAGCTGGCACGGCAGCTATCTCCAGCCCGACGATGTGGGATGCCTTCGAACATATCCTAATGTTCATCAGCATGTATGTGTTGGCAATCACCATTGGCCTGACACTCAGTCTGTTTGTTGAGAAATGGGTTCCGGGAACACCCGACATCTACGGTTACGGCAGCAACAACAGTTGGAAACTGAGCATGCTGCGGGGCTATATTGCCTCACTGATTGTATCGTATCCACTATTTGCGTTCTTCTTTTTGCGCATCACCCGACGTACCATGGATAATCCATTTGTTCGCACCCTGAAAGCCCGTAAATTCCTGATCTATCTAACACTGGTGGTGGCATTTATCGTCGTAATTTCGAACGTTATCTCGATCATCTTTAACTTTTTGAATGGGAATGTAACCTTCAACTTCTTCCTGAACTTTTTAATTATTGTCTCAATCAGCAGTCTGATCTTTTTTTACTATTTACAGCAGGTCAAAGAAGACCGGCAGCCATACAATGCAAAACCATAAGTTTTTTATTATCGGACTCGGGGTATTTGTAGCACTCCTGATCGGAGTAGGAATCTCACTTGCCGGAAATCCGGTAAATCAGCAGGCCATCCGGTATGACGAGAAGCGATATAACGATTTTCAGCAGATTAAGTATCAGATTGATGAGTACTACCGGGGCAATCTGAGAGTTCCGGCAGCACTTGATGCTCTTCCAAGAAGAGACAACCTCGCGATAACCGACCCGGAAACAGAACAGCCTTACGAGTATCAGGTAGTAAACAAGACTTCGTATCGTCTTTGTACTACGTTTTCTACCAATGCGGAAGATCTAAAGGAGTATGGGAATATCTATTTCGATTACCCTATTCAACATACACAAGGGTACTCCTGTGTAGAGATGGAAGTTCCTGCATACATACAAAACACCGTGAATACACCGTAACAGGTACCGGTTCGATACATTAGCAGCTCCCCTTTGGAATATTGATTACAATCTCCTGAAATCCCAGGGCTGAGAAAAGTCCGATTAACTGCTTGCGTCCGTTTTCTTCGGCTGAGTTCAGAATCCCTGCCTGACAGGCTGCATCACGAATGGTGATCTCGGCCTGAGCACGCGCTTCTGTCTCCAGCGTATCTTCGCCCCGTGTCAGAACACCCTGGGTGCGATCGTAGACGCGGGTCTGCTGATTATCCAGTCGGGTAAAAAGAATCTGCGGCGCTGGAGCATTCACGGTAATTTTGCTGCCTTCAATAACAATATCCTGTTCGGATATCTTTGAAAAATCAAATCCGGCAATCACCTGTCCATTGGCAATCAGCAGAATGCGGTCTCCAAATAAAAACTGCTGGAACGCTCCACCTTGTGTACCGGCATCAATTATCTTTTCGATGGTATACGCAGACGTCTCCAGACGGCTCAGCTTCTGAATTTCCTTGACTACCGCGGTTCCGGACGTGTTGACATAGAATTTGTCTTCACGAATAAAATTGGAGTAGACAAAATAGGTTAAAAATCCAACACCGGTTAGGGCAAGTATGGTGACAACCAGTATGCCGATATTTTTGATGCGTTGAAACATGCAGATATTATACCATTTATGAAGAGGGAAGCCGTTAAGGCTCAGTAAGAAGCGCCTCTTCTGTGGCTTCAGAAGGCGGATCTACCAGTACCCGGGTATTAAAAAACGCGATCGTCTGAGCAGCAGCATCCTGCCAGCCGTCCGGCGCCAGATTATGATCGCTGTTCTGGTGCATAAACAGTTCTACCGTTTTATCTTTGTCTGTCAACTCGTCGTGTAATGCCTGGGACCAGGCTGCGGGAACGGGCTCATCCTGTAGCCCCTGATGAATTTGTATCGGAGCCGTAATCTTGTCATAAAACGTATTCGTGGAGTATTGAGTCACATCATACCATTGTTCAAAATCCGCAATCAGCTTGCGCAATGCCTTCCCGCCATCGTCATACTCATCGGTATAGTACAGAATAGAATAGGGAAACGGCTTGGAGACAGGAGCCCACAACACAGTCGGCATCGGTTTTCCAGTGATCGCGAGCAGAGAGAGGGCAATGTGTCCTCCGTTACTATGCCCCCAGATACCGACTTTCTTAGTATCTATGCTGACCGGTTCCGGAAGGTCTGCGAGCATCTCGTTCAGCGAACCGACCGATGCCAGTACGGTAAGCGCTGTGGTATAGCCCTGAAATCGTTCTTCCATTGGGTTCATCGACGGAGGGGATGATTCGGCATATCCCAGGAAGTCCGGAGAAAACGTGACATACCCTTCTTTTGCCAGCTCTTCGCCAATACGCTGACTGCCTATGCCCGTTTCGTAGATAGACCGATCAACGAAACCACGTAACAACATAATAAATGGTCTGTTCTCCGTCTGGGTTTTCGGCAGGTTAAGCATCCCGCTTACCTTTCCATCAGGGGTATCAATATACGCAATATAGCTGGTCAGTTCTTCGGTGTTCTGCACTTCGCGACCTAATGCAAATGGTGCCGGACTAAATGTTTGCTTTCCCAGTTCGGGAAACGCATACTGTTGTAATGAGGTATCAGGAGTTGCTTCTGACGCGTTCCCCAGTGGTGAGATATAGGAAGGAGATGCGGCAAAGAGCCGTTCGTAGACGTATAATCCGGTAAATGCGGTAGTAACAACCACATAGATCACAAGAAGGTATTTCATATTATTCTTCACCCTGCAGCGCCTTGTTCAGGCGGTCAGCAATCTGGTTTTGCTCGTCAAAGAGAGCTTTATCTTCTTCTATAAATCGTTTTTCCTCGTCGGTAAACCATTCGTTGTTTTCCATGCGTTGCACAATCTGCTTGGCACGGGCACTTCTGGTGCGAATAATCTCGTTAATTCGATCAATATCTTTCTGATATCTTTTATAGATAGCTTCATTAAACTTAAGGTCCTGCCAGCCCGGGCGAATTTCCTGGAGTTTGTCGACCAGTGCTTGCCATTCCAGAACATCTGTTCGTTCATAGTTCGGCGGTTTGTAACCAGCAAGATGCTGTACCACAATCTGGACCGGACACCCGTTTAAAAAGCCGACAAAGGTGCTGACACCAATCTCCTGATAATCTTTTTCCAGCAAAAACTCTGCTGAATCGGGGTATTCAAAGAACGAATCAATCAGTTCACCCGCGTCATAGTACCCCAATACCGGAAACTCACCATAGACTATATTGGAGTACCCAACGTCTTTAAAGGAGTCCTGGATGGTATACCCGCTCCGGGTTGCTTCAAACGAAAGATCGTTGTATTCAAGCATCACCTTTGCCCGCTTTTCTGCTGACTCGGACAACTTCGGTTCCAGTGTAAGCGGCTCGATTCCTTTTTCTGCCCGTTTTTTGTTCAGAAGGTCGACATAGTCTTCTGCCACAAACTCAGAGGCAAATCCGATATCCTGATCGTTGGTAGTATCTCGCCAGCGCTTTCCAAAAAGTTTACGCTGTTCATTCATCGGCAGATAGAACTCAATATCTTTTTTGTCTACCAGACCAATGGCACGGGAGTCGAGACTCACCTTGCGGTTGTCACCCAGGACAAAATATTTATTCTCGGGGACCGTCACAGCAGTACAATCAGCTACCGCTGCCCCACCGAACGTTGATCGTGCCTTCAGAATATACGGTTCATCGATTGACTCACCATTCACCGATACATAGCCATTACGAATGCTAACCACGTCGCCTGGTACGCCAATAATGCGCTTTACAAAGCCTCCCTGCTTTCGTGGATCTTTATGCTGGGCGTCAAACACCTCGACGGTCTGTGTGTTTTTAAACACCACAATATCTCCCCGCTTCAACTCCGGCTTCAGTCTTTCTGCATACGGCTTTACCTGTTTGATGTTCTCCAGATCTTTTAGATGCGGGTACCGATGTACCGGAAGGTTTGTTTTATCAAGAATGGTAGGCAGCATGGAGTCTCCCACTACTGGAATTGCTACCCGGACAACCCCAACCGACTGCAGGCCCATGGTGGCTGCCACGGCAATAAAGTAGTAACTGCCGATCCAGATCGGCAGTAGTATCGTAATTGAGAAAACGAGCGAAAGCACCTTGACCAGTTTGCGATGTTTCTTATCACGAAGAATATGGACTGGAAACCAGAGAGGATATATGAGGAATGTAAAGAATGATAAGATTGATCTCATACCAGATTTTATTATAACCAAGTTTTTAACCAAGTTGTTGCACTATTGAGGCAAAAACTTGTATACTATACGTATGATTGAACTAATACTTGCCGTAATCTTTATCCTGTGGTTACTTGGATTTATTCAAGTGGGTTTTCTTGACGCTGTATTGTTTAATTTGAACGGTATGGCAATTGATGTGAAAGACATCATTATTTTCTTACTTGTCCTGTGGCTCATCGGGTTACTCCCCCGTCCGTTCCGTGAAATTACCGCTATTCTCTTTATTCTCTGGCTGCTCTCTCTGTTTGGCGTACTCACGATTGCAGGACTGGGACTTTCCAATATCCTGATCTTTGCACTGATTGTCGGCGCAGTCATCTATCTGATTAAGCGGTAAAAACTACTTTTTATCTGTGACCCGCTGCTGCGTGCGCAGATTGGGTAACGAAGACCTGTTGCGTCGGATATGCCAAGGGAATCTTCTGCTCTTCCAGCCATTCTTTGAGCCGCAGATTAATCTCCTGCTGGATGTCCATATAGATCAGATATTCACTTGAGTCGATGTAATAGACTACCTCAAACAGCAGACTGAAATCGCCATACTTCTGAAAATGTGCCCGGTCAAACTCGGTTTGATCGATTGAGGTTATAATCTCTTTGACGATTTCCGGTATCTGTTTCAGTTGAGCATTCGCCGTGTTATACGGAACTCCGAACGAAAATACCACCCGCCGTTTCTCCATACGTTTATAGTTGTTGATCCGGGATTCGGTCAGTTCTTTGTTGGTCATCACCAACTGTTGTCCTTCTAATGTCCTGATGCGGGTTGATTTGAGACCAATCTGCTCTACCACCCCCATATCATTCCCCACAATAATAAAGTCGCCTACCTTGAACGGTTTATCCAGATAGATCGAGATATACGCAAAGAGATCGGTCAAAATATTCTGGAGTGCAAATGCCACCGCGATACCCGCGACTCCCAGTCCTCCCAGCAACGTAGTAATGTTATATCCCAGATTCTGAAGAATAATCAGAAACGCAATCAACCAGATCACAATTGAGATAATGTGTTGAATAAACCCCTTGATATGGTCGTCCAGGTCCTTCGTCTTGTGGCTTTTCTCCATGGCAGTCTGGAGGCCGTACACCGCAATCTTCTGAGACGCCCGCGCGGCATAGATGGTAAAAATAATCACCATTGCGTAAAAAAAGATATTTTCTATGGTCCGTGGCAAGTCAAGGTAGAGCACTCCCAGATAGAGTGCGAGCGCCCCATAAAAGTATCCATTTACCGTGGAGAGAACATTGACCGCCACATCGTCTACTTTGGTGCTGGTTCGCTCAGATAATGCACGTAGTTTACCGGCTACCAGTCGTTTGAGCACAATGATTATGCCGTAGGTCACTATCACCAGACAGAGCGCTATCAAATACTCATAAACCGTATTATTGAGAAAAGTAGTTTGCAGAAGTGTTTCATCAAATGACATATCCTCGTATGCTAACAGACAAAGATGAAAATGAAGCAAGAGAAGCCGAACTCATACCAGAGCACAGGACCCGTTTCACGTTGCGCGTATCCGACAGAAAAGTTACTTTTTCTTGATTAAGTCTGCCACACCAATCTTTCGCGCCAGGAAGGGCGTTAACGGAGGTTCGATTACGAGTGTCAGAAGAATAACCCACATACCAATTGCAATCACAAAATCTGACTGGATGATGTTGTAACTGGAAGCGATGATCAAGAGTATTGCCGCGATAATACCGGTTTCTCGGATAAAGCTGAGGAACACAATATCCTTAAACTGGAATTCGTGTCTGAGCAGCCACGGCAACAGCGAGACAAATACCACAAACGGACGGATGACAAACATAAAGAGCAGGGCCGCGATAATACCCACCGGGGCAAGCTCAATCAGGATCTCCAGTGGAACCAGTGCTCCCAGAACGATAAAGATAAACGGCTTGATCAAATGGCTCAGGAGACTCTCATAGAAATGTGAGACCTGTTTGAGACCGCCAATCATATCCGTCAACAGCCCACTGACAAACGCTGCAAGAAATCCGGCACCTCCCAGTACTGTTCCGAGAGAGTAGGTAAAGATTGGAACCGACAGCAACAGCGCAGGATCTGCTTCGTGGTCTTTGCGTTCATTTTGCTGATAGTAGAATTTTTTGATCAACATAAACCCAATCCAGCCGACCAGAATGCCGGAAATAATCTGGAGTGCCAGAGCATCGTAAGTTGATTTGTTCACGAGTGGAACAAAATATCCGAAGATGTTACCGGACTGAGTAACACCCACCCCTATCATGGCGAGCAACAGGAAGCGTGTCAGAATACTGCCGGTAATATCCGTTAACGCACTCTCCGCGATTGCAATCTCCTTCAGGAACTCCCGGCGGAACTTCATGATGTTCAGCGTCGGAATGATTGCAGTCGGGTCGGTCGATGCCAGCGCCGCACTCAGAATCACAATTGACGGGATAAGCGCGAGTTCAACCTGTCCGAAGATGGTAAGTAAAAAGTACAGAACTGCAGTAAAGATAAGGGAGGTAATAATGACCCCTACCAGACTAAGTGATGCAATTGGGAAAAACCAGTGCTTAAAGTTCTTGAACGGAATCTCGAGCCCTCCGGCAAACAGTACAATAGCAGCAAACAGCTCCATCACAATTTTCAGTCCGGAAATCTGATGAGTATAAAACTCAAGCACCGGCTGAAGTGCCATACCGGCAAAGATTGCCCAGACAAACGACGGAATGACGGTTTTTGGGGCTATGCGATTAATGTAGTAACCGACAAACAGTACTGATCCCAGAATAAAGAGTTGCACATCTATTTCGTGAATAATCTCTGCGTTGTGCCCAATAAGACCGCGCGTCAACAGCGAGATGACTGTTAAAAACAGTATCAGCATGAAATAGGGAACAATATTTTTCATCGGTAACTCCATTGTAAAGTGTTTCGGAATCCGATGCAACCGGTTACGCTTTTTTACTGAGGGAAAACCCCATCTGTTTGCGTCAGGAAGGTATCATAGAGCTTCATCAACTGTCGCACAGCAGCTGGAATCTCAGGAAAGAGATGTGAATCAATTCTCCTGACTGGCACAATCTTGGTGCTGGTACTGGTCAGAAATGCACCGTCGTACGCCCCTAAGCGGGAGTACGGAATCACTTCTTCCCGGTAGGTATAGCCGTGCGTTCGAGCCACATGAAGAATGGTTTTTCTGGTAACGCCTTCTAAAATTAGATCAGACGGCGGCGAGATTATGGTAGTGCCTTGAATCGTAAAAAAGTTGGTGCGTGTTCCCTCCCGGATCGTTCCGTCACGATCTACCAGCAGGCCATCATAACACCCTGCTTCTTGTGCATCCCGATAGATCAGATAGCTGGGGAGCATATTCAGTGACTTTGCGTTCGGCAGATAGCGTTCGTACTGAAACGTGATGGTATCAACACCGGTTCTGTAGAGTTTACGGTCGGGAAAGAGCGGCGCGAGCGGAAGAATAAAGAGCTGGGCATCTGCCGCGGTTTTACCACCAATCAGAAGCATCTTGATGTTACTCGCCGAAAGGTGATTCTCTGAGACAACCGCACGAATCCATGCGATGACTTGAGATTTAGTAAACGGGTGAGCAAGGCGGATCAGTTCAGCAGAAAGAAAGAGACGATCAACATGCTGTTCGACAAAATACAGCACCTCTTTGCGAACTTTCATGGTTTCGTAGACACCAAAGCCATAGCTGTACTCGATGTGGTCCAGCGGCACTACTGCCTGATCCAGTGGCAGCAGTTCCCCGTTTCTGGAGAAATAGGATTTTTGTTGCATACCGTCGCTCTATTATAGCACTCAGGTCTCGATATCGGTATGCACACGGACGTCTTTCATTTCGTGAAACACCGCGCCCGGTGTTTTATGGAGGGCATGAGAGTCCTGATTAAAAATGGTCTCCAGGGCCTGCTTTTTATCGTCGCCGGACACAAAGACCAGCGCATGGTCTATAATAGAACGGACAAATGGCATTGTGGTTGTAACCCGGTGTGGATACGGGTTCTTCCCGGTAGCATCGTAACTTACTACCCACCGATCCCCTTCAAACAGGGAATCAAAGGTTTCTTTACTCTCGGGGAATGGCATCATTCCGGAGATATGTGCGTCCGGTCCAACTCCCATGGTTGCTATCACCACGCCAGCGGGATTCGCATCCTTCCAGCCTCGTACTGCCTGCTCAAACCGGGTAGCCAGCTGTTCCGCGGTCTCCCCCTGTTGCACCCTGGTATCGATGGTTCGGCAGCCTTTTTCCTGTATTCGCGCGTAGAATTCCGTGTGCGTGAGTAATGCGAAGTTATTTTCCTGAGGGTCCGTCGAGTATCGCTCGTCAAGTACCGTTACCGTTATTCGATCGGTAATGTACTGCGGCAGTATCGCTTCAACCAGCTGGAGCGCGGAACCACCGGAAGACAGAAAAAGAATTGCGTCAGACATATGTTGCGCAAGCAGAGCATCCAGCTCTGATCCCGCGGATCTGAATGCTTCATCTCTGGTTTCGTACTCGGTTAGCTGTATCATGCAGCCATTATACCCGTTGAATTATTGTGATGGAAGTGCTGAATCATCCAGATTTTCCGTTGTGGAAGAATCTATCAATGCATCCAGATACTCTACTTCACGATCAATATCATCAGCCGACTCCGGGGCGGGTGGTTCAGTTGGCAAGATTGCCGAGCCACTGGCAGCAACAGGAACTATCGGTGCTTGAGAGTCAGCGGTGACTTCCGTTGTTCCTTCTACTGCAATAGGCTGCTGCTGTTCCAGTTCCGCAGTCTGACGACGAAGCTGATTCTGAAAAAAGAAGATCAATCCAACTGAACATACTACCACCAGTACCAGCATCCCTGCGATTAAGAGTTTGTTTTGATTTGTCATAATTATTGTGCGGAATCACTTGCAACAGCATCATCCTCGATCTGATCTTTCAGAGCCTGCAATGCGGGACGAACCGTCTCCTTATAGTAATCATGCAGTTCTGCACGTGCTTCTCTGAGTGACTCAAGTTCATCTTTGGTTGTTTCCAGTGCTGCCTGGAACTCTTCTTTTGAGGCAGTGCATCCCAATTCCTTGACACTCTCAAGCGCGTTCATAAAAGACGCAAATGCATCTTCAACGGCTTCCACCCGGGTATCCATGCCTTCAACGGCTTGTTCCAAAGCAGCTGTATCATATCCTTTTTCCGAGAAGATTTCGATAGCTTGCTTCAGGCGTTCTACCAGACGATTATGTCGCTCTTCATCATTTCCGCGGGCAGTTTGAAACCGTTCCGCATTCATCCGATTTTTCTCATTAAGAGGAGCACAGCGTGCTTCATCAGTAGCCATACGATCCTGCATCTGTTGTCTGGGCATACCGGAAACACGCGGCATTCCTGAGACCCGTTTTTGCGGCATTCCACTAAGTCGTTCTTTTGGCGGCATGGGACTTCCACTCAATTGTTTCCGGGGTGGGGGTGACCCTTCCGTTCTTCCGGTCCCCTGCATCAGCGGGCGACCATTCTGCATCTGGACATCTTCCAGATCCATGGTCCGGGGTTGTTGAGGCACACGTTCCTGTTCCTGTGCCAATACAGTTGGAACGATCAGGGTTAGCAGTGCTGCAAAAAGAATTGGGATTATACGCATATAGATAGAGTAATCAAGAGTTCGCCCTGGTGCAAGGAGAAACGCAAAGAGATTGGTATAATAGGAAGATGGAATATATTCTCCCGGTATATAAACCAGTTGGTGAAACTCCACTGGATACACTCAACAGGCTGCGAATCGAACAGCCACGCTACCGGGAGGCAACGCTGGGTTATGCCGGACGGCTTGACCCCATGGCTTCCGGAGTACTTCTGGTACTGGTAAATGAAGCAAACACCAATCGCAAAGAACTGGAGCGTCTGGACAAAGAGTATGAGTTTTCGTGGATTCCCGGAATCACCACAGATACGTACGATCTTATGGGTCTGGTTACCCGCATCCAGCCGGTACAGTCACCGCTCGAACCGCAACAGATGCGTGAGCAGTTGAAGCGGTATAGGGGGAGTTTCGATCAACCGTATCCCCCATACTCCGCTGCCCGAGTCAATGGCAAACCGCTGTACTACTGGGCCCGGGCCGGTAAAATCGACGCAGTACCACGGCCCTCAAAAACTGTCACCATTTCGTCGATCAAGCTTGACGGAATTACTGAATTAAGCGGGGAGGAATTGCTCAACAAATGTACCACTCAAATAGAACAGGTCCGGGGAGATTTTCGTCAGAAAGAGATAATCCAGCGCTGGGAGGAGGAACTTAAACCGTATCCCGCCCATCGATGGAGAGAGTATCACGGTACGTGTGTCTGTAGCAGCGGCACCTATATCCGCAGTCTGGTAGACAGCATCGGAGCCGATCTCGGTACCGGCGCTGTTACCTCTGCAATTACCAGAACACGGGTGGGATCGTATACCCTTACACCCATGCCGCAAGGATAATCGCCATTGTCAGAGTGGCGACCAGGTGGTACGCAACAGAAATAACGTATACCTTAATTGACTGATTTTCGTATAGTACCGCAGTCGCAAGGGGAGGAGCAGTCAATGCGGCCCACAGCAACAAACCCGATTCCAAAGCTCCGTCAACCGTTGTGATATTCAGCTTGTTTAGAATCAGAGCTAATCCGGTGGCCATTACCAGTGCCACAACAATCATCGAGAGCATAGCTTTTTTTGCTGCTTCCGCACTAATCTCACCCGGCTTAATTCCCCGTTCCTGCATCCACAGATTGCCAAATAATATCGGAGAGTACCATGCAGCGCCGATACCCATATATGCAACAGCTGCAAGGAGGACCGCAAAAAGATTGATGTCAGAAAACATAGGAATAGTTTGACTGATAATACCTATATATTACTTTTCACACACAGGAAAAACAAGTACGGGAAGAGAGCATAAGGGACGGCACCTGTCCTAGGTAACTGAGAGTATTATTGCTGCGCATCACAGTCGATACCAATATCAGTTCCACAGGGTTCAATCAGGTTCGGAATGGAAGCGGCGCACGAAATACCAAAGCAGATCCGTTCGCGGAAAACCACCTGTTCGATCGTAACAATGATCGCCAGTACCGCCACAATCAGAACCACACCGATAATCGCGGCAGTTATCTTGTTGCGGGCTTTGGTAGTATTTTCTTCGTCACCACCGGAAGTAATCCAGGAGAATGCCCCCAGCAGGAGATATAACAGTGCAACCAGTCCGGCCAGTACAAAGAACAGACGAATCACAAAGGTCAGAATATCCGAAAGGTTGGGAATACGAAAGCCTAGAGCGTTCTGATCAACTTTTACGGTAACAGTCAGAGTACCACCCGGCTGATTGGGACCAACCGTCTCAAACTGATCCACCGCACCGGTGGAAGGGTTAATCACGGCACGGAAGTTCCGGGTCTGCCCATCGACCTGCGTAAACGGTCCGGTCACTACGACTCCCTGTGGTGTCAGATTAATACGACGTACTTCGTTGTTTAACTGCGGTTGCCAGTTGGTCAGTTGTCCATTTGATTTATCAACTGCTGCCAGATAGCGGCGCTGTTGCCCGCCAATCTCAGTAAACGAGCCACCGATATACAGATACTTATCATCTGTTGCCAGGGCGTAGATATCTCCGTTTGCATCCAGCACATAATCGGTCATATTCCCGCTGACCCGGTCAAACACCGCAAAGTGAAGTCTGTTCTTGCCACCGATTGCGGTAAAGCGACCACCGACATAAATATACGTGTCGTCTACCGCTATTGCGTAAACATGATCGTTAGGTATCGGATTCCAGCTGAAAAGTTCCAGTGTCTGCTTATTGTAGGCTGCGATATACGGACGGGATTGTCCGGAGATCTCGGTAAATTTACCGCCTACATAGATACGGATATCATCAGTGGCAATTGCGTCTACCGGGGCATTCGGGTTTGGATTCCAGTCCAGTACGGTGTTTTGTGGAACATCAATAGCAGCCAGGTGATTACGCATGGCGGCAGAACCGGTTGCCAGTTCCACTCGGGTAAAGATGCCGCCGATGTAAAGATAGTCACCGTCCCGGACCACCGTGGTATCGGTGCCATTGGTCACATATGCTCCCGGTGTCAGTTGCGCAGTTGCCGTCGCGGTTGGGATTGGAGTCACCGTTCCGGTTGGTGGTTGCGTGATGGTAGCAGAGGGTGAGGCTGTCGGCAGCGGAGTATTTGTCGGCTCCGGTGCTCCCTGTTGTTGCTGAGTTTGCTGATTCTGTTGGGTCGAACCCTCTCCGGTAAAGAAGTCCAGAACTTGTGCCTGGGTGGGGTTCATCAGACCACAGAAGAGAACGGCGGCTATAAAGGTTCCGATCATTTTCTGCAGGAATCCGCGCGTGGTCAACATTATGAATTGTATTGTTATAACAATAAATATCTAATAGTTTATTATACCACACTTCATCTCCTCCTGTACAAACCAGACCCCCTTGGCTACAATGAATCCGTATGCACGTGTTTCTTGAAATTGCGAGTATTATCGCCATCGCGACCGGAGTCTCCTTCCTGATGCGTCTGCTCAAACAACCCCTAATTGTCGGGTATATTCTCTCCGGAATAATTGCCGGACCGTATCTCTTAAACATCGTCAGTGCGGTCGAGACGATCGAACTGTTCTCCAAGATCGGGATCACGATTCTCCTGTTTATTGTGGGACTGAGCTTAAGCCCCACTGTGGTAAAAGAAGTGGGAAAAGTTTCGCTTACTACCGGTGTAGGACAGGTTGTCTTTACCTCACTCATCGGCTTTGTAATTGCGCTGATGCTGGGACTGGACCGCCTGGCAGCTCTCTATACCGCCATTGCCCTCACCTTTTCCAGTACGATCATCATCCTGAAACTGCTCTCGGATAAAGGAGATGTGAATAAACTGTATGGAAAAATCTCGATCGGGTTTCTGCTGGTACAGGATATCATCGCCACTATCATTCTGATCTTTGTATCGTCGTTTGCTGGCGGAACGGACGGGAATATCGGCCTGTTTATCATTATGACCATCGGCAAGGGTGTCGCCCTGATTGCCGGACTGATGCTCGTGAGTAACCTGCTCCTCACCCGTATCTGCCGCTATATCTCGAATTCGCAGGAACTGCTCTTCCTGTTTTCGCTGGCCTGGGGCATGGGTCTGGCCTGTATTTTTTATCTGATGAACTTTTCGGTTGAGATCGGTGCGCTGGTTGCCGGGGTAACGCTGGCCTCCACGCCATACGCAAATGAGATCGGTTCCCGCATGAAGCCGCTCCGTGACTTCTTTATCGTGCTGTTCTTTATTCTGCTCGGCTCACAGATGGTAATCAGCGATCTAGGATCGCTACTGGTACCCGCACTTATCCTGTCGCTGTTTGTGCTGATCGGCAACCCGATCATCGTAATTATTCTGATGAACTGGCTTGGATATAACAGAAAGACCGGGTTTTATGCCGGACTGGCGGTAGCACAGATCAGTGAGTTTTCGTTAATTCTGGCAACCCTTGGTTTTAATGTTGGACATCTGTCGCGAGAAGTCCTTTCGCTGATAACGCTGGTAGGTCTGATTACGATTGCCGGCTCCACCTATCTGATTCTCTATTCTGACCATCTCTACCCCAAACTAAGCAACCTGCTCAAGTTTCTGGAGTTCCGCAAAACCGGACGCGGCGCGGAAAAAACTGCCCGCGAACACACCGCTCTTCTCTTCGGGTACGACCGGGTCGGCTCGATGTTTGTGAATGCCTTCGAGAAGCTGGAGCAGAAGTATCTGGTGATCGATGTGAATCCGGAATCTATTCAGAAACTGGAACAACTGGAAGTACCGGCACTCTATGGCGATGCCAGTGATGTCGAGTTTCTGGGAGATCTTAATCTGCAGAATATCAAGATTGCGGTCACTACTATTCCGGACTTTAACACGAACCTGCTGTTGATTGATCAGATCCGCAAGGTAAATGAAAAAGCAATTGTGATTGCCATATCGCATAATCCGGGAGAGGCAAAAGAGCTGTACCTGAGAGGCGCAACATACGTGGTGATGCCACACTATCTGGGAGCAAAATATGCTGCCAATATGATCTCACGGCTGGGGGTAAAACGAAAAGAGTATGAAGCAGAGCGAGGCAAACATCTTGCACACATCTACAAGCTGCTGGGCTAAATCACTGCTGAAACTGCGGCGCAATCATCTGCGGATTATCAATATAGGGCTGGAGAATCTCCCGTACTTCGTCGACACTGGTCACTTGCATGAGTTTGGCGCGAGTCTCCGCTGCATTCACAATTCCTTTGCAGTACCAGGCCAGATGTTTTCGCATCGATAAGAAATTGAGTTCCGGTGTCAGATCATAAAACGCCTGCACATGTTCGATCGCACTATTCAGTCGTTCGATAGGTGTTGCTTCGCGACCGGTAAAGATCCAGGGATTTCCATAAGTAGCGCGCCCGATTAATACGCCATCCAGATTGTAGGTACTGATTTTTTCCTGCGCATCAGCCAGAGATTTAATATCGCCATTCCCCAGGAAAGAAGTAGCTGTCTGTTTTACCAGAGCGGCTGCTTTGCCGATCTCCTCCCAGTCTGCCAGACCGGAATAGAGCTGTTTGAGAGTCCGTCCATGGAGGCTGATATTAGCAGGTTCAACTTCCAGCAATGTTTTAATCCAGTCTTCGGTAACAATCTCCTCTACCCCAATGCGGGTCTTTACCGAGACTGGAAGCTCCCGACGCTCGACGGTGATACCCCGGGCTTTCACGTAGTCTTTAACATACCGGACAATCTTATTTGGAAGCCCTACTTCTTCAATCTTCCGGCCTTCTGCCCAGTCTTTAAGCGCTTTTTTTGTTTCACGAATGATGTTTTGCCCATGCTGCGGTTGACGAATCATACCCGCGCCGGCGCCACGCTTGGACACATTTTTGTCCGGACAACCGAAATTAATATCCAGTCCGTCAAATCCCATCTCTGCCACAATAAAGGCAGACATGTAATAGGACGGAATATCGACCCCATAAATCTGCGCGATCATCGGTGTGTCTGTCTGGTGATAGGTGAAGGCGCTCATCAGTTTTACCGCACCATGCGCGATACCCTCGACCGGGGTAAACTCGGTCAATAGAATACTCGGATGACCGTGGGTGTCCATAATGTATCGATAGGCAGCATCTGTCACACCGTCCATGGGAGAGAGACCAATAATAGGACGGGGAAGATCTTTCCAGAAACCTTGTTCCATAGCCTTCTATTATACCTTATGGACAGGTAGAGCAGACGTCATCCTGTTGTTCTACGTACCGGGCAACCGTCTGCCAGAAGGTTTTTACGCCAAACGGAGAAATTTCCTGCTGATTGGTTTGGGCAGGAGCAGGCGGAACATACTGCATCATTCGGGAGAACAGTCCCTGGTTAAAACACCACCAGATATAACAGGAAGCCGCAACTGGATCTTTCGGGAGCTCCATGCCACGCCAATGCCGGGCCTGTGTCAACAGTTCCTGGCCACGTTTTGAGTCGATGAGCGGTATCCGCTTTGCAGCCCGCTCCCACAGGTACTGCTGGTCTGAGTACTGCGGAATAAGTCCATTGCGGCGTAAAAAGGTAATGTTGTCATATTCCTGACGTCCCACAGGCTCGGAGAACAACAGGATAGTACCGCCACGCTGGTCGGGCGGGAGCAACGCTTTAAATGACTGCTCGCTAGGTTTAGTAACTTCGAGTGAGATCTTATATTTCTTAAAAACATCTTCGTACATATCGACCACTTCCCGATCGAGGGCAGACACATAGAGCTTTGCATACGGTCGTTCGATCATATCGCGCAAAAACATCAGGGTATATGGTGCAGACCGGGTAATGATATGGAACATAAACCGGTGCGAGGTACGATATAAATGGTCAATCATGGTGGTAAAGTACTCAAGCCCTACCGCTGCACCAGAAATGGGGATGCTGACATGAATCTGTGATTTTGCTGCCGGATCTACCTGGTGGATACGTTCATGGTAATCACTATCGGTGAGATTGGTCGAGAGCTGCGGACTGACCGGGTAGGCTACTACCTCGAACGGAATTGCCGGTTTTCCGGTTTGTTTTCCATACTCAATCAACTGCTGTTTCGTATATTCACTGGGAACCACCGTGAGATCTGCTTCCGGCACATACCAGATATACTGCGGACTATCGTCGGTTACCTGAACCACCAGAATGACGCGCACATTCCGCTGTTTCTCAATTTTTTCTTTAATTGCCGCAAGCTGGTGTGCCAGCCCATAATGAGTAGCAACTACCAATACGGTCTCCGGTACATCGATTCGCTGGTCCAGTACTGTCTTCATCTGCTGCATCATCAGCTTTTTCTGGGACCGGATGATATGAATGTAGATTGTTGTAAAGAGGTCCTGAAACGGACCGGACTGTCCCCATTCAAATAGCTTCCGGAAGATGGTATGGATGCTTAAGATACGATGAATCGCTTCGATCGTTTTTGCCTGAGAGCCCAGTAATAGCGGGGATACTTCTGAAGGGAGACCTCCGTATAACGCGTCGGTCACGCGCAGATGTCCGAGTCCTGCCGGCGCGTACGAAAAGATCAGAACCAGGGATTTTTTACTTAGGATTGCAGCAGTGCCTTTCACAGTATTCAGTGTAGCATATGACGCGAGAAGCTGTCTATCGCGCAGGGTATTTGAAAAAGAGGAATATTGAGCACATTTGAATACTTTGAGTAACCTTTTTTCGAACTGTTGAGCAAGCTCAAATGTTCTTCAAAAAGCCTACTCAAAGTATCTACACCTGCTTACTATGCTCGGCTTTCAAAAATACCCTGCGCATAGATCCTGTTCCCGGTGTACAATACTACTAACTGCTACTATGAAATACGCACGTAATTATGGAGGCATCGTCTGGACAAATCATGCGCTGGAACGACTCCATCAACGAAAACTGCCCCAGGAAATTGCGTTTCTTGCCTATCAGGCTCCCGACCAGCGAATTCCCGGAAAAAAAGCCGGCATGATAGAGCTGCAAAAACAGTATGGTCAATCACTCATAACCTTAATCGTAAACCAGAATGAACGCCGGGAGTGGATTGTGGTGTCAGCCTGGATCGACCCGCCCCTACCGGGCACCATGGACTACAAAAAGAAACAGGACTGGAAAGCGTACAAGAAAGCCGGATTCTGGGGAAAACTGTGGCTTACCTTTAAAAAACAACTCGGTTTCTGATAGACTGTATTACATGCGCAGACAATCTACCTACGTCTATATTTATTATTTAAAACAGCACAAAAAGCTGGTGCTGTCTTTCTTTCTGATGCTTTCTGCCCTCTGTGGACTGGGCGTTTACACACTGGGACATGCGCAGGGTTCCCGTGCCGCGCAACAGGGGCAACCGGAGATGGTCACAGAGGTAACTACAGGAGCAGATCCTCAACCCACCGAACCGGTCATGATGATGCCAACTATTCCACCACTATCACTTGAGTGTGGCGTTACCATGAAGATTGTCAGTGCTGATCCAACAGGCTATATTGCCGAAGTAACGCTCGCGAATAGCAGTGAGACCAGCTGGTCTGACTGGGAAATCAGCTGGGACAACCAGCAGAGTACCGGCAGTGCCGAAATCGTAAAACTCTGGAATGGAACACAGGAGACTACCCCAGAACGCATTACCGTCAAGAATGTGCAGTGGAACTCGCAGGTTCCACCCTCCGGCAAAACCACCTTTGGCTATCAGGCAACAGGGGCGCCGGTCTATCCACAGCAGATTCAGATAAACGGAGTTGCGTGTGCTGCTCCTTCACCGACACCTTCTCCGTCCGCAATGCCGACTGCCATACCGGTCACCCCATTGACCGGCTCGAAAGGATCGTGTACGGCATCATACGTGGTCCGGAACGAATGGAGCTCGGGCTTTACCGCCGATGTAATTCTGACAAACAGTACCGGCACCATACTGGAAGGCTGGGAAGCACGCTGGCAGTTTCCGGGAGATCAAACTATCACCACCATCTGGAATGCAAAGCATCAGCAGAATGATCAGGAAGTTATGGTAAGAAATGTGAGCTTTAATGGCCTGTTTGAGGATACCAAATCAATTGCATTCGGATTCACCGGTTCATATAGCGGCACAAATACCCCACCTTCTTCTATCCAGCTGAACGGACTTGAGTGCAAGATGAAGTGATGAGAGATGAAAGGATGCCTCGAATAGCGTATGAAGTTCACCCGGAGCAGTTATTCTTCTTTGGAGGCACGTGCAATCTCTCCGGTATACTGCTTCTTTGTCTCTACCCATTGCCCGTAATAATGGGCACAGTCACAGGTTTGTGTGTCCGTATCGCGCTCATAACAGTGTCCTTTCTGCGCTATCACCATATGAAATTTTTCGTTAATCTGCTGAAGTTTTGCTGCCAGCTCCTTCTGCAGTTCCTGCACCTTGTTTGTCATACGTATAAAGTGATCGTTATTCGGTGAAACGGAAACTCTCTAATACCTGTTTTACGGCAGCGTCGTAGTTTTTTTCGTTTGGCCCTTCGGTTATTGCAACAAAACCGTAAATCCGGTTATCTTTTTTAAAGTGATAGTAATCAAAACAACCCAACCCACAGACCCGGGCCACCTCATATTGAATCTCCCCGATCTTTTCCTGAGAAAGTTCTGCAGGATCACCTTCACGCGGGATACCAGTAGTGTTATAGTTTTCTTCCATCCACTGGCGGATCTCTTTTTCATACTCAACAGGCTTCATTACCGAGAAGACCACACCATCTGACATCTCAGACTGCGGTCGCTGTTGTGAACCCATCTCATAGACAGTAATAATATCGCCATTCTTAAACTGCTGACTGTCATTTCTCATCTGCCAGCTGGAAGGATACTCAAACGAAAGCTTGTAGGCATCACTGATAAACTCCTTTGTCTCTGTTTCGAACAGTTCCGGTGCAGCTGAGTTGGTAGCAGCTGGTGCGGGAGTGACCGGACTACCCTCTTCGACTTCGCCGGGAATTAACCCGTTGTCCGGCTGTTTCATCTGGGCATTACGGGTACCACTCTGATCAAGCTGCATCATGTAGTAATAAAAGTAGGCATTTCCCATCAGAGAGAAGATCAAGATTAAGACTACCAGAAACATTCCGATGCGGTAGCGGCCAAGCTGCCGGCTGAGTTCTGTAATGGCTGTTTCCTGTTCCTGGTGTGTTTTGCTGTCAAAGACAGTATGTTCTGTTTGTCCTTCCATAGGTCTATTGTACCTTGTTAGCACATGGACTGCAAATTATTGAGAAGCAGATACAGAGTATTGGAGAATAATTTTGTATGAGTCGTGGGAAACCGACATGGCTTTTTCACGACTATTTATTCAGCATCTATACCTAAAGATTCTTTCTTCTCTCCTTCAGAGCAGCGATTTGTGCATCGAGCTCCTTTAATTCTGCTTTACATCCATCAATCTCGCTTTGCCACCCACCAATAGCTGCACGCATGTTTGGATCACGCCGATCAGCATTTCTTATCAGGTCGATAAGATTCCTGATCTGTGCCGAAATAAAACCCTTCTGGCTATACAATCTCGCCTTTTATAGCTTCACGTTCAGCCTGTTTCATGCGTCGCTCGATATCACGAGTCGATTTCCACCTGCTCATGAAGTCCTCCGTATAGACTATAGACAAATAAGGATAAAAATTATACAATAACATTAATTATTATTCAATACGATGTTATATGAATCCTTTGATTATTAAAAGTAGCCAAACCTATAGAACCGTATCAAGGTATACGCATTTAATAACTCTAATAAAAAAAATTTTTGATTTAATTCCTGAAGATACATCTAAACTTTCAGAGATTACTATATCCAAAATTGATGCTGGAGTTTATGTAGATATATACTCTAATATTTTTTATAAGGATGAAGTTATGGCTCATATTGGAAAAATAAACAAAAAACCTCCACGTGCCATCAAAGACAAGGTCCGATATCCTTTTGAAATTGAAATTCAGGCATATAGTGATCCAGAAACTGAAGATGAATTTCTAAGCCTTGTAAAGAAACATCCTAAAAAATTCTTTAATCACGAAGTCAGGTATTATTTTGGAGAAGATACAATTATTAAAACAATCGAGATTCCAGAGGAGATCAAAACAAATAAAAAACCACTTGATTATTATCCTTTGTATTTATCAAATATTACACCAGGTGATGTGGCATATATACAACGAATTATTGATTTTGCTCTATACAGGCTTGAGGAGTACTGGAAGGTTCAAACCGAAATTAATAGATAATAATTTCATTAAAGAAAGTTGCAATGACCACATTTTTTCAAAACACCTTCAACGATGCAGTAGTTAACATTATCCCCATAATTCCACACTTCTCCAAAATCTTTATTACTGGTGGAAAAAGTGATTTTACTACTTGGAAATCCCTTCGTAATCATACGTTGGTTATGGGACATACCTATATCTACATGCCTATCTATAACATCATTTAAATCTCCTTTCAAATTTAGAGTCTTTAAATACTTTATTATGTTCTTGCAGTCATCTACAGTTAGGAACTTTCCTTTTTTAGGGACACTTCCTGGAATAAAATAAGATCTTTCATCATTTTTCTTAAACTGTCAAGTACCTAGTATAGTACACACTAGATCAAGCGTTGTTTGATCTAGGTACTGTTACCATATATTCAAGTAAATAATAGTAGAGAGCAAGAGCAACGCATGAGGAGAAGGTAAGGTCAAGTTTATCGTATCGTGTTGCTATTCTTCTGAAGTTTTTCAGATGGTGAAAGAGGCGTTCTATTTCGTTTCTTTTACGGTACAGGTTCTTTGCATACTTCCAGGTTTTTCTGCGTTTCTTTTGGGAGGAACTACCGGAATCTATCCCGGTTCTTTGAGTAAGCTGCGTGTTTTGTTGTCTGAATAGCCTTTATCCATGACAATCTTTGTTTTCCGCTTCAGCACTGTTTGAGAAACAAGTGCACGTCCTGCTGGTGCGTCATAGGCATGTTCCGGGACCTATTCTGAAGGCCGTATGCCAGTTCCCGTATTCCTTTTGTAACTGTCGCCATGAACAGCCCGAGCTTACTACATACAGTATCCCGTCTATTACCTGCCGGGTGGTACTTAGGTGGCTTCCGCGGTATTGGCACGTACTGCATGATGGTTTGATAGTGTCTTTCTGTAAGCATTCTCTCATCGTACATTATTTTATATATGTTAACAGTACCTAAATAAGCTTCCTTCATATTGTTATTATATACCATAACTCAATATGAATTAGCCTGCTAAAACAATTACCGGAAAAACAGCCCTACCACATACGCAACTGATCCCGAAACAACTCCCAGCAGAACGGTCTCTCCAATCATTCGTGTCAAATTCTGACGCGTCACCAGCCAGCGCAATACACCGAGCAACACCATTGCGCCGATCGCAAAACCGGCGGAATAACTGAAGGCCTGAGTTACCCGTGTTTCAAATAGATATGGAATGAGTGGTAGAAACCCGAATGTAATAAACGCAAAAAAAGTTGCCAGGGCATTGAGGTGCGGCTTTTCATCACCGGTATCAGCTAATTCCAGCTCGTAGCGCATCATAAACTCCAGCCAGTACTGTTCGTTTTTTGAGTAGATTTCGGTAAGCTGTTTTGCCTGATCGACAGTAAATCCTTTCATTTTAAGAATACCAATTGTCTGTTCTTTTTCGAGCTGGGGAGTTGTCCGGATCTCATTCAACTCGGTATGACGCTGCTTCCGGAACACATCATGTTCGGAGCGTGACGAGAGGAACTCTCCTACCGCCATCGAGGTGCCGTCCGCAAAGAGGTTCGCCAGACCGAACAACAATACCGTAATAATAGAATAGGTCGCGACATCACCACTTTGTGCTCCGGTAAATCCGGCAATCACGGCAAAGGTTGTCACAATACCATCACTACCGCCATATACAATCTGGCGGAGATAGGTCGAGAAGGTATCTATTTTATGTACCGACTGAACATGGTGTTTGAGTTGAGCTTCGAACGATGTAGACATGTGAATATTCTACACCCTTTGTAAGAGCTCAAACACTCAATAGTACCAGCAGGCTTTCCAGTCTGCGCATTTTAGCCATTTTGCGCAGGGAGAGAAGCGTATCTTTTTTAATATACTCGTTTGTTTCGGTAGAAGTGTGATGTTCTTCGTAAGTGGTCGCCTTTTTCATAGGAGTTGGTAGATAAATGAATAATAATGATTATCTCAATACTAGATGAAAATGAAGTGAGAAACTTGACGTGAAACTGACATCTTACAGACAGTTCCGCCACGCGTTTTGTCCGCCCCGGGAGATCTTAAAGGCTGCGGTTTTAATTGATTCCTCGGCGCTAAACCGCAAATCCGGATTCGGATCGGCCCCCATTTGTGTCCGGGTACCAATCCAGGTATCACGACTGAACTGAAACATACCCGCATAGTCATAGGTTGTATTGTGCGAAGTAGTGTTATACCCAGACTCGCAGACCGCAATCTTGCGCAACTGATTTTCGTCTATTGCAAACTCTCCGGCGTACCGTTTAAAGTATCCGTCAATATCGGCTGGCGCCGCAGGAGGGATATATACTGTTGGGGTAGGTGTTGCCGTTGGCAATGGAGTTGCGGTAGGTGTCGGGGTGTTGGTCGGGGTCGGTGTGGGAGTGGGGGTATTCGTTGGTGTGGGCGTAAAGGTTGGCAGCGGGGTTGGATTACCTGAGGGGATCGGAGTGCGCATCTCCTGTTCACGGGACCACATATGGAACATTCCCAGCACCGGTGTTTCTTCTGCGCGTTCATTGGCTACTGCGGCTGGACTGTCCGTGTTGGTGACCAGCAGCTGCATTGTCAGTAGTACCGCAAACAACACACTCCCGCCAATGGCGATCTGTTTTTTCCTTGTTGCGTTGATCTCGGGGAGATCCAGCCGGTATTTCCGCTGTATGCGGCTTATCATACGCTGTATGCGTTCCATAGGGATAGAGTTATTATAACATAGGGCATGTTAAAGCTTTGTAACAATCCGATGATATAGTATTTGTAAAAATAACGTTCTATTCCCTGTTCACAAAAATACTCCTTGACAAAGTGAACGTGCGTTTACTACAATAGTGAACATACGTTTACCATTATTAATTCGTTGCAGACCATGAAGACAGACTATCTCGGCCAGATAAAAAAGTTCTACGCAGCTTACAAGCGCCTGCCGTCGTATTCTGAGATGCTCAAGCTCTTCAGTTTGTCATCCAAGAACGCTGTCTACAAAATCGTTCATAAATGGATTGAAGAAGGCCTGCTCAATAAGGAAAACGGAAAACTTGCTCCTGCCGCTCAGTTTTTTAGCCTTCCTCTGCTGGGAATGGTTAAGGCGGGACACCCGATTCTTGCTGATGAAAATAAAAGTTACCTGACACTGGACGAATATCTGATTGCGGATCCTACCTCTTCGTTCCTGCTGAAGGTACGGGGAGACTCGATGATTGATGCCGGCATCTTTGAGGATGATCTGGTCGTGATCGACTCGAAAACTTCAGCCGAGAACGGTGATATCGTGCTGGCCGAAGTAGATAGCGAGTGGACACTGAAGTACCTCAAAAAACACAAAAACCAGACCTATCTGGAGGCCGGTAACAGCAAGTATCCACCGATTCATCCCAAACGTGAACTGAAGGTTCATGGAGTGGTTCGAGGAGTGATCCGAAAGTTCCGTGACTAAGATGGTATCCGAAGAAAAAAATTTGCACTTCCGCTCGATTAAAAACACAAAGAGCACCACAGCTCTGATATTTTTACATGGACTGGGCGGCTCACATGCGTTCTGGGGGAACGACTACAATAGTCTACACCAACAGTACTCTCTGTACTTTGTTGATCTTCCCGGCTTTGGCAAATCGCCAAAACCGGAAGCAGACTATTCACCTGACTTCTTTACTGAGTGGCTGGATGACTTTATCGAAGAACAGGTGTTAGAAGAACAGATTGTTCTGGTAGGACATTCGCTGGGAGCACTGGTAGCGCTGTCATATGCCGCACGATACTCAAAAAAGATTCAGGGACTGGTGTTACTCTCTCTCAAGTACTTTACTACCCCGGAAGAGGCACAAACACGCATTAGCCAGGCGAATGTACTTTCAACAATGATGCAGGATACTCCCGGCGCCCGGTTGCTCTGCTCGATTCTTACCGCGATTCCTTCTGTTACCCGGTTTATCTCTCCCCGTCTCCTGAGGACACTCCCTCCTTCTGTCGCACAGGATGCGTTTAGTTACACCCCTGTCTCGTACTTCCAGACGTTATATAACGTGATATACCAGCAGGATGTTCCGGCGCTTTTGGACCGCATTCCCAAAGATAAGCTGATCGTCATCCATGGCAGAAAAGATACACTGGTTCCGTTTGAGGCCGTGGATACGCTGACATTTAAATACAGCATTTCTATAACCCCGGTTACCACAGGTGGTCATGACTTTCCATTGTATAAAGCAAAAAAAACTGCTACAATAGTACAAACCATGCTTCCCCGGATTCTCCGTGATTGACGAAGCGCACTATGTACTATGAAAAAGAAGGTAGACGAACAGAAACAGAAATATAATACTCCTTTCGGCAGGTATTTTGCTCACTTTGACCGGATTGATTCTTCACTGAAAGATGCTGATGAATACGGTTCGTTTCTTATTTTGACACTGGTAGAAGAGATTGGAGAGATGGCCCGCGCATATCTGGCAAAACACGGTCGCAAACCGACCAATATCGCGGCGCAAAACGATGAAAAATATGAACAGGAACTGGGAGATATTCTTGTCTCCATTCTCCGGTTTGCACGGATAAAAAATATCGATCTGGATAAACGCATTATGTACTCGCTCCGTAAGATCGAGCGTCGCCACAAGGAACCAAAGGTCTAATCGCTGACGTTTCAGAAAAGTAACACACTATTAGAATTATTCATTCAGGTTACTCTCGCTCTTCAGAGCAACGCCTCCGTTGTTCGAGACAGAGATCAGATATGCAGGTTCTTCCGGTGTTGCATTACGGGTGATGAATTTGTTTTTTATTTTCTTGGTTACACGGGATGTATAGATTTCCTCGATTGTGCCTTTGGCTTTGCCCCGCCCCCATTTCCAAGAGACCTCATCGCCTTTATTGAATTTATGCTGTGCCATACGGTTGAAAATAAATAACAATTAATTAGACAACAAAAATATTAAAATACGTTAAACATTACCACTAAAATTCGTATGGATTACACTCAACTAGAACAACTGATTAACCACCCACAAAAATCTGTCTTAGCATTACACCGGAGTCCCGACGGGGATTCGATCGGGAGTAATCTGGCCTTTTACCACCTGCTCAAGTCCAAGGGGCATACCGTCACACTGTACTCAAAAGACGAAGTACCTGAGTATCTCGCGTTTCTGCCCGGTACAGATCAGGTCCAAGTGCAGTTTCCGGAAGACATCAGATTCGACCAGTACGACACATTCTGGGCAATTGATATGGCAACCCTGAACATGATCGGCGCGGAGATTACTCTGCCGGAACAGCTACAGGTCGTGAATATTGACCATCACATCTCCAACCCGGCATGGGGCACCGTCAACTTAATTGAACCAACCGCGATTGCAGCATCCGAAGTCTTAACCAAGATGTTCCAGGCTCTCAAGATTGAGATTACCACCGATATGGCAACCTGTCTGATGACCGCGCTGGCAACCGATTCCGGATTTTTTAAGTACTGCCGCACACCGGAATCGTTCCGGATTGCCGCAATTTTAATGGAGAGCGGCGCCAACTACGAAAACATCGTGTATCAGATTATGCAGAAGACCCGTGTCGAAGATCTCCAGTTTTTGGGTGTGGCACTGGAGCGGCTCACGATTTATGAAAAACAGAAAGCCGCCATCATTACGATCCCGTTGGATATCTATAATGCGTACCGTTCAGAAGGAGAGTCAACTGATATTCTTAACAGCTACACTTCTACCATTGATGGAACCGATTTTGGCGTGGTGATCACCGAAAAAGAACTCAACCAGTTCCGGATCTCGTTCCGCTCTCGTACCCCGGGCTACGATGTCTCAGCACTCGCAGCACAACTGGGCGGGGGCGGTCACAAGGCTGCAGCTGGCGCACGTATCGAACGAAACTCGATTGAAGAAGCGGTCGAGGCTGTGCTGGCGCTGGTCAAGTAACTACTACACAAACGTGACCGGCGGGGTGATCCCTTTTGAGGTAACAATCTCGCCTATCTGCCGGGCATCAGGCAACTGTTTGAGAACAGACGCGGCTGAACGTGCCGGCACTACCAGACACATCCCGATCCCCATATTCAGCGCATGAAACATCTCTTCCTCTGCGATCTGACCTTCCTGCTGAATCAGGGTAAAGACTGGATGACGCTCCCAGGAAGCAGGCTTTAACTGCGCAGTACAGCCTTCCGGAATAATCGCTCCCAGTTTACCGGGTAATCCACTCCCGGTGATATGGGCAATGCCATGGACCGGTACCCCCGCACGCAAGACAACCAGAACCTCGCGAACATAGATGCGGGTCGGCGTAAGCAGTACTTCTCCCAGTGTTCTTCCGCGGAGCAGTTCAGGCTTATCATATAGGCTGTATGTTGAGAGTAATAGTTTGCGAACCAGGGTATAACCGTTGCTGTGAATGCCGCTGGAGGGAATCCCGATCACCACATCTCCCCTGGTAATTGCAGCACCGGTAATCAGATCAGTCTTCTCTACTACACCAATCGCAGTGGCGGCCAGATCATACTCATCCTGTTGATAGATATCCGTCAGTTCGGCAGTTTCGCCACCGATAATACTACAATTGGCAAGCTGACAGCCAGCCACGACACCTTCCATGATCTGTTGTGCTATCTCCGGCACAATCTTTTGCATTGCCACATACGGCAAAAACACCAGCGGTTCGGCACCGCGGCGCACCAAATCGTTGACACACATTGCCACGAGATCAATTCCGATTGAGTCGTGTTTTTGGAGCTCGATTGCAATCTTGAGTTTCGTACCCACCCCGTCTGTCGCACCTAGCAAGAGTGGTTTTTTATAAGTGGCAAACCGGGCATCAAACGCAGCGATACCGCCGATTTCCGTTACTTCGGCCCGGTAGGTTTGGCGGGATTGTTGCTGAGCAGACTGAGAAGCCACATCTCCTGCTTCAATATCTACACCGCTGTCTTTATAGGTTTTCATAGGTTGAGATAGGTGGTGAGGGTACTAATGATTCGTTCTTCGATCGGATATGGGTACTCAGGAAACGTCTTGCCGGTTAGCTTCTCGTAGACTGCCATATAGCGCTCTGCTACCTGCACAATCAACTCTTCGGACATGGGGGGAGGATTGCCATCTCCGGTATAGCCTTTTTCCGCGTACCAGAGCCGCAAAAACTCTTTATCAAAGTTTTCCGGTTCCTGTCCCGCTGTTCTTCGTTCTTCGTAGGTTTGGGCTATCCAGAAGCGCGATGAGTCAGGCGTATGAATCTCATCCATAATCATCAACTCTCCGTCACAGATACCAAACTCGTACTTGGTATCGACCAGTATCAAGTCCTGATCCCGGCAGCGGGCCGCCCCAAATGCAAAGAGCGCCAGTGCAGCCTGTTCCATCTGGGTGTAGATCTCCTCGCTTACCATCCCTTGAGACAGAATCTGTTCTCTGGTCAGCCGTTCGTCATGTCCATTGGCGCCGCCACCATGCGTAGTGGGAGTGATTACGGGTTGTGGCAGTTGATCGTTTTTATGGAGCCCGTCAGGAAAATCTACTCCATAGATGGTCCGCTCTCCCTGTTGATACGAATGCCAGATAGAGGTTTTGGTCACTCCGGACATATACCCCCGGACAACCATCTCGACCGGGATCGGGTCACAGTTTTTGCAGATCATGACGTTTGGGTCCGGTACCGCAATCATATGATTGGGAATAATATGCCGGGTCTGTTCAAACCAGAACTGAGAGAGGAGTGTGAGCACAGTCCCCTTATAGGGGATGCGTCCGAGAATGACATCAAATGCCGATTGCCGGTCTGTTGCGATGAGTACCCGATCGTGCGGGCGGACATAGATATCGCGTACTTTCCCCTGCTGTTTTTCCATTGGTGCCTGTCGGGAAACCGGCAGGGAAACTGTTTCGAACGTTTGCGGAATGGACTGTCGAATACGATCCTGACTGATCATTGATGAGTAGTAGAACTGGTAAGTGTTGAACCATCTGTTTTGGAAACGGTGCGCGGGGCATCTATGGAACCCGCTCCATGGGCACTCACTGCGGCTGCTTTTTCCTCAACGGAAGTACGCATTGCTTCTTTAAATGCGGTGAGGCGGGAATAGAGGTCAGGTACGTGGGTTGCGAGAATCTGCACCGCGAGAATGCCGGCATTGCGGGCGCCGTTGATCGCGACCGTCGCGACGGGCACACCCGGCGGCATCTGGACAATCGAGTAGAGCGAGTCTATGCCGTTCATAGCCTTTGACTGGACCGGCACCCCGATTACTGGCAGACTGGTAAGTGCGGCAACCATACCCGGAAGATGCGCGGCACCGCCGGCTCCGGCAATGATCACCTTGAGTCCCCGGTCAACGGCAGTTTTCGCATACTCAACCATCCGTTCGGGTGTTCGATGGGCCGAGACGATCGTCAGTTCGTACGGAAGTTGAAATTCATCAAGAAGTCCGGCTGCTTCTTTCATAACCGGCAGATCCGAGTCTGATCCCATAATGATGCCAATCTGTGGCTTCTGCATACTTTATTGTACTGAAATCGTAATAGTGTTTCGCACCTCTTCTGCGAGCGCTTCTGCTGCGATCACCGTCGCAGCAAGCACGGTAATATGCCCCATCTTGCGACCGGGCTTTTCCTCTGTTTTTCCATACCAGTGCAGGTACACCTCCGGATGGTGTTTGAGGATCTCCAGATTCCCCAATTGAGCCGGAGCAACTTTTACCCCGAGAATATTTTTCATCACTGCGGCCTGAACTGAGGGACGGATAGCGGTACTGCCAACCGGCAGTCCGGTAATGGCACGCAGGTGGTTCTCAAACTGCGATGTTTTACAGGCTTCGATCGTATAGTGACCTGAGTTATGAACCCGGGGCGCAATTTCATTCAGGAGGATACCTTCCACGGTCTGGAACAGCTCAATTCCGAAGACACCGGCACCTGGAAGTACATGAAGTGCACTTGTTACCAGTGTCTCAATCTGCTGCTGTTCGCGGGCAGAGAGTGCGGCCGGAAGCCGTACTACATCACACACATTGTTCTGCTGAACTGTCTCGACTACCGGATAGAAGTGCACCTGTCCGTCTTTCTCTTTCACCACCATCACTGCCAGTTCCCGGGTAAAAGGCACATCCCGTTCGACAAAGAGCCCCCGGGTATCCCGGGAAAATTCGGCAAATGCCGGCTCGATATCCGATGCCGACCGGATGACCCGGTTTCCCTTTCCATCATAGGAGGCAAAAGATTGTTTGAGGTGGAGCGGATATCCCCAGTCTGTGGCAGCCTGTGTTAAGTCCGCACTACTGGTAACCGCGCGAAATGGAGCAACCGTCACTCCATGCGTTGATACCACTTCTTTTTGTTTTAGTTTGTTCTGGATCAGGGAGATGGCCCGGGGATGGGGCTGTATTTCCACTCCTTCGTCGTGCAGTTCCTGAAGGGTTCTGGCTGAGACATGTTCCAGTTCGATGGTGATCAGATCACACTGCTGTGCCAGCGTATGGATTGCTTCAGAGTCTTCGTAGCCACCCGGAAGATGGGTAGCTCCGGCAAGCACGGCGGGCGCCTGAGGCAGTGGGTCCAGCACGGTGATATCAAACCCCAGTTGACGCGCGTACGGCACCATCATCTGCGCCAGTTGTCCGCCACCGATTATCCCGATATGGTGCCGTTTTTTTTCCATGCAGTTAGGGCGTGAGAAATGATATCTGCCATCTGTCGGGCATGAGGAGCGGCCTGACCAATGTGATGCAAGGGATCAAACGCGCTGGAGATAGCTTGGGAAGAGCAGTACTTTGCAATCTTCGGATCGTTGGTGATCAACTGCTGCAGCGGATTATCCTGTCCTTGTGCAATTGCATCCCAGGCTGTCATCGCATGCTGTTTAAGCACTTCGTGGAGTTTTTGCCGGTTTCCCCCGTGTTTGACTGCCTGCATTAAGACCCCTTCGAGCGCGGAGAACGGGGCATATTTGTGCAGGTTCTGGGCTATCGCCCGCTCATCGATAGTCATCTGTTCGACCAGACGGATCGCGGTCTTCAGAATCTCACTCACTGCCAGAAACGCATCGGGGACCACCAGGCGGCGATTGGCCGAATCATCCAGGGTACGTTCCAGGTAGGAGTGTTGTACATTTTCGTGGAGTACAACCGGTAACTGGGCTACATACCGGGCCAGTGAACATATTTTCTCTGACGCTACCGGGTTTCGCTTAAATGGCATGGCGGACGACCCCACCTGTTGTTTTTCAAACGGCTCACGCCATTCACCAAACGCCGGGGACTGCAGAATTCTCAGGTCCGCGGCAAACTTGGCGATAACTGAGGCGATCCCTGCCAGCGACTCGATAATCTGAACTTCGTGCATTCTGCTCCCGATCTGCGTAGATACCGGAGCAGCAGTTAGCCCCAGTTTCGAGAGTACCGCTGCCTCCATCTCTTCCGGGTTCATGGGGGAATCGTGCAGGAGAGCGGTATAACTCGCCATCGATCCAACTGCTCCTTTCATTCCTTTGGCACGCAGTTTTGATTTGACGGTAAGCAGCTGGTCGAAGGTTGTAAGCAGTTCCTGGGCATAAAACGCAAAGCGATATCCTACCGTGGTTGGTTCTGCCGGTTGCAGATGGGTGTAGGCCATACAGGGCAGATCGGCGGTATCGTGAATCCGTTTTCTGAAGGCTGTCAACAATGCGGCTGTCTGTTCTTCTATCAGCGCGAGCGCTTCTTTCAGCCGGAGCATCTCAGCGTTATCAGTTATGTCCATACTGGTTGCTCCCAGATGGAGCTTCCCGCCGCCTTTTTTAGCTTTTTCAGCATACTCGGTGATTGCGGCAAAGACATCGTGACGGGTTTGTTGCTCGATCTCCTGAATTCGTTCAATGTCGATATCCCGTTCGTGATACTGGAGATCATCCAGTTCTTCGTGGGAGATCAACCCGGCTTTAGACTGTACGGTCGCAAGGGTCACCCAGATTCTGCGCCAGAGTTCTACTTTGTGAAGTTCGCTAAAGACTGCGCGCATCTCAGGGGTGCCATATCGCCAGGAAAAGGTAGATTGATAGGATGCAGAGGGAGCAACTTCTTCGGTTGACTGCCGTGTGCTCATGCGTGTTCCGGAGCCTTCTGCTGCAATGCTGCCTCGACTACGTTTTTGAGCAGGAAGGTAATGGTTAACGGTCCAATCCCATTGAGGGTGGGACAGTACAATTTTGCTTTCTGGGCAATCTCTTCTTCGTGAATGTCCCCAAAGAGCTGCGTTTCTCCATCCACTTCTTTTGCATCTACACCTACACCGATTACATAGCAACCTTCTTTGATATTGGAACCATGTACGATATGTTCTTTTCCAACAGCCGAGATCACCAGGTCACCAGAACGGATTATCTCATCCGGATTCTGAGTAGTTGAGGAGACACAGACTGGCTCAAATCCTTTTTTCTTAAGCAGCGTAAGGGTGGGCTGGCCCGCGGTTCTGCCTTTTCCCAGTACGACAATTTTTTTTCCTGCGAGAAATGCTTCCGGCGACGGAAAACCTTCGATCCGGGAAAACTCTGCAATCATCTCCCAGATAGCCAGCGCCGTTGCTTCGGTAAACGGGGATTCCGGCAGAAACCCGTCCACATCCTTTTCAGGAGCGACCTGTTGAATCAGCTCTTCGGCTGGCCACGACTGGTAGACCGGCAACTGAATAATCATCCCGTGGATGGCTGGATTGATATTTGCGGATTGTACATACGAACGGAAGGTCTCCAGCTCCTGTTCCTGAAACCGGACAACCGTCGCGGTAATTCCCAGTTTAGTTGCTACCTTCGCTTTGAGTGAGATGTAGACTTCGGAGCTCTGGTTACTGCCGGCACGTAAAATAACCAGATGAGGAGCCAGTTCGTGTTCACGAATAGTTGCTGCCAGTTCTTCGCGGATTCGTTTTGCAATGGGCTTTCCTTTTACAATCATGAGTACTATTAGCTGATAATGTGATCCAGTTTATTTTGTTCTACTGCCTGCTTAATTTCCAGAGCGACACGCTCTCCTACCGGAACCGGTCGCCGGTACAGATATCCGGCGTACGGGGTAGCTGCAATGCCGGGGGAACCGGGCATTCGCGGAGAAACGTCAATCACTACAATATCTTTTTTGGGTGGGCCGGCGGTGATAATCGACTGGAGCGCGAACGGACCGACCACTCCTCCCTCCACCATCGCGGCTGCGGCCGTAACAAACCGTTCTCCCATCGAAAAGGCCGGTTCCAGGAGCGATTCGAGCACCGTCACCGCGATATGTCCTGCTTCTTCATACTGTACCGGTACTTTGCGTAACAGCTCAATCTGGTAATCCGCCGGAGTACGCATAAATCCCTCCAGATTGGTCTGTCGCCGGGTATCGGTACCCAACAGCTCCAGCCTTCCGGAAAGCGGGGAATAGAAAAAGTTAAAGTTCACATGAGCGCCCAGAATAAACTCCTCGATCACTGCTTTTTCCAGTTGTTTCTCGGTAAAGACACCTTCCTTTAGTTTCTGTTCGGTAACCCGCAGATACTCAGACGGGCTATCCACCAGAAAAAATGCTCTCTCAAAGCCCCGTTCCTGCTCCAGTACTTTTACAATGCACAAGCGATCGATGGTATGTGGATCGGCAAACTGAAGCGGAAACTGAATGCCGGCTTTTTGCAATAGATCATATTGGTTAAACTCGACTCCCCGTTCCTCGATCTTGAGCAGGTGTTTATTACCGAAGATCGGGCACAAAAACTTGGTCTCGATACCTTCGTAATCAAAGTTCAGATAGACCTCAAACGAGCGATGCGGAATAAAGATGGCGTTCCGCTCTACCAGCTGTTTCTGGATACCCTCCCGCAGGATATCGGTAAAATGTTCGACGATCATCACCTCGTCCACACAGCCCAGATCACCGTTGGTTTTGTAATAGGTGTCGTAGGTCTTTTCGCGTCCGGCAATCGAGATCACCAGTGTGTTAAACCCGAGTTTTTTTGCACCTGCACAGATATCCAGGGCGCTATGGCTGCCGAGCGTTGCGATGGTAATTGGTTTGGCAGGATCGATGGTATACATAGGTTAGCTGACAATGGTATCTAAGGTATTCTGTTCTATCGCGATTTTGATCTCCCGGGCAATACGACGGCCGGTACTCATCGGTTCGTTAAAGTACAGCCAGGAATACGGCGAGCCTTCGGTGTACAGATTGGTTCCGGCGACAATCCGGCACGAAACTTCGATGGTATAAAACTTTTGTTGGTCCGTGACGATTGTTTCCATACAAAACGGTCCGAACATACCGCGGGGGTCAATGAGCTTTTTTGCGGTATTCACCATCCGCATACCCATCTCTTGGGCTTCGGGAAGCATCGATTCACGCAACACCAGCGGACTGTTGCCGATCACCACATAGCTCGGCTCGATCATAATCCGCTCCTGATCATGCGGAGGGATACGTCCCAGGGAATCGACATTGGTTTCGTACCGGCGGTCGACCGAGAGTATCTCTATCCGGTCCATTACGTGCGAGTAAAAATAATGGACATAGACTGGTACACCAACAATATACTCCTGAATAACATAATCTTTGATATTAAAATCAAACTCTTTGACTTTCCGTTCGAAATCAACCCGGTTTTGGGCATAAAAATAACCGCGCCCTCCCGCTGCACCGTGCAGTTTCACGATTACGGGGCGATCAATTTCGTCGGCCGAGGCAAAATGCTTCGTGGTAAGAATGCCTGCGGCATCAAACCATTCCTGCTGTTTTTCGCGGTTGGACTCCCAGTCCAGTACCCCTTTGCTGCCGTAGTACAACACCTTCATCTGCTTATTTTTTTCTACTCCCAGATAGGCGACAAAACTGCCGTGCGGAATCAGAATGACATTTCGCTTGATCAGATCCGGCTCCAGCTTGTCGAACTGCTTGAAAGAAGGAACGCTAATAACATCATCGATAAACGGAAACTGACGATAAAAGGCGACACGATCGGGAGTGGTGATGAGCAGTGTCTTGAACTGTTCGTCTTTGGCACCTTTGAGAATCTGTAACGAGGAGTGACTACCGAGGGTTGCAATGGTGTAGTCTGTTTTCTTCATCACGGTAATTATAGGTAGCCTTACGGGAAAAGGCAAATTGTAATTTCTGTCGGTGCGCGTTCCCCCGCTCTGATCCGCGCCCGTTGTGTGTTAGCCAAAATACGCCACGGCATTCTGAAACAAGGTAAATCCGGCGGCATACTCCGGGTTCGGTGTTCCCGACCGGACATGGTGTTCTTTGAGGATCTGCCAGTGTGGCTGCTGGGTAAAAAACATACCCCGTTCGGGGTGCGGCATCAAACCCAGTACCCGTCCGGACGGATCGGTTATACCCGCAACATCATCCAGCGCACCATTGGGATTGGCCGGGTAGTCCTGATACTGACAGACCGTTCCGCAGGTATACCGCAGCGCAATCTGATTGTTTTTTTTGAGTCGGACCAGCACCTCCGGTTCTACATAGAACTTTCCTTCCCCGTGCGCGATGGGGAGAGAGAACTCGGTTAATCCCGTGAGCCAGGGAGACTGATTGGCAACAACCAGATCTACCCAGCGGTCCAGATAGAGTCCGCCACTGTTTTTCATGAGGGCGGCAGAACGCTCTCCATATGCGTTATCGCATGATGGTACCAGCCCCAGATTTACCAGAATCTGAAAGCCGTTACAGATACCGATCGTCAGCGTATCTCGCTGCACAAACTGAGAGAGCTGCTCCCAGAGGGTGTTCCGGAGCTTATTGGCATATGCGTTCCCGGAGCCGGTATCGTCTCCATACGAAAACCCGCCGGGAATTGCAGCAATCTGAAACTGTTTCAGTTTTTCCGGCGCGGCAATCAGATCATTAATATGGATAATCGTGGGAGTGGCACCAGCCAGTTGGAATGCATGAGCGGTCTCTTCTTCGCAGTTTAGACCATAGCCGGCAAAGATAAGCGCGGCAGGCTGCACACCAGATTGACGAACAGCGGATTGCGCTTGTGATTTGATTGTTTTTTTCATAATGGTTGGGCAAATCGTGATCGATAGGTCTTGAGCAGATGTTCGACACTGGTATCGATAACGGGTAACTGCTGCTGATGACGGGTACCGAGTAGTGCCACCCGTGATGTTCGGCTGACCGTGCCAATACACGCAATTGATTGGTCTGCCATAATGGTCTCAAACTGCGCCTTATGCTGCGGCGCAACAGTAACAACAATGCGTCCCTGGCTTTCCGAAAATAACAGATGATGGTAACTGGACCAGCTACCGGGGATGGCATCCAGCTCCAGCTGCAAGCCCTGTTTTCCTGCCATCGCCATCTTGGCAAACGCAATTGCCAGCCCGCCCCGGGTCACGCTGATGGCTGAGGCAATAATCTGTTGCTGGACTGCCAGATGGTAGCGGCGATATAACTCGCGGTTGATTTCGGCGTCTACGCACGGGACAGATGCTCCTACAAAACCTTTCATGGCGTAATACTCGGATCCACCCAGTTCATCGTCTGTTGCTCCCAGCACATAGACCAGATCATCTGCGAACTTGGTATCAATCGAGATCGCCTGAGAAACATCGTCAATAATGCCAATACTGGAGATCAACAGTGTGGGTGGAACTGAGATCTTGACGGGATGGCCTTCGGCTGAGTAGCCGGTAAAGTCGTTAAACATACTGTCTTTTCCAGAGATATATGGGGCATTA
The DNA here is from genome assembly GCA_964412815.1 of uncultured Gammaproteobacteria bacterium. Classification (GTDB taxonomy): domain Bacteria; phylum Patescibacteriota; class Microgenomatia; order UBA1406; family GWC2-37-13; genus JAOAFZ01. Next base: position 41,835 of record CAYPQF010000038.1, read on the forward strand.
TATGCCACCGCATAGTCGTAACACGCTTCTACTGCCTGTTTAAGCTGATACAACCGTTCGGGTTCGTTGGCGCTGCACCAGCAGAAGTTATCCAGCAGAGCGATTTTATCCGGGTGGATTCCGGCAGCTACCAGATTCCGGATGGCGGTATCGAGACTGCTTGCCGCCATATGGTAGGTATCGATATCGCTGTAGCGTGGGTACAGACCCTGGGACAGGCCGACTCCCTTTTGAGCTGTCAGAAGGGGGCGCGTAATGGTGACCTCGGCGTTCACCCGCCCCCGGCCCTGCAACGGCTTGAGCACCGATCCGGCCTGAACTTCGTGATCGTACTGCTGCGACACAAACTCCGTGCTGGACAACGAGTATCGTTGTAACAGGCGGAGCAGATCGTCGGTGTAGGATTCCTGCATCGGCAATCGAGGCTCCGGAGCTGTTGAGACGACAGTATCGGTCTCCAACGGCCGTGATGGCAAACCATCGTGGAGAAATTCCATGCTCATGTCCAGAATAATGCGTTCGTGATGTTCCACAACACACCGTCCCGAATCGGTAAAGGTACCAATAACCGTTGCCTCTACCCCCCGGGCGGCTAACAGACTATGGAGCTCTTCCCAATGCTCCGGTAGGACGGCAAGCGTCATCCGTTCCTGTGATTCGGAGATCCAGATCTGCCAGGGGGACAGCCCCGGGTACTTTAAGGGAATACGTTCCAGTTGTACCACGAAACCGCCGGATTCTTTGGCCATCTCTGCAACAGAACAGGATAGTCCTCCGGCACCGTTATCGGTGATGCTGGTGTAGAGCCCGCGATCACGCGCCTCTTTGATGAGCGCATCGCTGAGTTTTTTCTGGGTAATGGGATCGCCAATCTGTACCGCCGTAGCCGGACTGCCTTCGTCCAGTCCTTCCGAAGAAAAAGTTGCCCCATGGATTCCGTCCAACCCTACCCGTCCGCCGACCATCACAATGTAGTCGCCGGGGCGGGCCTGCTTCTGATGTGACAGGCGTTGATCCGGCGGCAGAGTACGCGGGATCAATCCAACGGTACCCACAAAGACCAGCGGTTTACCCTGATAGCGATCATCAAAGAGCATAAAGCCCTGTGGTGTCGGGATACCCGAGCAGTTGCCTCCTTCGTTAACGCCGGCAATCACCCCGTCCATAATTCGTCGAGGCGAGAGCATCGGCATGGTCAGTCCGGCATCCCGGTAGAGCGGTCTTTCCAGGTCCGGAGTGGCAAAACAGAATCCGTACCGGTTGATTACCGGCTTGGCCCCAAGCCCGAATCCCAAAGCATCTCGATTTACCCCTACAATGCCGGTGATGGCCCCGCCAAACGGATCCAGTGCCGATGGTGTATTGTGTGTCTCTACCTTGTCAGTTACCAGATACTCGTCATCAAAGCTTATAGCACCGGCATTATCGGTAAAAACCGAGACACAAAACGGCTGTGTCTCTCCCTGTGCGGTGCGCGCCTGCATCACATCCCGGGTAGCCCGCTTGATGTAATGTCGGAACAGCCCATCTTCGATCTCGTCAATCGGATCGGCAAAGATAGTGTGTTTACAGTGTTCCGACCAGGTCTGCGCGATAGACTCCAGTTCGATATCGGTGGGGTCCCGGCCCAGCTCTGTAAAGTAGGCCTGAATTGTTTTCATAGAGGCCAGGTCTAGTGCGAGTGGCCCACGTCGACTGCCATCCGGATTGGGAATCCCTTCTTTACCAATGCGCCTCAGTTCCTCGTCCGGAACCCGGAGCGATACATTGGTCACCTCTTGTTGTTCTGCGAGATGGACTTCCGGAACCGGCAGTACATGCGCCCCCTTCCGGTAGCCAGCTCCGTTTTGTAGACTGATACGTTGAATCAGCGGGTTGTAAAGGGTTGCTGCAAAGGTCTGAACGGTTGCTCTGGGAACGGGATCATGAATCAACAGTAGCCGCGATGAATAGACTGTCTGTGTATCAGAGAGCGTCAGGTGCAGCCCGTCAATTAAGGTTTCCCGTGCGGTGGTTCCAATGTTATCCGTGACTCCGGGCAGATATCCGATCTCCACCGCCCACTCAACCGGTTGCGTACCAACTGGCCTGTCATATAAGGCCTGCTGGACAATCGGATTGTGCAGCAACCGGACTGCTGCTTCTTTTTGGGAACTGGTTAGGGGAATGGTAAGGGTGTAGACATCAACCACCGAGACCGATGCACCGGTTAATTGAGTCTGAAACGCGGCACCGCGGGCATCGCCGGTGTGCGTTATCACTTCGATTCTGGTACTGTGTTGTTGCTTCATGAGAGTGCGTGATTTCCAATATCTGTCCGGAACTGCATCCCTTCAAAATGGATACCGGCAGGTCCAATGGCGGCATATACTTTTTGTAACGCATCAAAGAGAGTCTCATCCCAGGCGGTTACGGCAAGCACTCTTCCGCCGGAGCTCACCACCGAGCCCTGTTTAAATGCCGTACCCGCATGAAATACCTGTATATCCGGATCGACCGTTTCCCGGTCCAGACCGGCAATAGGGACACCCTTTGCGTACGGGCCGGGGTATCCTTCCGCTGCCAGGATCACACAGACGGCACTGCCCTGCTTGAACGAGACCATCTCCGGTGTCAAACGACCTTCAACACACGCCAGCAGTAGTTCATACAGATCAGATTCCAGTAACATCAGCAGTGGTTGCGTTTCCGGATCACCAAAACGGGCATTAAACTCAATGACCTGTGGTCCAGTAGCGGTCATCATCAGGCCGGCATAGAGCAAGCCTTTGTACGGGATACCCTGATCAGCCATCCCTTTGATCGCCGGCTGGAGAATACTTTCCTGAATACGTAAGATTTCTTCGGCAGAGGCAAAGGGAGTTGGCGCATAGACACCCATACCACCTGTATTCGGCCCCTGATCGTGGTCGTAGATACGTTTATGGTCCTGTGCCGGCAACAGCGGGACGATCGTCTTTCCATCTGTCAGCGCCAGTAACGAAACTTCCTGTCCTGACAACTTCTCTTGTAACACAATCTGTTGCCCTGCCGCTCCGGCAACGTGTTCGATCATCAGCTGGTCGATGGCCGCCACGGTTTCTTCAACTGTTTCCGGGACAATCACTCCTTTGCCGGCCGCCAGACCACTGGCCTTGACCACAAATACACTGCCGGACTGCTGAACAAACGCTTTTGCTGCAGCTGCGTCTGTAAAAGAGCGCGAAACCGGATGGGGAATAGCATACTGCTCCAGAAAGTCAGCGGTCCAGGCTTTGCTGGTCTCCAGCTGTGCAGCCGCCTTGGTGGGACCAAAGATTTTTAAGCCCTGTGCTTCAAACGCGTCGACGATACCGGCTGCAAGGGGCACCTCCGGACCGACCACCGTCAAGCCAATCTGCTCTGCCTTGGCAAACGCGAGTAACTGCTCAATATTGTCTGCCGCTATCGCAACGTTGGTACCAACTTCGACGGTCCCCGCGTTGCCCGGTGCGATATAGACCTGCTCGACTGAAGGAGACTGTTGGAACTTCCAGGCGAGTGCGTGTTCGCGTCCGCCGGAACCGATTACTAGAACTGAATGGGTATTAGCCATGAGGGTATAACTGAATTGCTAACTGTTTAACATTGTTGAGAATCGAATACTGCGCTGGTGGGATCAGCGGCGTACTTCTGGTGAGCACTGGTACCTCTTTGCCCTTACCGAATGCTGTCAGTGTCTGTATCACGGTCTGATGTTCCACCGGCAACAAAGCCTTCTGCAGCTCTGCGACAGCAGAAACAACGGCTTCCCTGTTCACCTGGATTTCTGCGCTTACCCCAAGGTCTGCGCTCACCGGTTCTTGCACCGTCAACGCAGGCACTGGCACCTGTGTGCGGCAGAGCACTCCACCTTCGTCAAAACCTGTTGTCACCTGATGCGTGGTGGCTTCTGTCCAGTAGTCACTCCCGGTGTACCCGCAATACAAAATTCGCGCTGCCAGTACCCGACGCCCATACATTCCGCTGCCCCCAAAGTCATGTCCGTGCTCCGGATCCAGTGGCCCGGGATGCTGGTTGATGATCCTACCGGAATACTGCTCGATCAGGTTGCCGGGCGTGAGCGGCAGCCACCCGTTCTGAGAGATCAGCGTGACCTGATATCGTCTACAGACTTCCAATAGCTTGTCTCCAAAGGCTGCCGCGTCGGCAGCATCCGTTTTGCGGACCACTTCTACCGGAATACCCCGTTCGCGCGCCTTCTCGATACCGGGTGCGGTGGTACGGCTACTGATAACTACGACCGGCTCGATGCCCGGCAGGTTCCCCGCGCGACCGGCATCGACAATCGCAGCCATGGTACTGCCGCTTCCGGAAATGAGTATTGCCAGATTATGTTTCATACGCGTATTCCATACCTGTCCGGGTGACCGGATACTTACCGGTTATACAGCCACCACACCCGCCGTTTGCCAGAAAAATATCGTCAGCATCGGTGACCTTGGCAATCTGACCGTTTTTAATTCGTGCTTTTAATAATCCAATATTCGAGATGTAGTTGACACTGGTGGCACCGATCTCCGCGGCAATCCGTACTGGATCTCCCTGGTGCTTTGCCGCGATCAGCTCTTCGTGAGACCGGATACTGACTCCCAGATGGCACTTATGACGCACCTGCGGAAACCCGATTACCCAGTGCACTTCTTTTGCTCCTAAACTATAGACTGCCCGGGTAATCTGTTCTGAGACATTACCTCGGACTATCGAGTCATCACACAACACCACCACCTTGTCCCGCCATAAAAACCGGTCCGGAATAATCGAGAGCTTTCCCAGCACCTTTGATCCGATTGCCGTTCTATCATCGTCCCGCATAAAGAGGCGTTGTGCACCGTTGGAATCAAAGTGATCGCGAATAATCAACTGCTTGAGCGGGAGTCCCATGGCACCAGCATAGCCACAGCCGATAGCCAATCCTGAATCAGGCACCCCTACTACAAAATCAGCGTGCGAAATCGGGGACTCATCCGCGATAATCTCACCACACCGCTCTCTGAACGCATGAACCGATAAGAGGTTTTCTTCATTTGTTTCCGGAGTGCCATTGAGCTGTCGGGAAAATCGTGAATCCGGACGGGCAAAATAGCTCCACTCAAAATCGCAGAAGTGTCTTTTAGCATCAGGATTTGTCGTGATCACCGTCATCTCTCCCTTACGAAACCGGATCAGCTCACCACAGGATACCTCGCGGAGAAAGGTTGCGCCCGCTTTGTCCAGCGCGTAGGTCTCTGACGCAATCATCTTGATATCATCAATTTCACCGATAAAGAGCGGTCTCATGCCATGATTGTCCCGACAAACGTACAAATCATCACATACCCCGATCATCAGACTGTATGCTCCTTTCACAAATGAGAGGACCTTAAGAATCCGCTGATCCCAATCGCCTTCCATCTCGGCCAGCATTCGGGTAAAGATATAGGTGTCACTCGCACCGTCATCAAACTGAATCTCAGTTTGACGCTTGAGGCCTTCGACATCGACAAACTCTCCATTATGGACCACGGCAACATGTCTTCCGTCATTGGTGTTGGCGATGCAGGGCTGGATATTGGTGTCACTATAATCACCGTTGGTGCCATAGCGGCAGTGCACCATCGACCAGATCTGTGGCATATCCAGTTGGCGTATAACCTGAGGAGTAAAGATTGTTTTAAGAAGGCCGTCCTGTTTGAAGCTTTTCATCCCGGACGGTGTTTGCAATACATAGCCGGCACCGTGCTGGCCGCGATGTTGTACACCGCTGGCTGCCTGGATGGCAATTTCCGTTAACCGCTCGTATCGCGGTGTCGATATACCGACAATTCCGCATTTTTCTAGCAGCGGCTTGGTTATCTCAATGGTATAGTCAGGTTTCCCTGGCATTACATCATGGCGGTAAATTAAAAAAACCCGCACATAGGCGGGCTAACTAAGTAATGATGTATTGTCGTAAATAAACGGCATCGATGCCGTTGACAATTGCTTCGGTGCAATTGAGATTCATGCCACCACTATACCCAATCAAATATCACGATTGCAAGTGAAAATATTAACAGCCAGTAAGAAAGACTTTTGCTATAGTCCATAAGAGAATTTGCGGTGTATAATATTCCGTATGCAACTTACGACAACTCTCGCCGGCATCTCCTTACGAAACCCGCTGGTTCTTGCATCAGGTATTATGGGAGTTAGCGCCTCAACCATGAAACTTGTTGAGGTAAACGGCGCGGGAGCCGTCACCATGAAATCAATCGGCCCTGTCGAACGCACCGGACATCATAACCCGACAGTTTTTTCCTGGGGTGCTGGACTGACCAACGCCGTCGGCCTTTCAAACCAGGGAGTGGACGCCGCTTTGCCCGAGATTCAGATGTCTCTCGAACGACTTGAAATCCCCCTGATTGCCAGTATGTTTGGCGGAACAGTGGATGAGTTTAAACAGGTGGCAGAAAAACTTTGTGCGCTCCCCATCAAACTACTTGAACTCAATCTGTCGTGTCCCAATGTACAGGATAGTCATGGCCGGATGTTCGCGCTGGATGCCGACCGGACCGAAGCAACGGTAAAAGCGGTTAAGGAAGTCAGTGGCATCGTGAAAGTATTTGCGAAACTCACCCCGGAAGCACCCAACATTGTCGAGATCGCCAAAGCGGCAGAAGCAGGCGGCGCAGACGGTATTACCGCGATCAACACGATCTCCGGAATGGTGATTGATATTACACAACGGCGCCCTATTCTCACTAATAAATCGGGCGGCATCTCCGGCCCTGCCATCAAACCGGTAGGCGTTCGGGCAGTATATAACATCGCAAAAGAAGTGCGACTTCCTATTATTGGCACGGGCGGTGTCGAGACAGGTTCGGATGCACTCGAGTACATTATGGCAGGCGCAACCGCAGTCGGTGTAGGCTCCGCGGTCTGGTCGAGGGGAATTGATGTATTCAGCAAAATTACCACTGAGATGGAGACCATTATGAACGAACAGGGAATTACCAGTTTGGACGAGATCCGGGGGGTCGCCCATTCCGCATAAGATCGATACAAGTATGACAACTTCACCACTACGATTTGACCAGTCGTTACCACTCAAAATTGATCGGATCGTAACCGAAAACGTTCGCGTAAAATCGTTTTACTTTAAGCATAAAATGATTGCCGAACCGGGACAATTTGCAATGATCTGGGTGCCCGGCTATGACGAAAAACCGTTTGGAATCGTGGTGGTTGACGAAGAAACCTTTCTGATCTCTGTTGCCGCTGTAGGAGAATCTACCAAAGCACTCCACCAGATGAAACCGGGTGACACCATAGGCTTTCGGGGCCCGTACGGAAACTGGTTTCACCTGCCGGAACAGCCCAGCCGGATTGCGCTTATTGCCGGGGGGTATGGCATGGCACCACTCGGGTACTTTGCGAAAATGGCGGCAGAGAAAGGGTATACGGTTGATGTGTTTGCCGGAGCCCGCTCGCACGATCAATTCCTGATCTATCCGTTCCTGGATCATCCCAATATCGCAATTTATAAGGCAACAAACGATGGCACCGCCGGCTACAAAGGTTTAGTCACCGATGCATTTAAGGAATACCTGGAACAGCAGACACCTGCCTTTATCTACACGGTGGGACCGGAGCCAATGGAACAACTCGTTGCCGAGATCTGCTATACGAAAAACCTCCCGTTTGAAGTCTCACTGGAACGATACATGAAATGCGGCTTTGGTATCTGTGGCCAGTGTTGTGTCGATCCGACCGGCTGGCGGATGTGTATCGAAGGACCGGTACTGAATCACGGGCAATTACGGCAGGTAACTGAATTTGGCAAGTATCATCGCTCCGCATCTGGTAAAATAATACCCTACTAATATGAATCTCGTACACTTTGATGTCGACGAACATCTGAATAACCTGCTGACGGGCGAGAAGCACCCGTTTTCCCTTAAGTCATCCACGTTAGATCAACTTGCCAACATAGCTACACTGGAAGCAGTCAGTGTCAAAGCCCAGTCTCATATTGACCAGGCTGTTCTGGATGCCCTGCCCAACCTCAAACTGATTGTGACCCGAACGGTCGGACTCGACCATCTGGATATTGAGGCATGTAAAGCACGATCTGTTTCGGTATACCATATTCCCGACTACGGCTCATTTAACATTGCAGAACACGCCATGGGCTTGATCCTTGCCGGAGCCAACCATGTCGTCAGCAGTAATACTTCTGTTCACAATGGAACGTTTACGCATAAGCCGTTCCTGCGCACCGCTCTCCGAGGTAAAACTATCGGTATTGTCGGCACCGGTCGTATCGGCATCGAACTGATCAAACTGGTTCAGGCATTCGGGATGAAAGTTATAGCCTTTGACCGCTTTCATAACCGCGATATGGAACAAGCTCTCGGATTTTCGTATGTAGAACTGGAAACCATCTGGGAAGAAGCAGATATCATATCCCTGCATGTACCGCTCTTCCCCGAGACACATCATTTTATAAACGCGGAAGCTATTGCACAGATGAAGCAGAACGTAATTCTAGTTAACACAGCCCGGGGAGAACTGATTGATTCTGAGGCCATTGTAACACATATCGACAAATTTAAGGCCGTTTGTCTGGATGTAATCGAAAACGAAAAACAGTTTTCCAAGGATCACCCGTTGCTCGGTCAGCCAAAAGTAATTATTACCCCGCATATTGCTTCGTTTTCTGACGAAACAATCAAGAGTATTGCCCGACAGACAGACGAATGCCTCCAGCGATATCTGTCCGGCGATACTACCCAGCAAGTTGCATAAGATCACTCTCAACTGGACCTGCTGCACTCGGTACGCAGATAGTGTACTATAGATATATGAGTGAACTGCAGCCTCCCGTTCAGGATCAGACACAGGCCGAACGCCGGTCGTTTCGCCTGAACTTCACCCCGATACCGGAGCGTATCCGGACCGGAATCTCCCGGTTGGTAGATACGGTTCGCGGAAACAAAGCCTCACAACAATATACCGAAGCAGGAGTAACCCAGCGGCTACAGGAGCTGGGTGCACTACCAACACGACCAGAGATCCGCGTTGCCCCCACAGAATCTACCCCGGCTGTAGAATCCACAGAAAAGACAAAAAAACCAAAACGGTTTACTTCTCTCAAGAAAGTAGCCAAGATTCTTACCCGGATTGGCGCTCTGGCGGTAATCGCGCCGACAGCCTTCGCGGGCAGCGCTCCCCGGCCGATCTACGAACATCTCCATAACACCCCGGAGTTAATTCCTGTGATGGATACTTCGTTTCGACCGGATGTACGTATCGCATCGTATAACGATCAGGGTCGTGCCGCGGATGTGCCAGTAGATGGCATGCTGGTACTGGGTCGACAGGATGTGGTCAATGCAGAACAAACGGCTGTCCCCGGAGTAGAAGCACGCTATATTGACAAGGCATATTACCCGAAAGACCTGCTTCCCGAATTGATGGCAGGTCACGATCCCAAAAAACTGATAACAGATATGGCACCTCTCTTTAATGACCGTATAAATGTGGTCGCGGTTGATATGGAAGAAGTAATGGCTCATCTTGAACAGCTCAAACAGCGATATGGCATTGATCAGAACTTGACCATTGACACCAATAATCCCATTGCGTATCAACAACCTCCGGAGTCTCAAGGATGGCCATTTTTCTATACCATTAAGCCGGAAGATTATCAGGGACTCTCACCGGAAGCTATGGAGGCCGCTCTCGCAGAACAGTATGGGGAAGATGTAGCCTGGGATGACGAACTGCTCGAGTTTGTTGTGGATTCTCTCCAGGAGGGCGATATGATTTATGTGAACAATCAGGGAAGCACCCGTCGCGGTCCGGAAGCTAACTTTGGCATTGTATTTACAGAACGGGAACACCAGATGGTCAGGGATGCAGTCAATAGACAGCCGGGTGCACTTACTCCGGAATAACTCTGCCTTCCAGCGGTTTACCCGTAATATGCTCCTCCAGTAATGCCAGGTTTTTGATATTTGCCTTAAATATAAAGTCAGCAAAGTCTCCGAGTACCGGGACAGAGCCGATTACAAAATCAATAAAGATATTGGTTATCATCCGGGCTACCTTCTGGCCGGGTAACTCCATCCGGATAGCGATCCAGATCAAATAAAACGAGAGCATCATCGGGATAATATCCCCAATACCGGGAATAATGCCAATCAGGGCATCTGCCCCAAAACGTAACCCGAATATTTTATATTTCCCTTCTAAAAAGTTAGTCATGCTGCGCGCCGCGCGTATATGTTTTTCCATAATTGGTATAATTGATGTATGACAACGAAAACCGAACTGGTTCGAACGTTCTCACATGATATAAAAAATTCTCTTGCCAGCATACAGTCGTATCTGTTCTTATTGTATCGAGAACTTGAAAAAGGTAACACTGATAATCTCCCCGCATACAAAGAAAAAATTGAAAACAAAATACAGACTGCTCTTTCTCAAGTGGAGGAACTTACCTCACACTTTCCGAATCCAGTCGATCGGTAACTTCCTGCTGTTCATGAGCACCATCGGCACATCATATGAATCATATTTTTTTATCAGGATGCGCTGACGCTTGTCGATGCCGAGTAGTTTTTCCATAATTGTTCTCATAGTGCTATGATATCTCCTTTGTATAATAGCGCAATAAATACTTCATAAATGAATAATAAGAAGGTTGATTATTTTTATTACACTTTCTTAACATACTTTTTGCACAACTATGGATACTTTCGTATATGATGAGGGAGAATAACCATTGCTTAGTCGCACTATTTCAGCATGTCCACCGATTTACAAACTGTTTATAAAGCTGCAGTAGATTTAGCTCAATCAACCAACGATACTCACGACTTGTATCAACACATAGTCGATAAAGCCGCTACCCTCTCTCACTCAGTAGAAGTAAAATTATGTGTGTTCCTGCCAGACCCACTCTGCGAGGAATACTCACTGCAGCGGGGTTGTCTGGAAAAATCTTTTTATTCAATAGATCAGGTTAAAAAACTGATCTCTGGAGAACTGGCAATCTATTCACGCACAGAGATCTCTCTTCCCGCAGGACTGGAAACAATTGATTCACCCACCATCCTGATTATGCCATTGATGCAGGGAAAAAAACTCAAAGGTTGTCTGGTAATGTATTCAACCAAGTCGACATTTACCAGCACCGAAAAAACCTCGTTACTGCTGTTTCGTACTATCGCTAATCTAGCGTTATCAGAAGAGGAATCTTCTAAACTGGCGTATGAAGCGCGCATTACCCGTGACCAGTTTATTACTATGGCTGCCCACGAACTGCGCACGCCGTTGACGGTAATCAACGGGTATGTCGATCTGCTCTCACAACGGATACCGGAAGAAAAAAAGAACGTCAGAGAGTATATAGAAAACTTATCCCTCGAAACCCAGCGGCTGACTTTTCTGGTGAAAAACCTGCTTGATGTCAATTTGATTCATGCAAACAAAATTGAATGGCATTTTCAGGAGCAGCCGATTCATCTATTGATCGAAAGCACGGTTCGGCAATTTAAAAAACTCTATCCTCGTCGTGAGCTTACTATCAAATACCAACTTGATAAGGATGAGGTAATGGTTGTCGTTGATGGTGAAAAAATATACAAAGTACTGCTGAGCTTATTGGATAATGCAGCAAAATTTTCTGGAGAGACTTCTCCCATTCGTATCTGCGTCTTCGAAGAAGAAGATTACATTGTTATCTCTATTAAAGACTTTGGAACCGGAATGGAGAAAGAAGTGATATCGCAGGCATTAAAAGGTTTTTATAAAGCTCCAAATAACACCAGGGAAGGGATGGGAGTCGGGCTGTTTCTTGCGCACTACATCGCGACTCATCATAATGGATCACTTGGGGTCAAGTCACAGCCAGGCAAAGGAACGACTATTGAGCTTCGTATCAACAAGAGTATCCTTTCATAACCTTGCGGTTATGCTTCTTTCATAATATAACCAAAGCCACGAACTGAATGAATCAGCTTAACGGGTTGACCATGGTCAATCTTTTTGCGGAGATATCCGATATAGACATCTACAATACGAGTATCGACATCAACAGAAGACATCCACAGCCGGTTGAGGATCATGTCTCGGGTGAGAATACGGTTCTGATTCTGCATCATATACTGAAGCAGTTTCAGTTCCTGAGGAGTCAGCGAGATCTCTTTTCCACCACGTTTGACCGTCAACGTCTTGGTATCAAGTTCAAGATCCGCCAGGTTGAGCATACTATTCTCTCCGGATGCCCGGCGGAGACGTGCCTGAATGCGGGCAATCAGAATGTCAGCGACAAACGGTTTGGTCAGATAATCGTCCGCTCCCAGATTCAATCCTTGTACAATCTGATTGGCTGAATCCTTGGCAGTCAAGATGATGACTCGAATATCGGGAAACTCAGTTCTTATCTGTGTACAGATGGACTCTCCACTAATATCCGGTAACCCCAGATCCAGCAAAACCAGATCCGGTTGAGTCTTTTTTATGATCTTGAGCGCGTTTACTCCATCTGAAGCAGTGACTACGTTATAGTTGTGTTCGAGCAGTAGTTGTTTAATATAATTGCGAATTCCTTCATCATCTTCAATGACAAGAATAGTTGAGAGCATTGACATAGTTTGATTATAACTTAATATTCGATTGCCATTAATTCTATAAGTCTATGACGAGACCATTGTAAGAATAGTGTAAATGTTTTGTAAATAGGTGGCCACCTATATCCTAATTTATCTTTTCAGTAACCGACCGATCCAGATCAAAACGACAGCTCCGAGTGTTGCAACAATCAGACTGTATAAGTTGAACCCGGTTGCTCCACTTTGTCCAAACAGATTCATGATGAATCCTCCAACGATTGCGCCGATGACACCGAGAACGATATCCATAAAAGCGCCTTGACGTGCGTTTGTACCCATGATGATTGATGCGAGCCATCCTGCAACTAATCCAAGTACAATCCAGAGTAAAAAGTCCACCATACCGATTTGCACCCCCTTTTGATACGTAATTTGTAATTGCTTGAGTCCATGATACGAAGGTTTAATCAAAGTTCTACCTACAAAGCAGTAAAGATAATGTAAGAAGGTTAAGAACCGGTATGTATTATTTATACCTTGACAAATAGAAAAATAGTACTATAGTTATTGTTGTCAGAACAAACTGTAAATATTGTAAGTTCTGATCTATTATTTTTTAAATTAAAAGTGGTGTCGAGGTAAAATCTTGACCAATCTGTATGGAACACCATCTGGTTCTATTTACCGGGTTATTCTTCGGAATATTCCTCTTGGTAACAACCCTTCTTCTTGTTTTTAGTAAAAAGTTCACCTCTGTGCCGTTCACGGTAGCGCTGCTGATCGCAGGCTTCCTGAGCCAAAATATCATACGATTCTTCAATATAGACTTTCATCTCACGCTCAGCCCGGACGTTATCTACTTTATTCTGCTGCCTATTCTGTTGTTTGAATCTGCTTTTAATATCAACATTCATCAGTTTAAGATCCAGTTTAAGACGATTAGTTTTCTCGCCACATTCGGTCTCTTAATCTCGGTTTTTGTTGTGGCAGGCTTCCTGTTTTATACACTTGGATTACCCTTTGAGATCGCACTGCTCTTTGGCGCAATTATTTCAGCCACCGATCCAATTGCAGTTATTGCGCTCTTTAAAAACCTGGGAGGTCCAAAGCGTCTTGGACTGCTAGCAGATGGAGAAAGTATGTTTAATGACGCGACCGGTGTTATCGTCTTTAAGATCGTTTCCACATTTGTTCTGGCAAATCAGGCGTTTTCAACCGGAGCTATCGTACCGAGTGTCGGAAACTTCCTGTATGTGTTTATCGGCAGTATGGTATTCGGAGCATTGGTGGGAGCTTTCTTTACCAATATCTTTGCCCAGTTTAAACATGACCGGGTTGGATTAACCACCATCTCAATTGCGGTTGCAATTCTGGTCTTCGGCGGTTCTGAACATTTCTTCGGACTGTCAGGGGTTATCACCACCGTAGTCACCGCATTAATTCTGGGGAACTTTGCCAAGCCTAAAATTACCAGCCATACCTTACACTTTATGGAAGAATTCTGGGAAAACCTGGGTGTCTACTGTATCGGACTGGTATTCTTCTTCTCCACCTTTAATCTGGATATCTCGATCTTTAGTGATGTTTCCGCGTTCTCCATCGGTATGGCAGTTCTGTCTGTACTGATTGCCCGCGCAGTATCCATTTACTTTAGTTGCTGGATTACAAACAATACACCGTTCTTTAATGATGAACCGAATGTACCGCTCCGCTGGCAGCATATTCTGAACTGGGGAGGTCTGCGTGGCGTTATCCCGCTGGTACTCGTATACTCACTTCCGGAAGATTTCGCCTATTACAACGAGATGCTTGCCTTTACACTGGGGTCATTCCTGTTTACCCTCCTGATCAACGGATTTACCATTAAGTTCCTGTTAACCGGACTGGGTCTTCATTTGCCCGAGAAGGAAGAGGAGATTATCAAAGAAGAGACTGATATCTTCACCCTGGAAGAGCTGAAGAATCTACTGAAAAAGCTGCCACAGGATGAATTCCAGGAGAGTGTCATCGAGAAAGTTGAGACTGAACTGACAAATGAACAGAAAGAACATCGTAAAAGACTGAAAGATCTGACTGTTGACGATGATCTGCTGCTCCGCAGTTTCACCTTGCAATCTCTACAGATTGAGCGCACAACTGCTCATGAACTGCACGAACAGGGATATGTAAACGAACGCGTCTATATGGAATTCGAGACAGAACTGGATCTGCAATTGGATGCGCTCGAATACCCTGAGGTCTTTGCCAAGACGAAGACTGAAAAGACTGGATTAATTAAGAGTCGTGTGTCATTCCGGAGATCACTTACCCGTCTGAATGAACTGTCAAAGTGGCTGCCATTCCTTGGCTTTATTATCCGCACAACAGAAAAAGAAGCTATTGAGACACGATACATGCTCCTCAAGACACGTCTGATTGCCAGTAATGATGTCCTCTGGTATCTGAACTATGTCAAACAGTTTGTAAAAGATCGTCAAAAGGTTCTTGAAGGAATCTCTGCTCTGGAACAAAAACATATGGAGTTTGTGGAAGATAACCGCAAACAGATTGAACATATGGTAAAAGAGTACCCGGAGATTCTCGAAGAATTTGAAAAGAAGATTATTTATGCACTGCTGGATAGACAGGAACAGCACAATCATTTTGTAATCTAACCCCCTACCGGTTGGTGCCGCGGCAGACGTATGTTTGTCAGGCACCAATCTTTTTTTTCACCTCATCTGCACGAACCGCACATAGAACAGGATCGCTCAGCCCGCTTACCGCTGATCTTTTAGTTTCTTAAGTTCATTTGCCTGATCCTCATAATAGTTGATCAGTTCGTTTAACTCACCTTCATTCATCGTTTCTGCGTTCATCGCAACCGGCTGGAGCTGTCGTACTTCCATTTGTTCCAAACGATGATTAATAACAGCAAAAGAGACAGCACTACCTAACAAAACACCAATGATGCCATATGTCACTGCTCTACGGTCAAATGTTTTCATATCATTCAAATGAACTTATAATTTCAGAACTCATTATAGCGTATATAACGTAAAAATCAGGTAATTTATACCAAAATATACATACGCAGACTACACAGTAATAAATTTACGTGAGAGCCTCTACATGCTACAATATCCCTACCATGATCTCGATTTTTTATAAAAATACCAGATCGAAGAAGATTCATAAGCTGGAAGACTACCGGTCAAACTCCTGGATCTCTGTTGAGGAACCGACTGACGAAGAGCTTGAGACTGTTGCTACACGGTATAAAATTGATATCGGGTTGTTACAGGACGCTATGGACATCAACGAACTACCTCGCGTAGAATACGAGGACGGGATCCTGTATGTCTTTACCCGCTTTGTGTACGGCTATGGCACCAGTGTTCTCACTGCCCCCATGCTGATAGTAATGACGCGAGGATCACTCCTCACCATCTCGCCGAAATCACTCCCGTTCCTGGAACGGTTTCTTAACGGAAAAATTGCGTTTAACACCATTGACCGTACTACCCTGTTGCTCAAAATCCTGCGCCAGATCAGTTCTAACTACACAAACTCCTTGAACAGTCTCGGGAAAAAAATTATCGGATTCAGTAAGCGGGTAGAGAATATTAAGAATAAAGATATCGTTCAGTTTATTCAGTATGAGAATATTTTGTACGATCTCAATACTGCTCTGGTACGAAACGAGACCATCTTCCGAAACTTAATGACAGGGAAAGTAATGAAATTTTCTGAAGATGAAATTGACCTGGTCGAAGATCTGGCGCTGGAGAATGCACAGAATATGGAGATTGCCAAGGATAACATCCGTACGATTGTCAATGTCCGCGAGTCGTACTCCACCATTCTGACGAACAACTTGAACAACGTCATCAAACTCTTTACTTCACTCACCGTAATTCTCACCATACCGACAATCCTGGGTTCATTTTTCGGTATGAATGTGGCCCTACCCCTCGCCGATCATCCCTATGCCTTCTACGAGATCATTATTGTGTGTCTGATTCTCATGCTGATTCTGGTCGTCATCTTTATTAAGAGAGACTGGCTGTAATCTCTCTGTGCAGCGTGACGTAGTTTCTGGCTCAACTATATACCGACTTACTGCACCAGTACTGTTGTACCAACCTCCGCCCATTGGTAGAGCTGCGTCATCTTGTCGAGCGGCGTGTTTATACATCCGTGACTGCCAACACTTAAGTAGTCCATCGTTCCATACACCGTCCTCCACGACGCATCATGGAGTCCGTACCCCTGGTAAAACGGCATCCAGTAGGTAACCATGTTGTCATAAAAAATACCCGGAAATGGCGATCGCATCCGGAAATTCATCGTTTTGAGGTAGATCGCAAATTGACCTTTCACGGTTTCAAATCCAGCTTTGCCGGTGGTAACGGGGACAGGTTCCGTGAAAATAGAGATACCGTTTTCGTACGCGTATAAACGTTGTTTGGCAATATCGACCAGGATCAGTTTGGGGACATCAACCGGAGGGACCGGAATTCCTGACTCTTGTTCGCGCCGTTTTTGTTCTGCCAACAGGGCCTGCCGCTCCTGTTCTTCGATCTCCTGTTTTTTCGAACGGGTTGTTTCCAGTACCGGATAGACATCCGTGGCTGCCAGCTGCTGTAACTGCGTACTGCTCGCTTCTACTGACTTTACCGTAATCAGATTGGTAGCGGATGATTTTAACTGATTCAGTTTGGCAATCTGTTCAGAAAACCCTGACCGTTTACTAAAAAAAGCCAGTAATGTATCTGCTTCTGACAGCGCTGCAGTGACGTTGGTCAGCACCAGGTCACGTTTTGCCCGTTCCATCGACGAAAGCAGCTGTCCGATGGTATCTTCGCAGGTCTTGATTTCAGCAACCAGTGTATCAAACTCCATGGTTCCCAGCTTGGACTCAAGCGAGGTTGTATAGGCTATCCATTCATCACGTTTGGCTATAGTAAAGTTGACCGAGGTAGCCAGATTGGATTTGAGACGATCTTTGCAGTCACTCAGTTCTGCCCGCATTTCGGTGGTTACTTTGACTTCACGTTCGGTAATCTGTTTCCGGTAATCAGAGACCTGCTCAACACTCAGTTCGCCTTTGGCTGAAACATCTTTCACACTCAGCAGAAAGCCCTGAACTTCGTCCTGCGAAGGGTACTGATACTCCTGAGCAATGGTGTGTTTTCGCTCCAGTTCTGCTAAATCCTGATTAAACGCATCCTGTTCCTGTTTGAGGACAGTACTGTACTGTGCATTGATTTGCTTATTAAGACCTTCCAGTTCGCTTTCTGCAGCAAATAAATACCATAAAAAGGCACCCTGTCCTGATGAAGCTATTTTCTTGTCCGCACCAGAGAGCTGTGCATAGTACTCCTGAGCATTGTAACCGTACTCTTCGACGACCGCAATCTTTGCCGTTGCGTCTTCGAGCAGAAGTTTCGTCCGTGCCTGCATTTTAAGGCCAAAGAAATAATAGAGCGCACTACCCGCTCCGATTAAAACCAGAAGAGTCAGGACAATCATGATGGTGGATAATCTGCGCGGCTGCATCTGAAGCGGAGCAACCTGATTGTGCTGAGACGGATTCTGCCCTGGACTAAAAACAGTTCCCTGATCCGCAATCGTCATACTGTTCCATTATAGCGTTCTGAACCTGTTGCTGGCAAGCCGAGTAGAATGATAATAACGTTCTCTTAACTGTCTCTTTGTTATGATACTACTATGAAAAACAAATCAACTTTTTCAACTGAAGAGCTCAAGAAGAGATTGTCAGACATGGAGTACGCCGTAACACAGGAAAAAGCGACAGAGCCACCATTTACCGGCGCTTTTGTCCATAACAAAGAACAGGGAACTTATACCTGTATTGTCTGTGGAACCCCTCTCTTCAGTTCAGATACCAAATTTGATTCCGGGAGCGGTTGGCCCAGCTTTTGGGATGTCATTGAAAATGGAAACGTAGAACTTCATGATGACTTCAGCTATGGCATGAACCGGGTAGAAGTAGTCTGTGCTACCTGTGGAGCTCATCTCGGGCATGTTTTTAACGATGGTCCGGCAGAAAAAACAGGACAGCGATATTGTATTAACTCTGCAGCGTTAGAGTTTAAAATGAAGGGATAGTGCAACGGGTAACGCTTTGTGACGATCAAGCACAAACGCGCTTGAACGCACAAAACGTACCTGAGGGTGAATCTTATTCACGGTTTTCTTTTGGCTTGGCAACATTAACAACCAGCGGACGTCCTTCGACATCTTTCTGGTGCATTGCATCAACTGCTGCCTGTGCTTCTTCTTCGGTTGAGAACGTAACGAAACCGAATCCTTTTGAACGACCAGAATGACGCTCAGTGATTACGATTGCTTCGACGACTTCTCCAAACTGTGAGAACAGTTCACGGAGTTGCTCATCACGAATTGACCATGGTAAATTACCAACGTAGAGTTTCTTATTATCCATTCATCTCCACCCGCCTTTCACATTTGGAATAAATTATTAATCCAAATGAAGTCTTGCTCTGGAGATTCTTTTCATCGCAGATTAAAACATTCATTCTAAGAGTATATTATACCATGTTAAAACACGGGTGTTTGTGAGGAATATCATATTGAGGCTAAAAAGGAGTGTTTTTAACGGCTATTTAGCGCAAAAAGAACGAAAAAACGTTTGATATATAAAACTCTGGGATGAAATTCTATGGAGGGGATGAACAATAAATAGTTACTGAATGTAGTGGTATCTCCGGCGAGGGGGTGCCTCGCCGGAGCGTGCCACTGGAAAACAGGGTGTCGAGCCGGCCGTGAACAGAGCTAGCCGCGGACGCCGCTGCCGTCGCTCGACAGGCTGGTCAGCGGGGCGCGCGGGTTGGACTCCACCTCCTCCTCGGCCAGCACGCGGGCGCGCTGGAGCGACTTCATGATCTTCTCGATCTGGAGCGGGCTCTGCACCCGGATCAGCTCCTCGAGGATCTTGAGCAGCTCCAGGTTGGTCGCCGGCAGCTGGAGGTCGTCCTCCGGCAGGCCGATCTGCACGAGCATGCGCCCGTAGACGCGGATGATCTCGATCTGGCCGCGCAGCACGACCTCGAGGACACGCGGGTTGTTGAGGTCGATAGTCCGCCCGTCGTTGATCAGCTGGCTGATGCCGCTGATCAACATGTGTAGAGGGGCACCGTGGCGCCCCGCAGGTTGCCGGTGGTCAGCTCGTTCAGAGCGTTGCTCGACAGACCGTTCCCCGTCAGGGCGCCGCGGAGCTGCAGAACCGTGCGGTTGTCCATCTCGAGCGGCAGGGTGGGGTACTCCTGAGTCATCGCGATCTCTCCTCTGTTTGTTAGGTGCTTCTTTCCAGTGGCTTTTAAGCCTATAGTATAATACCACTATCTATATCTAATTGCAATAATCCCTATCAATTATGGGTTGACAAGCGAAACAAAAAGTACTACATTTGGAGTAAACAAGTGTTCACCAGTTGACCGTATAAAATCTGCGTATGCTTCCCAACACATTTTCCTTTGTCGATATCGAGACCACCGGCGGCAGTGTCACCGGCGATCGCATCATAGAGATTGGTATCCTTCGCGTGGAGGATGGCAAGATTGTGGAGAAATTCGAGTCTCTGGTTAATCCTCATCATTATATTCCCGAGTTTATTACCGGAATCACCGGTATTCGAGCTGAGGATTTAACAGGAGCTCCCACTTTTGAAGAACTTCAGGAGCGCATCTACCCCTTACTGGAAAATAGTGTATTTGTAGCGCACAACGCCCGGTTTGACTATGGCTTTATCCGGAATGAGTTCCGACGCCAGGACTACACATTTTCAGCAAAGGTATTGTGCACCGCCAAACTATCCCGTCTGCTCTATCCTCATCACCGTAAACACAATCTGGACAGCATTATTCAGCGTTTCGGCTTTGCTTGCGAACGTCGTCATCGCGCGTTTGATGACGCGGCAGTTCTGTGGGACTATTACCAGGCTATGCTCGATGAGTTTGGTGTTGAAGCTATGCTCAAGGCCGTTCAACAGGTCATGAAGTTGCCCAGCACCCCGATTCACCTCTCACAAGAAGAACTGGACAGATTGCCGGAGATGCCCGGCATCTACGAGTTTTATGGCGATCAGGAAGTGCCGCTGTACATCGGTAAAAGTACCAATATCCGTGAACGGGTACTCTCTCACTTCTCGGGGGACCATGCGCGTTCGGCCGAGATGGATATCTCACAACAGATTAAGCGCATTGAGACTATTCCCACTGCCGGAGAACTGGGAGCATTATTGCTGGAGTCGGAGCTGGTCAAGCATAAACAACCGGTATACAACAGACATCTACGTATTAAAAACGTGCATACGGTGATTTTTGAAGAACGCACCCCGGAAGGGTATAAAATACCGAAAATAGCAGAGATGTCCGAGATTCCCGGAGACACAGTTGCCTCAATTCTTCATATTGCCAAGTCAAAACGGCAAGCAAAAGAGTTTCTGGAAGAGCTCTGCAGGAAACACAGCCTGTGCCGGAAGCTAATGGGCGTTGAGAAAACAAAAAGCAGCTGTTTTTCCTATAAACTGGGGCAGTGTCACGGCGCCTGTGTAGGGGAAGAGCTGGTTGATTCGTATAATCTCCTCTTTGATGTCGTTTTCGAGAACTACCGGGTACTCCCCTGGCCCTATTCAGGTAAAATTGTGATTCAGGAAGAAAACCAGATTATTGAGAAAAAAGAGTTGTTTGTGTTCGAAAACTGGTGTTTTCTCGGCAAGGTGGACGAAGAGTCTGTGTACGACATACCTGAGATGCGCTTTGAACACTGGTTTGAGTACGATATTTACAAAATTATCCGTGGATTTCTGCGTAAAAAACCTTCACGGGTAGTTGATCTTTCGGTTCTTTCTACTGCGTCATCTCAATAACCTCGTAGTCCGTATCATCCCCACTTATTTATTGACTTTCCTTCCCTATTTCAGTTACAGTATAGAAGTACCACACGCTTGCGTGTCATCTTATTCACTTTATTTATACCATGCAAAACACTAAAGTCGCCTACTTTTCGATGGAAATTATGCTCCGTACCCATATCCCGACCTATGCAGGCGGACTCGGAATGCTTGCAGGAGATCTGCTCCGTTCATGCGCCGATATGAGGGTTCCAGCGGTGGGAGTGACACTGGTCTATAATGGGGTTCATTTTGTCCAAAAGATTAATGCGGACGGGTCGCAGAGTTACACCGAGTACGACTGGAGAAAAAACGATCAATTTACCAAGCTACCCGAAGAAATTACGCTCAAGATTGATGGTCAGGACGTAATTGTAGGGGTCTGGCGCTATGATATCGTCGGCTTTTCCGAGTTTGTAGTGCCGGTGTTTTTGCTAGATACCGATCACTATCTGAACCAGCCATGGATGAAGCACATCACTGATAGTTTGTACGGCGGTGACCATTATGCCCGCATTTGTCAGGAACTGGTACTGGGCATTGGTGGCGTACGGATGTTGCGAGAACTAGGGTACAAGGACGTCGAGTTCTTCCATATGAACGAAGGTCATGCGGCATTTGTCCCGCTGGAACTACTACGGGAGAATAACTACAACGACGAAGAAGTCCGCAAAAAATGTATCTTTACCACCCATACCCCAATCCCGGAGGGGCATGATCAATTTGCGTACGATTTTGCCTACAAATACGGAAGCGAATATTTCCCCTGGCATCTCAAGCAACTGGCCACGGAAACGAGCCTGCACATGACACATCTGGCCATGAATATGAGCCACTACTCCTTTGGTGTATCCGAAAAACATGGAGCAGTCTCTCGGGCCATGTTCCCTGACAAAGAGATTCACTCTATCACCAATGGGGTACATCACCGCACCTGGACGGCTTCACATATCCAGGATATCTTTAATGATTATATTCCCGGCTGGCAGGATACTCCCGAATTGATGGCTGACGCAGTTGAAAAGATTCCGGATGATGCCCTGTGGCATGCTCATCAGGAGTGTAAAAAGATTCTGGTCGACTTTGTGAATGAACGGCTGACTTCAGGTGATAACGAAGAAGAAAAACTGCATCCGGATGCTGACGAACTGTTTGACACCGAAACCTTAACGATCTCGCTGGCACGACGGCCAGTGCCCTATAAACGCCCTCTTATCCTGTATCATGACCTGAACCGCCTGGTACGTCTTGCAGCTGGTCGCGTACAGATTATCCAGTCAGGAAAGTCTCATCCGGCAGATACCTCAAGTCAGGAGATCGTCAAGCAGATTCTGCATATCTCAAAAAAACTGAAAGGCATTGTGAGGGTGGTCTATCTTGAAAACTATTCGCCAAAGATTGCCCGTCTGCTGACCTCAGGCAGTGATGTCTGGTTGAACACCCCACGAAGACCGTTGGAAGCATCCGGTACTAGCGGGATGAAGGCAGCAATGAATGGCGTACTCAACTTTTCGGTACTGGATGGCTGGTGGATTGAAGGATATAAAATGACTCCACAAGCAGGCTGGGCGATCGGGCCATTTGACGATAGTGTCACTCCTTCCAACGATGACGAAGCCGATGCCGAAGACATGTACACCAAACTGGAACATGAGATTATTCCCTTGTACTACAACAATCGTGCAGAGTGGATCAAACGCATGAAATACGCGATCACTCTCGGCAAACAATTCAGTACACACCGCTGCATACGGGAATATATGGAAAAAGCGTGGAAATAAGCTATAATGAAACAAGTCGCCGGTCTGTGTCTCTTGTTATGACCTGCGGACTGATTATATGACTACCGCTCTCTGGAAGAAAATCATAGGAACTATTCTCCTGTGTATTTTATTTGTAGCTCTCATTCTCCGATTACAACAGCAGTCAATTATTCCGTTATACGACTGGGATGAGTCCATTTATGCCCAGGTTGCATACGAAATGTCGCAGAATAACAGCCTTCTGCTTTCATATAATGGCAATCCGTGGCTGGAAAAGCCTCCGCTGTATTTTGGCTTGCTTGCTCTGATCTTCGAGTTCGCGGGGAGAAATGAAGTTTTGTTACGGGGTATAAACATAGGGTTTGCGATACTGTTAACGGTTCTCCTGTATTTCCTGACCAGAAAAATTCTAGCAACCCTCTATGAGAAAGAACTGAAAACAGTTCCAGCACTGGCACAGATGCTGCTATCGACTCTCCCGGCATTCTTTCTGTTTGCCTCTCCTGCCTTTATCAGCAGAACTGTCACGATCAATGTTGATTTAATCTTGGCAACCGGCTGGATTGGATTCTTTTTGTTTAGTGGCAGATGGCTACTGCAAGCTGTCTTTTTATTGTTTGGCGTACTGTCAAAATCACTGTTTGGATTTTATTCACTGGCAATCTACGGACTGATACACCTTCCCAAACTGAGCCGCAGAACACTCGGATACATTGCCGGGTTAGCCGCGGCCGGGCTGGCATGGTATCTGATTATGCTGGCAATGTATGGTGGCCAATTTGTACAGATTCATTTTATTGATCATCTGTTCCGCCGCTTTAGCGATCCAATTGAACTCAAGTTTGGCGGCCGTCTGTACTATGCCATTGGCCTCTGGAATGATTATGGTCCAGTATTACTTGCCATTCTTGTATCATACGGATTACTGCTGGTCGAACTGCTCCGGGATCTCAAAAAACATGTTAAGATTTTTTTAACCAGCCCCCGCTGGGAGGCATACTGCATTCTGTTTTCTCCGCTCCTGTTTCTCGGACTGCTCACCATGAGTAAAACCAAGATTATCTGGTATCTCATTCCCCTGTACCCGCTTCTGGCACTGGCTCCCGCAGTGGCACTGGCTTCTCTGCTGCGCTATCAGAAAACTGCTGTCACCGGTATTAGTGTTATTATGACAGTGGGACTTACGGTATTAATCTTCCGGAACACGCTCACTTACACCGCGTTCCCGGACAACACCACCAGAGTACAGCTGGCTGAATGTATGGCAACAGTCCCCGGAGATACGGTAGCGTTTTTTGTAGACGAGCAGGAGCGCAAGAATATGGTCGCTATGAAATCAGCCAATATTAACATCTCAACTTCATTTGATTATGGTGGCACGCCGCGATTTATCTATTACAGTCGAAAAAAAGTCGACTTTTTTTATGATTTTGAAACGTTTGAACAAGCTGCTGACAGATATCCTCTGGCGGTGATAACAGCTGAAGATTACCTCAAACTTAAAACCGTTGATAAATTCGGCTCTTCCAGGGTAAAAGAATGTGAGTTTGATAACTGGCAGGGATACCGGCTCAAGTAAAACCACTACTCTAATCGTCTGTAGTTACTGATTTCCTCTTATAAAGGTCTGTGTCCAGATCTCCACATCGAGTAGCGAAACCTTTCCATCTGCGTTAAAGTCTGCGAGCAAACTATTCCATTCTTTCAAGTACTCTGCTCGGAAGATTTCGTGATCTAGCAGATTAACAGATCTGTCGGGAAATTCGTCAATGATGACGGAGGTTCAGATGGTGCAATATGACTATTGTCAGCCGGACAGTTGCCTGCAGAGCCACCCGTAGACCAGAATACAAACGGTCTATACACACAGCGCGTGTATAAACTATAGGCTTATCTACTTGACAAACGCACATTAAAGTACTATACTATAGGACAGTAGGATTCGCCCGCTCTTTGAGAAAGTACGAGAACTAAGATGCAATCGACTCAGCTTGGACAGATCGCGACGGAGCTGTTGAGCGCCTTTCACAGCAACCCGCTGTTGATCGGAGGACTCATCTTCGCCCTTGTTCTGTCCTTCGTTACACCCATCGGATCGTTTGTGGGAAACCTGGCCGCCAGCATTCTAGGGAGGAGCGGTGAGCCCGCCCGTTGGGGTGTGGCTACGCTTGTCTTAATCGTGCTACCCATCGTTGGCATGGGACTGTTGCTTTCGTTCTACGCGAAAGTTGAACTGGCTCCGTTGCTGAACATGGGCCGCTAGGCGGATTCTATTATGTGCGCTGTCCGGGCGTTCTACGTCCCGGTCAGCGCCTTCTCTTTCTTAGGAAGATTTCTTTTTGGGCACCTTCGCACCTTCTTCACGTGCTTCAGAAAGTCCAATCGCAACTGCCTGTTTTCGCTTGGTTACTTTCTTTCCACTACCGCTTTTAAGGGTTCCTTTTTTATATTCGTGCATTACTTCTTTGACCTTCGATTGAGCTTTTTTGTCATATTTAGCCATATTTATCAGTGAAATGTATAATACCTGTCATCTTATATCTCAACTATGAAAAGAAGCGACAAGGGGATACAAGAATTCCGTAAGTAGTTTTGTAATAATGGGCAATCTGTATTTAGCTTGTTCTACTATTATAAGTCGCATCATAACACATATAAAAAACACCTTCTCAGCGTTCTCACATAATTGCATTAAGCCTGAAAGAACGGGTATTCTTATTACTTTGATGTAAACTATAAGTATTTGATTTTTGACTCACAACCTATTTATAGTAAATTAAGATACAAATTTTTTACTTCAGTATGCAAAAACATACGCGTATAGTGATTGGGTTCCTTCTTGCTCTTATTACCATTTTTGGCGGTGCTTCTCCCGCTCTCGCACAGACAACCGAACCTCTCAAAAAAGTTTCGTGGCACGGTAAGGACTGGTTTTTGCACGGGGTGAACATGCCTTGGGTGCAGTGGGGATGCGACTTCGGCTCCGGGTGTTCCTGGGGTGATAACGGAGTAGAGTCCACAACGGTACAGGCGAAGATTCGCCCGGAGTTTCAAAAGTTGAAAGATAACAAGCTACACGTAGTGCGCTGGTGGATGTTTCCGGGGACACCAACTGTCAGTAATGGAAATAGAATGATTCTTACCGATAGTTCCGGAAAACCAACCGGAATTGATCCGGGAGTCTATCGGGATATTGATGCTGCACTCCAATTGGCACAGGAATATGACCTGTATTACAACTTTACCCTGTTTTCCAGCCCGAGTTCTCTTCCCGCTTCATGGCGTGACAACGAGACACACCGCCAAGCTCTCGCCGATGTGCTGGGACAGATGTTTGCCCGGTACAAAGATAATCCCCGCATCATGGCCTGGGAGACGTTTAACGAACCTGAATGGGAGATCTTCTGGGATAACCAGACTGATATGAGAAACAAGACGGTCGATCTGGTGAAACGTATTATTGCCGTACAGAGAAATACAACCCCGGCTCTGGTTAATATCGGCCCGGCATGGGTACAACTTGATGTCTGGACCAATGCAAATGTAGATGTCGACTTCTACTCTCCCCACTACTACGACAACATGACCAATCAATGGGGCAGACGTGATAACGCATTTTCTGTCACTGCGAGCCAGCTGCGACAGGAGTATGGCATCGATAAACCCATTCTTCTTGGAGAAATCTATGTCGGGAGCGATGTAAACCCTGCGGAACGATACCAAAAAGCCCGCGATCTGGGATATGCAGGAGCTTGGGGATGGTCATTATTCTATAACTCTACCAGCGATAAGATGCAGATTGATATGGCAGGAGCAAAATCATTTGCGGACAAACACACGGATATCGGACCCACCAGTTCGGGTACGACCAGTCCAACCGCAACACCTGCGCCGACTACAACCCGAACTCCGACTCCGGTACAAAAAAGCACGGTTGCAGTCTATGCAAAAGGCTTTGCAGCAAACAATACCTATCCAACCATGCAGGTGTATATTAATAACACCCTGGTAAAAACATTTACCAATGTACAGGATGCGCTGACTACCCCGCTTACCTTTGAGTTCAACCGGAAGATTGTTTCTTCAGATGTACTAAAGGTAGCCTTTACCAACGACTACTATACGAGTAGAACCAATGATAGAAACCTGTTGATCGATAAGATACAGGTTGATACAAAGACCTATCAAACGGAAGCATCTACCGTGTACGGCACCGGAGTTGCGACCTCAGCAGGATGTAAATCAGGATATCTGAAGCAACAGCAGCTAAACTGCAACGGATATTTTCAGTACAACCTCCAGTAATGAATCTGTCCCGGCAGCTCGTTGCTGCCGGGACACCTCTCTACGGTTAGAAAATAATATTCAACAGGATTGTCAGGATTATACTAATCAGTATTGATGGCCAGATTAGAAACTTGAATTTAAACATATCTCTTCACAATACACCTGCTCCATAAGAATCTTCGCAGTCTTCAATAAAGAGCAGATAAGAACAATACTGTAAACCTCTTACTGATTCTGTTTAAGTTTATACATAAATAATACTTTGCTCTAATACGCTATCTCTATACTGGACGTAGATTATTATTTATTTTTTTCAGTTATGAAAATTATTCCATCTAAAGTCCATGGCTATATAGACTATACCCTGGCAGCAATCCTCTGGTTTGCTCCTACCATTTTTGCCTTCGAGAATGTCGGAGGTCCCGCAGTTTGGGTACCACGTGCAATTGCACTGCTCATTCTCGGTCAGTCGTTATTAACAAACTACGAACTGGGAGTGTTCAAGGTAATTCCCCTTTCCGTACATCTGATTCTCGACCTGGCTGCTTCTGCATTCCTGGCGGCATCCCCGTTCGTCTTCGGGTTTTCCACCTTTGATGCGAACGTCTGGATGCCTCATGTAGTCGCCGGTGTCGGATACTTTATTATCTCGTTCCTGACCGAGTCACGGGCTCATCAAGTAGCACGCGCGCATGCTTAACCGCATATCCGGAAAAAAAGCCGCGGGGAAACCCGCGGTTTTTTTTATAACACTTTCTTTTCATTCTGCTGCTGAATACGCTACAATACAGTTTTACGGATAGAACTATGAAATCATCTACGCCAATCCTGTTAACTGTTACTCTACTGAGTATTATTTTCATTTTCTGGTGGGCCTATTCTAAGATTACACATGCTCCCCCTCCTATGGCTACTCTCGCAACCATCGCCACAGGCAGACCAAGTCCGACAATCGCAGCGACCCCGACCCCAATGCCCTTTGCGGAACTGACGATTCCCTTCCTCCGTGCCAGAGTATACTCCGGGAGACTTGGCGAACGCACTCTGATCAGTGAGAACGGCAGTTACAACTCGTATCTGACGAGCTATACCTCTGACAGACTCAGGATTAACGCACAACTGACCACTCCAACCGGAGAGATGCCGGACGGCGGGTGGCCTGCTGTGGTGTTTGTGCACGGATATATCCCTCCGGCACAATACAATACACTGGAAAAGTATACAGACTATGTAGATTACATTGCCCGGAACGGATTTGTTGTGTTTAAGATCGATCTTCGGGGACATGGTGAGTCCGAGGGCGAACCGAGTGGAGCGTACTATTCATCCGATTATGTGATCGATACCTTAAATGCATATACGGCACTTGAAAACTCCGACTTTGTCAATAAAGAGAAAATCGGCCTGTGGGGACACAGCATGGCTGGAAATATTGTGATGAGGAGTATGGCTGCAAAACCGAATATACCAGCGGGTGTTATCTGGGCTGGAGCAGTCTACACCTATACAGATTTTATTGAGTATCGCATCTCCGATACCAGTTATATTCCATTGCCCAGCAGCTCTCCAGCCACCAGTCGTCGACAGCAGATTATTGCCGCACATGGAGATATCTCTTCTGTCAGTACCTACTGGAAACAGGTTGCCCCCGCAAATTATTTAGGTGAATTTACTGGAGCAGTTCAGATTCACCATGCCGTCGACGATGATGTCGTCAGTATCGAATATACCCGCAACCTCAAACGGTTGATGGATGCAAACTCAGTTGAAAACGAAGTGTACGAATACTCATATGGAGGACATAATATCTCCGGCGGCAGCTGGGTAGAAGCAATGGAGCGGACCGTCCAGTTTTACCGAGAACAGCTCTAACGCGATCGCAACAACGTATCAAGCGCTTATTCAAACGTATTACACCGGTCCAGAGATCCGCTTTCATACCCACGGGTAAACCATTCCACTCGTTGATCAGATGATCCATGTGTCCATGACTCCGGATTCACATAGCCACTTACCCGCTCCTGAATCCGGTCGTCTCCCACGGCAGCAGCTGCATCCATGGCTTCTCCTATCTCACCGGGCTCAAAGATCTGTTCATCCCTGAGCGAATGCGCCCACAGCCCAGCATAACAGTCGGCCTGCAGCTCAAGCTTGATAGAATCCTCATTCGTTTGTACCCTTCCCAGGGTTTGTAACTGGTACTGTACATGATGACCGACTTCGTGAGCTATCACATATGCTTCGGCAACGTCTCCACCCTGAGCTCCGAGTCGGTTGGTAAGTTCGTCAAAAAATGTTTCATCTATGTAGATGGTTTGATCGAGTGGACAATAATGCGGTCCAACCTGGGATGTTGCCGAACCACAACCCGAGTTTGTTGCGGTACGAAACAACACCAGGCGTGGTGGCTGGTACGTCAGTCCATTCTCCTGAAATGTAGTTGCCCAAAGTTCGTTGTTCGATCCCAGAACCGTAGACGCGAAGGTCTCGTATTCGTCGGCACCCTCATATTGATCCGTTACCTGTCGTTGTGAAGTCTCGCGGGGAAGGGCATCCAACTGATACAAAAGATCTGAAAGATCGCCTCCCGTTAAGAAATTAAATGCAACGATCAACGCGAGACCTGTCAGGCTAATTCCACCTGCTACCGGTGCAAATCCCCGACGATCTTCAACATTTCCGCGACTGCCAATCTTCCACCAGTTTGCCATACGGTAAGTAATTTATATCCTTAAT
Source organism: uncultured Gammaproteobacteria bacterium (assembly GCA_964412815.1). Taxonomy (GTDB): domain Bacteria; phylum Patescibacteriota; class Microgenomatia; order UBA1406; family GWC2-37-13; genus JAOAFZ01. The sequence continues at coordinate 72,140 of CAYPQF010000038.1, forward strand.
TTATACTGTTCACGCATGAAAATAGCGTGAATAATGAGATAATAATGCGGTAAGAACCATCCGGGACTGGTACAATTGGAGTATGGATTTGAAGTCATACATTGCTGAGTACCCGGATTTTCCAGAACCTGGCATTCTGTTTCGTGATATCAGTCCGCTTCTGGCTACTCCAGCTGCATTTACCGAACTGCTGAACCAGATGGAAGCGAAACTCGATCCTCTCTCATGCACCGCACTGATTGCCATTGATGCACGTGGTTTTATCTTTGCAAGTGCTCTTGCTGACCGGATGCAAAAAAAGCTTATCTTGGCAAGAAAAAAAGGCAAACTCCCCGGATCTGTTACTTCGGTGTCCTACTCCTACGAATATGCCGCTGCGGACCTCGAGATCCAGAATGGCCTACTACAAAAAGACGATCATGTTGTGATTATTGACGACGTGCTTGCAACCGGAAATACTCTGGCAGCTGTTGCCCGCCTGATCGCAGAATCTCCCGCAACTCTGTGTGGCATACTAGTGGCACTTGAGTTACCGGCACTCCATGGTCGGGAACCATTGAAAGAATTTATTTCTCCATCATCTGTTCATTCTATACTCTCCTATGAATAACCTCTGGTGCCTGTTTGCGATGGAAGAAGAACGGATGGCAATCTTTCCAGACGAAACAACTGATCTGATTCAAGAAAAGCCTTTTACTATCAGAAAAGAACGGACATCCGGTATCTTCATTCTGGTTACCGGTATTGGGACAGTAAACGCAGCAATCGCGACACAGCATTTACTTGATCAATATACTCCGGAGATCATTATTAATCTTGGAGCAGCAGGCGGAGTAGCACCAGAATCAGAACTCGGAGCGGCATATATGGTAAGTGAAGCAATTTTTTTTGATGTAGATGTCACCGCTTTCGGCTATAGTTATGGCAGGATTCCCCGGAACGGTGTTGAGACCTATCAGTTACATACAGTGCGTGAGGAACCCTGTATCTGCGCCTCTGGCGATAGCTTTGTAACAGACTTTCATGGCCAATATGGCAAGAAGATCTCTAAAAAAATACTTCTGGTTGATATGGAGATTGCAGGTGTCTGTCATACTCTGCTGGTAAATAATTATCAGGGAAAGATATACGCAATTAAAGGAGTATCAGATAAAGCAAACTATCAGGCACCTACCAGTTTTGAAGAAAATATGGCAAGAGCTCTCACTCAGGTACAGGCCATGTTTCAATCCTTACTCGGACACCTACGCTCTTAACGGCTTCTGAGGCTCTCGTTCAACAACATCTCCTGCCACCTGTTCCCGTTTAGCCAGCAGGATAAAAGGAATGGCAATACTTTGAATCAAACTTGCAGCTGCATATGATGCGGGGTAACTCCAGACATCTGCCACCCGTCCCAATACCGGCTGAATCACAATTCCTCCACTCGAAGCCATCAGAGAGTCAAACGAGATGACAGTCGCACGCTGTTTGGAAGGGATCTGACTATTCAGATACGTCTGACGTACCGGCATCAACGCGGCAGTAAGCAGTCCAAGCACAAAGATAAGTATTAAAGCAATCCAGAAACTGGTTGTCATCGACACTGCCAGCAGGATTGCTCCATTGATTACGATTCCAGTATATAACAATGTTGTCCGTCGCTGGAAAAACTGGATGAGCCGCGAAACTGTCATTCCACCGATAATTTGAGCGGAAGCCACAATGGCAGCGACCAATCCAGCCACCCCATAAGCTGAAGAATCTCCATATAACTCAAGTAAAAACGGCTGCAGCGCATAGAACACGTAAAAACCGACTCCGGCGGTAAACGGGGCCGCAATCATGAGCCATCGTACTGGAGGATTTTTGAGACCATACTCAAGTGATTTTGAAAGAGTAACAGAAATTTCCTGTACCGGATTTTTACCGCCTGAAGGGGTAAAACCCAGATCCTTCATCAAAAACCATGCGGTGGCAAAGTTTAAAAGGAGCACTGCGGAACGAAGAATATATGGGACTCCGAGGTTAGTATATTGAGCAATCATTCCACCGGCAACAGATCCGGTTAACATGGCAATGCCCCCTACAACCTGCCCCTGTGCAAACACAGACTCCATCTTGCCGGTATAGCCTGTTGCCTCCAATGCATCCACCAGCCATGCTTCCAGAGCCCCGGAAAAGAAGGTAAAGCCTAACCCCAGCAACAACGAAGCTACTGCCCACCCCCAGAATGGTCCCTGTATCTGCCACATAAACAGATAAAGAGCAGTAGAAAGCGCCAGGGTAATGGTGCCCCACAGATAGGAGACTCTCCGGCCATAGGTATCTGCGATCACGCCAGTAGGAATCTCAAACAGAACCTGTCCGACTGTAAAAAAGGCATTGGTAGCAAAGGCTTCAAAGTTACTTAAGCCTGCGTCCAGGAGAAAGATAGTGTTAATGCCCCAGATAAAAGAAGCAGCCAGTGTATTTCCCAACACCAGCATCACATACGTTCTCTGAATGTGTTGAGGAGTATACTGCATCTACTGCATTATACCAGTTTCAACGGCAGGCTGACCGTAAAGGTAGTTCCTTTGTTCAGTATACTTTGCACAGAGATTGAGCCATTATGTCGAGCAACTATCTCGCGAGAGATATAGAGTCCAATGCCCAGCCCTGAATAGACCGGCTGTTCCTCGTTATACGCACGATAAAAGCGCTCAAATATCTTTGAGCGTGCATGAGGAGGGATGCCCATGCCGAAGTCCTGTACATGAATTTGTACTGTGTCCCCCTCCTGCTCCATCCGAACTACTACCCGATCGGCGTCGGGAGAATATTTTATCGCATTGGTGAACAGGTTAATCACTACCTGACCAATTCGTTCCTGATCTCCACAGATGGTTACAGGTATCTTGTTTTCAAAGAGAATCTGATGGGTATCAGTTACATGTTGAATATCCTCAATTATCCCCTCTATGGTCTTATCCAAAGAGAACTGTGTATCTTTGTAATCAAGCTTTCCCTGCGCAGCTTTTGAGACATCAAGCAGATCGGTAATGAGATTTGTCAGTTTTGAGATCTGCTGATCCATTTTTCCCAGATACTTTACGACACTGGGATCTGTATCTTTTGCAACGAGCTTTTTTAGAATCTGGGTATACCCTTTGATACTGGTCACCGGCGTTTTGAGTTCATGAGATGCCAACGAGATAAAATCATCTTTTCGTCTTTCCAGCGCCTTTTTTTCTGAAATATCACGCGCAATCTTGGAGGCGCCAATAATGTTCCCTTGTACGTTTTTAAGTGGAGAGACCGTAATAGATACATCAATAATTCTCCCGTCTTTGGTAAAACGCTGTGTCTCGAAGTGGTCAATCCGCTCACCTTTTTTCAGTTTTGACATAATCAGAGGAAAGTCATTTTTTCTGTTAGGGGGAATCAAAATATCAACAGACTTCCCTATTATTTCCTCAGCTGAGTATCCGTAGATTCGTTCCGCTCCTTTATTCCAGGTCGTGATAACTCCCTCAGTTGTTTTACTGAAAATGGCGTCGTCGCTGGATTCAACGATTGCCGCAAGCCTGAGAATTGCTTCTTCCTGAATGGAGTTTTGAGTGTCGTTCGGTGGTACCATGAAACATTGATATTGTACGAAAGACAGGGATGTTTCTCAAGGTATGGACTTTGTATCTTACGGGACTCTTACCGTATAATAGGGCTATGGAAGGCCCGACCGTTTACATCACCCAACAGCTGCTTCAGCCATTCAACGGCAAAACAATTACCCGAGTAACCGGAAATGCTGCCATTGATTTTAATCTCTTTCTCCATAAACAGGTAACCGATATCTTTTCCTGGGGAAAACATCTGGTCTTTCAGTTTGATACGTACGCGCTGCGGGTTCACTTTATGATTCTGGGAACCTACGAAGGCGAGGTAGATGGGGAGCAAATATTAGGAGATTATCCTAAGACTCACGATATGAAACTCCGTTTCGAGTTTGAGAACGGTTATTTTGCCATGTATAGCTGCACGCTCAAACTGGAGCAAACCAACAACCTTAAAGCCACATACGACTATACCACCGATGTAATGTCAAAAAAATGGGATGAACAGGCTGCCTATCAAAAGGTGATGAAGAAAAAAGGTGAGTTTGAGATCTCTGATGTATTACTGGATCAGAAGATCTTTACCGGGGTAGGCAACAAAATCCGCAATGAGGTGCTGTTTAATGCCCGCATTCTCCCCACCCGCAAACTGAAAGATATCGATATGTTTACACTTCAACAGCTGGTGCATGATACCCACGAACTCTCTCACCAGTTTTATCGCTGGCGCAAGAAGAACGAGCTAAATAGTGGTGAACACTGGAACATCTATCGCAAAAAGGTCTGCCCGGTATGCGGTGGCGCTGTTACCCATGCCTACACCGGCAAGATGAATCGATCCAGTTACTTTTGCACCACTTGCCAGACATAACCCATGAAAGAGAAATTTTCGTTAAAAGATGCATTGTTTAACAAAACAAACGTTGCACGTCTGGCAGCAGAGATTGCAGCGGTCTATCCTCCGTTTGAAACAGATGCCTTTACCGCCACCATTCTAGACCGCATTCCGAAACTTGAACTGAAACAACGCATTAGTTGGATTCGGGAGCAGCTACAGGCATTTCTTCCTCCATCTTATCCCGAAGCGCTCAGGATTATTCTTGCAGCCCTGCCGCCACCCCTTGATCCAACACTGACCGATGATGACTTTGGTGAGTTTATCTACGCTCCGTATGGAGAGTTTATCGCTGTTTATGGCTGCACCTCCGAGCACCTGCCTCGCTCACTCTCTGCTTTGCGAGAGGTAACGATGCGATTTTCTGCGGAAGATGCGATCCGGTACTTTATCAACAAATTTCCCGAACAGACACTGAGACAACTCACCGAGTGGAGTACTGACCACAATTATCATGTGCGTAGACTGGTTTCCGAAGGAAGCCGCCCCAAACTACCCTGGTCGCAGAAGATTGTGTTTCAACCCGAACAGACAGTTCCACTCCTGGATGCACTGTTTGCTGACAAAACACGCTACGTCACCCGATCGGTTGCCAATCATATGAATGATATCTCTAAAATCAAGCCGGAGCTGGTGTTGCACACACTCGACCGGTGGCAGGCATCGGGGAAGCAGACTCCTTCTGAGATGGAGTTTATCATCAAACACTCCTTACGCACACTGGTAAAAAAAGGATATCCCGGCGCAATCGCGTTTCTCAATTTCTCCGCTGATCCACAGGTGACGGTTTCCGACATCTCACTCAATGCTCAGACTATTCCCCTGGGCGGTGTACTGGAATTTTCGGTTACCATCACCGCCCAAAAATCAGAGCGTCTGTTGATAGACTACATTATCTCGTTCCAGAATAAAGCCGGCAGCATGAACAGTAAAAAAGTATTTAAGCTAAAGCAGTGTCAAGTAACCGCCGGGACGTCCATTCATCTCCGCAAAAAGCACCGTTTTATGACAGGAATGACTACGCGCACCTTATACCCCGGAAACCATCTGATGGAGTTGCAGATTAATGGGAAAACCGTTGCCCAGGCACCCTTTCTTCTGGTAGAGAACTAGCCGGCACCTTTTCATCCTTCCAGACATTCCATTTGAGTTTATCCGGATCACTTCATCCGTTGGCATAGTGGTCTGACGCTTCTGCACATACGGGTATTTAGTATAATTTTTTTTGTTCTTTCATCATGTTCAGCAGCTTCTCGAAGCGCCGCGCCCGCGTTTCCGGCTTTTTTGCAGTGGCTAGTTGAAACGCAATTGCATAGGTATTGGTCCGGTTTAGTGTGTTATAAAATGCCTCGGCTGCAGGAATTTTTTTTAGAGCTTTGAGAAAATCTTCTGGCACAAACATCTCAGACGGGGGTGCGTAAGCAGCATCCCATCTGCCATCTACTTGAGCCGCTTCTACCTGAGCAATACCTGCCGGCATCATTTTCCCTTCTTTGGTAAGTCTCTCGATATGCAGTTTATTTCTTTGCGACCACATACTGCGCTTCCCACGGGGGACAAACTTCTGAATATAATACTGATCATCTCCCTTTTTGGACTGACCATCAATCCAGCCGTAACATAAAGCTTCATCGAGGGCCTGTTTATAGTCGATGGACGGAATACCGGAATCTTTTTTGTACATTTTGAGCCAGATACCAGGAACAGTCTGATGGTGTTTATCCAACCAATGGCGAAACTCCTGCGCTGAGGCAAAATGAATTGTCTGATAGTCAGCTTTGATTGTGGTATCTGTCATTACGATACATATTATAGTTTCTTTGGAAACCAAATGGAGAGGAGAAGAGACAAGGCCAGCGCTGACATAATAATTGCAAAAGAGACTACCGAAGAAATATGAAAATGGAACAGTCCTGCCATCATCTTTGCACCGATAAAGACAAGAATGAATGACAGTCCCTTTTGCAGATGGTGAAATTTATGCATCACGCTTTCAAGTAAGAAGAACAATGCCCGCAATCCCAGAATAGCGAAGATATTTGAAGTAAAGATAATAAATGGATCCTGTGAAATAGCAAATGCTGCCGGGATAGAATCAATGGCAAAAATGATATCAGTCGACTCTACCAGTAACACAATCATAAAAAGAATCGTTACATGCCATTTCCCATTCTCACGGATAAAGAACCGGCCATTGTGAGGGGCTGTGGTAAACGGAAGATATTTCTTTGCTAATTTAAAAACTTTGTTATGGTTAAAATCGATATGTTCTTCTTTTTTATCACTGAACAGCTTTATACCGGTATAAATAAGTATTGCCCCAAAGATATAGAGAACAAAATGGAACTGACTGATAATGACAGACCCAATGCCGATAAAGAGTGCACGGAAGACTATCGCTCCTAAAATTCCCCAGAACAGCACTTTATGGTAGTACTTTTCTTCCAGATTAAAAAAGTTAAATATAAGAAGGATTACAAAGAGGTTGTCTACGGAGAGCATCTTTTCTGTAACATATGCACTCATAAACTGAGTGGCTGGCTCTCTTCCCATAAACAGGAAGATCAGAAAACCAAAACCGAACGCAACCCCGATCCAGAACAAAGATTGTGCCAGTGCTGCTCCCGGCTCGATCCGTTTTGCTTTTCTATTAAAGAATCCCAGATCGGCAATCAAGAAACCGATTACTACAACAAGAAAAAGTATGAATAAATTAGTTTGTAAGTCCATAAAAACCACACCTGATAATCGGTGAAAAATACATTGTACCAGACTTTATTTGAAACGCCAATCTTGTATCTGGTTATCCTTTGAGATACCGTTCACTGAGTTGTTTATAGTAGGGAGTACTCATTGCAAACAGCGTCAGGATGAGTCCAAGCACCCCTGCCCCGGTAAAGATCAGTGCAATCGAGCGAGCCGTACCCGTTCCCCACACACCGCCAATTAACTCTACCCCGGCTCCCGTTGTCATAAACGGAATCACAATAAACTGTGCCAGTGGACCAATAAAGAATGCCATTATCGGTGAGGCTGATTGCTCCACACTTTGTGCGAATCCAAACACCCGTCCTAAGCGATCCTGAGGAACAACCTTTTGTAAGATGGTCTGCTCTGAAGCTTCAATAAACGGGAACAGCATTAAATAGCCGTAACAGCCGATTACCAGTGGCCAGATCGAAGGATAGATGGTAAAAATCATACTGATTACCCAGATAGCACAATTGGCCAGGAATAATGTTCGCACCGGATTCTTGCCCAGTCCGAATTTTGCGATAACGATCCCTCCAATAATAAAGGCAGTACTGATTACTCCCCAGAGTATTCCCCACATCTGCACTGAAACAAGAGACAACCCGTACGCATCCATCAGCGACATAAACACACCGCCCAGAAAGTTATTGATCGTCGTAAAGAAGATTAAGGGGAGAAGTCCCGGAACATCACGTAATACTTTAATTGTTCCTTTTAAATCAATATTTTTAGGAACTTCTGCGCCATCCACATGGACGATACCTTTTTCCGGAATCTCCATACCATAAAGATGCGCAATTGCAGCTAGGCTGAGAATAACAGCAAGAATTAAAACCGGACCCATTCCCAGATATCCTACCAGCATAGCACTGATCACCGAAACAAACATAAACGCGACACCATTTACTGTTCCTGCTAACCCATTTGCTTTGTCACGACCATCTTCGGGTATCAGAATCTTAACTAAGGTTGGAACGACAATTCCACGAATGTTCCCTGCCAGAACGCCAAACAGAACCAGGGGCATAAAAATCCAGATCAGGACATTCTGAGTATTGTGAAATGTCTCTGGTGGAGCCGTATAAAACAGAGCCGTACAAAGTAAATAGATAATCAACGAAAAGATACTGGACCACATCATGACTGTTTTCTTTTTGTTGTGGTCAACCAGACTACCAAACCAGATCCCGGTTGCCGCCACAGTCAAGGTGTAAATACCTGACATCATGGATGTGGCAAATACAGACTCGGTTTGAAGAAAGATATAGAATATCAGCGCAAACCAGACCGTCATATTGACAAGAGTTGATATAGTAGAGTTGGCAAGGACCTGATAAAAGACCCGCGTGTTACGATTCGACATAGACTATTGTATCGTGTAAAACCAAAAAATGAGTATGAATTATAATGACTGTTTCTGTAATAGTTGATCAAGACGTTCAAGAGACTGATTAAAGCCTTCTTCTACCCCCATTTCAACGATTTTTTCGAGTTCTTCGACAGAGTTGAACGTTGTGGTACTCACTAATCTCGTTTTAGTTCCATGATCTTCAAAGATATTCGTAATTTCAAGCGTCGGCATTGTTGTTGCAATCTCAAATGCCTCATTAGAAAACTGATCGGTGTAGATCATTTTTTCCGGGGCAATAATTTCTTTATAGGTTGCGACACCACACGAAACCATCTGCTGACCACCCTGTTCGTACATACAATACTTCCACTGCCCTCCTGCTTTCAGATCAAGGTGGTGTACCTTAGTTGTCCAGTTTTGAGGCCCCCACCAGGCTTCTATCAATTCAGGTTTGGTGTAAGCATCCCATACCAGCTGACGCTCGGCATCGAAATCACGTTTCATAATAAGTTGGCGGTCATCTTTGTTCACGATTACTGAGAGTCTATTCATGTTTGTTTATTTTGAAATTTTTAATTGGTGTAATACTGTATCCAGGCGGTTATACCGCTCACTCCATACTGTTTTTATCTGCTCTACCCACTGTTCCAGTATTTCTAACTGTCGCGGATTTATTCGATACAGTCTTTTTTGTGCCTGTTTTTGCACCGTTACCAGTTCGGCATCACGTAACACCTTTAAGTGCTGCGAAATCGCGGGAGCACTCACTCGAAACCTTCCGGATATTGCCGATGCACTGAGTTCTCCTTCACGCGCCAGCATCTCAAAAATATCACGACGAGTTGGCTCAGATAATGCATAAAACACAGTGGTAATGACCATAACACTATGGTAGTCTAACTTATTATTTAAGTCAATACTTAAATACATGCTCTAACAGTCTTCTTACATTTGCTTCGTTTCGCCGAAGATGGCATACTTATACTATGCTTGAAAATAACTCACCGTGGATTGCGCAGTTAAAGCGTGTACGTCCTATTACTGGGCTTACCTGTGACACAAAAAAGGATATTGCAATCGTGGGTGGTGGTATTGCCGGCATCACGACTGCCTACTACATTCTGACCATGACGAAAAAATCGGTGGTACTCCTCGAAGGAGATAAGATTGCTCATGGTGCAACCGGACATAATGCAGGTCAAGTAGTGCACTATTTTGAACGCCCCTTTGCTGATATTGTCGCAGAATATGGACTCGAAGCGGCTGCCGATGCTCAGCGCGCAATTCTCTATGCCTGGGATTTAATTGACGAAATCTATCTGAATGCAGGATTGAAAACACCCATGCACCGGTTTACCGGATATGCCGGCTGTACCCGGGTAGAAGATGTATTGCAGCATCTGGAAAATAAATATCTTCGCCATCGCGCCGCAATTTATATGGAACAGGTTATGATTGCCGAAGAAGCTCCATGGCTGGACCAGATTCCAGCGGAATATAAAAATCTCTATTCACTATTACCTCAGAAAGATATTATGTCACTCCTCGAGACGCATGACACCAATTTTATGGCAGCTCTCTCTACTGAAAAAGCGGTTGTAAACAGTGCACTATTTACCGAGGAACTGGCAGGTTTTCTCCTTAAGATGTATTCTGATCGCTTTGTGATTCATGAGATGACACATGTATCAAAAGTTATCACCAATACCAAAGAAGTACAGTTGCAGACCAAAAAATGCCTGGTGACGGCGGATAAAGTGGTGCTGTGCACCAATGGATTTGAACATTTTGAGATTGAAAACAAAAGCGGGTTTGCAATCGACAGCAAGTTTCATATGTTTGTAGACGGATTAATCGGGTATATGGCCGGATATACCGAGCCAATGAACAGACCTCCGATCGCAATCAGCTACTTTAAGGGAGATTTTGATGAAACCGGACATCCCCTGTATTTTTATCTGACCCGGAGGCCCTATGAAACCGAAAAAAATGTCAGTCATAATCTGGTATGCATTGGCGGACCGGAAAAGGATCTGATCGAACGAAAACAGTATCTGCGCACGCGTCATTCCTTTCTCAATACAACATTGACGCGCATCAACTCGTTCTTAAGAACCACCTATAAACCGTTTCCGAAGAATAAACGAACCTTTAAGTTTCACTGGCATGGTTTGATGGGATATACCCGAAACATGCTGCGTCTGATCGGAGAAGAACCATGTAACAAAAATCTGCTCTACAATCTGGGGTGTAACGGGGTGGGGATTCTTCCTTCGATATTCGGAGGAAAACGCGTTGCACAGCTCATTCGAGGTGATCGTGTGCCAAAGATGATCTTTGATCCGGTAGATAAACGCAGCCAGGTAAAATAACGGAGAAAAAAGTGAAACGAATATACTATTCTTACGTTGTATATTGTATGAAAAAATCAACTATTATTCTTCTAACCTGTGTGAGTGTTCTCGTCATTGCCGCCCTCTTCTGGTTCCGTGAAAAACCCGGACAACGACAAACCGGTACCAATACTCCACCCGTTGAAACGGTTCAGCCACCCGCTGACTGGAAAACCTTCACGGATCCTACCTTCGGGTATGTATTGCGCATTCCTCCCGATGTGCTACTGCGGGAAAATACCTCCGACACCAACCGCTTTGCACCTTCAGGCCCGATCAGTGATACCCCACTGGGTCTGACACACTTTTTAGCTGTATCTGTGTTCTTTGAAGGTCTTCCGGGAAGCTATAATCAAAGTTACCTGAACTCTCTGCTGGAACTCAAGATCGGAGAATCAAAACCAGCTGCCGACGGGGCACCGGGACAAGGAGAATGGTTTACCTACACGCGTACGGCAGATATGAATGTGAATGGCCAGACAATCTATACCTACCAGAATTCAAACCCCTGGGAAAAACCGGAAGGGACAACCGAATACGTCTATCTGCTTCCTATGTCCGGTCAGTACTATTTCTTTGCAGGATATATCCCTGCAGAACAGTCTGAGACCTGGAATAAACAGGTCCTGGATTCCATTGTCTCATCCTTGGAGCTTCCCAAAGAGATGGCAACGTGCACCATGGATGCAAAAGTCTGTCCTGACGGCTCAAGTGTTGGACGCGTAGGAATGAAATGTGCGTTTCAAGCCTGCCCGATTGTACCGGAAGATACTCAGAATTGGCAGATAATTGATACGAGTGACCATTTTCGAGTACGTGTTCCTGCCAACTGGAAGGTAACAAACTCGGAAGATAATAACGGGGCAATGCAAATTACCCGTATCGAAGGGCCTGAAGGATGGGTGCAGTTTGCCACCGGGACCGGTTTTGGTGGTGCGTGTGATAACACCTGGACTCAAATTCAGACCGTAAACCGTTTGTTAACCGCTTGCGAAGGGAGACAGGAAAATGGCACTATCATACTCTCACAGATGAGCACGGAGATTCGTTCTGAAAATGGTCAGTCCCGCTATTTCGATGGAGTTGCACAAATAGAAGCTCCTTCAGAACAGAATTTGAACACCGTGTATACTATCCTCAGCTCACTGGAGTTTAAGTAATTTTCATCATGAACACGGGACAAGCAATACCGGAACCGGAGTTAATTCGTCGCGCAAAGATAGATCGCAACGCGTTTGGGGATCTCTATGATATCTACTATGACCGGATTTTAAACTACTGCATCCGTCGGGTCGGGTCGGTTGAAACAGGGGCTGATCTCTGCGCCGAAACCTTTTTCAAGGCTATGAAGTACATCGGCTCGTACAAACCATCCGGGGCTCCATTCTCTTCGTGGTTGTACGCAATTGCGGGGAATGTGATTATGGACCACTTTCGCGGTCTTAAAAAACAAACTACCTCACTGGATACACTTACCACTCGTATTGGCTTCGAAGAACGATCTGCCACCGATGTTGAAGCAGAAATTCAGCAGGAAGAAGAGCGTATACTGCTCCATCGAACCTTTTTAGAGATTCAACAGGCACTTACCAGACTGGATGAAAAGTTCCAGGAGGTTCTGACACTTCGTTTTTTTGAAGGAAAAAAAACCAGAGAAATCAGTGAGATTATTAATAAAAATGAAAATACCGTGAAGACTCTCATAAAACGAGGTCTTGCACAGCTCCGGAAACAGTGCACCCTTCCGGAAGGATACACGTTATAACAGTAGTATGACTAACTCTAACCCATCAGTTCGGTTACCACGGCACAAAGAAGCACTTAAGCAGATGCTTATGGAACAGTACCAGCCTCATCGTGAAGACCAGGGACTCAGACGATTACTGGTCGCGTACGGGGCAGTTGTTGCCTGTTTCTGTCTCCTGTTTGCGGGAGGAGGACTCTGGTATCTTTCTTCTATCAATGCACCTGGTTACGCAGAACGCAGATTACTCAAAATAGCTGAACGAAATGCAGCCGCACTGCCACGTGATCAGATTCTGCAGGCGGAAATGCAGTTACAGGAAGATCTGGAACTCACTCTCGCACAGGCTCTCACCGCTGATGATCTTGAGTTTGTGCCGGAAAATCGTATTGCACGAGTACTCCCCGATTCCTCGCAGACGATTGCAATGGCTCCCGTTTATGATACGGCTCCGATGGAAGCAGCCGAAGATATGACCATGAGCATGAAATCTGCTCCTGCAACAGAAACGGCTGCTACCGGTGAAATTGACCTTTCTGAAGGGGCAATCGCCGTACCTGCAAACGTAATACGCGTACTCAGATACACAAACAGCGAAGGCAAACTCGTATATCTGGGTCTTGACGCAAACAGTCTTCCTATCTATAAAAAAACTGAAGACTAAACGGGCACCTCTTCTTACCACTCAGCGACGGTGACATTCCGGTTTACGATCAATCTGCTGAGTTAGACTGGCAATTTACCACATAATATGATATACTATGGGATATTCGGTAGCGTACTTTGATTTGGAGGAACAGCCCGATGAACACGCAGACCACCGCCGGGACCTTCGACCGCAGCTCTCGCACCTATCTCTTCGACATTGATCAGGAGACCATGGCGTGGAGCGGGACGATCGAGGCGCTGCAGGCCATGGTGAGCCCACACGGTTTCTTCGCATTTGTCTGCCAGAGCCAGACGCCGCCGGTCATCCTGATCGGTGAGGGTCTGCTCATCAGCATCCCGAAGGAGCGCGGGTGGAACCACGCCAGCTACATCCTGCTGGCTAGGGCCAACGCCCTCGTCCGCGAGATCAGCAACGGGAACGTGACCTACACCCGCACCCTGCGCGAGGGCGAGCGGCTGAGCCGGCACAAGCGATCAGCCAGCAAGCAGATCTGCCCTCCAGACTATCACTACCGGGCGGCGGAAGGACTTCGGTCCTTCCGCTCCCCACACCATCTCCTTACCGCTCTCATATGAGATAATGAGTATAGATACCATTATCCCTGTAATGAGAGTTCACACTATATATATAGTACTTCTGGCATCAATACTGTTTTTTGCAGCTCCCTCTATCTCTGCTCATAGCACCGGCAGTTCGCTGACTGCGACTCTCCAAACAGAGAACCGGGCAAACCCGGTACTTATTCTGACAAACCAGGGTTCTGAACCTTGCAAGATAGCATCCACCGCGTTAGGGACCATCACTATCACACGATTGGATCAACAGGGGAAAGAAATAGATGCGGTACCGATCCAGGTCGGGTTTGAAGAAGATCCGGCACTATTCCTCCAGGATCAACTGGAAGAACTTGCGCCCGCCGAAAGCCTGGAAATACCTCTCCCGGTCTCTGATCTCAATTCTAAACCCGCACTCCGGACCATCGTCTGGTCTCCGGAAGCAGGCTCCTTTGGAGCGCTCTATCCTTTTTCACCAGATACCCCCTATCAACTTGCCCTCACCTACTCTATTCCCCTGGTTGAGGTAGAGGGGCCGCCTCTCTGTGGCTCGGCAACGGCAACAACCGGATCGACACTTCCGCCACTGATCGAACAGGCAGCAACAGTACCCTGGTGGGTTGGGGCTGCAATACTTACGAGTATTATTCTCATTCTCATCTTACTGATATGGATATGGAAAAAACGGCGGTCCCCTGGCACAACTAAAACTAAAAAGAGTTCCACTCATCAGATTCTCAAGGCTGTACTTATCGGTTCTTTGCTGGCAGGACTGGCGGCCACTCGTCCCGTTTCAGCAGACTACACGGTGCCCGCGGGAGATGAAGGAGCATTTAACGAATGCATGGACACATTCAACAGCCATCCGGATATTACCGGTCCAATCCTGGACGCACTTGGCAGAGGGACGATTGTGATAGAAACGAACCGGGACCGCGAAAACTATGCAACAGATTATCCCGACGGAAGTTACCATATTCATTGGGACCCCGAAAGTGTCTACAACTACCACAGTGATGGCGGTACCATTACCTCTACTCCGTGTGACCGGCTCTTTCATGAGATGTATCATGTATACGAAATGATGAATGGCACATTCAACCGGGCACCCTGCGGCTCCAGCGGAATCGAGACCAAAGAAGTAACTGCCACCCGCGCGCAAAACCAGCTCCGGGAAGCACTGGGACTTCCACCACGTACCCACTATGGTGATACGCCGCTCCCGACCGGAGACTGTTCGGAACCAGCCGCTCCCTCAGACTGTACCGGTAGTGACTGTGGTTCCAGCAGGGGAGATCCTCACCTCAAAACATTTGATACACTACGCTACAGCTTTCAGGCTGCCGGCGAGTTTATTCTGGCAAAAAGTACGGTCGATACCTTCGAGGTTCAAGTACGGCAACAACCCTGGCTGGACTCCCGGACCGTAGCGGTAACAACCGCGGTCTCGATGCGAAATGGCACAGACCGGATAGAGTTACATCTCCAGAACGGTTCTCCCATACTGCTTATTAATGGTTCTGCACAGACAATTACCAAGAGAACTCTGCCTGCTGGCGGCACCGTTTCTTCAGTAAACGGCAGAAAAATTACCGTAACCTGGCCTGATGGGACAACTGTTGTGACGGGACCCGTCGGATCGCTCAACCTGGATATAACGGTAAACCCGTCACCGGAGCGGGTAGGGAAACTGGAAGGACTCCTGGGAAACTATAACGCCGAAACTGCAGACGATCTGGTAATTCGCGGCACTACAGAAACAGTTACTCCAGCGTTTGAGTCACTCTACCCCCGCTTTGCAGACAGCTGGAGAGTAACACCGGAATCAAGTTTGTTTACGTACTCCGATGGCACCTCAACCGAAACCTATACCGATCGCCGTTTCCCGTACCAGGAGGTAACTGCAGACACTGTTCCCAACCGTGCATTTGCAGAAGCTGTCTGTACAGCTATGGGCGTCATCGATCCGGTTTCACGGGAAAACTGTATTATCGATGTCGCGTCCACCGGCAGGCCTGAATTCGCGGCCTCGGCACTGGCTGATCAGCAGGCAGCAGCCATAACCCGTGATGATACCGGAGAGGCGATTACGTTAACCACAGAGGAAGATGATACTGCCCGGGCCAGCTTTGATGCTACTGCCGGAGAACAGGTCTTTGTTGACCTAATCAATGCTTCCGCCACGAGCCGCTGCGGAACACTACTCCTGTTTAATCAGGCGGGAGATCGTATCGCAACTGGGTGCATCATCAACGGCAGGGGTTCAATCGATACTACCGAGCTACCGGAATCAGGCCGGTATACCATCTCGATAGCAAACTGGTCAGAGATGCCTGCTGCGCGTCTGCGGCTGATCAGGGTACAGGATCAGAGCATCGACATTACTCCGGATGGACCTGTGGTTGAGGCACAACTTGCCACCCCTGGCATGAAAACAATCGCAACATTCCAGGCAGAAGCAGGACAAAACGTATTTATAGAGGCAACAGAGAGTACGCTTCCCAGCCAGTGTGGAGGGCTGAAGTTGCTCTCTCCGGAAGGCAAGACACTCAAGACCGGGTGTATCATCGGCAGCTCGGGCTCTATTAATACCACAGAACTTCCCGAGCGGGGCACGTATTCGGTTGTTCTCGATCCGTCAGACCGCGACGTTGGCTCTGCCAAACTGCGCTTGTACGCGATTAGCAACTTAGAAGAATCTATTACCATTGGTGGATCAGCTGTCCAGTTACAACTGGATAAACCCGGTACCAGTGCGCGACTCAATTTTACCGGCACCGCAGGTCAGACCGTCTTTATCGAAGTTACCGATAACACGCTGCCCGGACAATGTGGGGGCTTTGCGCTGATAGATGCGGCAGGAGAACGTGTTGCCAACGGCTGCATACTGGGAGCAACAGGATCGATGGAAGAAGACGGGATCGCTCTCCCGGCTGATGGGCGGTACACCATTCTGATTGACCCTTCGGACGAACACATCGGAAGCCTGAAGGTTCGGGTACGGGAGTAATGCAGATAGGCGTGACTTATATTTGACAGGCGTGTAGAGCCGGAACTGGAGTATGGAGCCGGAACTGGAGTGTGGAGCCGGAACTCACTTTTTATTACCGGATCTCTGTATGGAGTGTAGCCATATGGGCAAAGGATCTTCTGACCAACTCTTCCAGCACCGTTTCATCAACATCAGCAAGCTTATTGATATACAAACACCCTACTGCTGCTTTGTGTTTCCCTAGTTTGGACAACAATGATTCGACCTCTGCACTACCATTCAGCACATATAAGCTTAGTTTTGCTTTCCGTGGAGAAAATCCGACCATCATCCAGTCACCTTCCTGACGACTCCGTTCGGATTTGTAGTGATATTTTCCGAATCCAATAATATTAGAGCCCCAGAGGATCGGATCTCTTCCCGTAGCGCGGGTAAATAACTCAAGAAGCTTGAACCCGTCGTTTCGTCTGACTTCAGGTTCTACGGTATCAAGAAAGTCAGTCACACTCTTTGTGGTCGCTTTTGTTTTGATCTCTGCCATACGGCCATTATATCAATTTGAAGTAAATGATTTCCCTTTTTCCTGCAGATACTCTCTCAAAATACGTACCGCACGGGGACCAATACCATGCAATTCCAGTAGTTGTTCTTCTGTGTAGGCAGGCAGATCATCGAGTGATATCTTATGCTCTTTTAATGCTCTATATGCTGGCGCACCTATTCGGGGAAACCCGTTCGCGTAGGCTTGTTTGTTTTCATTCTGAGCGCAAACAGGACAAGTAGGACAGTTTGATGTTTTCTCGAAGGTATGACCCTGCGGACAGATATTGGTTGGCATGGTGGCTTAGTATTAACTGGACTATTTATTCCCCTGCTTTTCTGATGGTTTCAAGGTCAATTTTCTTCATTGGCATAAAGGCTGCGGTTACTTTTTCGGCAAGTTCCGGGCTCTGTCTCATCATTTCGTCCAGAATGCGTGGAACAACCTGCCAGGTAACACCAAATTTATCGGTACACCAACCACATTGTTCAGCTTCGGGAACTGCCGACAGCCTATCCCAGAAGTAATCAATCTCTTCCTGCGTTTCACACTCGATTATAAACGAGGTTCCTCCATTCAGTTTGAACATGTCCATGGGTCCACCGTTGAGAGCCATAAAGCTGATTCCGTCAATTTCTGCTTCCGCAGTCAAGACTGAGCCTTCAGGCCTTCCGGAAACTTCTTCTGATGCTTTTGGCGCTTTTGTGATGTCCCCCAGCTTTGCAGAATGATCTCCCGGAGCTGAGTTAAAGGTTTCGATGTAGTAGTTTATTGCATCTTCGCCGTCGTTATTGACGAACCAGAGACAGGTGATGAGTTTGCTCATACGAATATTCTAGCAGGTTATAGAAACTACACTGTAAACGTTTTGAGAGAATGGTTTGATTAAGTTGAAAGATTGTTGGGGGGAGCTAATCCCCCCCGCGCACCTCCTGTGAGAAATATATTATGCCATAGGCGTTGTCGGGAGGCCCTCTGTCTGATCGGGGTCGAGATATGGCTCGAACGTGAGGAGCTGAATCCTGCCTCCCTGCGCCATCCCGATCTGACCGATCACGTAGATTGGGCCATCCTCCACCCGTAACCGGATGTTGTCCGGCGTGGAGCCTCTGGTCAGTGGTCGCCAGTCGGTGAGCCACTGCGTCTTCCAGTGTGTGCCCGTGTGATCGATCAAGATCTGCACCTGGACCAGTGTCCCGTCTACGGGAGCTTCGATGATGCCGCGGAAGCCGGGGTAGAGCTGCAGAGCTCCGTATCCCGGATGACGTCTCATGAAACCCATAAAAAAGTCCTTTCTCGAATAAGGGGTTATACTATTTTACTATATTAAGAGAGGTAAATCAATACTATAGGATTTAACCTGCGCATTCAATAATCCACTCAATCCCGTATCGATACCGGAACATACCAGCATACGAACCCCAGGGACTGTCTCCCATCGGACCTTCAACGGTTCCACCCGCGGAAAGACCTGAGAACAATCTATCTGCTTCTTCTTTTGTTTCGGTCTGAACTAGAATTTTACTTCGGTTTTCCTGTTCATTGACGCGTCCCAGAACTTCCGGCACATCGTTAGCAATTAGCATTGTATTCTTCCCGATTGGTAATGCAATATACATTTTTTCACTTTTCAAGATTTTGCGCAGAACAAACCTTTATTGATGAAAATTAGTTTGTTATAAATATGTGTACGGACATATAGCTATTATACACATTCGATACGCATAAATAGTTATGTTTTTATGTAACTTTCTACACATTTTGATACAATGATGTGCTTTAGTCATCGAGACTATGGCGTGTTGATCAACACGGAGGTTTCTTGTGAAGGCAAAGATCGCACGGATGGTAGGTCTACTCGCTCTGTTGCTGGCGTTGGGGGTGCCAATCGCCCCAACTCCCGCAACAACTTCGACGGTTGAGGCTGCCTGGAGTGTTGGCATGTTCACCATCGATCGCTGTGGTGGCACTAACCAGCGGCACTGCAGGTGGGTGGCAACCGAGTTGAACTTCCATCCAAACAATCAGTGCACCTACATCACGTTCAAGGGTCGGCGCGTAGGGCCCTGGGCACTGACCATGGAGGTGAACAGCTCTAAGCCGGGCCACAAGACCTATGGCTGGGGTGTCGAAACGCGTTTTGCGGCTACAAACTGGGACTGGCGCACAAACAGCCACTGGCGCTTGCACAAGTGCTAAGTTCCATTTGTGTCTAAATAAGACGCTTACAATACCAGTCGCCAACAAAGGCGACTGGTATATTTTTCAATCAAAATTTTTTATAATCAATATATGAAAAAGAAAATAGTAGCCATAACAGTAGTAGTCTTGCTAGGACTTGTAGGCTTTGTCTATTGGTCTTTGGAAACAGAGTGGACTAAGTATAATCCTCCTAAAACATTCCATGTTGAGGATAAAAATGCTACCTATCTTATTACCGTTGATGAAGAAACGGGCATGTATCACATTGAGGGAACCAATGGTATTCCAAAAAGTAATTTTCGACAATGGATTTCAAAAGAATCAATTGATGTAACTCCCTATGTAGGAAAAAAAGTCCGTCTTGATGGGCGATTTACCATGTCAAAAAGTTCTGAACTGTTATGTGTTCCAAATAGCGAATTGTGCACAGACGCTCCCCATCGCACAGGTCATTCAGCATTCATCATTACTTCAATATCAGAGGTAAAATAAGTCCAGACACACTTAAGGCATGGATTCAAAAAAAATGAAAGGTCTAAAAAAATTACAAGTGCTAGCTATAATAGCAATAGTCGTTGGTCTCTTTGTCCTAGGTATTGATGCATACTTAACCCATATCGATAATCCTCTATCACTCGTTCGCAAAATCATGCCACTTGGTAAAGGTTATGTCTACACTATTAAAGAATCAGATAAACTCGTTGTCGATGACATAAGTATTCCTGCTGGAGCTGCTTACGAAGTAGTAATGGAGGGGGATGAACGCAATCTGAATTTATTAGGTCCGGGCAGAAGTGTGTGGTATTCAAAAGTTGATCTGGAACCTTTTTTAAATAAAAAAGTATACATATTCGGCTCAATTGTAGAGGGAGCTCGTTACTGGAAAGATCACCATGAGACAATTCCTAATGAGCCTGTTTTCCGAGGAGGCTTTGTTGTGAATATTGACTATGTAGAGATTGCAGAATAATCTTCGTTGTTTATCTGGCAGCTTTTAGAATTAAATTCTATAGGCTTTTATCTGCTCCCCCGCCTGGACTCGAACCAGGGACCTTGATGTTACACGAATCTCTATCTTTCGACAAAGGGTGGACTATCTCATCATCCACTTGTTGTGGAGCGGGGCGTTCTAGGGTGTACTCACCTAGTCTCTGAACCTTCTCAATTGCTTGAGCTTGGCTGCGGATTACCATATTCTTGCGAACGTAGGCTTCCCGCAATTAACCCCGTTATTCCTTGAAAATTACTCTTCAAGGCTGCCATTTGACAGCATCCTGCTCTACCGACTGAGCTACAGGGGAAATCGTTGTTGTAAGGTGCAATTTCTCGATTCGATTATTATACCATGTTTAGACCATTCGTCCAGTATTTGTTTACGCTAACTTCAGACTGGTAGTACAGGAAGAGTTACGCCATCGCGGCAAGCTGCACCACGGTCACTCCCATCGAAGCGACCCCCACCAGCAGAAACGAAGCTATGGCCGTCCGACGTGTTTTTTTATGGCGCGAAGTCTTGCGGGGATGTACAAACAGATCACGATGACGGATCAGTACAAAAGCAGCGCCAAAACAAAGCAACGCGGTCAGCATTGGTATAAACAGTTGCACTGCTATCGTATTTTCGGAATCTGCTGGAGAGATGCTACGCACCACTGCTCCCTGCTCTCCGGCAACCTGCATGCCCCGCTGATCACTGTTCATGGCATAGACAGAGTATACTGCCAGCAAACCAACTCCGATAAACAGAACAGAAAATATCGTGCGCATACTTTATTGTATCAGAACGGCAGTGTCAGTGGCATATTATCGCTATTTCCATTGTCTTCTTTATACTTTTTCCAGTTGACCGGAATAGATACTTTTCCTGATTCATTACGATAAAACACTTCTTTTTTCTCAATTCCGTACTCAAAGATATCCCGGGTAATCAGTACGTCATCCAGACAGTACTTTTTCAGTTCATCCCACTTTCCTTCTTTGAAGTAATCAATCGCCATCAGTCCATGACCGCTTTTTTTAATGTCCATGGTCGCTGCTGCAATATCATTCAGTCCCACCCGACGACCGATCTTGAGACGGATATCCTCCATCAGATCAAACTGGGAAAACACGTTTACATCGCCCGGATAGTATCCTTGTAATACCGGAATATCAAAGCCGGTGATGTTGTAACCAATAATATAGGAAGCGTTTTCCAGAATCGGGAAGAGTTTGTTTATTTCTTTTTCGGTGTATGTTTTTCCCTGGTTGTCGGCATAATCATAGATAGCCACCACACTAATGCCTAACTTTTTCGGATCACTTTCTTCGCGAAAGGTCTTCTGAGTTTCAAGATCGAGAACAACCGGAAATTTTTGCATACTATACAAGAAAAATAGTAACCTTCCCCTGGCTGAAGAGGGGTAAACATACAGTATATACGAAGTTAGTTACTTTTTTTAGACTTTTCCCGAAAAATCTCCACTTCAAATCCCGAGGACTGTTTTTCCTCGTCGTATTGATCTTTCTTTAGATTGATGTGATTCAGTTTATTATGATACTGTTCGTACAATCCGTCAAACAAGCGGTAAAAAACCGTCTTGTCACTCTTTTTCAGTTTACTCTCATGCTGGAGAAAGAACTCATCCAGTTTTCCTAAACTCCAGAGTGTCTCAATAAATGAGTGATTCTTAAAGTTCAGTGCGGTGATATCCCCCTCCACGGGACGGATCTTGAACTGCATCATACGAACTTCGGAGATCATGTCTTTTAGTGATGGTTTGTTTTCGAGAACGTGTTGCTGGAAGTGCTGAAACATTGCTACAACGTCCTTTTCAGATTTTGCTTTCATACGGTATAATAGTGATACTATGATTAAACAACAACTCCAGTCTGATCAAATTGCAGCCCTGAAAGCAGGGGATAAAGCAAAATTGAACGTGTTACGTTATATTGTAGCACAAATCAAAAACAAGGAAATAGATTCGCGTCAGGATCTTACAGACGAAGAAGTTGTCCAGATTCTCCGTAAACAGGTTAAAGAACTCCAGGAAGCAAATGAGGGATTCGCCAAAGGCGGCCGTCAGGACCTGGTCGACGAAAACAACTCTCAGATTACCATTATCTCCGCATACCTTCCGGCAGAACTGTCAGATGAGCATCTGGAAGCTGAGATGGACAAATTGATTGCTGACAACCAGGAAGCTATTCAGAAGAATCCAAAATCGATTATCGGGATCTGTATGAATGCATTACGAAGCAAAGCATCACCAGCTCGTATCAGCGCATTGCTCAAACAGAAAAACCTCCTGTAATATTCTCTGGAACGTCTCATGGTGATCTGTTATGCTGAAGGTATGATCACGATTAAACGTATCATTCTCGGGTTTCTTATCATCTTTTTTCTCTCTTCTTTGACAAGGAATTTTTTTGAATACCGTAAAAACCTGAGTTTTTATGATGACTACAAACAGGCATACGAAGAAGAAAAAGAAAAAAACAATCAGCTTAAATCTGAACTGGTTAAGAACAAAGATCCCTATCAGGTGGAAAAGACCATCCGTAACCAGCTCAACCTGCAAAAAGAACATGAGATAGCCGTACTGATGCAAGAACCTACGCCGACACCAACCGTAATTACTCCTACTCCCCTCCCGCCGCATAAACAGTGGCTTGATGTGTTCTTTCAATGATTTTCGGTAGAAATAATCACTTTAGATTGATATAAAAGGCTGATTTCATTGCTTTTATGAGTTATTCGTGCTATACTATGGGATAACACGGTGGCACGTGATACAACAAGGATTGCACCATGACAATACGAAGGATCTTAACGCTCGCGCTCCTGCTCGGTCTATTGCTGGGTACGCTCGCCGCCTGTGGCGGTCAGAACCCGCCCCAAGACAACGAGCCGAGCAGCGTGCTGCCCCAGACCACGGCCCAGATCGACGGCACGTCTCAGACGGCGATCGACAACCAGACCAGCCTTCCGGAGGTGTTAGAGCCCCAGCCGGCCGTCCCTCAGCCTGGAAGCCGGGACAGCGCCATCGATACGAACGGCGTCATCGTGGCGGCAGTCATCCCGCAGGACGCCATCCTGCTGCCCTTCCACGACGGCATCACCTCCGTCGCGATCACCAACTACCAGCACAGCCAGCATGAGGTCGACTGGGAGGCCGCCGACACGATCCAGGTCCGCCTGCGTGAGCCGGCGGCGGGCCAGTACAAGGACTTCACGTCCTACCACATCGGCAATCTGCCCGTCGAGCTCGACAACAACCTGTGGCTGAGCACCGAGGGCCTCTGGACCCTGCCAGACCGGACCACGACCATGTTCTACGTGAAGTTCTTCCAGGGCGGAGACGAAAGCTTCACGGTCGTGCCCATGGCCCTCCCGAGCGATATCGTCGGCCCGTTCTCGGTCAAGGCCGACTTCCTCGAGCCCAACAACTTCACGCTGACCAGCTTCGCAGGCAACGACCAGTTGTCGGTGATCGGGCAGGTCTGCCCGGAGGGGTGCCAGATCAAGGTCGACACCAGCCTGTTCGCACGCGAGTTATTCCCCGACACAACCGAGGACTACTTCTTCTTCGCTACGGGCTGGGGCGCCCAGCCGCAGTTCGCCTTCCCGATGGGATGGAGACCGCAACCGTAGCTTTGTCGCAACCGTAATCAACCCGTCACGTGCCACCGTACGGGTTTTTTTATCCTTCATTGACACAATGCGCTCCTTCGTATATAATCAAATATCCCATAAGAACCGCATTCAGGGACTCATTTACCCTGCATTTATGCGGGGTAGTGTACGGCTGCACGGGAGGCTCATAATCTCCTAGACCGGGTTCGACTCCCGGCCCCGCAACAAGATAAAAAGTAGAATGTAAACCTCCCTGACAGTCCATCTTCTATCTCTCATCCTTTTCAAATTAAATATTATAAGCTATAATAGAGATACTGACTTCCGTGTCCGCTACTGTGGAGGGAACCCCAATGGAGTTCAAGCGACGGATCGAATGGCCCGCGGTGATCGCGCTTATCGTGGTGGTGCCGATCATTATGGCAGTCCTGACACTCGTCATCTCGCTGTTCATGGCAGAGGCCGGCGCCAACCGCAAGGACCGCAACTCCATCTTCACCCTCTCCCCCGGGAGCAGGTGGAGATGGTGGTCAAGGGGGTCGTCTCCAAGAGAGAGATCGTGCTGTGGTACAGCAGGGCCGAAGGCCTCAAGCTCGCGCCCGGCTGCGAGAGGGTCGGTACTTCGCAGGTCGTGGCCTGCGCGCAGGGCACTACCCTCACGATCGTCGACGACGGCGAGGGCGGCCCCGCCCACATCCAGGCGGAGACCGGCAACCTCCAGACACGCGTCTCGCCCGGCTTCCCGCCCGACAGGTAGCGTGAGCCGCAGCTAGGGATACGTACCGGGTCACAGCGGAGGAGTTGAACTCCTCCGCTGTGGCGCAATCCATTTGCTATACTTGACCTAATATGAAAGACCTTCTGGTTTCGGTGGTAATCCCCGTCTACAACGAAGAGGGGAACATCGACGCATTGCTTAAAGCACTTCTTCCTGTTCTCAAAGAGTACCATTATGAGATTGTTTACGTAAATGATGGCTCACAGGACAGCACCGTAGATAAAATTAAGTCTCACTGTCGAAAGAATCCTCATATTAAACTGATCAGCTTCAACCGGAACTTCGGGCATCAAAACGCACTTACTGCAGGGTACCGGATTGCAAAGGGAGACTGTGTTATCTCGATGGATGCAGACTTGCAGGACCCGCCGGAGATCATCCCCGAGATGATCAGACTCTGGGAAAACGGCTCTAAAATTGTCTACGCGAAACGAAAGAAACGTGATGTTGATAACTGGCTGAAAAAGATGACCGCACACGGTTTCTACAAGGTAATGAACTTTCTTTCCGATGTTCCGATTCCACATGACGTCGGAGACTTCCGCCTGCTCGACCGTGCAGTAGTTAATTTTCTGAATGACTTACCGGAGCAGTCCCGCTTTTTACGGGGTCTCGTTGCCTGGAGCGGATATCCGTCCACTTTTGTGGAGTTTGATCGAAAGGCACGTCACAAAGGAAAAACCCACTATACAATCTCTAAAATGATTAATTTTGCGTTCCGGGGTATTACCTCCTTTTCTACCAAACCACTCCGGATTGCGTCGTATGCCGGGTTTGCGACAGCTGTCTTCGGCTTTCTGGGTATTATCTATGCGGTGGTCGGCCGTCTCTTTTTTGAAGCATACTGGGTGACCGGCTGGACCGCTCTGTTTGTTGCAATTATGTTTTTAGGTGGCGTACAACTGATTACGATTGGCATCGTGGGTGAATATATTGATAAAATATACATAGAGATACAAAAGCGACCTATGTATATTGTCAGTGAAACCGTGAATCTATGAGTACGAAGATAAAAAAAATGATTGGGCTGTTCGTGATTGGGCTGGTAATTTCAGGGGTACTGTACGCTGCGTACTCATTCATAACCCGTGAACCTGCTGTTCGCTCGCCACTTCCCGAAGAAGAAGGTGTCAAAGTAATCTTTATCACACCCGAAGTTACTCCTTCTCAATAATTACGAGCTAAAATCCACAATATAGGTGACTACATTAGAAAGTTGTTGAAGTGTACTTTTGTTTAGTTACGGAGCTGAAGTTCCCGATGAAGGCCCCGGAATATCAAGCTGGAATATCTTACCTTGTCCTCCCAATAACAGAGTATCAATAATAAAGAGAATCAGGTACGCACTCACAAAGATGACTAATCCGATTACCGCGTACATAAAGGTATTTCTTGCGTTTTGCATCTTTTCGGGATCTCCAAGAGAAGTCAGATAGTTAAACGATCCGATTAAGAACATTACAAAGAGAATCAGGACCACGATCGCAGAAGCCATAAAAAGAAAGTTTCCAAATACAATCTCCAGACATTCGAGCGTGGGAACACCGTCCACCATACAGCCACTGTTTCCTGGATCGGCTGCGTTTTTATCATACCAGTCATTGATCTGTGCGAGATACACTCCAAGCATGTACATAGAATTATTGTACAGCTTTTTGTAATCTTTGTATAGAGATGTGTACGAAATGAGCGCAATCCAGCCACCATATTATAAATTGCAGCGGATCATACGTGCAAAAAAAAACGCCCGTTTCCGGGCGTTTTTCTGAATGCTGTGAGGCTTATTGGTCAACATCACAGTCAACTCCAATGTCATCTCCACAAGGCTCGACAAGGTTAGGAATGGTAGCTGCACAAGAAATTCCGAAACAGATTCTTTCACGGAAGACAACCTGTTCCAGTGTAACGATGATTGCGAGTACTGCGACAACAAGAACGACACCGATAATAGCAGCGGTGATCTTGTTACGTGCCTTACCGGTATTTTCTTCATCACCACCTGAAGTGATCCATGCAAATGCTCCGAGCAGCAGGTACAGCAGAGCAACAAGTCCTGCGATTACGAAGAACAAACGGATAACAAAGGTTAAGATGTCTGAGAGATCTGGGATTCTGAATCCAAGAGCGTTCTGGTCAACTTTGACGGTAACCGAAATAGAAGGGGCAGCTTGATTCTGATTAAACTGAGCCATTGCTCCATCGGCGACGAAGAAGAAGCCTGCAAGCAAAATTATAAAACAGAAGGCATTTATAAATAGAGCACGGGCATTTTTTATCATACGTTTAATCATAGAAAGCTTGAAATTGTTTGTCAAGTGGTAAAATCAGGATTCCAGTTGTTGTGGTAGTCTATACTGAAAACTCTCAGATAAATGGTTTAATTTTATACTATCTGAACAATCTAAATCAGCGATCGTCCGGGCAAGCTTCAGCGTCTTGAACATTGCGCGAGCGGAAAGCGCCAGTCGTTTTACGGCATCTTCAAAAAAAGTTTCGAGCTTGGCATCCAGCGTGCAAAATTGTTTGACCTGTTTCGTTGTCATCTCACCGTTCGTTTGAATTGACAGGCTCTGAAGTCTCATTTTTTGCCGGTCACGCGCTTCCAGAATCCTGTTTCTGACTACTTCACTTGATTCTGCATTACTGTGCGTACGGAGTGCGTACTCCTCTACCGGTTGTACCTGGAGGTGAATATCAATCCGGTCAAGGAGAGGTCCGGAAACCCGTTTATTGTATCGCTCAACCACAGCCGGCGAACAACTGCATGATAACCGAGCATGCCCCCGATACCCGCAGGGACACGGGTTGGAAGCACTTAAAAATAAAAACCGGCTGGGAAACGTCAACACACCGCCCGTCCGGGAGATAGAGACTGTTCCTTCTTCAAGTGGCTGACGCAGTGCTTCCAGGACTGACCGCGGGAACTCCGGCAGCTCATCTAGAAATAACACACCCCGATGTGCCAGAGAGATCTCTCCCGGCTTCGGAATACTTCCTCCCCCGATGAGACCATTTCGGGAGATTGTATGATGAGGTGCGCGGTACGGCGGCTGCCGTAGATTCTGCCGCTGTTCCAGCATTCCGGCTATCGAATAGATATTGGTTACATCCACTACTTCGGTCTCTGTAAGGGGTGGGAGAATTCCGGCAAATGCCCGGGAGAGGAGTGTTTTACCCGCTCCGGGCGGTCCTTTTAAATGAACATTATGAAACCCCGCTGCCGCAACCTCCAGAGCACGTTTCACCGTTTGCTGACCGATGATATCCGCAAAATCAGGAGCGGTTGCCTCTTCGTGCGCCACTATAAGAGAAGCCTGTGTTAATGGAGCAAGGGTCACTTTTCCCTGGAGATACGACACTACCTCCTGAAGGGTAGATACCGGAATACATAAATCTGATGGGCCTACTAAAGCTGCTTCAACAGCGCTGGAACGCGGTAGACAAAAGATGTATTGCTGCTGCTCTGCCAGCAGTCTGAGCGAGATACTGCCCCGAATATGCTGCACCCTGCTATCAAGCGACAGTTCACCACAAAAAAAGTGACCAGAGACATGGTGGGGTTGCAGTACTCCGCTCGCAGCAAGAATTCCCAGTGCTATTGGGAGATCAAAAGAGGTACCCGTTTTCGGAATATCAGCAGGAGCCATATTGACGGTTATACGTGCTTCTGGCATCGGAAACCCTGCATTCACAATCGCCGTGCGAACCCGTTCTTTCGCTTCTGCTATTTCTTTACCCGGTAACCCTACAATAGTAAAGGTGGGAAACCCGCGATATGCGACATCAACCTCAATTTCGACAGGAACTGCTTCCAGTCCGATCACCGTTCCAGTATGAATATAGGACAACATATACAATTACACAATTGTAACCGAAGATGCTATAAACACAAGGGGAATATTCCGGAGATCAGGATCGAGAACGAACGCTCTTTATTGCAGATCGGGAAAAGAAGATACTTGCAAGTACCAGAACTGTCAGTATCCCCATTACGGCAATTACCGCGATCAGTAACACTGAATTATTATCGTCAGATGCTCCCAGCACATCCGCATTCCGTGATCGGGACGTAGCCAGATACTGGGAACCGCTGATAGCCGTATTTCTGGCAACAAACTGCGCTGTTGAGGTAACCACTGCTTCATCATTCAAACCGGTAAATTCAAGAGAATACGGCATGTTGGGAATCGATTCTTCGGGGATCTCAAAGTATCCGGTTTCATCTGCCTGGGTTTCATATACCGGAATATTATTTTGGGTGACATACAGACGCACGGTAGCGCCCGGCATGATTGCACCGTCATCGGTCACAGCATATCCTTCAAGCGAGGTCAGAATAGGGTTCAGCCGTACCGACGTTCTGGATGTATCACCTGATTCAGCCTGCACCGCAATGCTGTCTCCAAATCCAGTCAGTATGTGCATCATCATCTCGGCAACAGGATTTCCGACTCGTTTCTTCGGGTAGGAAATCTGTTTTTTTACTGCCTCCAGTTCTCCAATCGTTTCATTATCCTTTAATTTATTGAGCGGGATTTCCAGTTTAAAGTAGCCGTACATGTCAGCTTCGGTTTTTGCCAGAGTACGGGTCTTGATTAACTCACCCTTCTGATACCGGTTAGGGACATATGCATAGACGGTGACTGCGGCTTTCGGATGCGATACCCGTCCTTCGATTTTATACACATTTCGTTGCTTATCCACCGACTGAAAATAGCTGACGATAGTAATCTGATTTTGTTCTGCATAGGCTTTTGAGGCTTCCAGATCTACCGGATCCATCGGGATATCGCGATGTTCAACCTTGCCCTTTTGTACAATGTCCTCTCCACGATAGATATTGTCATACATAAACGCAAATGCAGGATTGAGTGAATTCATATCGGACGGGAAGGTATATCCTTCTTTTTTTGCTGCGAGACGATAAGTCCCATCCGGAACGAAGAACGAGAACAGACCGTCTTTCTCAGTTATCTGAGGATTCACAATGCTTCCGACCGTAGGGTTGTCAGAGATATCCTGTTGTGTAACCTTCTGGTACTGGCCGCTTGCCGTTTTTTTGGTCAGGGTAACTTCGGTGCCTTCAAGAGGTTCCAGTGTATAGCTGTCAAACACTCGGCCGTATGGATCGTGCACAACGACACAGCCAAGATCATTGGATAGTGTGGCAAACTGCTGCGAAGTATTACTACCGATGTTCACGTTGTTCATCTGAGACCGGTCAAAGACCATCATAAAGACACTGTCTGTCTCCTGTCCCTGGCTGTTGGTACGTGATGATTCCACCTCCACAATATCACCTAACTCCTTATAGATCACCGGATTGGTAATTACGTCTGTTTTACTTTTCTCCTTGTAAATCGTCATCTTATATCCCGCGGGGACATTACTCTTTTCAAAGATCTTCTCGTCATAGCTTGGTTCACCAGTAGTGCAGGTATAAACACCTCCGGTTACAAAACATTCGACAATATACGACTCAATCTCCTGACTTTGCTGCTGCGCATAGGCACGATCGTATAGACGTTTGACGTCATAGAGCTGTACGCGCTTCGTACCGGATCCTACAACAGGATAGTTCGCACAGGAGGCGAACTTTTTTGGTCCTTCAGTTGGTGTCGCTAAACCCTTCTCGTTACACAGCTTGGTAGGTGCGCAGGCAACCCCCCATCGAGGCATTTTAGCACCGTTTTTTATCTCCTCAGCGGTTGGTTCACGACCAAGTCCAACCTGCTCAGATGAAGGTTGAATTTTGAGTGTTTCAACGTCCTGTTTTTTATCACGCTTACACTTAAATTTAATCGTCATCTCCGGACAGCCGTTACTGCATTCTTCCATGGTAAAGGGACCCTGACACCAGCCGTTAGAACATTGAAGTTTCGTAAACTTCATATCAGTATCCAGTGTTGCATACTCATCACAGGTATACCCTGGTGCAGATGCCGCTATTTTATGATTATTTTGTCCGCAGCCAAACTTGGCATTACCGGGAGCAGATTGTCGCACATCTCCCTGAAAGTCCGGATCAACAAAGTTTTTTGACGGGTCGGTTACGTCCTTGATAAACGTTGAGTGCTCCTGGGACATATTGGAGTTCTGAAAAGACTCGAAGTAAGTCCCGCCATTTTGCCCAGTCACCCGGTACCGGCGAGGCCAGGTATTTCTATCATTTGCCTTATAGTCTTTATACGATCCACCACCTTCGTTTACCCAGCGGACATAGGCGTTATTCAGAGGGATTAACGCACCATCAACTTCCTGATATACCTCAATTTTGATAGAGGGAGCATCTGCGGATACAGACGGTACTGCGAGCAGAACAGCCATTGCTAGTACCACTATACCAATTTTATTTACGAGTGATTTCATATGCGTTCTTTTTTTCTTGTAACCAAAGCTCAAAATTTTGGTATTTTCCGGTCGCTTTCTTTTCAGTAACCTGACCAAACATATACGGCATCAATCTTCTCTGTCATGTACGTTGGCGTTGCTTTTACCAAAATGACATCGGTAACATCGTTTACGTTCGAGTTCCATAACTCCCTATCAAGTTCTTCTGAGATGGTAATTGGTTCACCCTGAAAGGCATCAAAACGGATTATCGCATTTACCTTGTAAGCCGCATCAATTTGTGCCAGTGAAGTATCATTTTTTATTTGTTGTGCTGCCTGATCAATGGTTAACCGACCAGATCTAACCTGTTCGTGAAGCGCTGTGATTTTTTTCCTTGCAAATACCTTTGCCTGTTCGTACCCCAGTGCTGGCGGTTCGTCGTTGGCAAACCAGATCGAGATCACAGAACCTTTGAGGGTTCCTGATCGTGTCTCTACAGCCTCCCGAATGGTACTTACCTGCTTTAGCCGGGTAATATAGTTCTTATTCGGTGAGTTATAAAACGTTTCATCCAGACGGATTAAACCATCTGCTTGTCCTCCCTGCAAAATTACCGAATCCTGCGCAATTGCGTTCAGTACCTCGGCGTCCGGTATCGCGGAAGAGTCTCCGGCATACAGGGATCGCTGGTTTTCCAGATCAATCCGATAGATAGTTTCTTCTCCGACGATCGCAACAATATCATCAGGCTGGGGAACAGACTCCTTATCTCCTTGATTCATGGTTCCCGCTGATCCGGCATTCCCGCTAGAACCATTTGGATTGTTAAAACGGTCAATATCAGCATCAGAACGAACAGGGGTAGGCGACACTGCTGCCTGATTTTTCCGCTGGTTAGTAGCCTGGGTTACCGCAAATGTGAGCACCAGCAGAAAGACCAGTAAGCCAATAGCGCCAAATACAAGTGCTTTTGCCGGTATCCGTGAAGTGTCCATATTATCCAATACGACGCTTTGGTAATTGTGTAATGTAGAGTCCCAGAAGGGATGTGGCAATGATAATAAAGACCATCAGTACAACTGCTATGACGACCGTAATACCATCCGGCTTCTCTTCCGCGCCCAGCTCGGTCATACCGATCGCATTCTCATTGATCGTCATATCTTCTACTGAGGTAAACTCTCCCAGAACTGCCTTGTTCTCAGGAGAAGCATTAAAGGCATAATAGTTTGTCCGGTTTGAATCGATGGCAGAGTTTTCGGCAATAAACGCGGCTGTTCTGATTGATGCCTGGGAATCTGAGAGTCCGTTAAAACGCAGCTCATAGGGAATGGACGGCAGATACTCAGAGTAGATGCGGAAAAATCCGGACTCGTCGGCCGTAGTTTCGTACATCGGTTTGTTACTGGATTGCAAATAGACCCCGACAGTTGCTCCCGGGATAATCTGCCCACCTTCTGTTACGGCATACCCCTCAATATAATTCAGAATGGGATTCAGTTGAATAACAGTAGTATCGGCTGCCTTTTCATCCGCCTCGACTTGCATAAAGGAGGTAACAAACTGAATCACTGCGGAAACAGGGTTTGCCTGTTCAGCTGCACCCTGAAGGTTAGGAACTGGCTTCTTTTTTGCTTCAAGCTCACCAATAATTTCTCCGGATTTCAGGTTGGACGTGTCTATAAGGATCTTAAACTGTCCATAAGCATCTGCTTCTGTACGGGCAAGTTCGCGTGTGCGGACCATGGTCCCCGGTTTTCGCTTGTTGGGCACTTGCGCATAAATGATGATAGTAGATCGGGGATGGGAAACACGTCCCTCGATCGTGTACGTGTTCCGCTCTTTATCCAGCGTTTCGAAGTGATCGATGACAGTAATCGGATTCTGTCGTGCGTACGCGAGAGACTGCGCTTCATCCAGCGGTTGCATTGGGATATCCCGTTGTTCGATCTTTCCCTTCTGTACAATGTCTTCGCCTTGATAGAGGTTCATATAGAACTCTGATGCCGCATAATTCATGGTTCCTGCCGGGAAGACATAGCCGCTCTTTTTCGCAGAGAGACGATAGGTGCCGTCCGGCACATAGAATGAGAAAATACCGTCTGCAATTGTTTTCTGAGGATTAGTAATCGATCCGATTTGCGGAGAAGCAGAGATGTCAGATTGCGTTACTGTCTTGTATGACCCATCGGTCATTTTTTTTGTCAGCGTTACGTCAACTCCGGAGAGCGGCTCAAGCGTGAGGCTATCAAATACCCGTCCGAATGGATCATGAATCAACTGACATCCGTCCTGGAACGATAGCGTTGCATGTTTCTGGCCACCCAGAGCATCTAGATTAGGAGCGCGTGAACTGTCTTTACTATACGCAAGCATAAAGATGCTGCTGGTGTTCCCGGCCCGTGTCACCCACTCAATCTCTGCGGTAGTATTGTCCTGGGTAATCGGTTGTGCCATCTTTTTCGGCGTATCGCCGGCAACATCAAAGAACTCTGACGAGTAATTGTATGCGGCCTGAAGAGAAGCAAAGTTATTGGCACCGAACAGCTTCTGATCATCGGCTGCATTGCCAGTTGTGCAGGTAAACGAGTCGACCCCTTCCAGAATACACTCAATAATCCAGACCGGAGTATTCTCCCCGATTGCGGTTAATTTACGTCGTAGTTCTCCTATATTCACCAGCTTAACCCGTCGTTCTACGGAGGCATTTGCCGGAGGGTTCTGTTGTTGAGCAGTTTCGTTGGAACAGCTGACTGCATCCTCTGAACAGAGTTCTGTCTGCACACACGCAAATCCTTGTGTTTCTGAGGCAGCAACAGCCTCTTCTGGCGCGACATCTGTTTCTGCGGCACTTTCTTTCTTTTCAGGTTTATATGTCAACGTAACAGGTGTTGCATCTTTACTGTTCTGGAAGCAGTAGTTACAATCCGCATTCGTCGGACGGCTGGGATCGTTCGGTACCACGCTTCTATTACCGCCCACGGTACTAAACTCACCTGGCCATTGAATATTGGGCATGACCGTAAACTCCATTGGATTTGCATGACAGCCGAAGTTTCCAATGTAAAAGACTTCGGGTTGCCCTATGGCGTGGAACCGGTAGGCATCCAGAGCACCGTCACCATCTGTATCCACTCGTTCCTTTTTATCATCCGCTTCATTTTTTTCTCCCGGTTCAAAAACTACGCATCCGTCTGCACCAGTCCTGCTATAGCGCACACCCTGTATTCGTTTAGCCATCTCTTGAGCATCGTTTTGATAGCGCCACCAGAGCGGACCACTGTCTGTCCAGCGTACCCATACTCCCGGGACCGGCGCCTGTGTTTCTTCGTTGACAACACATACGCGCACATCCGGAATCCAGGCATGTGATTCCTGAGCTCCAAATGTATATATCCCGACACAGATTGCAATGGCGAGCACAGTTTTAATACACGATGACTTCATACGATTGTTTTAATTCGGTAATCCACGAATCCAGACTGCTAATATCACTACTCTGAATTTTGTTATCCACCTTGGCAAACATGTGCACCGCATCGAGCGGTTTATCCTGATCTGCCGGCTGATCCTGAACAGTCATCACGTCTGAGACGGCTCCTTCCTGAAGATTGCGCACAATTGCATCGAACTCGGGGCTAAACGTAATCTTTTCATCTTCATTTGAAGAAAACTCAAAATATGCATTCGTAGCATATGCCGGATCTGCTTTGGCCAGTTCAGCATCTTTTCGGATTTCATCTGCAGCCTGTTCCATGGTCAGTTCTCCGTTCTTGACTTGTTCATGCACCGCGCTAATTTTTTGGAGTGTGTACTGCTTTGCTCTCTGATATCCCATGTCCGGTGCAATTTCGTTGTAAAACCAGACCGAGATTACTGCCCCTTCGATCTTTGCTGCGTCTGCTGCTACTTCCTGCTTAATCTGCGCAACCAGATCAACACGTTTTTTATTGTTCTTTGACACGCTGTTGTACACTGTATCATCAAGCTGGACCATTCCACGTTTCCGGGCTTCCTGAAGAATCATAGAATCAACAATCACCTTATCAAAAAAGAGCTGTCGCATCTCCCGGTCAGGATTGGCCGGTCCGTATGCCAGTTCATAATTAAGATCTTTTCCATAAATGAGCTCCTGGCCAACTTTGGCTATTACGCCTGGTTCCGGCGCTTTATCGCCCTTGGTGGTCGGGATATCAGATTTAAATCCTATAGTTGCTGTCGATTCAGGTTGCTCTGCCTGTGGAGTCGGGCTGGTAGTTTGTGCAGACTGCTGCTGACGGGAACCTGAAAGCTGCGAAAAGAGCGCAATTAGGGCTATCACAAAAAGTAAAACACCACCTGCAATAATGAGAAGAACTCGGGGAGGGACACGTGATGATATGGATTCCATAGTACCATATTAATCAAGTTGTATTCGTGTGTCAATCTAGAGAGTATCTTATATTGTTTGCATCCTGATTTTCCTCTATAATCATTCTATGCGTATGACGATACGCAGCTATGTTTTATGAAAAAGGCCTTTCTGACAATCTTTCTATTCCTTGCCTTCTTTACCTTCACTGCATCTCCCTCATATGCTACAAACGGTCTGGACTACTACCAGATTACCCAGAACGGCATCACTCCTATTCCCTGCGGAACCAGTGAGTCCCGGAGCTGCCCCAAGGAAATGTTGCCCATTTACGAGGAACTGGGGGAACCCTGTGCCCAGTCATTTGAAGAGTTTTCCCGGTTTCCCACAACCAGGCATTTTTGGATAGAAGATCCGGAGATCACTGCCCAGGGTAAGGCCAACGAACGGGCACGCCAGTTTATCTACTGGGCAGTCAACAATCGAGCTATTGATGATCATCCCGTCCTGCGCGAGATCTGGGGAACCACGAGTTCGGTTGCCTTCTTTTTTGTTGTGATCGTAGCAGCCTTCTTTGGCATTGGGTTTATTGTCAGTCGTAAAACAAACTTTCAGACTAACATACAGCTCTGGCCTACACTGATGAAGCTCGGTATGATGTTACTCTATATTGCACTTTCCGCTTCGATTGTGCTGCTGCTCATTCAGTTGTCTGAGATTATGATGCGCTTCTTTATTGATAACCTGGGAGGAAAAGATCTCTTTAATATTTACTTTAGTAATACCGGATCACTCGGCAGAAGTGAGCGCAACTACACCGATTTTGTTGGCTGTCGCGACTTGAATCTACGCGTACAGGAACCGATTGACGCAAAGTTATTCCTCTATGACATGACTAATATTACCTATTACATTATGGGTATCATGATTATTCTGCGGAAGATTCTTCTCTGGTTCCTTCTTTTTGTTGCTCCCTTCCTGGCAATTCTCATGCCATTTGTGTTTGTTCGAAATGTCGGCTGGATCTGGATCGGTGTTTTTTTCCAGTGGCTGATGTACGGACCACTGTTTGCGCTCTTCCTGGGCGCACTCAGTAAAATCTGGAAAGCCGGTATTCCTTTTACCTTCGACTTTTCCCGGGTGAATGACCCGAATCTTTCCGGATACACCTACCCGACTGCTATGAACATTCTTTACGGTGGACCGGCTCAGATTCGATCCAATACTGCCGACCGCAGTTTGTCAGCACTCAATTCTGGGAGTTACGTTGATACATTTACCGAGTATGTAATAACACTTATCATGTTATGGGCAGTAACGTTCTTCCCGTGGTGGCTGTTGCGGATCTTTAGAGACTACTGCTGCGACGGTATCTATGCAATGAAGAACGTATTGTTTGCGATGTACGATCAGATGCGTGGTGGACCGCCGAAGGGCCCGTCACCGATACCAAAGTTCCCGGATCTGAAGAGCGCGCTCAAGATTCCTGAAAGTATCAAGGTGGATACCAGTCGTGATACCGAACGAAAGATTACCGTGAAACTGGAATCAATGGAGCAGATTCGAAAGGCCTCAACAACGGAGATTTCCAAGGCACTCGATATGCATGCTGTTAAGTTGACTGATATCGCCAAGATGGAAGCAAACAAAACACAGGCTTCCGCGCTGACACAGAAGTTGGCATATCTCTCTAACCCGGCAAAAGCTCAAACTGCCGCTGAACGACAACAGTTTATGAATCTGCGAACCGAACTGTTTAATCGTGCTATCAAGCAGGATACCGCTGCACGGAACATTCTTTCCAGCACTTCCAGCTCCTCGTATGAACGAACAAAGGTACGTACCGAACTGATCAAAGATATTACCAAGATGCAGACTTCCTCTGCTTCAAACATGCGCCCGACGACCGTCACACTGAGCAAAGACTCAATTGCCAACATCTCACAGATGACGCAGATGTCATCGCAACAGACTAAAGACATCTTGCAGGCATATAACAAATCCAATCAGGCCTCTCTCAACAAGGCTGTTCAGCAGCTCTCCAAGCAGTTTAATGTCTCAGCAGAAAAGATCCGTACGGCGATCACTACGTCGTTTGCCATGCAGTCTCAAAAGACGAACACCATCATGACTACCTACATGAACAAGATTGCAAACAGCAATAAGATGGTGACCAACATCTCCAACCGCACCGGCCTGTCAAAGGACGATGTCCGCTCGATCGTCAAAGCCTATGTTGCCAGTATGGATAAGCCGGCCAATCAGGTAGTGAATAATATTACGAATATCACCAAGATCTCAGAGGACAAGGTGAAGGGTGCAATGACACAGATGGCAGGTATGTTCTACACTAAGAACATTATCACTGACTTCTCTTCTGATAAAAAAATGGAAGAAGTAACGGTCGAAGCAGCAATTGCTAAAGCAGCCGGAACAACCCAGGGCGGTGACAATCCGGAAGTCGGCGGACCACAGGGTGGACCTCCAGAGCAGCCGACCAAGACCGAAAAAGAAGTCGAAGTTGCCGCTGCCACCGGAACAGCTCAGAAAGAGGCTGAAGTTGGCGCTACCGATGCCAATGGTCCAGCTCCACAACCGACGGGAGCCGAAGCACAACTGGCACAACAAATTGCGGAAGAAGCCCTCAAAGATCAGCAGTTCGTCGAACAGAACCAGATCAAGCTGGCCGAAAAACCGGAAGAAAAGCCTGCCGTTATCCGCACCGTGATCCATGTGTTAAACGAAAATGCTCAAGCTGCCAACGAGGTGGCTCAGGAAGTAGCCAAAGAACAGGAAGTAGCGGTCGAAGAAGCCGCACAGGTAGTTCAGGAGCAACTGGAGATCACTGCCGAACCGGAAAAGAACATCGAGAAGATCGTCGAGGTACCAAAGTCTATCTCTATTGAAGAGTACGAAGAACTCAAGCAAATGTGGGCCGAACAGTACGAAAGTGGAGAGATCCCGGTTACGGAGAACATTACCAGCCGTGATGAATGGGTAGAACAGGATATTGTGACGATCACCAATGTCATGAATAAAATTCTTTCACCGAATGCAGAGTTGCAGCAACAGGGTCTGGATGAACTGGGCTTTATTATCCCGATCTTTATGATTAACAATCTGAAGGGTGAACAGCTGATTACCTATCTGAAAGCAAAACTGGAAGCAGCAAAGTCAACCAAGAAGCTCCTTGAGAAAGAAAAAGAGATTCGTGAAAAGATGAAAGCAGAAGAAGATGACGAAGAGAATCTTGTCTCAATTAAAAAGAAAAAGAAAGCTGAAGCACCCAAGATGATGGAGATGGATCTGGAACAGCCAAAAGATCGTACGATCGAAGAGATCGGTGCTTCAAACGAAGATGTTACGGCACCAAGACAGTGGGACGAAGTAAACCCTGCGTATCTGGACCAGAACCAGGAGCCCACAGCGTCCTCAGAAACAGCCGATTCTCCTGCGACCGGAGGATATGACGAACCACAGGAGTATGGCTCAGAACAATCAGGAGGCTTAAAAGAGTATGGGGCAGAAGAATCCAACGTATTAAAAGAATACGGAGCCGAAGATGAAAAAAAGAAAGAGTGGTGATCTCCAGTCCCGCACCACAAACATTCCGTGTATAATCACCTCATGAACTACTATACGCAAGAACTCTTTATTCCTCAAGTTAACGAACAGGACGAAATCATCGGACAAGTTGAACGCTGGAAAGCACACCGCGAAGGTATCTTACATCGCGGCTATACTGTTGCACTTCTTTATCAGGGACAGATGCTCTGCCAGCACCGGAAACATCCGGTTTTTGACGGGTTCATTGATCTAACAGCCTCTTCCCATCAGATTTACCAGAACGACGAGTTGATCGATGCCAAAACATCGGTTCTCCAATGTCTCGCCCGTGAATGGAATATCGAACCGTCACAGCTGAACCGCGACATCTCTCTCGTGGGAAAAGTAGTCTACAACTCAAAGCACGGTGAGTACATTGAACACGAAGTTTGCCACCTCTACCTGAGTGAGATTAATACACTGCCGGCCCCTAACCTGGAATTTGCCTACGGATTCTCGTTGCTCCCGCTTGCTCAGCTGCAACAGCCGGAAACAAACCCTGCCCTGGCAGGTCTTGCGCCATGGGTAACATCCATGATCGAAGACGGTCTTCTCAAAGAACTTACCTAATGGATAATCTATTCTTAAGTAGAGATACGATACAATAGAGTAATATCCGTTATATACAACTATGCCAGACCTGTTTATACCCGTCATCCAGGGAACAACCCGTAAAGATCGCAAGTCAATTTATGTCTCCCGTTTTATTGTTTCGGTTTTGGAACAAACCGAAGGAGTACGTACCGAACTGGTAGATCCTGTTGATCTGAATCTGCCATACGACGGTAATGATGAAATATCTAAAGACCCGCGGTATACGAAAATTACCCAAGAAGCCGATGCCTTCTTTTTTGTCGTGCCTGAGTACAATCATAGTTTTCCGGGATCTCTCAAGCGGGTGCTGGATAGTGAACTAAAAAACTACAATCATAAGCCAGCTGCGTTTGCAGGTGTCTCCAGTGGCCAGTTCGGCGGCGTCCGTGCGATCGAACATATGGTCGGGGCAGTCCGTGAAGGAGGACTGGTTGCGCTCTCGATTGATGTCCAGTTCCCAAATGTTCAGGACCTGTTTGACGAAACCGGAACAATCAAGGACCCGGAAACCTACACCCGGCGCACAGGACGTGTCATCAAAGAATTGATCTGGATGGCAAAGACCTTGCAATGGGGGCGGAAGAACTTATAATTAGTTCTTATGCAGCATACAGACCCCTATCAACCCATCGAAAACTACGGTATTATCGGCAATATGCGAACCATTGCTCTGGTCGGCAAAAACGGTTCTATTGACTGGTTCTGCTACCCTCATTTCGACTCTCCCAGCATCTTCGGTCGCATTCTTGACCATGAAAAGGGAGGACATTTTTCTGTCGAATCTCTCAACGAAGGAGTAACCAACAAACAGATCTACTGGCCGGACACCAATGTACTGATTACCCGTTACCTCTCGCCGACCGGCGTTGGTGAAGTAACCGACTATATGCCGGTCCGAAGAAGCGATATGCAGCAGGGGGCCCGAATGCTGATTCGGCGACTCTATGTCGTGCATGGAAGCATGAAGTTCCGGGTCGAATGTAAACCGGCTTTTGATTATGCCAGGAAACCGCATCGGGTTGAGATTATTGAAAAAGGAGCAAAATTTATAACCGATGAGTTGACCATGTGTGTCGCAACCGATGTTACGCTGACAGAAGGAGAAAATGGCATGGTCTACGCAGAGTTCGAACTCAAAGAAGAAGAATCCGCGTACTTTATCTTCCACGAATTGAAAGACAATGCATCAGAGCCAGTTGAATTGTCAAAGGAAGACCTCTCCCAATTGTTCCGCAAGACGGTCAACTACTGGCACAAATGGCTCTCAAAATCGACATATACCGGCCGCTGGCGCGAGATGGTGAACCGTTCGGCACTGGTTCTCAAACTACTGACCTTTGAACCAACTGGCGCTATCGTTGCAGCACCGACGACCAGCCTTCCCGAGACCATGGGTGGCTCCCGCAACTGGGATTACCGGTATACCTGGGTTCGTGACGCAGCCTTTACCCTCTACGGACTCCTCCGCATTGGATTCACAGACGAAGCAGCCAAGTTTATGGAATGGATTGCGGCCCGCTGTCGCGAAGAAGAGCATGAGAATGGTCCCCTTCAGATAATGTACTGCATTAATGGTGACCACGAGCTACCCGAAGAGGAGCTCTCGCATCTGGAAGGATACCGGAAATCCGCTCCGGTTCGTGTCGGCAACGGTGCCAGTAACCAGCTGCAACTGGATATTTATGGAGAATTGCTGGACAGTGTTTATATCTACAACAAGTACGGGGCTCCAATCTCCCATGACCTGTGGGTTCGACTACGTCGAATGTTGAACTGGCTGTGTGATAACTGGAACAAAAAAGATGAAGGCGTCTGGGAAGTACGCGGTGGTCGCCAGAACTTTACCTATTCCCGCTTAATGTGCTGGGTCGCGCTGGATCGCGGACTTCGCATCGCCGAAAAACGATCATTCCCGGCAGAACGGGAAAAATGGACCTCGATCCGGGATCAGATCTACGAAGATGTAATGAAGAATGGCTGGAGCGAAGAAATCCAGGCATTCCGCCAGCATTATGACACCAATACCCTTGATGCATCCGTTCTGCTAATGCCGCTGGTGTTCTTTATTGCTCCCAACGATCCCCGCTGGCTGTCAACACTCAAGGCTATATACCGGTCTCCCCAGCATGGCGGACTGGTCTCTAACAGTCTGGTTTACCGCTACCTGGCACACGAGACTGACGATGGACTCGAAGGACAGGAAGAAGGTACCTTTAATATGTGTACCTTCTGGCTGGTTGAGTGTCTGACCCGTGCCGGAGAAGTCGAGACTGCCCGCCTGGTCTTTGAGCAGATGCTCGGGTATGCAAACCACCTGGGACTCTACGCAGAACAGACCGGCAACAGCGGTGAGGCACTAGGGAACTTCCCGCAGGCCTTTACGCATCTGGGTTTAATCAGCGCAGCATATAATCTGGATAAAGCACTCAACAACAAAAAGTCGGTAAAACCATGATGATTTCAGCCTGAGCATCTGGTACCATATAAGACATATGTCGAGTAAATTTAACATTCCTACGGTTATTGTCGTCTTTGGTGCAACCGGCGATCTGGCAAAGAAAAAAATTTTTCCGGCATTATTCAATCTGTACCGGAACAATCTGCTGCCCAAAAAGTTCTCAATTATGGGAACTTCCCGATCAGTCCGCTCAAACGAAGACTTTCGCACGTACCTGACCCAGATCATCACCGAATTTGAAGACGGTCCACCGCCAGAAACAGAACTCAAGGCGTTCTTGGAGTTGTGCACCTATCAACAGGCACAGTTCGGCAATATGGACGATTACAAAGCCATCGCAGAAACACTCGGCCGCAAAGATGACTACTGGCGCATCTGTTCAAACAAACTCTTCTATCTGGCAGTCCCTCCAAACATGTATAAAGAGATGCTTCTTAATTTATCTGACTCCGGCTTGACTGACCCTTGCAGTCCGGAAGAAGGCTGGACCCGCGTCCTTATCGAAAAGCCGCTGGGATACGATGCAAAAACGGCAGAAGAAATAGATACCTTGCTGGGCAACCTGTTTAAAGAGGAACAAGTCTACCGCATCGACCATTATCTGGCAAAAGAGATGGTGCAGAATATCCTCACCTTCCGTTTTGCAAATAACCTGCTGGAAGAAAGCTGGAACAATAAATTTATTGATAAGATCGAGATTCGCATGCTGGAAAACTTCGGTGTAGAAAACCGTGGTTCGTTTTATGACGGGCTGGGAGCACTCCGCGATGTTGGTCAGAATCATATTCTGCAAATGCTCGCGCTTACCCTCATGGATAAGCCGGCCAGCTTAACACAGGATCATATCCGGCAGAAACGAAAAGAGATACTGGACCGGCTGGTCATTCCGGATAGAGAGTATGTACAAGCAAACACATTCCGCGGCCAGTACGAAGGGTACCGCACGATTCAAGGAGTCGCGCCCGAATCGACCACCGAGACCTACTTCCGGGT
The DNA here is from genome assembly GCA_964412815.1 of uncultured Gammaproteobacteria bacterium. Taxonomy (GTDB): domain Bacteria; phylum Patescibacteriota; class Microgenomatia; order UBA1406; family GWC2-37-13; genus JAOAFZ01. Next base: position 115,539 of record CAYPQF010000038.1, read on the forward strand.
AAAAGCACAACTCAATCATCCACGCTGGGAAGGGGTGCCGATCTATATAGAGAGCGGTAAACGGGTGGGGGAAACAAAAAACGAAGTGATTGTCACCTTCAAAGAACCATTCCCGGTGCCGCCCGGTAGCGAAAACAAAGAGTTCCGCAATATTGTTACCTTTAGTATCGAGCCAAACGAAGAGATCGAGATCTCCTTTATTTCCAAAAAACCGGGTTTACAATTCACACTCGAAGAGAACGACCTGGAGTTTATGCTGCGCGAAAAGAAGCCCCGCAACAAAAAAGCGGAAGAGTATGAACGGGTTCTCACGGATTGTATCCGGGGTGATCAGATGTTATTTGTGACCACCGAGGAAGTACAGTCAATGTGGCGGTTTATCGACCCGATCATTGATGCATGGGAACACAATGCCGTTCCACTCCATGTCTATACACCAGATACTCAGGAGATACTGAAACAGGCAGAAGAAAACATTCAGCCCGAGACCATGGACAGCACCATGCCCCAGGAAATTGGCCTGGTTGGACTGGGGAAAATGGGTGGTGGAGTCGCACTCCAGCTGGTAGAGAAAGGCTGGGTGGTACATGCATACAACCGCACCACGACCGTAACCGACGAATACGCCGCACAGGGAGTAACCGCTGCCTACTCTCTCAAAGAAATGGTCGATGCGCTCCCCTCACCAAAAGTAATCTGGCTGATGGTACCTGCCGGCAAACCGGTAGATGAGATGCTGTTTGGTGAGGAAGGTCTCGTCTCTCTGCTGAACAAAGGAGACATTATTATCGATGGCGGCAACTCCAACTTTAACGACACCAAAGAACGCTATCAAAAACTGAAACAGCACGGTATCAAGTTTATGGATGTAGGAACCTCTGGAGGTCCTGCCGGCGCCCGGTATGGCGCCTGTCTGATGATCGGTGGTGATCGTGATGTCTATGAGTACCTCCGTCCGCTCTTCTGTGACCTGGCAATCCCCAACGGCATGCAGTTTTTTGAAGGACCGGGCGCCGGCCACTTTGTCAAAATGGTTCATAATGGGATTGAGTATGGCATGATGCAGGCTATTGGAGAAGGATTTGATGTAATGAAACAATCAGATTACAATCTAGACCTCAAAAAGGTTGCTGAAATCTACAACCACGGCAGCGTGATTGAGTCCCGTCTGATCGGCTGGTTACTGGCTGGATTTGAGAAGTATGGAGACAACGTTGACTCCATCTCTACCACCGTACACCACTCCGGAGAAGGTCAATGGACTGTTGAAACAGCAAAAAAAATTGGCGTTGACGTTCCCATTATCGAAGGGTCACTGCAGTTCCGGATCGATTCATCTAAAAAACCATCCTATACCGGAAAGATCGTGAACTTACTACGGAATATGTTTGGAGGGCATGAAAATGCGCTATCAGACAATCCAAAAACAGCTAAACAGAAGTAACAGATCACGTGCTGTACAAGCGTATACTTCAGTGATCCCCCGGGTTTCCCCGGAGGACCACCACCGTCGACGCGCTCCACTTCCCTCAGTACCACGCTACCAGAGCCACCACTGCCACGGCGGCAGCAGCTCGCGCAGCGGCTTGAGCATCCAGAGCAGGGTCACCACCCAGAACAGAATCGAGACGGCGTACTCCACCAGCGCGCGCTGGAGATCCTTGCGGCGGGAGCGGTAGCGGAAGAGCCTCCCAAGCCAGCTGACCGGCGGCCAGTTGCAGAACGGGGACGTCCGGCACCAGAGCACGGCCACGTACATGATCACCGGCAACTGCCAGGGAACCTCCGGCGTCCAGAACCACCAGAGCGGCGCGAAGAGAAGCAGGATCATCACCACAAACTCGCAGGTGATGTATAGCCGCTTCCAGAAGCGCCCCATCCGGAAGTGACGGACATCAATCTGTCCGCTGCCCCGCTCAACGGCATCAAATAACAGCCTGAACTCCCCAGGGCTATACCTGCCCCAGAACCACTGAAACAGCCGCTCGGGCGCATATAGCGGCGTGGTCAGGTAGAACAAGAGCAGCAGCGTCAGGCTCAGTAGCGGACGCCGGACCGGCTCGGCAAGCTCCTCCTCACTCAGATCTTCATGACCTCGTCGGTGTGCCATCAGGATCTCCTTCCAGCTTGATGTGCGCTTCTAGTCGCACCGCACAAAATGTGCGTCGACCCATTCGATGCAGGTATTATATCATAATACTATAGGATTTATTGCGCAGTACTGCCTTCCAGAACATGCCGCTCCGGAGATCCATCCTCAACTTGTTCTAACGACACAACCACAAAGTCAAACCCTTCATATGGCTGGGCAGCATTTAACGCAATAAAATAGCGACCATCGTCAAGCAGGCGAAGTCTACCGGTCGAAAAAAATGTCCGTCGTGGATACTCTTTTACCAGCCACCCCTGATAAAAGTACTTGGTTCCTTCTACCGGTGGGAGCGATGCCGTGATCGTATGAAACAGCTGTCCGTTTTCCCGGAGGATATATCCGGTACCACTCGCGCTTCCTCCGGTTACATCAGATAATTGAACCCGAACAGAGGCAGGATTTGCTGCAAGGCGTTCCTGCAAGGTATCTGTATCCGCAAGAACGCGTTGTTTTGGAGCTGGTGATTCCTGTTCCGGTTGAGATGGTTGAGTTGGAACCACAGATTCATTTCGAGCCGTATTACGTCGCAACAACCGGTCTTCCGGGGATTCTGTTTCATTGTTCTGGTTCTTGTCAGGAGAGATCGTCCCCCAGCCAGGAGAGAGTAGATCATGGACAGAGAGAACGGACGACTGTGTCTTGATATAGACAACCCCCACCGCAGTAAGCAGAATTAGCAGAATAAGAGCAATAAGAATATTCTGTCCTTTCATATCCGTTTAATGTCTATTGCGGCTATATAATAAGCCGGCAATCTTTGCAAACACCATGATCCCGAGGGTGATAGCCAGCCAGGGATCAACCTGATACTGAAAGCTTTGAAAGACTACGCCAACTACCAGCGTAATCACTCCGCTTAGATACGCAAAGCGGCTGGCAATGTACCGATGCAGATACTCACGTTCGTCCCGCGCCTGTTCTTTCCAGACCAGAGTAACAAACAGCAGGAACAGAAAAGCAAGACTGATGGTTATAATCATGTACAGACCTTTTGGCATCCAGGAACTGCACAGGTCTGAGAGCAGAATCAGACAGATAATCAGGAGCACAGAAATACCGATCTCAGCGATATAGTTATCCTTCATAGTGATAGTTAAAAACTTCTTCTACGGTCTTGTCAAAAAACCGGGCAATTTTTATTGCCAGTAATAACGAGGGGGTGTAGTTCCCTTTTTCTATTGCGATAATGGTTTGCCGGGTAACACCGACGGCGCTTGCCAGTTCTTCCTGTGTCACTTTTTTATGCTTGCGGAGCGTACACACGGTGTTGCTAATATAGTCTGTCATACCAATCAAAAATAATCAATTCCCGTAGTATTTCATTATACCTTACTTCCGCCCGAAGAATTAGAGAATGTATAGAATACTATGCATTACGAGGAGATCGGTTGCCAGTCAAGATTATAAGACCCGCGGTTTAGAGAGAAAAATGTTTTAACAAAGTCGTACTTCATACTGGGTGGTGCCGAAAATGCATGATCAATAACATTCTGTAAGTCCAGATAATATTTGGTACTGGAATCAAAGTCTTCCGGAAAACGCTTGGGATTGGTTCCAAGAAACGATCCCTGTTCTGACGCAAAACTAAGGATCTCGCTCCATTTCTCCATGGGAATAAAATCCGGCGCTTTAATCCCATTTGAAAACAGTGTCAGATAAATATGTTTGAATGGCTTTTGTTGACGCTTTAGCCATGTTTTCAGCGGGTTATACGATTCGTAGGTATTCCAGTACATCCAGTACGGGATCAATCGTGCCCTCAGTGTCCAGTATGGTTCAAGATACATGAATGACTCTACAAACAGCCGGTCAGTCCTGTATCCAAGGTGTGTATACCATGCACGGTAGAGATCCGCAACAAATGCACTGGGGTCTTCCGGTTCTGTATACGATATCATCTCAACGTTAAACCCGTGTTTTGCAGCAAACGAGGTAATATCATCTGTCACGCGGGTGTCATAGCCCCACTCGGCTTCGGGACGATACCCGTCAGGTTCAGGTACTGTCAGTTTTTTTCTTTTTACCCCCTGATTGTTAAGAAACGCTTCAAGCCGTTTTCCTCCGTTGTTATACTCTTCTGCTGTTAGATCACCAGCTCCTCCTACCTGGAACGTATAGCGGTCATTAATGGTATGCACCAGCCACTGCTTGGTACAGTTACTGATCAGAATAGTCCCTCCTGGTTCCAGTGTATCGATCATAAACCGTTTGTAGCTCTCGATCAATCCGATAATCTTGATCCGGAAGTAACAGATCACTTGTGACATAATCCGGTCATGTACCGGATCAACCATCTGGGAGATATGCAGGTCGGGATTAAGTGCCAGTAGTTCTTCTGCATAAGGTTTACCCCATTCGAGATCCTGCACTGGCTCCTCCGGGTTCATTCTATCCTTTCGTACCAGAAGTGGTAATGTCTGCGGTAGATAGGGAATCCCCATCGCAGCACAGAGATGAGTCAGTGCTCCGTTAGCGGAACCGAACAGGATTACGGGATATTTTTTTTGCGGGTAGTTTTCGCAGATGGCATTCCCAATTTGATGGATATTGACCTCGGACGTATAGTCAGAATGGAGCGCGTCGAGACGACCGGAATGTTGAAAAAACCAGGATCTCACTTGCCGCGGAATGATCGTACTCAGCGAAAGAAGAGGTGTCATCACTACGGGGAGCATCTGCAAGCCTTTAGAGTCCCGTTTATGGAGCACGTGAGTTAAGTGTCGCACCATCGAGGTCGCACTGTCAAACATAGCAATATAGGGGATTTCGCGCAGATCACCACCCGACCGTACAAGTTTGTCCTTGTTCCATCGCGAAATAATATAGCTTCCTAACGCTGCTCCCAATACATCCAGTGCAAGATCGCTGATCGTGTCCTCCATAGTCATCTCGTACCTGGTCTGGATATACGTAAAAAAGATATACTCGCCTATTTCCCAGACAGCTCCCAACGCAACGCCCAATGCCAGCAGAATGTAAAAGAAAAACGGCACCCGTTTTGCAATGCGATTATAAAAAATCTTTAATAGTATACCGCCCAGAACCATGGTAAATACCGTCGGGGTAATAAAGTGGGAGATTTCATCATAGGGAGGAAATGTTTCGTAAAAACCGAAAACCCACCCTGCCGCATTAAACAATACGGCTGATAAAAACACGGGGACAAATGCAGGATGAACCCCCCGCACCAAAGGGGCTGCCAGCAGAGAGAGTATCAGCGTACTCAAGGTTTGTGTTGCAAGAAACCAGTCCTTATTGAAGACAGGCACCAGACAGGTTACCAGTAATGCACACTGTGTTGCATAATCAAGCATAGAAATCCCATTCGATAGTCTTTTTGACATGCCGAAACTATACCTGCCTCACTACAAGCCCACGTGATAGGTACGTAAGAAAGATGAAAGAGTTATCGAGGAATCCCTTTACCGGTTAACTCAACAGATAGATCAATTCCCAGGCTTTGTGCATATAATTCCTGCAAGATTCCGGCAACATATGCCGGCGTACCTGAAGCAACCGGCATCTGCTCATAATTACAACCAAAGATATATGCTGCAGGATCGATCACCGTAATTGTCTTGCCATCCTCAAGCAAATCCATTGCAAGCACCATCTGTCCAGTATGTGCGCCAAACTCGGCCGTCTGTACTTTACGATCGAACCGGGCTACGGCAATATGCACCGGCATGTCCGGATAAAATACTCTGGCAATTTGTCCCGCATATTCAGCTGCCTGAAAACAGGCGTATCTACCGCTTTGGAGACTTCTGTATCTCTCCGCTGTTAAGCCATACTTGAGGATCTCGGCAGTACAATGAACTATTGTATCGGGTCTCCGACAACTCGGATCAACAAATAGTGTTGGTAACCCCGCCAGATCAGGCCGGTTTTCTGCGTTATAAAAAAGTGGTCGTTCTGCAATATACGTACAAAATAAGTGTTCCTATTATACTGTATGTATAGATATAACTTACTGAAAAAGAACATAACAAACGTCTTCTCATTCCACCAGATGTGCCCGTTTGTTACAATAACACCTATGGATACGCCTCAAACCCCGCCATATGTACTCGGTATACTCGAAAGAAACAGAGCCTTGTGGCAACTATCAGCAACATCTCCCGGAGAGTTTTCGGTTCAGATGAAGTCCTGGACAAAATCTATCGCGGCACGTCTAAAAAAACTCCGTGGTGATAAACGAAAAGCGCCTGTACTCTCGGTAGTAATTCCTGCCTGCGACGAAGAAGAACATATCCTGGCTACCCTTGAATCGCTGGCAGCACAACAGGAAGTCTCCAGCACTGAGGTTATTATTGTTGCAAACAATTGTAGCCCGACAGATCGTACCGCCGAAATCGCCAAAGCATGCGGGGCGCAGGTATTGGAGTACGAATTTAAACAGGAAAAAATCAAACCGATTTCGTATGCGCGTCAACAGGGACTGGTTTTTGCAAAAGGAACATTGATCGTTACTACGGATGCAGATACCATCGCGATGCCACACTGGTTGCACCGGTTGTCTGCCCCGCTTACCCGTACCTCTAAAATTGGCTTTACCACGAGTCATTCCCATCTCTATGAAAAAGAAACCGATCCGAAAGTAGAAGATAACGATAAAAACAGACGGTTTATCCGTGAGACATTTGAATGGACGGGCTTTATCGGTTTAGGGAATAATATGGCGTTCCGCCGAGAAGAAGCAATCGAACTGGGAGGGTATAATATCAAGATTTACCCCGGAGAGGATACTGAGATTGGTATCCGGCTCTCAATTTTCCAACGAAAAGATGCAAAGCTGGTAACCCGGGAAGATGCCGCCATCTGGATGTCGCCGCGACGGGTACGTGCATTTGGCAGTGACTGGCTTTTCTCCCACATGGACTGGCAGGGGAAGATTCTAGATGTACGGGAATCAGTCAAGAAATAATATCCCGCGTTGTACTATCCAAAAGAGAGACCGTTATGACAGCGCGCTTTTTGGAGGAACCACAATCCAGAGAATGATATAGAGCAGAATACCGGATCCTCCCATTAACGTAAAGATCACAAAGGCAAGGCGGATGATAACCGGATCGAGAGAAAAATATTCTCCAATACCACCACATACTCCTCCGAGAACTCTGTTGTTTTCTGAGCGATACAGTCGTTTTGGTTGTGCCATGGAGGTATTATACACTGTCTGATGAAGCAGCTGCAAGTGCCAGCTGGATACCTGTTTCGGCTGTCGTGGTAACACCCTGAACGCTATCTGATTCCACCCCTTCATCTTTTGGAGCAAATAACGTACCGACTGCAAGCAGCAGCAGTATAACCGCGACAATAATACCGATAACCACCAGCCCGAGATGTTTCATTTAGAGCACTTTATTTGAATGGAACGCTGATAACTCCTCTTCAAGGCTCTTCAGATCAGGAATAACAATTAAATGCTGCTCCGAAGTCACCAGTCCCTTTTTCTCAAGCTTCACCAGCTCCCGTGTTACCGTCTCCCGTGCTACCGCAGTACAACTGGCGATATCCTTATGCGAGATCGGTATCGGAATAATATAAGAGCTCTCTATTCTCTTTTTTCCGTACCGTTTTGTGAGATGGATAATCAACGAAATAATACGTGCATAAGCTTTGTTGTATTCCAGACTCTCGATGCGGTCACTGTAGGTTTCCATGATGGCCGCAGAAAACTTTGCCAGTTCAAAGACCATATCCGGTTTCTCTTCAAGTAACCTCAAAAACTCTTCTCGCGGGCATTTTCGCAGGACTACTTCTCCCATCGCTTCGTAATACCGTCGAATCGGACGGTTATCAAACACCCAGACAAGCGGAAACATCTCTTTTGCTTTGTAGATAATACTCAGTTTTTCATCTCCCCATTCGGTTATGGTATACGAGCGGACATACCCTTTTTGCACATAATACAGATAGATTGAGGTATCGTCCGGTGTTAAAATCTGGTTCTTTTTAACGTACTCAACCATCGGTTTCTCTAAAAAGAATTCCTCAAGCTTCTGCGATAAATGGGTCGAGTTGTGCATACTGATGTAATTATACTTGTATTCTTACAATATGCCATGATAAAAAATTTCAGTATAATCAGGTATATGCATAAGAAACATACTCATGTATATTATTTTCTTATGATTACGGGCTCAGCAATGCTCTTGCTGGGATTATTATTCAGTGCCCGCTATTTCCTGCTCCGATGACAGAAAAAGAAAATGTACCAGTCTCAGCTCCTCCCGAGCAGAATGTAACCGAACATCCGGTTGTACAGTATGTCTCAACCTATATCGGCATAATATCTATTGTGGTTATTGTGGCTACCATTATCGGATTTATCGCGTATCTCTCCTACGAAAGCACGCTCAATGCAAAAATTAAAGAACGGCGTGATAACGCACTGATCTATGACGACCCTGCACAGGATTCAATCCTTGGAGCGCAAGACCTTCCTGAAATTCAGATCGGCAAACAGCGCCAGTCAGCTCAGTCTCAACAACAGCAGCAAGCGCTACAACAGCAGCAGATGATGCAGCAGCAAAATCAGATGCAAGAGACAGAACCGGAGCCAAGCAAAAAACCGTCTCCTACAAAAATACCGGAAAACACATTTGTAAACACTGATGGAACGGTAGCATTCACACACCCGTCCGGCTGGACAAAAAACAGTTCCAGTGTGAGCAGCGCAGACGGAGAGTATTCAGCCCGCATTCTGTCCGAAGATTCCTCCAGCAGTCTGGAGGACTATGCCAAGTCCAAGCCTCATGGCCGAACAGGTGCGAATGGAGGAGAAAAAACAACAGCGGGTGGAAACGAAGCCTGCCGGACCAATCCCTATATCTTTGATCCGGGTGGGGCTCCGGTTAAAGCGCAGGAACTGTACCTGAAATCCAAGGATGGAAAAAAAATAGTTACCATTCAGCTTGATGCGAAAAATCTTGATATCAATAATAGCGATGCTAAAAATGTCTTTGACTCCATTGTTTCTTCTGTAACCCTCTCTGAAGCCGAGGAAAACTAACATAATTCTTAAACAACTCTCACATGATGTCTATGAACAGAGGATATAGTAACTCTGCATGCTATGAAAAGACATCCTCCGTGGAGAATAAAAGCTGTTTTTGTGTTCGTTACCGCTGCACTCATGAGTGTTCCTCTCCTCTTTCATGTTTACGCAACCAGTACTGCTCCGACCGCAGAAGTACAGTCTGTGCATGATCACCGGCAGGTTGTAGAAACGGCGAAACTCAAGATTATTACCCTTCCCGTACAAGTTAAATTACCAGATACTTCATCATTTATCGACGCATCAGACGGAATGGATATACCCTTAGGAACCACTATCAAAACCGGCAAGACTCGTGCCGGCATAGTGTATCCTTCTGGCACTACGACCCGTCTGGACCACGATACTACGATCATTTTGAAAGAGTTTGATCTGGGGCCACAACAGATTACAGTTGAGATTCTGAACGGTCGCATCTGGTCCCGGGTTAAAAAGTTGATGGGTAACGAATCATACGAAACAGAAGTTCAGGGTGTCACTGCGACTGTTCGTGGTACCGCGTATGAGCATAGCGCAACAGAAGGGGTAAGTCTTACGAGAGTGGTAGAAGGACTGGTGGAAGTTACGTGTAATGATGCCAGCATTCAGACGAAGATTGCGGCCAGCCAAAAAGGAACGACGGATTGTACCCTTCCGCAAGAACAGACCGTCGTACAGCCGTTATCAACACAAGATGCCGAAGACGAATGGATTCAGTTTAATGCCACCATAGATAATTTGCCCGTGGTAACTCCATCAGTCAATCCCCAAAAAACCGTAATACCACCGGGTGCACGTGGTTCAGGCTCCGTGAAACATCCAACACAAACATACCAACCTGCTGCTCCACAGAATACTCTCCATACTGAAGAACGTGCGGATAACACAGAATATTCACCGCTCCCCACCGCTTTCCCGGTTCATCCTACCACACCTCCCGTGCTGCCCACCTCTCCCCCTACACAAGGGAGTCAACCATCTCCTCCGGTCTCTGTTGATATCGGAAATGGAGGAGTAGGGGTAGGAGTCCAGTTACCCGGTGTGAATGTTGAGGTAGGTATCGGTCGTGGGAAAGGGAACGCAAACGGCCGTGAAGGTGGCAATGGTGAGTGTAACGGCAAAGGAAATCCGAATTGTAAAGGGAAAAATAACGGCGGCGGAAACGATGACGATGAGGGTGATGACGAGGGTGAAGATGATTGAGATACATGACTATGCCGGTAAGACCTGATCAAACGGAATGGGGACTTCTTTTTGCGGTTTCTGCTTCCAGAGTATTTGCCGGTAGAGTGATGCATAGGTGTTTCGTACTTCCATCCAGTACTCCCGATAGTTCTTTCTGGTAGTTCGAGTATGATCGAAGACGATTTTCCCGCTAATTAAAGGGATGCGTTCTCCGAGGAGGCGTTGTACTTTTTTTGTGGTAACCACAATTTTGGTACTGTCAGTCAATAAAAACAGATCTTCACGGTCAAACCAGCCGTTTTTTTCTCCCAGCTGTGCGAGGTAGTCCCACATCGCATGGGGCATAAACTCAGGTTGCCAGTCCCACTGGCCATACGCGTGAATGGTGGTGATTATCGGCATGGTACACCCGCGTAATCTCAACAGTAACGGCAACAGTCCAAATCCGGGACTAAAACCGTAGTTAGGCGCCGAATGATGAATATGCAATATATCGGGTTGTTCCCGCATGATGGTATACAGTAAAAACGGAAGATTTTCGATCTCCCAGTCCGGTACCAGACCATGAACTGAGTCATCTCGGATAGAGTCAGCAACCGCAACGGTAGTCAGATGTTCTACCCCGAAGCCTTCCTGCCGCAGTTGGGTGTTCAGTGTTTTTATATAGCGTAGAATACTGTGTTTGGTTGATCCGTACGATCCTGAAATGGCGAATATTTTATTCGGTTCCATATACCCCTACTATATACCTGAGATGTAACAGAGAAAGAGGAATTGTATAGAAGAAGTGTAAGAGTGTAAGTTTTGGACGTCCTGATATAACGATAGAAGAAAAGGGTATGGCCCCGCCGCCGGGGTAGGTCGATGCACGGCATCGAGGCCATACCCGCGGCGCGGGGTGCCAGCTTGACGCTGGCATGGACACTAGTAGACGGCAGAGGGCCGTAGCTGCCGGAAGTGGCAGCCCACGATGATCAGCTCGGGCCCGCGATCCGTCGTCTGGTTGCCCAGCTTAAACTCCACCTGGGCTCCCATCATGGTGTCCCGGTGGTTCCCCTCGAGCACGTCGGCCAGCTCCGTGCTCCAGCCGTCCCAGCGCGCCATCAGGCGACCGTTGCGGCAGCGGGATTGGAGCCCCGGGTTATCCGGCTCGATCAGCAGGTAGCTGCGCTCGACGCGCACGATCCTGCCGGTCCAGGGTAACTGATGGTCCCCCTTCTTGGGCCGATCCGACAGCGCGTTCAGGTACCGAACCTCGTCGCTGGTGACATCAACCTCGATCTCCAGCTCCAGAGGCGTGGCGAGAGGGCTGCCGAGCATCTCCTCAGTGGGCAGGCGATCCTTCCGGACCCACCAGGTCATGGTGGTACCGGGGATGACTACCTCGACCTGATCGGGGATCTCCTCAATCACCACGACCTCGACGCGGCGACGCACCGTGCGCCGGCGGCCGCGGGCCAGGATCTCGGTGATGTTGGGTGGCATGATCTCGATCTGCTCGACGATCAGCTGATCGCCGATCTCACGGATCGTCAGGATGCAGAAGTTGCCGAGACGATGAACACCGTTGGGCTTGTACTGCTCCCTCATCATAGGCCACATCGCCTGGCGATCGCACCCGTGGACGGTATAGAACACGCCCTGTATGGTGACGTGCTCGACGATTCCAACGGCCGTGAACGTGCTGGTCGTGGTCTGGCTGACGGGCTGCTGCGTGCTCACGAATGGCTCCTCACTATAGTGCCAAAGTTCTCTACCCATATTACACTATAGGATAGTAAATAAATCAAGTTCAGGCTGCCATAACAGGAAGATGTTCTCCTATCATTTTTTACATAACATCAACATGTTTATCACGTGGTACTTAAGAAGTTATAGGACAATAAGCGTAGATTATTAATTATTCTATACCTATGGCAGATCGTGAAGTAGTCTATACAACAGGAACAGATCAGTCCGGCGGCATGGGATTTTTATTGGGGGTTATTTTACTGATTGTGTTCCTCGCATTGCTGTTCTATTACGGACTGCCAATGCTGGGTGCTGCAACTCAGGGACCAACCATTAACGTGCCAGAAGAAGTCAATGTTAACACACAGTAATGTGTGGTCCTGCCGGGGGTCTCCCGGCAGGATAGTTCTCCTTTCGTGTGGGATAGTGCTTGGCGTAAGGACCTCTCGCGCAGCCTGATATCAACACCGTATTCTCAGCGTCTGCCATCACCTGAACGAGAGAAGATAGATCTCCCACAGGCATATGCCGACGCTCACCAGACCGCTGCTGTTGATCAGGATGCCCATCCAGGGCCAGCGGGCCCGACCCGTATGCCAGCTGTGCAGGACCTCCGGCATCGCGTTCTCGTGGTTTGTATCCAGGCGGTGCCAGGTGTACTCCCAGGCAAAGATAATGCCGGCAAGCCCGTTCAGTCCGCCCAGGCTCCAGAGAAAGATCTGTTCCAGCGTCGAAGGATACTCCGCGGCTTGAAACAGAATCCACATTCCGGCGCTGCATCGACCCAGCATAAACCCCATGGTGTGCCAGGTAATGTCAGACATTAGCTGGGACATCGACTGGTTGCGTGTCGTTAGTTCGATCTGAATCTTCCACCGTGACAGTCCCTTCAGGTACCGGGTATCGGCAAGGGGGTTATTCACCGCCAGCCAATATGCCTCAAAGAACAGCCACAGCACGAAGACACTCAGATAGGTCATTTCCAGGCTCATATCCACCTCTCATATACCCCGAAGGGAGAGATTTAATCCTATAACATTATACCACATCCCTCTCTGTGGCTCTTTTAGTAACACCTGACCTCAGGACGGCATACTGGTATAATCAATATATGAATGCGCTCTCACGCAAAACGATACTCAGCATTATTGTGATAACCGGCTTGATGTTTGCCGGAATTGTAGCCTATGCACTTGCGGTAACACCGTCAGAGCAGAAACAGGCACAGGTAAAAGGCGAAACCAGTACGCCAACCCCTATCCCCGCTGCCATTACGCTTGAAATTTTTTCGGGTTCGGTTTTTATCAAAACTCCATCCAGCGATACGTTTACTAAAGCAGTGCATAAACAGGCCATTCCTGTGGGAACTACCATCACGACTGCAAAAAACTCGCGTGCACAACTGGTGTATCCTGGGGGAACCGTTACCCGGTTGGACTACGAAACACAGGTTAAGGTCAGCCAATATGCTCAACCGCACTCAGTGATTGTTGAGATTATTCAGGGAAGAATCTGGTCCCGTATTAAAAAACTGATCGGAGATGAGTTTTATCAGACTGAGTCAGAAGCAGTAACAGCCGTAGTGCGGGGAACTTCGTATAATCATGGAGTCAAGACTGAAGGATACGATTTGGCAATTGTACTCAAGGGTACGGTGGAGATTACCTGTAAAAAGACAGGGTCAACGGTAGTAGTTGACCAGGGAAAGATGGGAAACATGGACTGTGAAAATAAACAGACACTTTCGCCCTATGACATAACTCAAAAAGTATACGATGAAGAATGGGTACAGTTTAACCTGGAGCAGGATACAAAGCTGAACACCCGATTTGGCGCAGACACATATAATGATGAACCTGCAACACCTACCGCAACCGTACCTACCAACTGGTCACAACGTGAGCCAACGGGCTTACAGAACGCTCCGGCCAACGATACCTCTGCTAATGAATCCCGTCAGACTGAACAGGCTCCACGTGCGACCGTTGCTCCCCGGCAGACCACTTCCAGTGCAACACCTACCCCGATACCTGCAGTAGAAGAGGTACCGACTGCGACCCCTACTCTCGACCCGCTGTCGGCCAGACTGACGGAAGCTGCACAGCGACCATCACCGACACCAACCGCAACACCAGTACCCGCACGTATCAGAAATGAGTCAGGCAGTGTGCTTGAGATTCAGGTAGGAGATCTGCTTCAACTTTCTTTATAATCAGCTTTCTGAAATAAATGAAGGTATGGTTCCGACGCCGTGCAGGCGGGTCTGATGCAGAGCATCGAAACCATACCTGCCGGCGCCGGCGTGTCTAGCCTGCTGGCACTACTTGCTAACTGAGACCATCGAATAGCCCATCAGGTCCAGTGTGATGACAATCGTCTCGCAGCTCAGCACAAACCTGCAAATCGAGTCTTCCACCTGAGGCGTCAGGAGATCGATTCGCGCAATGCCCTGGATCGACCGGATGGCGTTGATGATGTTGTCGAAGGCACCATGCAGCTCGTCCGTTAACGGGATCTTAGTCTCACCTGCCTGCCCGAGTAGCACCTGCCGGAACGTGAGGCTGATCAGCACATCTCCCAGCCTGATAACGAACCCATTCGGGATGATCTCGCCGATCGTGCCAGACTCGAGAGCCATACATAGCCCTCCAAAAATCGCCGCGTGTGGACCTCGGATCATTAGCTTACCTTTCTACATCTGGAAGGAAGGGGGTATGATTCCGACGCCGAACGGCTGATCTGATGTCTCAGCATCGAAATCATACCGCCGGCGTCGGCATGCCCCAGCCGTGACTAGAAGGTCTGGCCGTCGTCGGGCATCATGGTGAGACCGGCCACATCCAGCACGATCTGGACCATGTTCTCACCCTGCCCGCTGACGCAGCTGAGCCGGCAGCTCGTCTCCGGCAGCTCGGCCGGGGTCACGAGCACGACCATGGTCGGCTGGATCAGCCTGAGCGTGGTGACGACGTGGGCGAACGGGCTGTTGTCACCCGTCTCATCCAGGGGAACGTTCTGCAGGTCCCCGCCGCCCGTGGCAATCTGCACCTGCGCGAAGGCGAAGCAGATCATCTGGCCGCTCACGCAGCAGATGATCGCCTGCTCAATAATCTTAAGGATCTCGCCCCCCCGCAGCGCCGAACCGAGCCCGGCCATGATGCCGCCGATCGCGTCGTCAAATGTGGTCATTGGTGCCTCCTCAGGCTGTTCACGTAGAACACGTTGTATTAATATCATACTATAGGACTCTAATCAATGCAAGTAAGCCTGTTCTGTCAAGAAGTTACTTATCGCTGTTGTACTAGAGGGAGTGCCTCGAGTGCACTAATATCTTTATCTTTAATCTCCAGCATAATATCAAAATCCAGTCCCTTACTCTCCGCTAGATACTGACGAAACTGTTTGATATCAATGTGATCTGCATGCTTGCCCACACGCATATCGGCTTGTTGCGAACTGTAATCTACCATCGGCACGCCATCCCGTTCCCGCTGCCAGGTAGAAAAACAGCGTTCCATCGCATCGCGCATTGACTCTCCATTCGGATTCAGCGCATGGTGGAGATTATCAAAAATAATGGGAATACCTATTGCTTCGTGGATAGCATAACAATCAGAGACGCTATAGAGCCGATCGTCATTTTCGATTACCAGGTGCTGCTTAATCAGTTCCGGAAGCTCACGATAAGCCAAAATAAAACGCCGGATACTTTCATTTTTATCTCCGTACACCCCACCTACATGGATCTGAAGTTTATGTGGCGTTCCCAGTCCCAGCAGTTCCAGAACCTGAGCCTGGTACAACAACTCCCTGGTACTGTTCTGGAGCACCTTTTCAGAAGGAGCATTCAGCACCACAAACTGATCAGGATGAAACGAAATACGCATATTTGAGTGACGAATGAGCTTCCCGATGTCAGCCAGCAGTGATGAGAATTCCTGCTGCCAGTTGACCGTACAGACAGGGTGAGAGGCAAAAGGAATAATTTCAGAGCGGATACGGTAAAAAAGAAGCTGATGTGAAGCTGCATATTCAATGTTCTGGTGCAAGCCTTCCAGATTTAGGCGGGCGGTTTCCAGAAACTTTTCTGGAGTAAATGATGCGAGGCGGAACCGTCTTGCCGATTGAAGGGTTTCCCGTTTACTATCTCCTACGTAGCCGATTTTCATAGGGACAGTATACTAAAAAGGCCTGCGGGACGCCATTGTCCCGCAGGGCCTCACTCAGTCTCATCGTCCTCCAGCCAGCGGGCCGCCGAGCGTCGTTACCCAGACCATGCGGCAGTAGCGCCAGCCGCGCACGGTGCCGTAATCGAACTTAACACGCCCGCGGAACGGCAGCAGGCCGACGTAGAGCATGACCGGCTTGAACCAGATGGGAATCGGAAACGGTTGCGAACTAAAGGTGATCGCCTCTACCCGCAGTTCCCGGAACCAGATCTTCATCGCCGCATGACCGAGCTCATGCACGACGATACTCACGTGCATCAGCAGCCAGGCATGCCAGAGCCAGTCGGGAATGTATCCGGCCAGTATTGCCAGTTCTTTCATCATATCCGGCATCTGTTCCTCCCTGTATTCTGTGGCCGCTACCAGACGACGCTGGCCGCGTACAGCTGGTAAAACTCGAATGTCTTCCCGCAGACGTAGATCACGATCACCACCGTCAGACAGACCAGGCTCTGGTGCACCAGCGCGTATCGCTGCCGGTATCCGTGCAGGCGGCTGTAGTGCATGGGCACTTCATTCTCGCTCTCTGCCCGGTGCCCGGCCGCCCACCACTCGATCAGCTTCAGGACAAGCACGATCAGGTTGAGGATAAAGATGCCGAAGGCAACCTTTTCCTCGTAGGACGGCATCCCGGGGCGAATGTTCATCAGCACAATAAAGAAAAACATCATGATCCGGGCCACGATGAATGCGTTATTGTGCTGGCGATACATATCACCGAGGGACAGATAGCTGACTCCCCGCTGCTGCAGCTCGGTCTGAATCTGCCAGTCGGATCTGCCACGCAGGTACTTCGTCTCCTGCACCGGATCGTTTATCCAGATCCAGTAGAGATCAAGCAACGCCGGCGCAAGCATCAGTGCGATCTGCGAAAGAAAGATGAGCGGTGACATACCCTTCCTCTCTGAGTGTTGAGAACGCTGGGACTATTATACCATTTAAACACAGGTTTAGACTGTTGAAACAATAAAAAAGCGGACGGCATTGCCGTCCGCTTCTTATTGCCGAACCATATACACAACTGACGATTACTTATTGCTTCTTCATCTTACTCCGAGCGGTTTTCATCTGTTCAGCCCAGAATACCAGCGAATCAATCATGGCCACAGCCTCCTTCTCCTGATCCGCGGTAAACTGATACTGCCCTTCACTACTCATGTTCCCCCAGTAATTTGGTAATAAGATCTGCTCCTTAAGATCAAACATCTTCATCTCTCCTGCTACACCACGCAGATGCTCGACAGCGCGTGAACCTCCTGCCAGAGAGCCATAACTGACATACGCAACTGGTTTATAGGTCCATTCGTGATAGAGATAGTCCAACGCATTTTTCAGTGCAGGTGAGTATGAATGGTTGTATTCGGGTGTTACAAAAATAAAGGCGTCAGCTTCTTCTACTTGCTTAGACCAGGCTTTGGTATGGTCTTTGGAATACTGATGCATTAACGGTGGCATCGGTTCGTCAAGAAACGGGAGATTAAGCTCCTGTACATCGATCATCTCTACGGAGATATCGGTGCGTTTTTTGGCAATTTCGGTAATCCAGGTTGCCGGCTGGATGTTAAAGCGACCGGGACGGGTTGATCCGGTTAGAATCTTAAGTTTGATCATAGTGATGCAAATAATGATGATTTTTTAATAAAAGTAGTTTATACTTATATTTACTTTTTTACTAGTACGCACTTATTTATCACTAAGTTACTTTTTATATACTAATAGATTATGACAAACAAAACATGCACTGCTACCCCGGTTGGCGTCACGTTGCAAGTGATCGGCGGAAAATGGAAACCACTTATTTTATGGCATCTGCGGGACACTCCTGTAAGGTTTGGCGAGTTAATGAAGACTATGTCCGGCATCACGCAAAAGATGTTAACCCAAGAACTACGCGAACTGGAGAAAGACGGGCTGGTGCTTCGTACTGTTTATCCGGAGATTCCACCCCGGGTTGAGTACACCATCACGGAGTATGGAAAAACGCTGGAACCAGTGTTACAGATGATGTGTAACTGGGGAGAGAGACATATCAAGAAAATTCATGCGGTTTCATAATTCATTCGGGTTTTGGGAACAATCTTCTTCTTATGCTCCTGCAAATGCATTGCCACGTCAGCAACTGTCTTTAAGCCCATAAACAACTCCAGTGGAAACTGGAACATCGCCCCAAAAATGATGGTCAGATGCATGGGGATAATCCGTGCGTACGGATAGATCATCATCATTCCCATATTCACCTTACCCTGTGTCTCCTCGCGGTTGGTGATAAACGAGATCAGATGGTTTACAAAAAAGATCAGTGTCGTGATAAAAACACCGGAAATGGTGACTCCCCACAGCGTAACACTCCCGATATCCTGAAATCCTCCTCCAAACATTCCTGTCGCGCCAAATACCATAATAAAGATAAAGTAGACAAAGTGAAAAATACCATAATGAAGGGCAAAAAAAGAACTCATAAAGTATTTCCCTACCTGACCGTGCAATGTGCTGATATCTTTCCCGTTTAAGCGGAGACTGACCTTCTCTGACGTATGAAACTCCGGATGCTCGACACGTATCATTCTGAGGGCCTGGAACACCCCGATAATCACACTTTGGAGCCAATACGCAAGCAACAATGTCGGAAAACTCCATGCTTCGGTCCGGGCATAGTAATACATCAGGAGGTTCGAGATAATAAGTGACGCGAGCGAGAGGGACATATTGTATTGTATCAAAAACTCCACAAGCGCATAACCGGTAGAAATTTTACCATTGTGTTTCGTAAGAAAGCCTCTGTAGAATTAAATCTATGCGGTTATACCACTCAATTAGTATATGTCTTATCTTTCTTGCCGTTCTGTTTCTATTTCCTTCTGTCGCAGCAGCTCAAACTCTCTACGAAGGGAATAATACCAACCTTGCCGGAGACGATGATTTTGTAGTAATACCCATTGGATTTAACTTCACGTTTTTCGGGAATAGCTATTCTCAGGCGTATGTCAATATTAATGGTATGTTAAATTTCGGGAGCGGTTCAGCAGAGTATTCGAACGGGTCACTCCCATCTCCAGCAACACCCAATAATTTTATCGCTGCATTCTGGGACGATCTGATAACAGAAGGCTATAACAGACAGACTATTTATTATTACACCGCAGGTACCGCCCCAAACCGGAAACTGATTGTCCAGTGGACGAACATGTATTTTTTCAGCAATCCCACGTTACAAATGGGAACCTTCCAGACTATTTTATACGAAGGAACTAATACCATTCATACACAGTATATTAGCCTGCAGGGAGGCCCGGCATCCTTCGGCAATAGTGCCACAATCGGAGTAGAAAACAGTACTGGCACCGTCGGAGTTCTCTATTCAGCTCTCACTGAGTCTCTGACAAATGGCCAGTGTATTTCGTATACACCAAGTGGTGGCACGTACACTCAAAACAGCAGTGCTACCTGCGATGATGTTCTGTTATATGACTCTAATGCGCCGGCAATTCCGGTACTTTCCGCTCCGGCTGATGGAGCAAACGAAGAGTCACTGGTGCCAACGTTTTCCTGGCAATCCGCCAACAATGCAACCAGCTACACGTTGCTGGTTGCTACCGATGCCAACTTCGCGAACATCGTCGTCAATCAAACCGGCCTCACAGATACTTCATATACTTATACGGGAATACTTACTCCGGAAGCGACGTACTACTGGCGTGTACAAGCAGTCAATAACGTCACCACCGCACTCTCGGAAGTTCGATCCTTTACCACCCGACACGCCCCGCTCGTACAATCACTTGGCCCTACCAATCTGGTCAACGGTAGTTATATCACCTCAACACAACCGCAGCTCACCTTTTCTATTGCCGACAGTAACGGTGCCCATACCGTCCGCTACCGGATCGAGATCGATGATACCAGCAATTTTTCCAGTCCGGTTGTAGATTATACTTCTGCCCTTGCTGCAATCGGTGCACGCAGCTTTACCGTAGGTCAGGCCGCCGCAGGTGGCACCTATACCGCTGGCTCCGAAGGACAGACACTTCCGAACGGAACCTATTACTGGCGGGTAACTGCTACTGACTCGATATCCCAGGTGTCTCCGGTTGTTACTGCAAATAGTGGAGGCATCGCGTTCCGTGTACTGGCTGGGAATCCCGATATCTCAAACATTCAGGTCACGCCCACAGATACCGGCGCAACCATCACCTGGACTACCGCTCAGCCGGGCTCTTCGAAGGTTGACTACGGTCGTATTCCTTCCTATGGGTTTACCACTCTCGAACTTGATACGGTCACCCGCGTGACCAGTCATAGTATGGTGCTTTCCAACCTGACGCCGTGTAGCCGTTACTTTTTCCGTGTCCGGTCGCGGAATCATGCACTAGCCGAAAAAGTGAGTGAACAGCAGACATTTTCCACAACAGGCTGTGTAACCACAATCACCGAAGGTTCAGAAGAGGAAATCCCCACAACCAGTGGCGGTACCGTAACCTACAACAACAACTCGTCAACAATCACCCTTACCATTCCACAAAACTACGCCAGCAACACCAGCACCTTCCAGATTAATCGTCTGGCCCCCACCAACGTTCCCACCCCGCCACCTGCCAAAGAGTTGGTCTCCACCCATATCTACGACTTTTCCGCTGTTACCGACAGCAGCACCGAGATTACCGACTTTGACGAACCATTGACCCTGGTCATCAACTACGGCAGTGATGTTGAGGATCAGTACGTCGAAGAAACTATTGATCTGTACCGCTATCTGGGAAACAACGACTGGGAAGCAAAATCTTGTACGGTAGACACGAATGCCAACACCATTACCTGCACCATGGAAACCTTTTCGACCTATGGCATTTTTGGTGTACGGAAACCGGATGCAACACCCACCCCGACACCACAACCTGAAAGACGGGCATCTTCTCCTGGTGCGCCAAAAGCCAAAGCACCCGTTTGTGCCAATCTGCCGCCACAGGGCTTTATCGATCTCTTTCAGATTGATGTGACCGACACCAAAGCCACGCTACACTTTACGCCGGTTAACAATAATATATCGGAATACTTTATTAGCTACACCCTCAAGAAAGATGAGTATATGTATGGCGTAAATGTGCCGTACGGCCATTCGGACGGGGCAATTGTCTACACCATCAATGATCTGCCGCCGAATAGTACGTTCTGGGTCCAGGTACGCGCCGGAAACGGCTGTGCCTCCGGTATCTGGAGCAATCAGGTTGAGTTTAAGACCGGGACAACTAGCGAAACAAAGACATCATTTTTCCGGTATACGGAGTAACAGGAGCAACGGTTTATTTACCATTTAGAACATATGTACTCTATGAATTATCTCGCCATTCTGCTGGGAACAGTGCTATTCCTCTTTACTGTTTCTCCGGTTTCTGCTGAGTATGTATTTTCCCAAACTATTGCGTCCAATTCAGGCCCAGGGCAAATTGTGGTTTCGGAAGGAGTAGCGGTCAGCAACACCGGAACAATCTACATAGCGGACCTTGGCAGCAATCAAGTAAACATTTATTCTTCGGCAGGAACGTTTCAATCATCTTTTGGATCGTTCGGAACGGGAAATGGTCAGTTTTCTGCTCCGCGCTCAATTGTAGTTGATAGTGCAGGAGATGTATATGTAACAGACTGGGATAATCACCGTATTCAAAAATTTGACAGTTCAGGCACGTTTTTGCTTACCTGGGGTGTCGTCGGGCTGGGAAATGGAGAATTTATCTATCCTGAAGGAATTGCCGTTGATAGCAATAACAACGTCTATATAACAGACCGGACAGACCGCTTGCAGGTATTTGATAGCGACGGTAATTTTATCGCTGCATTTGGAGGAAGCGGCAGTGGAAACAGCCAGTTTGACTGGGCAGAGGGAATTGCCATTGATCCTGACGGATTCATCTTTGTCGCGGATACCGGAAACGATCGTATTCAGGTCTTTAACAGCTCCCGTGTCTATGTGAGAGAATGGGGTACAAATGGAAGTGGAGAAGGTGAGTTTAACGGTCCCGAAAGCATTGCCATTGATGGCGACGGAAATGTCTATGTAGCAGATAGCGGAAATCACCGGATTCAGAAGTTTTCCAATGATGGCACCTTTATTGAACAGTGGGGAACTCAGGGTTCCGGATCATCTCAGTTTGATGCACCAAGCGGCATTGCCGTCGACCTGAGTGGTAACGTATATATTGCAGATGAAAATAATTTTCGTGTGCAGAAATTTAGTCAGGTTTTACCCTCTCCAACGCCAACAGTAAGTCCGACCGGAACACCAGCTGTGTCACCAGCAGTTACGTCCTCCCCTGCTCGTCGCGGTGGTTCATCGAGACAAGCAGTACGGCCCTATTCCTGTGCGGCACTTGCTCCGGACTCTGCACCGGAACTATTCCAGATTGATGTAACCGGGACAACCGCGACGCTCCATTTCTCTCCGGCTGCGGGGAAGGTGGACAAATACTTTATCGCCTATGGCTACGAATCGGGAGACAAGCGGTTTGGCGTTGAGTACGCAGAGACCAGCTCCGGCGTGCTCTCGTACACGATCAATGAGCTTTCCCCAAACACCAGCTACACCTTTACCGTACGGGCCGGACATGGTTGTATGCCGGGAGACTGGAGTTCGGAGATGAATGTAACAACTACCAGTGGCACTTCTCGAAGCTTTTATCTGTATTATAATGGGAGTTTTAACTGAGGCTTGTCTACTCTATCTACCATGTATTTAACTGCCTCATTCATATTAATTGGAGTTAATGTTATCCACGGGTGATTAATTTGAAAAACTCGAAATATTTCGTCCGCAAATGCTTGTCCCACAGTTGGAACATTATCAAAGTCAAAGACTATTTGTTTAAATTTATCAAGTCCTGTTAATATTCTTCTAGCTTGCGATCTAGAGACATATATTGTTCCAACTGTGTATACTTTTACTCTTATTTCAGTTTTATCAAAATCAGGATTCTCATGATCTGTTTCATATTTGCTAAAAATATCTTTTAAATGCTTTACGCTTTTCTTCGATAAAATAAAAGTAACTTTAGTACCTTTCTTTGATCTTTTAAGCCTTTCAAAAAACACGTCATTAATTTTGTTGTCTACTCTTAATAAATAACCGTAGCTTTCTAAAGAAAATACATCTGCTACTTTAGATGTAAAAAAAATTCCTTCTCCGGAGTGAGCATGTGGTTGCGTGGTCGTTTTACCTTTCAATAAATCTTGCATTGCTTCGAACTCATGTACTAAATTCCTGCTTTTCATTACATTTCTAAATACGCCTATACCTTTATCATTTACAACAAATTTTAAGTTTTCACTGTCAGTTAACACCTGAATATCTATCTTATTAGACTTTGAATGATCAATTGCGTTATTGAGCATTTCTGAAAAAGCATAATCAAAATTACTTCTTATATTCTCATTAAGTTCTTCCAAAAAAGAGGCTGACCTATTCACTTCATCTAAGACTTCATGTTCTTTTAAAGATTTTCTTATTAGGCTTTTTTGATAAACTTTTTCTAAAAATTCTGCATTTTCTGGTAAAGCGTATCTTGCCTTTGCAGTTGATCCAGATTTTATGAGTAATCCTTCTTTAACTAGTTTATTTACTCTCAAACTAATATATTGAGGAGTATAAGATTCTAAATGTTTTAGAATATCTTTTGTTTTTATAACTTTCTCTTTCTTTGCGATCTGTAAAATTATTTTGTTTAAATCCATAGTTTTAATTAGTATTATAATTGTTTTAACATAAGTTGTCAAGTTTTGTTTGGAGTTTTAAGATGAGTTTTAATATTCATGAAAAATGGAGTTCTAGTTTTAATGTAAAAAAAAGATGTTTTAATATTGGTTTTAACATGTCTTGCTCTTATCAATATGAACAATAGCTAATTGTAGTATTTGAAAGAATTGTATTGAAAATATGAAAAAAACTACTTCAATTATTACTTTTAAAACATGTCGTATCATTGCCCCACAAGCTCAGAACAGCTTTCTGACAAGAGACATGAGTATCGATGCAAATTTAAGTGCTATCCATCCCCAAAAACTTTGTATTAATTATCATAAAGGTATTTAAGTTATTGTCACTACTATATAAATAGATTCTCAAGATTTATATATGTTAGTTTAAAAATTCCAATTGTTCAGTGACAATCAACTTAGTCAGAAGAACAGTATAAATGGCAAGATCTGATTTGTTACAAAAATAGTAAAATATTCTTTATGAATTGGTACCATCAAGAAGGACTTGTCAGAGGATTATATGATCCAGTTGAAATGAAAATAAGATTAGATTATAGAGCTCTTCTTTCAAATCCACTTCAAGCGGAGTTAACATGGGTACATGAAAATGTTCACGCTCAACTAGGCTTAGCTACTGATTTTGGGATTGGTTCTTGTTCTTTTTTTCAGCACTCAGATATAATCTCAAAAATTGATAAGCAAGAAATAAATCAGATTAGTAATCTGCTTTACAACTCTCAACATTTTGTTCAAGAGGGTTTTGCAACATTCATGCAATATAGTATTGTAAAAATGAAATATGGCAAAACTGAGTCTGATAATTGGGCCTTCCAAAATGTTAATCAAACCTATTATGACTATCTCCAAAGGCTATATTTTGCTACACAGTTTTCAAAAAAATATAGAGAGCTTTTTACAAGCAAAATTCCATTTATCGCACTAAATAATGGATTAAGGTCTAATGCAAAACCAGAAAAGCTTTTTGACACATTCGAGAACCTTAACCACTATTTAATTGAAAGGAAGAATGCTCCTGATATTAGATTAAACCACCTGATTAAAGCTATAAAAAATAACGAACGTATACTGACATACAACCTGGATGAAATTGCAGAAGAGGCAAATATACCGTACTTCCCAGATGCTACAAACGAAGATGTGGCAGGGTATTATGAATATTTTTTTTCATTAACTGATCAACCGAAAACAATTAACCCTGCTGATGTTGGTGAACCTTTAAGTGGAGATCAGATTTTTTCAAATATGTATGAAAACTTAATTGTAGGTAACTTGAACCTTAATTTTGTACAGAGCTCTGAAATAATCTATACAATAGATGATTACTTGCCATTACTTGAGAAAATGGAATGCATCTTGGTAGGCGTAACAGACAGCAAAAGAGATTACTTTGAATTTATAAAATCTAATCAAAAAGAAGAGCCAGAAATTTCGTTTATAGGTTTTGTTCCCATAAGAGGAGAAGCATCACTTAAATATATTCTTTATCTCTCTAAGAAAACAGCAGAAGAGTTTCTGAAAAATTTAGATAAAAGGATCACTACTCTTGTAAAGTATGGAGGTTATGATATCGAAACTGATAACTATACATGGTCAAAGACTACAAGAAAACCCGATGTTGTTATCTACAACAACCCAAAATCAATGAATTATACGCTTGTCCATTGGATTGAAAATAATAAAAATCTTGAGTTTCAATATCATTTTGCTAGAGCTATGGAGGATAGTCCTTTACATACACTTTTGTTAAATATTCGAGGTAAAACACCCCTCTTAACAGTAAACGATATCGGAAATAAAAATATTAGTGGAATTATAAAAGTACTTAAAAAACAAAAAATACTTTAATTCCTGATGAAAATATGAGAATGAAAAAAAAGCATATTAATGATTTCATGTCTTTATGGAATGGCTTATTCTGGGAAGTTGACTGGACTGAGAGTATGCTTGATCCAGATAAAGAAAAACTTCATTTTAGAGAAAGATAAGTTAAAAGTATATTAGCAGATTTAGGGCTTTCTGTTTTCTTTTTTACATCTTACTCAGCCTTTCATATCCTTAATATAGACATCTTAAGCCCTTCTAATAAACAAAGTTAATAAAGGAAAAATTAACCAGTAAAATCTATGAGTATGATTTTAAATACTGTTTACAAAACAAAAGTTTAGCCTTCTTAACCAGATATTGATCTTTATGGATAGATATAGAAAACTTACTTGTGGACAAGGTAACTGATAATTGGAACCAAGTATTGGAATATATCTTTAAGTGGGATGGGGTATTAAGTGGGATATGATTTAGGCTTAATTACATATTTTTCTACTATTTGTAGTCACATGGGAGTATGGGAACCAAACTCTTCTTTTTGGTATCCGATAAAAAAATTCTAAATCACTTGATAAATTGGTTTAGAATAAATGCGATTTTTTAGAAAGTTAAAAATATAATATATTAACAAATTTACCATTGTATTTCGTAAAATTCATCATAATACGAGACGGTAGTATTAAGTATAATTAAGAATTGACTACGTTATTGATAAAAGTCTTTTTAAGATTCAATGAAGAATACATGTAGCCACTGCAATAAGGAATTTAGTACAAATTTACCCACACAAAAGTTTTGTTCAAGTTACTGCCGAAAGCAGAATTGGCAAAGAATCAACCGTACATTACCCATCCAAAATATACTTGAAGAAAAACTGAACAATAAATATAAGGACTACAAAATCCAGCTAGAAGAAGTAATCTCACTAACAAAAAATGATTCTATTACTGCGATAAATAATATAGAGGATAAAAGCGGTGTGTACATATTTATGACCAATGACAATATACCCTTTTATATCGGTTCTTCAAATAAAATAAAATTCAGAATGAAATACTATTTCGGGAATCATATTGGTCGTGAAAGCCTATTATTTAGATTATGGAGACATAAATACAAGAGTTTTAAATTTCAAGTTATTTATGACGAAGACTACAAAGATTTAGAATTTTACTTAATATTTAAGTACAAACCAGTGTTTAACACTTATCATCATAATCGTAAGAGTTTAAATGCTGATTCATTTATTGACCTTTTAACAAAGTCTATTACAGAAAAACCAAAGACTCCAAAATATAGCAATAAATTTTCAATAAAAAGAAAACTGAATGGTTTAGTTGAGCTGTAAAAAATTACTTAAATTAACTCATGAATTTTAGGGTTAAGTTTTTTTGCTAATCCTAGAAGGTAATTTGAAAAATCTTTATCCAAATTAAACTCTCTAACATACTCACCGAAAAGCTCAATGACAAGAATAGTTGCTACTACAATAGAGCTTTTAACCCATGTATCACTCGCACCTATAGATAAATTCATAGTATTATCTATGTTTTCTTCCAAGTATTCATATCCAGACATTGAGTTAGAATGTGCTAGATTTGATGCATACCGATATATCCATTGATAAGTATCGAGATCACCTGTAATAGCTGCCATTTCATAAGTTGACTTACCACTCCATGAGGATAATTTTCCTTTACCATATTCAGCTATAAACTTATCATACGCAGCTTTCATCTTTTTTCTATTGTCAGTATATTCCTGATCTATCTTCAATCGACCAAAACGCTGAGTAGACTCAATGCCTTCAAACATTTTATGTGCAGCAATACTTTTGTATTCCATGTATCTTTTAGATAGCTTAGCCTTATCTGTTCTAATATATCTAATATTTAAAAAATTATCTGTTAATGAACGTAAAAGGATCATGCTATCTTGCCCATAACCATTAAGACAGAGTATTCGAATTGCACGAAGTGTTTTCAGACTTTTTACTGATAAATAAGTGAGCCGTCCCCGATATACTACACACAGGGATAAGGTAGAATATCCCTGTTAGCAATTTGTAACATCAGACATGGCAAAACGAAAGAGTTACGACTCGGCATTTAAACTTCAGGTAGTACTGCACTCCATGCGTCCTGACCGGACAATCGATCAGGTACGGATCAAGTACGGTATCAACGCCTCGCTCATCAATAAATGGCGGGCACAGTTTAAGCAGAACGCGCATCTTGCATTTGAGAATGCTGGTAAGAGTACGAAAACAGAAACACAAGAGGACGAGGACTACCTCAAGAAAGTTATCGGGAATGTAACCTGTCTCGTATAAACATCTGACGCTGCCGACTGTCCACTCGGTGTAGAACTAGGTGGTTGCGTGTGTATTAAAAAAAAAGAATTATGCCAGATCTAGAGCACTGAGGTCAAGTGACATGAGAGACGGAGAACGATAAGTT
>CAYPQF010000039.1:0-2676 GCA_964412815.1 uncultured Gammaproteobacteria bacterium
ACTAAAACGAAGATTGGCAAACACGAAGTGACGGTGCCCAGTAGTCTCTGGAAAATTGTCGTAGTTTTAGATAAACCTGGATTAGGAGTAAAAGGGGTGACAGCCAATACTCGCGTGATTGCCGTCAATATACCGAATCAACTGGGCATCAAGACGAATAGCTACAAAGATTACCTGACTACCGTTAAGGAGTTGGAGAAACTGACAGGCTATAACTTCCTCTCAGAGGTTCCCAGCCAAATTCAAGATATCATCGAAGTCCGGAAAGACGGGGCTTAGAGCACATCTGGAGCGGAAAAGACACTCCTGCGAGTACAAAACCGCCCCTGGGAATCCCTTGGGAATAACTCCCCGTACCATGACATCTAGCCTTGATGCAGGCGCATTATCCTTGAACGTATCATTTTGTAAGTACGAACACGAATAATATTTTTATTTTTGTATAATTTATTTGGAGGCCTGCAAAATTGTGAGTCAGAAAGCAGCCCTCAACTTGTGCAAACAGTGGACATTCTTCCTTACAACAATGAAAAGGAGGAGTAAAGCAATGTTATACAAGCCAGGTGAGAATCATCTGTCAAAGCCTTTTGTTAAAGCTGTTCTTTGTGTGGCGATCGCATTAGGTGCCTTGGGAGTAGGCTCGAAAGCCTATGCTTATCAGGAAATTCCCCCAGTCCCAGGGGGAAGGCCAGATAAGGTCTATATTACAGAGTTCGGTTGCCGTGGAAAGACTTGCAGTATAAGAACCAATGTAGGCAAAAATCATTGGGTTACGAGTGATGGCACAGCATCCTGCGATCGGGGGATATTTGCGTGGAATAAAAACTTACATCCTGAGTTGACTGCTGCCGCTCAAAAAGCCTTCTCTCAACGCATCCCAGTAAGACTGAGGTACTCTGAGTATCGTTGCTATGATGGGACTAAAGATGGCCTTGGAAAGACTATGGAGCTTGGTGTTATTTGGCTGATTCGGTAAGGGATTTGCCATCAAATCATGTCCCCTAGGTCAGGCAGGTTAGGGTTAAAGGCTGGCTCTACCTACCCTGCCATGCTGCTAATCCCATTTCTCCTGCCGCATCGTGTTCACGTAAGCCTTCGCAGCTTCAACGGTTTTGAATTGTTGTCGGTAGCGGTTGAACAAGGCTGTTGGGATTCGATCGCAATCTCGATTTTGGTTAACTATTATTCCCTTTGGTAAAGCTACATTGCAAAGCAGGGGTTGGTCTTGTCCCTCAAATTGTGGCTGGGTTAACCCTATTGTGCGGCGGAGATCTGTGGCTAGAAAGATAGCCTGATTGAGGCGGGCATCACGGAGGTTGGCATCGCGGAGATCGGCCTCGCTGAAGTCGGCATCATTGAGACTGGCACCACTAAGGTTGGCACCACTGAGGTAGACACCGCGGAGGTTGGCATTATTGAGCTTGGCATTATTGAGCTTGGCATCGTCGAGCTGTGCCTTGCTGAGATTGTGGGTACTGGTGAGAACCGTACCCTTGAGCTGTGCCTTGCTGAGCATGGCATTGTTGAGGTCAGTACCGTCGAGATTAGCATTATCGAGGTTAGCATTGCTGAGGTTAGCATTGCTGAGGTTGGCATTGCTGAGGTCAGCATTGCTGAGGTTGGCTCTGTGGAGGTCAGCACCACCGAGCTTGGTACCGCCGAGCTTAGCATTGCTGAGGTAGGCATCATGCAGGCTAAGAATCCCTTGATTTCGGTTCTCACTGACAATTAAATGTGAATCCTGTAAAAATTGGGTCACTAATTTATTGCGATCATCATCGAGTTGTCTGAGAACCGTTAAGGTAAGAGTGCGGGCAATACTGTTGCTTTCGCTCCCTTCCTTTGATGAGCGCAAAGGGTGTTTCTCGTCCAGCAACAATCCCTTCATGCTATTAATATAGTTTTTCAAAATCTCGTCTTTTTGTTTATCATCTGCAATTTTTCGGTCTTGATCTCGATTGGCCTGGGCAATTTTCTGTTGTTCTTGATTATTACAATAGGAAAAAAGAAGAGTTAAAGCAGCCAGGACTATCGGCATTATTAGAAGTTGTACCCAGTCCCATCCCTTCTTGTCCCGAATACCTAACCATTGCAAAAATCGATCCCAGGACAGATCGCTTAACCTTTCCTGAGCATCGTTCCAATCATCGTAAAGTTCTTTGATGGCGACATCTCGAATATTCCCGCTGGGCTTATCTTTCCGCGCCGCTATCTCATTGATTTTTGCCTGAATTTCCTGTTCAGAGAAATGAGGTTTCGGAGTTAACTGCTGCCAGAAAAACTGGAAAAGCTTAGAGGCCATGAGAACCTCCTTCGGTCTTATGCGATCGCTAACACTCTGACAACATAATTATCTCAACTCCATCCTGCACCTCAGCCATTCTGCAAGCAATCTTTGAACTGCCCAGACTGAGGCGATCGCATAGCGGGAGGGCAGGATATGGGTTAGCGATCGTCTTCTCTGCTTAATCCTCGTCTTCGTATTCGTCGGGGTTTTCGTAGGCTTCCTTCCACTCTTCATCCCCTTCTAGTACGTCCTCGGCAACGTCCTCATCCGCTTCTTCCAGATCTTCATCGGCTTCAAAGTCGTGATCGGGTATATAAGTCATGGTGGCCTTTACCTCCCTTGCTCCACATTTGAATTTTACCCTTCTCTCCCGATCCTATCCTCTTCCA
>CAYPQF010000040.1:0-4264 GCA_964412815.1 uncultured Gammaproteobacteria bacterium
TCTGGCTGACAAGATTGATGAGCGTCCGGATGAAATTTGGATTATCCGCATCAATCCGGAGAGACGCAAAACGATTCCTATGACAGCGGCGGACATTTTGGATCGACGCAATGAGTTGTCAGGCAATCTGGCATTGCAGCAAGAACTGAATATGATTAAGTCAGTCAATGAATGGATTGATCAGCAGTGTTTTGTTCCAACAGAGCCGCCACGGTTCAAGACAATTATGGTGAAATCCATTGAGATGAGTTCAGCGCTATCAGAGTCACTGGACTATGCCTCAAAACTCGATCGCTCTCCAACATTGATTCAATCGCTCATAGCGGATGGCGAGAAACAGGCTGAGGCATTTTTACAGAAGTTAACAATCTCAGCCTGAATTGGGTTTTTGAGATACAGCAGCGATCGCAGGGCTTAAAATATGGAAGCGGCGATCGCCGCTTTCCTGTCATTTGTTACAAAATCGTCATCAAGCTATACGCGGATCATCGTATTGCCTCTGGCGTTTGTTCCGGCAAGAATTAAATGGGTGCGTTATCAAACTCTCTAGTTCTCCATTTGCCTGAACGGAGGAGGGGATATGGTGGATATAAGCAATCTGGCAGCTTGTGTTGAGGATGTCTGTTGCAATGAAGGTTTGGGGTGGGATCCCCATCCTGCCAACATCACCCAACTTCTGGTAAGTACAAAGGTTGCAACGCTGGAACAGCACGCCTTACATGAGATTCAGGATTGGCGTGACGAAGATGAACAGAGGGATGTTAGCGCCGGACACAGAGGAGCCTTGGTTTCGGATTTTCAATAACCAGGAGATTCTTTCCGACGATTAACCCAAATTATCACCAGAGTGATGGCGCGTTTCTCGACAGCATGAAGTCAATAAGTTGAGGTAGATCAATCCTATCTCTACTTCTCTGAAGGGGGATGTTGAAGTGTGGGAAACGTAACGACACTGTTCCAAACATTAAATATAAGGAGTTCATGGTTATGGTGGAGGTCATTTTACCAGGCACCTATGTTACAGTCCGAGATGAGGCGCTGATCAGTGCGGGTCAAGTTGTCTCTGGCAATATTGGAATTGTCGGCACTGCTTCCAAAGGGGAGTTAGACAAGGTTCAAATTATCGGCAGTTTCTCTGAAGCCAGGGAGTTCTTTGGAGATACTCAAGACAAGGATGGGCTGACGCTCATCCGGGCATTAGAACAGATCTATAACAATGGGGGGCGAACGGTTTATGCTGTTCGAACTGCCCAATGGGATAAGAATAAACAGCAGTCCTACGCTGTGGCATCCGTGTATCAAACCAAAGATGAGACGAATGCTGCCCTCGTTCCCCTCCAAGCTAAAGAACCTGGAACTTGGGGCAATGACATCCGGATCAAAATCAGTAGCGCACCTGAAGACTCGATGACGGTAGTGGCTGAAGAATTGCCTGGAACTGCCAAAAAACTGAAGCGTGCTTATGTTGTTGCAAACAGTGGACTCAATCGGATCACCGTGCGGCAAAAGAGTACAGGGCAGGTTCTCTCCTATCAAATTGTTTCTGGGAATCCTGCTGGTAATAAGCCTGAAGTTAAACTGGATGCCGATGGTAATTTGACCTTTACAACGCTAGCTAGTGTTGCGCCAGTTGCTGAGGACACGATCGTTGCGACCTATCAAGTGCCCGCCGCCAACAGTAAACAAGTCGAACTGACCTATCAAACCGTCAAGGAATCCTACCTGATTGCGGATGGTGCTCATTTAGCAGAACAAGTCACTCACCCAACCAAGGGTTCCAAACTGATTTCAGTGGTCATACCTTCATCTGGAATTCCTTCTGCTTGGTATAACCTTCCTAAAGATACCAGTAGTGACAAGGGTGAACTATTTGGCAGTGGATTGGATGGACATACTAGAGGCTCCAATGGGGAAGGTGCAACGGACACAGACTATAAAAGGAGTTTAGAACTATTAGAGAACGAGATCATCAATATCATGCTCCTGGCAGGTCAGGATGTGAGTAATGCTCAAATGCTGGCAGTGCTGGATGGACACTTGAAAGCAACAGCAGAAATCAAGCGGGAACGAATTGGCATCATTGGTAGTGGTAGCACTGAGGATGTGGCAACGATCGCAGGGCACCCGTGTAATAACGATCGCTTGATCTTTGTCGCCCCAGGAATCCAAGTTTCACCCCAAGTGGTGCTGTCGGGTGCTTATACTGCCGCTGCTGTGGCTGGGTTAATTTCCTCCCTGCCGGTGCAAGCCAGTCCCACCAACAAATCCTTAACCATTCCGGGTTTAAGCAAGCGGTTTTCGTCCTCGCAACTGGAAAACCTGGTGACGCATCGGGTGCTGGTGGTGGAACAACGGGATGGTTTTCGCATCGTTAAAGGCATCACTACTGCTACCAATACTGCCTGGCATCAGATTACAACTCGGCGCATCGTGGACTATGCCATCTATGGGGTGCGATCGGGCTGCGACCCCTATATTGGCAAGTTGAATAATGCTCGGGTGCGAGGTGCGATGAAAGCTACGCTAGATGCCTTTCTGACCCGCATGGTGCAAGACGAAGCGCTGATCAGTTATGAGTTAGCGGTGACAGCAACACGGCCACAAGAGATTAACGGTGAGGCTATTGTCACGATGACCTTGCGACCCACCTTCAGCATCGATTTCATTAAGGTCACCATGTATCTGGGTTAAGCGGTTGCTTATGAATGTCTATTCGGGATCAGTCTTACAGGATTACTATTAGGAGGAGAGTATGCCCAATACCAATGTATTTCGCGGTTCTGATGCCACCCTGGTACTGGCGGTTGATGATAAGTCCACCGTGGAGGGGGGCTTAGCGGATAGCCTGATTAGCGAGTATGAATTTGCTAATGCGGTGGGGCGTCTGCAAAATGTGCAAGTCAGTGTGCAGAATGAGGTTAAGCCCTATCACGAAATTGGCAAGCGCTTTCCGAGTGAACTGCGTCCAGGAAACATCAATATTTCCGGTTTTGCAGAGCGGGCACATATTAATGGAGCATTATTGCGCCTGTTGTTGGGAGATGGAGCCAAAAGTGCGCCCCCAGCAGAACCGATTGCCCAACCCACCTTTAACATGGTGATTGACCTGAAGAATCCAGCGATGCCTAGCATCAGTACTAAGGTGGTGCTTTTTGGGGTTAAGTTTGAAAGCTGGAACTTCAATCTACCAGAAGATGATTTTGTGATGGAATCTGTTTCTTTCCGGGCGCTCCGAGCTAGTAGTGAGGAGACGAGTTGACCTATGGTTGACCATCACCTCACACCAGAAGAGCTACTCTCCGGTGCCACAATGACGTTTGAAGTTGCGATTCCGCCTGCGGTACTCCATCCTGGCTCACAGTCCTCGGAGACCTCCAGCCCGATCGTCCAAATTCGTCCGCTCACGATTGGCACTTTTCAGTTAATTATGAAAGCCGCCAAAAATGATGCCGGATTAATTCCCCTGTTGATGATCAAAGAATCGCTGGTGCAACCGGCTCTGTCTCTGGAGCAAATCAAGCGGTTGCACCTGGGTTTGGTGAATTTTCTGATTGGGCAAATTCGCCAAATTAGTGGACTGACAGAAAAAAAAATGCCATCCACGAGCTAGAAACATCTCCGCTTGTCAATACCAGCTTTCGTCTCGCCCGGGCGTTTGGCTGGACTCCTCAGCAGGTCCAGGACATGACGATGGCGCAAGCCTCTATCTACCTGCAATTGTTGGATGCCGAAGCAAGCCGTAAATCCATGTTATGAACACTGATTTTTCACTCTCTTTGTCAGAAACGTCATCTCTATCGCTGTTAGACCCAGAGCGAGTCAAGATGGCTGAAATGGGTCGGGCCTTGCGACAGGACTTTCAGGCGCTGATGGATCAGCACGCCAGAGGCTGGTTTGAATCAGAGCATGGATTAGAGGAGAGTCGTCAGGTACTCTCTACTCTGGCTGCCGAAATACAAAATCTCCTGCAAATCAGCAATGATTTGATCAGTCTACAGCGATGGTTGACTTCGGGATTTGCGCCGATCGCACCCACTCCACTCAGGGAATTTGAATCTAATCCTCCCCAAGCGTGGGAAACTTCGGCGCTTGTTCCTGAGGTTCATCTATCAGTTGTTCAACCCTCCCAACAAAGTGAGCAGAGTTCAACAACTGTGAAGCAGGGAATTGCCAGGGATATCTCCCAGCCTGATGGTCTTGCTAGTTCTCCCCTGTTCCAGAAGCAACCTGGCTCAATTGGAGGACTACGGGATCTGGCTCAGTT
>CAYPQF010000041.1:0-2195 GCA_964412815.1 uncultured Gammaproteobacteria bacterium
GTTAAGGTCTGCTTTATAAAGATATCTAAATTTTGGCACGGGGAATGCCCTGTAGAATGATGACCGTCAGGTGATCCCGATGAATGATCAACGCCTAGAAGTTATAGATGCCCGATTAGAGCGGCTCGTCGCCATTTCCGAACGAACCGCCCAAAACGTTCAGGAGATGTCCCAGGAACTGAAAGCCCTGACTCAACAGGTTGGCCTGCTGACGACCGGGCTGATGGATATTCGCCTGACCTGTGAGTGACAGGAGCAGAATATCACTCGGTTAGTAGGAATTGTGAAGACGCTGATTCAGGAGCGGAGATAGGGGCGATCGCTCCTTTAGCCCATGTTGCTAATCTGGCTTTACCTTTTGTTCGGCAATGTTCCAGTAAGTTAAGCCCAAAGCCGTATACCTTACACCCTCTACACGATTGCGGATTGCCGCCATTGCCATCTGATTGGCCAGATAGATAAAGGGCAAATTCTCCTGAGTAATCTGCTGCGTTTTGGCATAAATGGCTTTCCGCTTGGTTTCGTCTAGCTCCTGTGCACCCTGAATGTAGAGATTGCCAATTTCTCGTTCCCAGTCTGAAACCCGACGACCAACAATAGGAGGAGATCCAGGCTGAGGGCCTTGATTAAACAGGTGAGATCCTCCTTCTGGATTCCAGATGTTAAAGCCATCGTTGGGTTCAATGCCACCCGTTAAACCCAGAAGGATGCATTCCCAGTCTAGAGACGTATTCATTTTTTCAATGACCGTGCCAAAGGAGATCGGCGCAAAGTCTACCTGAATGCCGATCGCGGCCAGATCTTGCTTTACTTGAGCACCGATCGCCACCCGTAATTTATTCTCCGCATTGGTCAGTAAGTTAAAGCGAACCCGATTCCCATCTGCGTCCAGCAGTTGGTTTTGGCTGTTGTATTGAAAGCCAGCCTGCTGCAACAATTCCCTAGCACGTTGAGGATTATAGTCATAGGTTTTTAGTCCTTGCTCTGGAGAGAGATAAAAGGGGCTTTGCACAGAAATGGGCGAGTTTTGGGGTTTTGCCAATCCGCGAAAGACATTATTGATCAACTTGTCTCGATTAATGGCATAGGCAACCGCCTGACGAAACTCTTTCGTGTTAAACCAGCGGGATTTAATCGGATCTACCAGGGGAGTGCCATCCTGACGGCGACCTGTGTTCAGGTTGAACGTGACATATAGAGTTCCCGTTCTCAAGCCTCCCTGTTGAATTTGAAAGTTCCCCCGTCTTTCTTCTTGTTTCAGCAGTGAAAAATCCTCTGGACGCAGAGAACCGAGTTCTCCCAACATATCCAGATCTCCCGATCGAAAGCGCAGCAGTTGAGTGTCCGTAGACTCCACAATCTGCATCACCAACCGTTCAATGTGAGGCAGTTGCTGGCCCTGCTTATCTTTCCGCCAGTAATACGGATTGCGCCGAAACACATAGCGTTGCCCGGGAGTATAACTCTCCAGCGTATAAGGGCCGTTGACGACCAGATCTTTGGGATTCGTGCCTGTGCCCCAGGTGGAGAGGAATTGGGGCTTACCATCCGCATCGTTCGTAAACACCGACTCCCGCAATGCGTGGGCAGGTAAAATTCCCACACCCAATACCCGCAGAAAGGGCGCAAAGGGTTCTGGGGTAGTAAATTCAATGCGGCGATCGTCAACTTTCCTGATGCTGGGAAATTTACCATCCTTACCGATGCGTAGCAGATCCCGGAAATCGGTTGGGATTTTCTCATTCAGATACACATCGCGGTAGGTAAACAACACGTCATCCACAGTCAGGGGATGGCCGTCTGACCACTTCAACCCATCCCGCAAGGTAAACGTAATCTTTTTTTTGTCGTCTGAAATAATCCAGGATTCTGCCAGGGCAGGCTCAATCTCGGAAGTTTCACCATTCTCGCTAATCAAACCCTCAGAGGTATAGAGGAAGATATTGGGAAATTCGGAATTAAACGCGGGATTAAAGGTTTTGAAATCGCCAAGTGTGCTGATTACAACTTGGGGCACCTGAGCCGCTTGAGTTTTGAAGTGAGCAGCGTTAGAGGCATTGAGAGCGATCGCCACACAAAAGCTCAACATCCCTGCTATACCAATCTTCCACCATCTGTCAAACCATCCCCTGACCGTCCAATTCATGCTTCTATATCCTCCAAATTGATCCCCAATGTGGCTAACCGTTCTCGCA
>CAYPQF010000042.1:0-80203 GCA_964412815.1 uncultured Gammaproteobacteria bacterium
CGGGGGCTTCGGCTCCTCGTCCAGCCGCTCGTCGGGGTCCAGCATGACCAGCACGCGGTCGACCACCCGGTCGTCCGCACCGAGCCGGCCCAGCACCCCGTCCCAGAGCAGCAGTCCGGCGCCCCGCAGCGTCACGAGCACCCGCTCCAACCGACGCGGGTAGGATAAGGAGGTACGCTGAAGTCGCACATAGAGAGGAGGTACGGCTCAAGCAGGCACGTCCTTCTGGAGGGGCACGAGCAACAACGCTCGTGCCCCTTTTTTATCTCTCACTTACAGACAATATCCGTCATCAATACTCCGTTCATATCATTCCCTCTTATACCCTTTTCATACCGCATACATCATGATATAATTGCGCAATGTTTTCGCGTATTATACAATCACTTACCAGAAGCGCTTCCAGGCCGCGGCAATACTTTTTTGCCCAGGTGATGATGTTTGTGATATGGTTTATCTTTTCTTCTCTGTTTGCAAATGCGGTAGGCGTCTTGATTGTCGGACTGGTCTTTCAATCGATCTTTACTACTCTGACAGTTGCCCGCCGCCCGCTCCTTCAGACACCCGGGGCGGCACTCATAGCGGCCGGTCTCCTCTTTGGCTTGTTCTTTAGCGGGAATGCCGCGACAGTATACCCCGAAGAGATCCGTCTGCTGGTTGGTGTCTCCGGCACCATCATTGTGGGGGTATTGGCACTGGGAGTGGCACTGCTGACGGTATACTTCCGCCGTTTTATGCCCCATCTACGGGAATTGAGGCTGCTGGAACAACAGCAGGCAACCGGAGCTCAGCAGAAAATCGCGCACCGGAAATCTGCCTTCGCGGAACGCCTCAAGGATCTGACCGTAATCGTATTGTCTGCCTATCTGGTCTCACACATCCTGATGCCGGTACTGGTACCAGCAGCACAGGCCGCGACATCAAGCCAGAAACAGCTGACTCCCAACGAATTTATTGACTCCTACGATCCGGATAAAGAATACCAATCCGGCGGAGAATCTATTGTCGAAGACCCGAAACAGCGCATGCCGGGTAAGCAAAAGGAAACAGGAACCGAAGGCGAAGAATCATCAGAAAAAGAACAAAAAGAACCAACGCCCGAAGAGCTGGCACATCAGAAGTACCTGGAGATGCTCAAACAGATGAATCTCACTCCGGAACTCCTGAACCAGTTGCTGGCAGAGGGAACTATCAGTCCGTCAGAGATGGGGATGTTGATAGAACATGGATTGCATGAAAAGAAATTTACCCTCTTTGAGGTACTGCGCTACGAAAACCTGATCGCAGTTGCCGGCGCGTTTAAAGAGCGGTATCCCATTCTGGAAACCATCTGGAACAAAGCCAAACCGTTTATCTACTTTTTTTTCCCTTCTATTGGACTGCTGGTGGACAGCTATAAACTGGACCAGAAACATGGCGGGCATGTCACCCGGTTTGTCGGGTCTGCGTATGACACGGTAATGGAAGGCGTAAGTAATGCGGGAGAGTATATCCGGGAAAATCCCCAGGAAGCATTCGGTCTGACCATGATCGGCATCGGGCTGGTAGGCCTTACCGTCGTCTGTCCCCTGTGTGGACTGGGTCTGGGGCTGGCGGCAACCGGCATGACCGTTTACACCATTCACAAGGCATACCAGAACGGCGGTGTAGAGGGAGTACTGGAAGAAGTCTTCTCACGAAAAACACTCGATATGATAACCGCTGGCGACTTTTCCGGTGCCGCAGGCCGTGGACTGGTCGAACTGGTAGGCTTTGTCTTTGAGAACATGCCTGAAAACCCTCTCAAGGTGATGGCCGCAGTTGGTGTCCTCAGCAAGCTGGCCAAACTCGAAAAAGCCGCCGATGTTACCCGTCTGCTCACATCCCTCACCGATGCCCGACAGCTCTACACCAAACTCAAACAACTGGGTACCATTAGCGACGATGGCATCAAACTGGTAGGCCTGATGCTCAAAGAGCAGGCTATCAAAGGCGTAGACGAACTGGACAACTTTATACAATTCCTTTCCAATCCCCGATCCCTGGATGCAAACTATGCCTACCTGGGTCTGGACGGATCGCTTGTCACCTCCCTCAACAAACAGGGCGAACGCATGAAACAACTGGAAACCCTGGGTGTCGAGATCCAGAACACCAAACAAGTGCTGGGAGAGAACTGGGATGGCTTTGTGGCGATGGCGGGTGGGAGTGTGAGTCATTCACGTACAAAAATTGTAAATGGAGTTACTTGGGAATCTAAAGCAAGGCAAGGTCCGAGGTTCAATACTAATAGCAACTATTCGTTTTCTTTAAATAGGATATCCAAAGATCCTGATGTATCTTTGAAGAAAAATAGATCTCTACCTGATCCAACAGAAAACACTACCCTTACTGCAAATCAATTAATTTATATGGAAAAGATACATGCGCCTGCACATCCTGGCGCAAGACATGCAGGAAAAAAAGAAGTTGAATTAAAAAACCGAATTTCTGATCCAACTCAACCTAATACGGCCTCTTCATTTACATCATATGAAGAATATGTAGATTCAGTTAATGAAGTCTATAAAAACAATCATCAAGAAATTAGAGCTTTCCTATTAGATAGTTCTAAGGATAGACTTACTATAAAAACCTCCGGAAATCAAACTGCAAGAGGTATCAAAGTTGATAATACTTCAACTTCAATTGCAAAAGATATTACAATTGTATTTGAGAAGAATGAATTTAACGAGTATTACATTATTACAGATTTTCCGAAATAATATGGACCTAGAAAAAAAGTATTCAAATCTTTATGAATTAATGCTCTGGATGGATGAAGACTACTCGAACACTTCAGATATTGAGTTTTTGCTAACCACATTCATCAAGCAGAAAAAAGAGCTAAAGGATTCCAAACTACTCGAAAATATAGTTATAGATATAAATAATTTATTGTCTGAGTATCAAGATGAAGACACACTCTTAAGCGCACTTCATGATCTTGGATTGAATATTAAGCTTTACAATCCAAACGCTCGAGCATCATCTGATGTTCCAAGTATTTGGTTAAAAGACATTGTTAAGCGTATAGAAAGTGAGCTTTAAACAGTTACATAGAGCACCTCTCTCTTTACATATACCATAACACATGGTACAATCTCCACATTGCTAATTCAACCTACCTATGACAGATCGCTTCGAGAAAGAAATGAATGAAATTGATGAATTATTTCAGAAACAGGATTATAAGAATGCCTACTTTAGATTAAAGCATTTAGTTGATTATCCAAACACGTTTGAAAACGACCAACAGATGCTCCTCACGATTCGTATGGCGGCCATGCTGGGTAATAAGTTTGGAAACCATACTCTGCTTGAGATGGGTAACAAAATTATGCAGGAGCCGACACCCCAGGGGATTTATGATTTTGCGAAAGCGATGTTTGATGATAACTGGTATGGACTTGCAGCAGCAATATTCGATCGATTTCTTCAGATCCACAAGGATAGTAAACTCTTTTTAAACGAGCTTGTCAGCTCTCTGATCCCTCTGGAGCTCCACGAAGATGCGGTAACACGGTTAAAACAGAATATGGATCTGGTAAAAACAGATATTAATCTTGCGTACTACCTCGCGTTTTGTGCCGTATATGCAGGAGATATGCAAACGGCTCGTGAAGCATTCAAAATTATGGAGTCATTGCAAGACAAAACTATTGAGTTCCATGGAATTCTATTTAACCGGATTCAAGAATATATTGAAAGATACACCACTGTATCTCCCACAGCAGATCTTAAGAATATAGATTTACGAGCCTGGTACTACGTGATTAATAACTCTGTTCTAACCTATTTATCTCCCTATGGCATGAAGGAAATGAATGGAAGATTTGGGGCTGGCAGGGATAGTGTTGCACAGATCAAGTTTGGCGCAGAGCGCATTAAGGCTGCAGCCACAGCACTCGCAATACACGTAAAACAGGTGTTGTATATAGATGATTTTAAGAGTGAAGTGCTTGCCCGGGTACTGGCACAGGTACTAGATGTACCGGTAAAGAAGCTCACTGCCGACAATCAAACAGATGAAGGAATTATCGCCGTATACAACCTCTACGAACTGGAAAACGATCAGTACTCACTTTGTGTGCCGTACCGGAAAAACCAGTATGTATGGAGTCATACCCTGGATTGGACAGTGATTCACAATCATAACGCAGACTTTGTTACCTTCCTTCATCAAATGAACTTGTCACCGTGGGAAGCCGGATTAAAGTTTAACAAAGATCATACCCCGGATAATAATCCGGATCTTCCGGAAAATACTGAAGAAAGTGTCTCCGCTATTATGCAGAGTGATTCAAGCACTGTTGAACTCGCACCTGAAGATACACTCGAAGAATTTTGTAAAGTAATTGCTTCAAAGAAAAAAGGTGTTATTTTTGGTGAGGTACATACAACACGGTCCCGTATTTTTGCGATTGGACCAGTTAAAAGTAATCGCTTTGGAAACTAAAAGTTCAACCTCACGTTAGTGTAGTTTCTTATTATTTTATTTTCAATTCAACATCATGAACATTCCCACAATTCCCGCTCATTTACATAAACCTGCTCGTATTGCAGGTATTATCTTTGGAAGTTTAGTTCTGATTTTTGGCACTATCGGGACCATTGCGTTTGCAAATCAGGGTTTTAACCCGGTCAAAATCTATAACACGGTGATGTCGTTCCTGCTGGCTATACTGATTGTGCTTCCCTATCGAAAGATACAAGGGCAACTAAAGAAGCCGCTGGGGTACTTTATTCTTGCAGTATTTGTATATCATGTGGTTACCTCAACTATTCCCGGAGCAATCTCGAGACCGGATGCCGCAGGGATTTTTGGAGCACTGCTGGTAGGGTCAACTTTGATCACAAACGGCTTGATTGCCTATCAAATAATGGTAAAGGAAAGTTCTAAGAAACAATAAGAAGAAATAGAGCGTTATTTTACATATGGGCCAGGGAAACACTCCCTGGCCCGCTTTTGTATAGCTCGGACATCGGTAGCCCGTCTTACAGGCCAATCCGACCGTACTTCATGTAGGCCGCGATGAGTTCGCGCACAACCTGCTTGGCAGCCTCATGGTTGCCGCTCCGCAGCTGGTATAGTACGTCGATTAACCGCTCCCAGTCTGTCCCCTCCTCCGGGAAGCAGGGGTCGCCTTCCTGGTGAGGGTTATCTATCTGATCAGCAGCGATGACGTACCACCCGTTCGAGCTCAGGCTGTGTGGCATGGTTCTGTCGAACAGCATCATCTCACACCAGCCCGACTGAGCCGAGACCGTCAACATCAGGTCACTGTTCTGATGCTCCACCACAACCCGCCCATCGGGCTCATGGGTCACGGTGACATCGCCTTCCTTGCCAAGGACCCCGCCGATCACTTCTCCGCTCACCGTATCAGGCGGACGAGGAATGGGAAGGTTACGCGGGTTCTCTTCCCCCTGAGACATGAGCACTGCCGCCGCCAGCACAATGAGAAGCACTGGCAGAAGCATCCATCCACGCCGTAACGAACTAACCATAGTTCACCTCTGCGACTCAAGCGACTCGGACCTTACTGTGCAGATTTCCAAACCTCAACAGATCTTCCGGTCCGAACAAGAAGATCTCATGTTAAAGGCCTGTAGTATATTATACCATATAAAGTAGAATTTTTTATCTTCGCTCTCTTCGCACCATCCAGATCAGTTGTCCTACCGGCAAATAGATCAAGGTTAAAAACAGGAACCACCCCATCGACTTCAAAAAGATGATATCGGCTATAGTCAAAACAAGACAAGCTAAACCGGATGTCCGGAGCATATGTCCAACGCCGCCTTTTCTATTAATTCTAAGGATATGCCCATCTTTAAAAATGTACCAGGCCATTGCCAGGAAGATTGGCAGTGCTACAATAATAAGCTTTGAAACTCCTTCTCCGTCTTGTACAGACAGCACCATGGTAAAGTAGCCAAATAAACTCATCAGTAGCAGGATTACTCCAAACACTCTTACGTTGAGTATATCTTCTGAGGTGAGTTGACCCACAGCTGCATCATATTGAATTGTTCCGGCTCGAATGCCGTCACCTAATTTCCGTTGTTTTATTAATGATCCAATCATAGTTTGAATAAATGTATAAGTAGAAGAATTATAGCGGTTATTGTATAAATATCAATATTTGAGCCGTCCCCGATATACTACACACAGGGATAAGGTAGAATATCCCTGTTAGCAATTTGTAACATCAGACATGGCAAAACGAAAGAGTTACGACTCGGCATTTAAACTTCAGGTAGTACTGGACTCCATGCGTCCTGACCGGACAATCGAGCAGGTACGGATCAAGTACGGTATCAACGCCTCGCTCATCAATAAATGGCGGGCACAGTTTAAGCAGAACGCGCATCTTGCATTTGAGAATGCTGGTAAGAGTACGAAAACAGAAACACAAGAGGACCCGGACTACCTCAAGAAAGTTATCGGGAATTTAACGGTAGAAAACGATATTCTAAAAAAAGCCTTGAGCGTTTGGGACTGACAAAGTCAGAGAAGAAAGATCTGGCACTTGCCATTGTCGAGTCAAGTAGTGGCAATTATTCCAAACGCTCTGTTGCAGCAGTGTTTGGTATCTCTCGCCGGTATTTGTACTACGGCTCAGTAAGGGCAGAGAAAGACAGTGAGATACGTAACCGGATAGAAGAACTCTACGAGCTGGATGATACGCTGGGGTGCCGGAAACTGGCGGCAATGATGGGGATGGGGAAGAACAGGATATTCCGGGTAATGCTCAAATATGGTATCGCACCCAGAAGAAAGCGAAGAAGCTACAAGTATCCGGGGAAAGCAGATGAGGTAGTTGAGAACAAGTTGCTGGCACAAGATGTCGAGAACAATACAGTACTGTTTTCTGATAT
This sequence comes from uncultured Gammaproteobacteria bacterium, assembly GCA_964412815.1. Classification (GTDB taxonomy): domain Bacteria; phylum Patescibacteriota; class Microgenomatia; order UBA1406; family GWC2-37-13; genus JAOAFZ01. Next base: position 6,904 of record CAYPQF010000042.1, read on the forward strand.
TTTCCAGTTCCGGCTGGGAGACGGGTCGTGGGTGTATTGCTGCTTCATCATGCGTAAAAAGACCAGACAGATACTCTCCTTCTGCTATAGCTGGGGGATGCGGGCAGAGCTTGTGGCTGACAGTGTAAAGCGGCTGGATCTAGTAACTGACCTTACAGATACCGAGGTGATATTCCACTCAGATCAGGGGAAACAGTATGGCGCGAAGGTAACTCTTGACGCCATCACCGCATACGCATTTGACCGCTCCATGAGCCGTGCCGGGACCCCGACAGACAACCCCTACGCAGAACGATTTGTCGGGATCTTCAAACTGTCAGTGGTGGAACGGTACCGGTATGACACATTGCAGCAGTTTGAAGCATTTGCCGGGAAGTGGCTGAATTTCTACAATGAGATCAGACCTCATCAGTCTCTGAAGCAACTATCACCGAACGTATTTGCACGACAGAACGGGATAACTACTATACCTTATGTATTCTTAAATTTTGTGTAGGATAATGGGGACTTGACAGCTGACGGTATCCAATCACTTCTTCCAGCTGAAATCCTGCTCCTTCCAGGATAGTCTGTTTAAACGAATCCCGATTGCACCCAAAGTAGGCACTGGAGTCGACTATGTACGCGTGTCCTCCGGGCATCAGCACACGGGCATACTCTCCCATCGCAGTTCCATATGCATATATACTGTCACCCGACAGATTTGCATAGAAATTTACTGCTATTACATCAAAGAGAAACTCCGCACACTCGGTTTCGATATCACTCATATCATGGGCGTAAGAAGCACTGGAAAGACGGTCTACTTTTGGAAGGATCTCAAGAATAATCTGTTCTAGCGGCATCCCCAGCGAGTGCTGAAAGCCTGCAAGTGTGACCAGTCGCTCATCGTTAAATCCCGGCAATGCACGTCGTGGATTAACAGACAGAATACGGGCTCTGCTCCGGGCTATTGCGGCAGAGATCGCAAAGCCATCGAACCCTGAACCCACATCAATTACCCCTTTGCCATTGATAGTGCGTAATAAACTTTCTGCGTTTACAAATCCACAAATAGGAGCATAGTCCCGGTAGGTACGAAGTGTATCTCCCACGGCACTTAATACGTAGTGTTCGTCAAACTCTCTGGATCCCCATCGTTCCATAGTTCTCGTTGATCTAGACCATCAGGCGCGTAGTATCTCCAGCACCCTATCGTGATCCACCCCATTGGTAACTGCTATTGGTCCGGTATAGTCGGTAACCGGATCTCCATTCAAATCCGTAGCCTTCCCCCCTGCTTCCTGTACGAGTAAACACCCTGCGGCCACATCCCAGGGATTGTTAACCAGACTAAACTCAAGTTCTGCTTTTCCTGATGCTACAAATGCATACGCATAAGCAGCACAGAACAATCCTCTAAAATTGGGAATCTGTGCATGAATGCGCTCCACCAGGTTTTTCTCCCGTTGATACCGTGCATGGTCATAACTATGGCTATACATACACATATAATCGTTGAGTGAACGGCCAGATACCCGCAGCGGTGTTTCGACTCCGGTCTTGAGATTGCGGAACGTACTGCCCTGCCCCTTATGTGCATAATACAGCTCCTGCAAATGAGGAAGAGAGATATATCCTGAAGTAATTACACCATTCTCTTCGATAGCCATCATGGTTCCGTTAATTGCGATGCCACGGGCAAAGTTGTTGGTCCCATCAAGCGGATCAAAGATCCACCGGTACCCGGAACTGCCTGCCGTGGAACCTTGCTCTTCGCCGAGAATACCATCGTCAGGAAAGTGGCGGGTAATTTCTGCTCGGTACAACCGTTCGATAGTCAGATCAATTTCGGTTACGTAGTCGTGTGCTTTTTTTGCATTGATAGAGGATATGGACCCAAATGAGTCAAGAATTATCTGTCCCCCTTTGAGGATCAGCGCCTCGGCAAGTTCTGTTCTATTCATGAGGATATTGTACCATGTAGTTTTTCAGTGTGTCAGGAGGAGGGCCGGATCGGCCCTCCCCCCAACGCATCCATCAAGCCGTGCGGGCCAGGTACTCCTCGGGGGCGTCGAGGATGAGCGTGGCGGGCGTGCAGAAGCGGATCTCGTGTGGCTTCTCGAGCAGCCGCAGCCAGACGATCGCGATGATCAGCCGCGCCTCGATGTCGCGGTACGCGTCGCGCAGAGCGTTGATCTCCAACGCGGGGCCGTCCGGCTCCATGAGCATGCTCATCCGGTGGGTCGTCGCCATGAGGTGCAGGGCCAGCAGCATGCTCCACTGCTCGGCTGAGAGCCGAGGAAGCTGCATGCAGCCGATGAAGCTGCTGATCTGGTCGACGACCACAGCAATATGACCAAGGTTCATCCGGTTGATCGGCTCCGGCTCGTGATCCTCGCCGCCGCTCATCTCGGCCATTGCCCGCTGAAGATCCTCCAGGCCGGCGATCATGCCGGCAAGTGACATGTCTCTCACGCTGTCCTCCTACAGTACGGTTGGATGTTACGATAGAGAAATTATATCATTTTTATCCTATAGTTCAACCTGCGCTGTCAGGATTCTAGTCATGCAACAGGAGAGGAGGCATGGTTAGTTTAGCCAGACTCAAGCACTCCAATGGTATACTAAGCCTATGAAAAACGCGCTCATCCTCCACGGTACAAACGGGACCAGTCAGGATAACTGGTTTCCCTGGCTTGCCACACAGCTAAAAGAGCGCGGATATAGCGTCTGGATGCCGGATCTTCCGGGCGCGGATGCACCATCAATTGCACGCTATACTACGTTTCTTACGGGACCAAACTATAATGGAACAGAATTCAGTTTTGGACCAGATACCGTAATTGTCGGCCACTCATCAGGATCGGTAGCCGCACTTGGACTGTTACAGGCTCTGCCACTGGAAACAACCGTCGGTACCGTAATCTGTGTAGGAGCATTCAAAGATACCCTGGGGTGGGAAGCGCTCAAAAACTTTTTTACCCCGGAACTGGAGTTTCCCCGCATCCGAAAAAAAGCCCGTAAAATCCTCTTTATCCATAGCGAGAACGACCCTTACTGCCCGATGGAACACGCAGGGTATCTGGCGGTACAAACCGGCGGAGAGCTCAAGATTATTCCTCATCAAAAACACTTTAGTATCGAGACCATGGGCGAACAGTACAAAGCCTTTCCTGAACTGCTCAATAGCATTCCGGTATGAAGATAAGATAGTGTTCTTTGTCGGATATTCCTCCTTTTATGTTCCCGGCATCGCTGGCATATCAAAGGATACATCCGAAGGTACTACAAAATAGGATGGGTCCGGGTTCCACGGACGACATGACACAATCATTTCGCTCCGATACTGTTCCGCCTGTTCCCGTTCCTGCGGTGTCATAGATTCATTTGCAGCATCCAGTTCAGCTTTATTCATCTTGAATCCCTGCTTGACACCCATTACTTCAAACCATCCGGTAACGGACTCACCATCGTAGATCGCATTGGCTTCAGCCGGACCTGCATTCAGAACAAATGTGGCCGTACTGCGGCCTTTACCGCCACTCGTCCACAGCTTGCCTTCTTCAAATCCTTTCATTGGTTCTTGCGGAGGCCGCCAGGTACACTCCAGACTCTCTGACACACCAAGTATCTGTTCGACAGACCAGCTGACTTCCGCACCATTGGACACACCCGCTGCCTGCTCTACCACCTCTCCCTGTTTGTTAAGTGCAGCCACGGCCAGTTTGTCTTTGGAAAGGCCTTTTATAAAAGTGCCGATCTCATCCACTACGCCACTGCCATACTGTGTACCCTTTTGGATTGCGTTTTTTACAATCTGCATGCCGCCGTTGTTAAGGATACCGGAGCTGTCTGTTAACGCTACCGTTACCCGGATGTTAGAGAGAGAACCAGCTAGGTTGCGGAAGTTTTTCAGATTGTTGACACCGTTTACAATGGCGGCTCCCGCTTTGGAGAGCGAGGCAATCGTTTTGGGCACACCAGCCAATGGGAGCATGGCCATGGTCTGTACGCCAATGTCTGCGGTTCCTTTGCCAATGGCGCCCCAGACATCTCCTGATGCCCACAGTTGGCGGGTTTCGCTGGAGAACATCTTCTGTGCCAGACCATCGGTGCCACCGGTTGCGTATGCGTAAGCGAGGTTTCCGGCAGTCCATACTGCTGCAGCTTGCGCGCCATAGGTCAGCGCTGCGCCAGCAAACGCTGCGGCGGGTGGAAACAACACGATTGCTGCGGTAACGGCAACCGCTCCTGCTACAATCGCCGCTGCTTGCCATGGGTTTTCTTTGGCATAGTTCCATGCTTGTTTAGCCGGTTCGGTAGCGGTATTCCAAAGCGCGTCTCCTGCTTTTTTTAACCCACCTCCCAGGTGTTTTGCGCCATCCCAGGCGCTAATCTTGCCGGATTTCACGCCTTCCCAGACCAGCTCGGCAGCCTGACCATCGGTCAGGATGCCACCACCAGAAGGAGCGCCACCAGAGCGGTGTTGGTTGCCAATTGTATACCAAATGAATGAGGCCGGATCATTGCGTGAATTATACCATGATATTAATATGATAAATGAAGAATTAAACTCAGTAAATTTTATAGAAGAGTCAACTTCTGTTCCGATACACATTTGACTTGACAAATTCAATACTATAGGATATAATTATATCAGTTCAAGCCTAGTAAGGAGCACATTGTGAAAATCCGATACCTGACAGCAGCGAGTACGCTGCTAATCCTGCCATTGATGGGCCACACAGCTCTTATGGCCTTCGCAGCAGTAGTTCTGACTTCGGCGTTAGTGTCTATGGTTGTAACGAGCCCAGCAATCCGAACGCAAAGATCGATGTGTTCTGCGGCATGATCGTGCTGCAGACCAGCGCCATGATGTTCGGACCGGACCAGACCATTCAGGTCTGGGCCATCACCACGCTGCTGATCGCGGCGCTCGCCAGCCGTCTGCGCTGGCGCTAGGCTTCACCAGCCGGGAGAGGCAACCTTTCCCGGTTGGCACTCTCTTTACTTCTTTCAAACTCTATTTCTCGAAAGGAATATCACACCATTCTATCTTCTTCCAGACTTCCCCGATTCACGATAAGCACCCGGTTCAGCCCCAACTCCTCTACAAAATACCGGTCGTGCGACACAATCAGCAGCCCGCCTTCGTAGTCCAGCAGGGCCTGCTCCAGCACCTCGCGACTCTCGATATCCAGATGGTTGGTGGGTTCGTCCAGAATCAGAAACTGATTATTCTGATGGGTCAGAATCGCAATAATCAGCTTGACCCGCTCCCCCTGCGAGATCTCCTTTACCAGCGCGTAGGCATGTTCCCCGCTAAACAGAAACTTCCCCAGAATCTTGCGGGCTGAGGTCTCGTTGGCACGGCCGGTCTTGAGCATGAGGTTTTCGATCACGGTTTTGTCGTAGTCCAGCAGATCGTGCTCCTGATCAAAGTAGCCAATCTTCATGTTGTGGCCGCGCTCGATCGTGCCGGTGTCGGGAGTTAGGCGGCCCAGTAGCAGTTTGATGAGGGTAGACTTGCCACTCCCGTTTTCCCCTTGCAAGTGTATTCGATCGCCCGCTGTAATGGTCAGCTTCTCGCAGCCGACAATATCTTTAAACTGCATCTGCTCCACATAAAATACCACCCGCTTGCGGTAGCTCTCGTCGCCAAAGCCACCGATACGCATCGTCTTCTGCTCCGGCGGACGCTCCACACCATTGTCGATAAACTCCCGCTGGTAGCGGGTCTTCATGGCGCGCAGCCGCTTGCCCGCGGCCGGATCGGCCCGGTTGGCCAGCTTGGACTGTTGATCTTTAATCAGCTGCTCAAAATGCTGTCGGCGCTTCTCTTCGCGCTTATACTCTTCCAGCTCCCGCTCTTCGCGCAGCGCCTTCTGTTTCTTGTAGTCTGTATAGCCGCCCGAGTACTCGTACAGCGTATGGCGGTACGGGTCCAGCTCCAGAATCTTTTTAACCGTATTGTCCAGAAACGCACGATCATGCGAGATCACAATGATATTCCCCTTAAACCGCCGGATAAACTTCTCCAGCCACGCCAGACTCTCCAGATCCAGATTGTTGGTCGGCTCGTCCAGAAAGATGGTGGTGGGTTCGTGGATCAGCAGCCGCGCCAGGCCCACCTTGGTCTTCTGACCGCCGCTGAGACTTGAGATCGGCAGCGTGCGGTCGATATCCGTCAGATTGACCTGCGATACGGCCATATCAATCTTGTACTCCTCCCACTCCTCCGCAAGCGCCGCATGCAGATAGGTATGGATGGTATCGTCTGGTCTGGCATCGATCGTCTGCGGCAGATAGCCGATCTCCTCGTGCGTGATCGTGACCGTCCCCCGGTCCGGCTCTTCCAGCCCCAGAATTATCTTGAGAAGCGTGGACTTGCCACTGCCATTGGGCGCCACAAACCCGATCTTATCGTTGTTATCGACACTAAAGGAGACGTCCTGAAACAGGAGTTTGACACCATACGACTTGGAGAGGTTTTGGATGTGGAGCATGGGGATATTGTAGCATTACTCATAATTAAAAATATTGATCGGAATAAAACTAAGTACTTTTGGTATAATAACTTAATAACCAATATGAAAATCGATTCGATTAGTATAAAATCTTACAGATCTTGTGCGAAAACTAATGTCGATTTTGCAAATAATCTTTCAGCGTTGATCGGAGTAAATGGCGTAGGTAAAAGTAATATAATGCACGCTATACTGCTACTAAAAAAAATGACAAAACTTCAGTCAAAATACGCAAGAATAAAAGACACACTGCAAAGCAAGACGACAAAGTTAAATTTAAAAGTATCTACTAAAGATAATAAAATCGTTGAGTTAAAAGCAACTTTTATTTTTGATACCGACGAGAGAAACATAGATGATATCTCTGATGTAACATTAAAATGGAATCTTCAAGACATACTTGGTCCAAAAATCTCCAAATGGATTAATATACCAATTGAATTAATGCAGTATCCTGAAGAAGTGGTATTTGGAGAGTTTCAAGACTTACTCGTAAGAAGATACTTTGACAATAGCAGAGTTTTTATAGAGAATTTTAAAAAAACTTATCCTACTATAAAGCAAATTCTTGATCATTTTAACTCGATGACATATTACAGCGCTAGCCAATACTCTGATCCAACAAAATATCCTAACTTCATTGAAATTGAGGAAGATGATAAAGTAAAAAAAACCAGATACAGAAGTAATTATTTAAATAGTCACTCAAAATTTCTTTACGATTTATACAATAGTAAGACAAATAATGATCCTAGCTACAACATGTTTATTGATGCCGTTAATAGTGATGGAATAGGTCTTATAGATAAACTTGAATTTAAAGAAATTATTACTCAAGTAAATAATTTTGAAGTATCTACGGGTGGCAGAATGAAATCTATTGAACGAAAAAAGTTACTTGTCATCCCAAATTTTTTTGTTGACAATATACAACTTTCACCCAATCAACTTTCTGAAGGGACACTAAGAGCTCTTGCATTAATTTTTTACATTATCAGTGATAAAGGAAGTGTGACATTGGTTGAAGAGCCTGAAGTTTGTGTTCATCATGGATTGCTAAGTAGTATTATTAATCTAATCAAATTTAAATCTAGATCTAAACAACTAATTATTAGCACTCACTCAGAATATATTTTAGATAAGCTTAAACCAGAAAACATAATTATTGTAAAAAAGAATAAGGAAAAAGGGACTATAGCAAAACAGCTTACGAAAAGTCTAACAAAAAAAGAATTAGGCGCTTTAAAAAAATATTTAGAAGAATCAGGGAATCTTGGTGATTATTGGAAAGAAACTGGTTTATCTCAATATTAAAGTATGAAAAAAATTATTGGTATTATCGCAGAAGCTCAATCTGATTTTGAACCACTAGTAGAAATAATTAAAAATGTAACACAATCAAATTATACATACAAAAAAAGACTTGGTAATGGTTGTGGGAAAATAATCAATAAATGTGCAGCATGGACATATTCATTAGAAATGGAAGGATGTAATATTATAATTATTCTCCATGACGCGGACTTTAACAGTCCAAAAATAATCGAGGAAAAGTTAAAAAAACAGCTGAGTAAATTTAATTTAAATAATAAATTAATTTGTATACCTGTGCAGGAAATAGAGTCATGGTTTTTGAGTGATCCTGATAATCTAAAGGTGACTTTTAAGTTAAAAAAACCACCAAAAATAAAGAGCAAACCCGAACTCATAAATTCTCCAAAAGAATATCTAGAAGAAATAATATATTTTCATTCAGAGAAAAGGAGATATTACAATAACGTTAAAGATAATAAAATACTTTCTCAAAGAATTGATATAGATAAAATACGTAGGTTATGTCCTTCATTTGCAGTTTTACATGATTTTATACTTAGCAACTTAAAGAGTAGTTAACTAAACTAGGTATATGACGTTTGAGAATATCGATATTGAAGAAATTTCAAATTTAGAAGGGAAGAATTTCTTAGTTTCTGTCAAGAAATTTCCCGAACTATTCGATTACATAAATCAATTATCATATCTATACCAAACTTTATTAAAATCATTTCAAAAACCACCATCTCAGATTTACATTCCAATACTACAACTATTTTTTGTATGTATAAGAGGATTTTATATTTCTATCCAACTAATAGGCCAAGGACACTTGACTGAAGGATATTCAATCATTTCAAAGTCTAGTGAAGCAGTAGGTTATTCAGCTGTGATGAAGGAGAATAAAAAGAAAATTATGGTCTGGATCACAAAATCTGATAAAGAATTTAGAGATGTGTTTGGTAAACCGTTTCCGAAAAATAATCAACTATTACACCCAAGAATATACCACATTTATAATGTTACTAGAAAATACGGTAGTCATAACAATTTTGAGTCAACAATACATTTTTTTAAAGTATTAGACGACTTCCGAATTAATTTCACATATAACGATTATTATAACGATAAAAATATTAGTTTAGGTTTGTTATTTGCTATAAATTCATATTATGATTTTCTAATAGTTTATAAGGAAATCTTTAAAGATGTAATATTAAAAGAGTATATTAGCAACTTCAAACTTTTTGAAAATAAATGGAAAATGTTTAAAGTTGAGTTTAAACATTGAAATTTATAAATTATGTGCCAACCCTCCCCACACACTCTTCCTTCCCCAGAATCTCCATGCTCTCGTTCAGTGGTGGGCTCACTTTTTTCCCGGTAATGGCAATGCGGAGCATGCTAAAGAACTTGGAGTTCTTCATTTCGAGTTCGGCAGCACAGGCAAGCATGGCATCGCCAATTACATCGGCGCGCCAGTCTTCTATTGCTTCCAATTTGGCGGACACAACTTTCAGAGCATCAGCATACTCGCTCAAGTCCATCTCATACTCGGTTGGGCGCTTCTGCAAAAACGCTACGTATCCGGCATATTCACTTAACAGCTTAATGCGTTCCTGGATTAAGGGGACGGTCTTTTGGACAAACTCCCGATCAAACTGGGTGGTGCCGGGTACAGCCGCAGAGTCAGGGGCATCGGCGGCATAGCTACCATCGCTTTTAACGGTGTAAAACGCCATAATGGCATCGGTCAACTCGTCTACACTCATCTGTCGGATGTACATGCCGTTCATCCATTCCAGCTTTTTGATATCGAACACGGGGCCAACGGGCGAGACATCTTTCAGGTCGAAGACCTGCACAAACTCGTCCAGGCTAAAGATCTCTTTTTGTTCGGGATGGCTCCAGCCCATCAGAGCCAGATAGTTGAGCATGGCCGCGGGCAGGTAGCCCTGTTCGATAAACCAGTGGGCCCAGACGGGGTTTTTACGCTTGGAAAGCTTGGATTTATCCGGGTTGCGCAGAATGTTGACATGGGCGATAGTCGGGCGCTCCCAGCCGAAGGCATCGTAGAGCAGGATATGCTTGGGGGTGGAGCTGATCCACTCTTCGGCACGGATGATATGGGTGATCTTCATGGCATTGTCATCTACCACCACGGCCAGATGGTAGGTGGGAAAGCCATCGGACTTTAAGAGCACCTGATCGTCGATCTGGTTGGTGTTGATGGTGATCTCGCCCCGGATCAGGTCCTGAAAGGTAACATCGGTGTTGTCGGGCACGAGCAGCCGGATAGTGTAGTCCGGGATTGTTTTCATGCGCTCTTCGGCCTCGGCGATATCAAAGCTGGCGACTTCCGGCTGGCGAAGCAGCTGCTTGAGCTTGTTGCGGGTTGCCAGTCCGGCGTCCTGTCCTGCTTCTTTAGCGGAACGACCGTCGGCTTCGGCAATTTTCCGATACTCTTCGAGCTGTTCTTTTGAGGCAAACGAGAAGTAGGCCTTGCCCTTTTGCACGAGGTCGTAGGCATAGGTTTTGTAGAGTTCCAGCCGCTCACTTTGGCGATAGGGGCCATAGGGTCCGCCGACATTGGGGCCTTCGTCGTTGGCAATACCAAACTCGACCAGCGACTGCAAGATGCGGGCTTCGGCGCCCTCTACATAGCGGGTGCGGTCGGTGTCTTCGATGCGGACGACAAATGCGCCAGCGGCGGGATCTTGCTGCTTCGCCTTCTGTGCCACTGCCCAGTTGATGAGGGCGGTGTACAAATTACCAATATGGATGTCGGTGCCGGTTGGAGATGGTGCAATGCGCGTGCGGATTGTCATAAAAGTATTATACACCGCGGCAGGTTCAAATTGAGGGAGTTTTGTAAGCGGGAGGGGCGTGCGGCCCCTCCCTTCCGACTTCCGGCCCTGTCTAGCTGTTCCACGTGCGATAGTAGTACAGGTAGAGAGACAGCCAGGTGCCGCCAACAGAGATGCTCAGGGTGAGCCCGGGGAGCTCCCACGTCACCACAAGCAGGGTGAGGACGATCAGCATCTGGATTGCCATCTGGCTGAACCAGATGACCAGCCAGCCGTTTTCGGCGCGCTGCGCGCTGGCTGCCAGGAACGCGATCAGAAACTCAAAAATAAACACCATCAGCAGGATCATCGTCAAGTAGAGCCAGGATCGCGGCTCTCCCTCGTAGAACCCGCAACAGACGGTGAGTATCGTGGACACGAACATGAACAGATTGAGCTCGGACATGAGCCGGACACTGCGCTCCTGATCGGTTTCAATCTTCTTACGTTTCACTGGACTCCCCCCTGGGATTTCATGATGAAGCTGGAATGTTCGATATGCTATTATACCAAAAAACTATAGGATGATCCAGTGCAGGTAGAAAGGACTCTCGTGTGATGTGTAGGAGAAAAGATCAGGGCGGGAGAGAGTTCCCCCGCCCTGTTCCGAAGAGGTCGCAGTCATGCTTGCGAGATGTTGGGGTTGGATTAAACCCCGCTTGTGTCCGCCTAGTAGGTCAGCTCGTTCTCCTGTTGAACACGAAACCGCCCGGCCGTCTCAAAGCCCGCGATGCAGGCCACGATGAACGTGATGACGATCGAGATGACCGCGATCGGGAAGTCCAGCATCTGGACCCGGTACGAGATGATGATCCAGGCCACCGATACCACGAGCAGGTACCAGTTGGACAGCGTCCAGGCCGCCACGCGGCGGCGCAGCCGCTTGCGGAAGAACACAAAGAACATCGGCCACCAGTAGACCAGCATCCAGCCGCAGGCCAGCAGCGTCGCCATGCGATGCGAGATGCCAGGCGTCAGAAAGATGCCGATCTGATAGGTCCAGAGAATGGTAAACCCGAACGCTCCGATTAGGTGCGCCAGGATCTGCCCGTCGAAGATGTCGGCGTCCTCGGTGTTCATACGGTGTGGTCTGTCGGTCATGTAGCACCTCCTGTTCTCTTTTAGCTGCGCCCCGTCCGATAGCTTCGCCGGTAGCGGAAGTCCATCACCAGCACGGGCACGATCACACAGACGAGCACAACGAGCGGCCAGACCTGGCTTGAGGGCTCAAGCTCACTCTTCTGGAACCAGTCCAGCGCCATGCCGCCCCACAGCCCGATCTGGATGATCAGGCTGATGTACCAGTGGCGCAGTTGAGTGGTACGCGTCCGGATGGCATAGATCAGCGCCCCGGCATACGGAGCGCTGTAGAGCACGATCCAGAACAGGGGCAAAAAGCTCGGGTTCGGCGGTGGTGGTTGGTCCCAGTCGCCAAAACCCTGCCCGATACTCATCACAACCAGGGCCACGGTAAAGGCCATCAGAGCGTTCAGGTACCAGTTGTACTGTCGTGCGGGCGGAGCGTACCTTCCCATCGCGTCCTCCTGGATTGCAAACTACATTTCCGGAAATCACCGCAATTGTATCATATTTCAATCTCACCCGTTCTTCACACAGCATCCGTATAATATCTTCATATGAAGAAGATTACCGAGTATCACTGCTTAAAATGTGGCACGGTCCTGGACTGGAAACACGAAGGGCTGGCCGAATGTGCGGCCTGTGGCTATCATTACTACGAAAATCCGAAAGCAACCGTGGCGATGCTGGTACTTAACCAGAACAACGAATTACTGATGGTAAAGCGGGCGCGCGAACCGGAAAAAGATAAATGGGACTTGCCCGGCGGGTTTGTAGATACCAGAGAGAGCCTGGAAGATGCTCTGCTGCGGGAAGCCCGGGAAGAGCTTAAGCTGGAGCTGTCGAAAGATCAGATAACCTATTTTAACTCGTACCCGGACCGGTATCTGTTTCAGGAAGTGAATTACCATGTCTTATCCGGTGTCTTTGTAGCACGTATTGCAGATACCACTCCCCTCCACCCGGATGATGATGTTTCAGAGTATCGCTATTTTCCCCTGGATCAAATTCCCTTTGAAGAGATTGCATTTGAGAGTATGAAACAGGCGGTACGTGATTTTATTGCAACAAATCGGGCCGCTTCTTGAGCGTTTCTTTAAAGGCCTGTTGCAGGCGCCACTTTTCGATTTCTGCATGATTGCCACCCAGCAGAACTTCCGGCACAGTCAGCTCTTCAAACACTTCCGGTCGGGTGTAGTGGGGGTATTCCAGCAACTGAACATGGGTCCGACCAGCTTGTTTGAGTCGTGTCAGTTCTGCCGACGGCCCGACCGCTTTTATCAACAAATCCAGCGGCACAGAATAAAAGCTTTCTTCTTCGGTTGCGGCTTCTTTCTTAAGAACACCATTCAACAAGCGGACAATAGAGTCGGTAATGGCAGCAGCCGCGATCTCGCCGCCGGTCATGACAAAATCTCCAATGGAAACTTCTTCGTCCACAAACCGGGTAATGCGGTCGTCAAAGCCTTCGTAGTGTCCACACAGGATTACGACATGATCAAGCTGTGCCAGTTCCCGGGCTTTTGCCTGGTTGTAGTGAGCTCCTTTTGCAGAGGTCATCAGCACACGGGTTGACGTATCTGTAACAGTGGGGACTACAGAGCGGAGCGCGGCAATCACCGGTTCCATCTTCATCACCATCCCCACTCCACCACCATATGGCTTATCATCAACTGTTTTATACTTGTCTGTAGCAAAGCTGCGGATATCAACTATTTCGATCCGGACCTGCTCTTTTTCGATCGCCCGTTTGATGATACTCTCGCTAAAGAACGACTGCATCATCTGCGGAAACAGGGTTAGGATAGATATTTTCATATCTATATTTTACAATAGAGATTGCTATTATGCTAAAAAACCTTATTCTTCGTGCAATTCGTATCTATAAACGTTCAGAGCCCGCTCGCCGGGAACTGGGGCGTCAGCTAATGATACCTGCCAGTGAATGTCGCTTTCGACCGACCTGTTCTGAATATATGGCAGAAGCGGTAGAGCGGTATGGAGCACTCAAGGGAGTCTGGCTGGGGCTACGCCGCCTTGCCCGGTGTGGCCCGTGGAGCAAGGGCGGCTTCGATCCCGTTCCCTGATACTTCTGCCTGCACCCTACGCAATTGGCATTCACACACTCTTAATCCCATAGTATTGAATTCCTCCTCTTTTAATGCTATAATTCTGTATCAATGTCTCAACAGGAGGACCTATGTTCTATCTCTGGCTCCTGATCACGGCCCTGCTCGCAGTGCTGGGTGGCGTGGTGGGGTATCAGTCCACCCCTGCGATCATCACCCGGTACCAGTGCTTCAACATCCCGGTGCCCGATCATATGTTCGGCTGGCTGGACCGGATCTTCGAGGACACGGTCTGCTACCCCGTCGTCTACCAGGCGAGCGTCTGGGACCGGCTGAGCAGCGGGGTCACCATGTCCGTCATCTTCGTGCTGGCCTGGGTCGTGTTCACGCTGGTCGTGGACAAACTCTCCAGGAGGCGCGTCGACTAACATCTCGGCACCTATTGCAAGCTCGAATCAGGGCCCGGCCACTCCACCGGCTACACTCACGGAGCCTCGCAGCGCATGCTGCGGGGCTCCATCCACTCATATTATCAAACCCTCTTGACATCTGCTAAATTTCCTTTTACAATATTAGCAGAACATAAATATTATTGCTAATTTGTCCGCGGGAAGCCGTCATACAGACGTATTCTTGCGGCTTACACCACCTTATGAAAGGAACATACATTCCACCCGAACAGGAAGAAAACGTGCTGGAGAAATACACTGTCGATCTGACCAAAACCGCCCGATCCGGCAAAATTGACCCGGTTATCGGCCGCGACGAAGAGGTTCGCCGGGTAATTCAAATTTTATCCCGCCGCACCAAGAACAACCCGGTATTACTGGGAGATCCCGGTGTGGGAAAAACCGCTATCGTCGAAGGACTGGCGCAGCGTATTGTAGCGGGAGATGTCCCCGATACCCTCAAGCATAAACATGTCTTAACCCTCGACCTGACCGGCCTGCTGGCTGGTGCGGCGTATCGCGGGAGTTTCGAAGAACGCATGAAAAAGATTATGGAGGCGGTCGAACAGAGCGATGGCAAGTATATTCTCTTTATCGACGAGCTGCATACTATTGTGGGAGCAGGCGGAGCCGAAGGCGCCGTCGATGCCGGAAACATTCTCAAGCCGTCTCTGGCACGCGGCATGTTGCAGGCCATTGGAGCTACCACCATCCGCGAATATCGTCAGTACATCGAGAAAGACCCGGCACTGGAACGTCGCTTCCAGCCCGTCTATATTGACGAGCCATCACCCGAAGACAGTATCGCGATCCTGCGTGGCATTAAAGAAAAATACGAAGTGCATCATGGCATCCGCATCTCTGACGACGCACTTATCGCGTCTGTTAATCTGTCCACCCGCTATATCACCGACCGCTATCTGCCGGACAAAGCCATCGATTTAATTGACGAGGCCGCCTCCGGTGCCAAGATCGAACTGGAGAGTATGCCGACGGAGCTGGACCAGATCAAACGCAAGATTATGCAGCTGGATATCGAACTGGCGGCTCTCAAAAAAGAAAAAGGACTGGAGACCCGCAAACACGCAATCGAAGAAGAGCGCAAATCGCTGCAATCCCGGTTTGACGAGCTACACAAGCGCTGGGAAGATCAGAAACAGATTATCTCCGCGCTTCAGAAAAAACGTATCAAACTGGATGAGTTAAAAGCTGAGCTGGAAAAAGCCCAGCGGGAGGTTGACCTGAACAAAGCAGCCGAACTGCAATATGGCAAGATTCCGGAGATTGAAAAAGAGATTGCCGCAGTCGAACAGAACTGGAAACAGATTCCCAACGATGAACGCATCCTGCGCGAAGAAGTAACCGAAGAAGATATCGCCCGCATTGTCGGTCGCTGGACCGGTATTCCGGTAACCCGCCTGCTCTCGACCGAATCTGAACGGCTGGCTCATCTGGAAGACGAGATGAAGGCGCGGGTAATTGGGCAGGACCATGCTCTGCACAAAATTGCCAACGCCGTGCGTCGTTCGCGAGCCGGTTTGAGCGAAGAGAATAAACCTATCGGATCGTTTATGTTTCTGGGACCAACCGGTGTCGGTAAAACCGAGACCGCTAAAGCACTCGCATACGCATTATTTAATGATGAAAAAGCCATGGTGCGCATTGATATGGGGGAATATCAGGAAGCACACACTATCGCTCGGTTAATTGGCGCACCCCCTGGCTACATCGGCTATGACGAAGGTGGACAGCTCACAGAAGCAGTCCGCCGGAAGCCATATTCGGTGGTCCTCTTTGATGAGGTCGAAAAAGCTCACCCCCAGGTCTTTAATGCCTTTCTGCAGATTCTTGACGAGGGACATCTGACCGACAGTAAAGGCCGCAAGGTGAACTTTAAGAATACCATTATTATTATGACCTCTAATCTGGGCTCCGAAGCCTTTAAGATGGAGATGAGTGCAGAAGGCCGTACTGAGTACATTATGGACAAAGTCCGTACCTTCTTTAAGCCGGAGTTTATCAACCGCCTGGACTCTCAAATTATCTTCCAGCCACTGACCGCGGAGATGGTCAGCCAGATTGTTGAGATTCAACTGGCAGAGGTTAAGGCACGGCTGAAAAAGCAAAATCTCGATATTGAGTTTAGCGAGGCCGTCCGGGCTCATCTGGCCGCTTCAGGCTTTGATGAAGTCTACGGCGCCCGCCCGCTGAAGCGGGTTATTAACGAACTCGTAATTGACGAAGTAGCCTTACAGATTGTCGAAGGCAAGATTAAACCGCTCGATACCATTCGGGTAGATTACAAACAGAATAAGGTAGTGATTGAGGTACAGAAACCGAACTAAGACAATTAAAAACTGTTCTGGTACGTTCTAATAGTAGTTGAAGAGTCTTTAGAAGTTTTCTTCATAAAGAAATAATGTGAGGGGCGGGCACTTCGGCCCGCCCCCTCAGGCTGGGGAGAAGCGGCGACTATCGTCGAACCGCTGGCACCGCTCTCAGCAGCCCTCTGGAAATGAGCCGCCTCGGCATCGGCAACCCGCCTTTTTTCCGACCACTGATGCAGCCAGACAAACAGACCGCCGACTCCGCCAAGAGCAAGGCCTCCCGCAATCAGCAAAATCGCGATCATTCCGCCGTCCATAACGGACCCTTTCCGATACACGGGCTTGATTAGATAAAATATTATAAGATATAAAGCAGAGAAAAGCAAGTTTAGCCTGTTATAGCAACTTTTCCATGAAGTACACATCCAGATACCCCGTATCAGTTTTCAGTTCCCGTTCCAACAAGCCCACATCATGGAATCCCAAACCAAGATACATACGATGCGCAGCGTCCTGGGTTGCAGTAACCGTTAACTGTACTTTTTTGATGCCATGCCGGGTTTTCATTTGTTCTATCAAAGCAGTAAGCAGGCGTTTTGCGATTCCCTGTTTTCTCAATGCTTCTGTTACATAGACAGCGGAGACATTTCCTACATGTCGTATTCGTTTGGTACTGCTCCAATAAGCTCCGGTCATACCGACAATACGATCTTCGCCAAACGCAAAGAGCATAATTCCGCCTTGACCATCGGTATTGTTCTTAAACTTTTCCTGCCAGTACGCATCTGTTTTTGCAGCTTCAATCTGATATTCGGAAGTATAGGCGTTTGGCTCGTTTTGTAATGCTTCGAGGCGGAAGCGACGATATTCCTGCCAGCGTTCCGGCGGGAGTTCCCCAATAGTAATGTGAGAGTTCGCAGAGCTCATATGGTATGGTAGCAATTATGTTTTTAACCCCTGTTCTTTCAGCCACGACACGAATGCTTCGGGCACGTCCATGGTCGAAAGTCTCCCTTGCCGGACCAGACGGAAGTCCGCAAATTTGCCCGACTCCTTAATCTGTTTTAACGTTACCAAGGGCTCGTCGTATTTTCGGATAAATTTGAAGTCTACCAGCCAGGATTTCGGGTTCTTAGGATCGGGACGACCCTCTCCTACAACTTCGGCCAGCCCTACAATCGAGGACACTCCCCCGGAATGGTAGATAAAAACACGATCTCCTGCCTGCATCTGCTTGAGAAAGATAACGGCCTGCGGGTTAGAGACGCCATCCCAGGTTGTTTTACCATCGCGCTCTAAATCATCAATTGAATACGTTGTTGGTTCGGATTTTGCCAGATAATAGTTCATTTTGATTTGATAAATGACATAATGTGTTGGTGCACAGCTGCCAGTTCTTCTTTTGACATGGTATGAATTTCCGGCACGACTGCCTGTTCCGCGGTGATATCCTCGTAACGGGGCAGAATATGAAAATGAGCATACGGAATGGCTCCATGGGTGAAAAAGTTTACCCATTTCGCGTCAAGTGCCTGTTGCAGCTGAAGTGCAACCTTGCGGGTTACTTCCAGGTACTCACCAAAATTCGGCACTTCGTAGGTCCACTGATACTGCGTTTTGGGGATTACGAGAGTATGCCCCTTTGCACGCGGGAAAACATCAAGAAAGGCAAGAAACTGATCGTCCTCATAGACGTTGTAACAGGGAAGTTTTCCTTCGACAATATCGTTAAAGACAGTTCGTTGCATAATGGCTATCTTACCATTTATAATACAGTCAGACAAGCTTAATCGTCATTAGTATCGTGTATCACATTAATACAATTTCATTTACCCTATGAGTCAGAAAATCTATGTTCCCGGAGATGTCCCTTCCTCAATGAAAGATATTTATATCGAAAATTACGAGACTGTCACCGCAGGCAGCGGGAATATGCTCCTCTTTGCCGGAGATCAGAAGGTGGAACATCTGAACGACGATTTTTATGGAGAAGGAATTACCCCGGAAAACGCGAACCCGGAGCATCTGTTTAAGATCGCTTCGCAGGCAAAAATCGGTGTGTTTGCTTCCCAACTGGGGTTAATCGCCCGTTACGGACCAGACTACCGGAATATCCCCTACATGGTCAAGCTAAACTCAAAAACTCATTTGATCCCAACCGAACAGGCAGAAGCTATCAGTCGCCATTGGATTAACCTCGATCAGGTAATGGAGTTTAAAAAGAATAGTGGCCTGAACATCGTGGGTGTTGGATACACGGTCTATGTCGGCAGCGAAAACGAATCGCTTATGTATCAGGAAGCAGCCCAGATTGCCTACGAAGCACATCGCCATGGCTTAATCACCACCTTCTGGATGTACCCGCGCGGCAAGGCCGTCCCCTACGAAAAAGATCCTCATATCATTGCCGGTGCCGCTGGTGTGGGTGCCTGTCTGGGTTCTGACTTTGTTAAAGTAAACTACCCGATTGTTGCTGCTCCCGATACCCGGACTCCGGCAGAAGCTCTGACAGAGGCAGTTCAGGCAGCCGGTCGTACCAAGGTTATCTGTGCCGGTGGCAGTACTATCTCAGCTGAAAAATATTTCCAAATGCTGCACGATCAGATGCATATCTCGGGAGCACACGGAACAGCGGCAGGACGTAATATCCACCAGAGACCACTGGAAGAAGCCGTCCGGTTCTGTAATGCACTCTATGGTATCATCGTCGAAGGAAAGACAGCCGAAGAAGCAACCGCTATCTACAAGGGTTAACGACCATATTGCCCAATACGGGGCACAATATTCCACCAGTCGCTCAGAAGTGCCAGCTCCTCTCCGGAGATTAATCCCTGTCTGGCATATTGTTGCCCTATGGAAGTGTCGAGCGGATGAACAAACTCTACCCATCGTTCATTGATACGGGGTCGGTGATACACGCCAAACGACACAGATACCCCCGTTGATGCCATCTGTCGATGCATTTCCTCTAAAAACGCAACCTCCTGTTCCCCGAGTGGAGCAGGCGCCAGCATACTGCTGAGATGGCTGGTGAGCGGTACACGCAGATCAATATCGGCCGCTAAAAAAGGCATCACGTGATGCCCGAGGTATTGTTCAGTTTGTTCGATAAATGCAAGAAGCTCATCGCCCGGATAGGCCATTTCATCAAAGTTGAGACGTTCAAGAAGAAAGTGCGGTAGCGCTTTCAGAAAAGGTCTGCGACATTGCAGATCCTCTAAAATCCCCGGATCCAGTTCCCGACGAACACGTGTTTCTAACATGTTGATATAGTATTTTACACCATGTTTTGTAAGAAATTCATGAGAATTATACCCTTACGCAAAACTCCAGGCGTTTCTGGTTGTTTTTCAGCCCGTTATTTTGCGACAGAATCGCCCTTGTATTTGTGTTTTATTCATGTCAAAATGAAAGTATATCGTTACTATTTCTCAGTAAAGCCGTCATATGAAACGACTCAAAGTTGGTATTAATGGATTTGGCCGGATCGGCCGCGCGTTTACCCGTATCGCACTGGAACGGGATAATTTTGATATCGTTGCCATTAACACCCGCAAAAATAACGTCGTTATGATGGCCTATCTGCTGCATCACGATTCTGTCTACCGCACCTTCGACAAGCGGATTGGATCAAATGACGATGGCATTACGGTAGACGGCAAAACCATCCATACACTGGCCGGAGATGATCCCTCGATGATCCCCTGGGATGAGTTCGATGTAGATATCGTAGTGGATGCCACCGGTGCATTTGTTAAAAAACCGGACCTGGAAAAGCATATCCGTGGAAGTGTGAAAAAGGTTATTCTGACGGCACCATCCAAAGACGATGAGACCCCGCATATCGTGCTCGGAGTAAACGATCATGAGTTTCCGTACAAAGAACAACATGTAATCTCAAATGCGTCCTGCACTACCAACTGTTCGGCGCCCATGTTTAAGGTGCTGCATGATAATTTTCATGTAAAATCAGGCTTTTTGACCACCACCCATGCGTATACCGCTTCTCAGACTCTGGTTGATGATGATAATAAAGAACCGGATCGTTCCCGTGCAGCTGCACTCAATATCGCGCCATCCACCACCGGCGCTGCAAAAGCAGTGGTAAAAGTAATCCCCGGACTGGAAGGCAGACTGGATGGAATGGCAGTGCGTGTACCAGTCCCCACTGTTTCCTTTACCGATGTCTCAGCCATAGTAGAGAAGCACACCACCGTCGAAGAGGTTAACGAGCTGTTTAAGAATGTCTCCCATCATCATATGAAAGGCGTGTTAGCGTACGAAGAAGAGATGCTGGTCTCCTCTGACTATATCGGCTCACCATACTCATGTATCTTTGATGCCAACTACACCAAGGTTATCAACGGTACACTGATCAAGATCTTTGGATGGTACGACAATGAATGGGGCTATTCCACGCGTCTGGTTGACTTGGTAGAAAAAGTTGGCCACCATATCTAACGTATGAAATTTGATTCGATTGTCTATATCGACCAGATTGAGATTCGTAATAAGCGTGTTCTGATGCGTGTAGACTTTAATGTCTCGCTTACCAAGCACCGCACCATCGAAGATGATGTCCGCATCCAGCAGGCTATTCCCACGCTGCGACACTTACTGGAGCATAACAACAAACTGATTATCGTGAGCCATCTGGGTCGTCCAAAGGAACGGGACCCGAAATACTCCCTGGATGTCGTCGCAAAAAAACTCCACGCCTATCTGCCTCACTACAAAATAACGGTGGTTCCGGACTTTTTAACAGACCGTTCCGCAATCGAGAATCAGGATGAGCACGAGATTATTTTGCTTGAGAATATCCGGTTTTATCCCGAAGAAAAAAAGAATGATGAGGAATTTACCAAACAACTTGCGTCACTGGCCGATGTCTATGTGAACGACGGGTTTGGTGTCAGTCACCGGAACTCCGCTTCGGTAGTTGGCGTGACAAAGCTACTGCCTTCGTATGCCGGTCTGCTGATGAAAAAGGAGATTATCAATATCTCAAAGGTAATTGAAGCCCCCAAGAAACCATTTGTTGCGATTCTGGGCGGCGCCAAAATTTCTTCTAAAATTCACCTGATCGAACGGTTGATTGAGATCGCCGATGACCTGATTTTGGGTGGCGGTATTGCCAATACCTTTATGCTGGCTCAGGGATACGAGATCGGAAAAAGTATCGCCGAAACCGAAGATGTAGAAGTAGCAAAACATCTGTTGTTCCATGCTGTTCAAAAGAATACCCGAGTTATCTTTCCCTCTGATGTAGTGGTAAGCGCCAGTATGAACGGTGGCCGGACCCATGTATGTAAAGTAGATGAAGTGCCAAAAGAAAAGTATATTCTTGATATCGGCCCGGAAACACAGGCCGTAATCGGTTCGGTTATCGCCCAGGCGGCAACAATTGTCTGGAACGGACCGGTTGGTTATTTTGAGAATGAAGCATTCCGTCGCGGCACAGACTTTATCTACTACTCTATTACCGAAAATACCCATGCCGTCTCGATTGTCGGGGGTGGAGATACACTGGCGGCAATCTCAAAAAAGGAGTATCTGGAAAAGATAACTCATATCTCAACCGGCGGAGGCGCCATGTTGGAGTTTATCGAAAACGGCAGTCTGCCCGGAATTGATGCCCTCATGCATTAGTTCGCAGCAGTATCCCAGGACTTTTTCACACTGCTCAACTCTTTCCGGTAACTATCGTTCTTCCAGAAGGAGACAATCTGTGACTGCGTAATCTCACCTGAAGTGATGGTTTCTAGATTTTCTGATCCTTGCATAAAGATATCCAGATCCTGCTTTTCGATTCCTTCGATAATCTTTTGCAGACCTGCTTTAAGAGCCACGTAGTCTTTGGCAAAATCAGCATGCTGTTTCTGTAACGAATCCGGAATCTCCGCGATGGAAATTTCGGTATACTCTTTTTCCAGGCGTTCTACTTCTACCAGCTGTTCTTTGAGTTTACGCATGGTCGCATCGCTGCCGTTTGAATCAACCGCGGCAAAGATACTTTCGTAGAGCGTGACTCCCAAGAAGAGCGATTCCAGCTCAAGTGCGCTCCGTTCTTTAAAGTACGTAAATACCGGCTTGCTCTGGGCTATGTACTCTTCGGTAGCTGCCGCTGCCTCCTGTGCAGTTTTTGGTAAAAAGGCTCCTACTGGAGAACTATAGATCTTTTTTACTTCCTCGTTTTGCTGCTCCATTTCGTCGATCAGGTTCAGTCCGTTGGTGTATTGATCTTCGATGCGGCGGTAAACACGAACCACACCACTATCTTCGATACCCAATACCGCTTCTCCCTGTTGAATGTATCCTTTTTCCGGCAGAGCGCTGCGTGCCTGGGTCAGCGTTTTGATTTCTTTGGTATTCTGCAGCAGCAAACTATCGTCAGATTCTTCTTCTGACTTGGTTTCTTCGATCACAATCTCTTCGTAGTTCTGCCACAGGTTCTGAATCTCATCGTACGTTTTTTCCATCTTGCCAGCGGTGGTTGCCTGTTTTACCGCGATCTTCTGAAGCTGTTCCCTGGATTGCTGGAACATGGTTGCAAGATACATTCCCCCACCGATCAGTATGGCACAGACAATCATAACGGAGATCACCAGAGGCAGGTTTAGAGATTGTTTTGGATGTTCGGTGGACATAAAGACACAATTGGTATCTTTATATAATATACATTTTTTTAAAAACAGTGTAAATAGAATGAAAGAAAGATCAATCGCAGCAACTCAATGAACGAAGTGTTTAGAAGGCAGCCTCCTCAGATCTTTCCTGTTTTAGGATCGAGGAACTGAGGATCGATGGCACACTTTGCATTTGAATCGTCGGGACAAGCTACTTCTACATATTCGGTAAACGAATACTGACCATTGTCACCCCAGGTAAACGAGGCGGTGCGGCCAATGTTTTTTACTTCTCCGGAAGTAGTATCGACAACAACCGTTACAGGGATTTCATCTCCACATTCATAACAGGTAAACATTGCCATAGAAAGATACCTTCCATCAGGACTCAGACTGGAGATTTTCGGGGTTGAGGGTTTCTGACGGGTTTCTCCAAACGAAGCAATTTTCTTAATCTTTGCGCCGGACGCATACTCGTCGTAGATAAAGACTTCGTACCGGGTTCCGTTTTCAACGGAGTTGGACCCCCACTTCATTACAAACGCTGCTGTGTTGGTATCAGGAGTAATCATAAAACTAAAGAGCTCGTTGACACCACCAACACTTTCGGGTGCCGCAACCAGTGGAGCCCACGGATACACACTTTTGTTCTCAACCTGTGCCAGTGCCGGTTCATATCCAACCTGCGGAGCAAACAGATCTTCGTTATACCGTAACAGAACGGTATTTTCTACCCGGACCATAGAGACGGTATTTGGTTTTGAAGGATCGGTAGCCTGCTGAACCTCGTCAACCCTAAACCCTCCCTCGGCATTGTTATTTGTTGCGCCGGCAACCTGTCCAGATTCCGGTGCCTGGGGGATCTCAGATTCTTCAGAAGGGCCAAACAACTGAGAAAGAGTAACACTGTTTTTATGAGCCATAGGATTGGGACCAAAACGGAAGAGCAAAAAGCCAAATACTCCGATTGAGAACACGAGCAGGGTAAGAGATATCATTAAACGGGCAACGTCCTTTGATGAAGTTTTGTGTGGTTCCATATCATTTATTATACACAGAACAGGGATAATGTGCGAAACGCAATACACTATTTCTGACACTTAGTTTCTGTTACTGAATCAGTTCTACTACTTCTGTTACCGGACCGGGAGAGTTGATGGTAATCACCTCTTCTGAATCTTCGATTGATGGCAGATCGTCTGTCCCGACAATCTCCCCATTGTTAATCCAGTAGATACGCAGATTGACAAACGTATTTTTATTCCAGAACGAACGCTCCGCGGATAGTCCGTCAAACGTAAAGAGCATTCCATCAAAGCCCGGTAGTTCACGAATAAACATAAGCCCGCGCTTCCGCTTATCCGAGTTGTCGGCTACCAGAAGAGTGATACTTCTCCCTTCCAGTTCCCGGGTAGTTGTTTCGTAGCCATCCCAGGGATTTGAGGTGATAATAATAGACGGTTCGATAGAAGATGCCTGCGTATCGCGGGTTACCGGTTTCTGTATAAATTCAGAGATGATAAAGTAGACAACTGCCACACAGAAGATACACATTATGATGAAGGCCCCGATTATTGTACGCTTTTCTATATACATACTGATATGTCGTAATTCACGACCTATCGTTAGTATACACCATTGTTTAGAGTATTGCCGACAGGATAGGCTCAGTGATATTAATCACCTTGCTCTCCTCTTTTCTCTGCGGATTCCTTATTGTACACCACCACACCCGACATCTATTTGTGGGTGGCATTACTTATTCTGGCGCTTATTATTTTTGCGTTCCGCTTCGGTCAGATACTTTTTGCGGATACGGATATTTTCCGGGGTTACTTCCAGCAGTTCGTCATCGTTAATAAAGTCGAGTGACTGTTCCAGACTCAGGACTGTATGCGGGGTCAGTGCTTCCGCGACACCTTCTCCTGATGAACGGTTGTTAGTCAGTTTCTTTTCTTTGGTGACGTTTACTTCCAGATCCTGTTCTTTGCTGGAGAGTCCGACAACCATACCAGCATAGACTGGTGTTCCGGGCCCGACAAACAGAGTTCCCCGTTCCTGTGCATTTAAGAGACCATAGGTCATCGTGGTTCCCGGATTGGCTGCGATAATAGCACCGTTCCGGAGACTGTCCATGCGACCTGCTTTTGGTTCGTAGCCAAGGAAGTAGGTGTTCATAATGGCGGTTCCCCGGGTCTTGGTTAACAGAATGTTACGGATACCCAGCAGGTTCTGACTGGAGATCTTGTAGCGCAGGCGGGCATTGTCATGCAGATCGGTATGCATATCTTCCATAATACCTTTTCGGCGGCCTAACTCTTCTGTTACGGCTCCCATGTAATCTTTATTGACATCGATGGTTACTTCTTCGAACGGTTCGCAGGTAATTCCATCAATCTCTTTATAAATAACCTGAGGCTTTGAGATTTCCAGTTCGAATCCTTCACGGCGCATGGTTTCGATCAGCACTGACAGATGCAGTTCTCCCCGTCCATGGACGACGAACTTGGTACCTTCAACATCTTCTTCGATCTTCAGACCAATATTGGTTTCACGCTCTTTGAGAAGGCGTTCTTTGATCTGACGGGATGTTGTGTACTTTCCTTCTTTTCCGGAAAATGGACTGGTGTTTGGACCAATCGAGATCTTAATGGTTGGTTCTTCCAGTTCGATAGCGGGCAGTCCATCCGGTTGCTTGGGATCGGTAACTGTCTCTCCAATGGTCAGTTCGGGAATACCGGCAATAGCGATAATATCGCCAGCGGAGACCTCATCAACTTCCTGACGCTGTAAACCAACACTGGTGTACAGCTTGACAGCACGGTAGTTACCCCGATCTTCGGTCTCCATGACCAGTTTAATCGGATCTCCTTTTTTGAGGGTTCCCCGTGTTACTTTACCAATACACAGTTTGCCGACATAGGGATCAAAGTCCAGTGTCGAGACCTGCATCTGGAATGGCGCTTCCTGATTAATAGCCGCGTTCGGAACTTCTGCAATGATAGTCTCAAACAGCGGGTCAAGGCTTCCCGGAGTTTCTGAAGTATAGTTTTCCGGCAGTTCGCGATAGACTTTTCCATCACGGCCTACACCATACAGAGTGGTGAAATGGAGTGATTCTTCGTCGTGAGCCAGCTCCAGGAAGAGTGATTCAACTTCGTGAATAACCTCGAACGGGCGGGCATCCTTTTTATCAATTTTATTGATCAGAAGAATAACCTTCAGCTTTTGCTCCAGTGCTTTTTTGAGTACGAACTTGGTCTGCGGCAATGGACCTTCGGCTGAGTCGACCAGCAAAATAGCACCACTGGCCATTCCCAGGGTACGTTCAACCTCGCCACCGAAATCGGCGTGTCCCGGAGTATCAATGATATTAATCTTTTCGTCATGATAGAACACGGCGGTGTTTTTCGCCAGAATAGTAATTCCCTTTTCACGTTCCAGATCGTTGGAATCCATAATCAGTTCCTGCGTCATCTCTTTCTGATTGTCGCGGAAGGTGTGGGTTTGTTTTAACAGGGCATCAACGAGGGTGGTTTTTCCGTGATCCACGTGAGCAATAATAGCAATATTTCGGATATTCATACGAAAATAAAGGGTGATAATAAAATAAGCACGCGAAGGACACTGCGTGTCTCAGCTGTGTATCGTAATTATATCATACTCTATCGGTTATGGCATCCTCCCGTGATCCCGGAAGCTGTACCACTTGCCTTTGGTAATAATGATATGGTCAAGCACCTCGATTCCCATCAGTTTTCCGGCTTCCGTCATCCGTTTTGTT
Organism: uncultured Gammaproteobacteria bacterium; assembly: GCA_964412815.1. Taxonomy (GTDB): domain Bacteria; phylum Patescibacteriota; class Microgenomatia; order UBA1406; family GWC2-37-13; genus JAOAFZ01. The sequence continues at coordinate 33,908 of CAYPQF010000042.1, forward strand.
ACCGCAATATCCGCATCCGAGGGTTCCGCTTCTCCCGATGGATGATTATGTGCCAGAATAATACCGGCTGCCAGTGTCCGTACCGCCGGTTCAAATACCTCCCGGGGATGTACCAGACTTGCGTTCAGTGTTCCGATCGAGATAATCTCTTTTAAGATAACCTGGTTGCGGGTATTAACATACAACACCATAAAATGTTCCTTCTTTTTGTCCCGGATTTCCGAAAACAATGGAAGCGCATCTGCGGGCGTTTCAATCACCGGGATTGTTTTGTCTATGGTCTCTCCCAGCCTTTTCCCCAACTCCATCGCCGCCAGGATGACGCATGCCTTTGATTGATCGATACCAGGGACTGCCCGCAACTGGCTGACGGTGGCAGATGCCAGCCGGGTAAGCGGATACTGACGAAGGAGATCTTCTGCCACTTGTAACACATGTTTTCCTTTGATTCCCGTTCGCAGGAGAATCGCCAGCAACTCTCTGGTATGAAGTGTTTCCTGACCTTTCGCAATAAGCTTTTCCCGTGGTCTATCAACTGCCGGTATCATGTGTATATTCATAGTTATACAATAATATCATATTTATATGCTAATTGTTGGCAAAACGGTGCTAATCCGGTGTACAATAATAACTATGATGTTCTACGAAGTGTTTGCTGAGCAAATCAGGCTTAACATGAATGGGATGACTGTTCTGTTTGTCTGGGCAGTCTTGAATATAGTTGTTGGACTAGCCGCATACTTCAAATTTGCCCATCAGAAGAAGCTCCGGTACTTTTTCCAGATGAATATGTTCTGGAATATCATAAACCTGATTCTTGCCGCTGGAACACTCTATTATCTTTCCCGCATAGTAAGCAGCGAACTGGATCTCCAGACCATAATCTACAATGCATTCACTTTTGAGAAGCTGCTCCTACTGAACATTGGGCTCGACATCGCATACTTCGCTATCGGCAGTTACCTTATTGAGCATGGGAAACGGCTGAAAAAAGTCCGGCTGGAAGGCTACGGACAGTCATTATGGCTCCAGGGCGGTTTTCTGTTTCTTTTTGATCTGGTGCTCTATCTACTCAATAGTGTGTATACGCAGAAGTATGCCTTTTATATTTTGTTTTAAGTATGGAATACCGCTTTATCAGTGATGAGTTCCGCTTACTCTCGATGGATATCTTTCTGTTTTTTTTGAGTGCTTCGCTGATACTGTTTTTTACCGGATTAATTGCAATCACGCGGGGATATCACACAAAAGCAACCGTTCCCCCGCATTCGCTCTGGCATTTTGTCATCTATTATAGTTCTGTGTCATCATGGTACCTGTTTAGCTGTCTGATCTATCTGTCAACCATGAACCCGTACGAAGCCTCATTTACCGAAGCTGATGCAACAAAACTCTCTTCCAAAATTATGATTGCCGGTGCCGTTGGCCTGCTGCTGGGAATCGTATTCATGGTTACCCTCTACGTCCGCAGCAAACAACTGAAAGCAGTTGCATAATAACGTCCTGACAACCTTTAGCATAGTATTTAGCCCCAGTATTTGATATACTATAGGTTCGTTTACGAATACATCTAGTAAGTGAGGGAACCATGGCACGGTACGGATTGTTCCTGCTCATTATTGTGGCGAGCTTGCTCGCCCCGCTGTCCAACACAGCTGCTGCCGCGCCCTCGGGCCGGCAGAGCGCGTTCGAGGTCGTGAACGGCTGGGGAAACTTCGGCTCTATGAAGACCGTCTTCGCCCCGCGCGGGCACGGCAACATCGGCGGCGTGTATACACCCGGCATCCCGATCGAGGGCCTGCAGCTGAACACCGCGCAGCGCCTGATTCGACTGCGCAACACGCTCGACATGCTCGACCGCCAGTTCCGCTCGCCCACGGACAACCAGAGCCACATCGGCCTGCTGTTCCAGGGCGACGAGATCCTGCTGGAGGGGCGCCCGAACGGCGCCATCACCACGCGGACCGCGTCAACCATCGGGCGCCCGTGGATGGGCGAGATCAGCGGGGTCTTCTACGACCCCCGCGCCGAGGGCAGCACCACCGAGGGTGAGTTCGCGGTGCGGCTGGAGAGCGTCTACTGCGGCGACGGCCACCGGCCCTACGCCGGCTGCACCATGTACGTGGAGCTGAGCTGGGCCGAGATAGAGGCCGCCGTGATGAACGCGCGGTACTACATTAGCTCGACAGCGCACATGCGCTACGACCCGGTCAAGAACCATAACATGCTGGTGGGCCTGGAGGAGTTCGCCGCCCGCGGCCAAAACCTGACCGGGACGTTCGAGTTCACCCGGCTGCTGGGCCTCTGGGACCAGGTCACGCTCGCCCGCTACAAGGTGTGGTGGGCGCGGGAGAACGGCGTGAATGTCCGGCGCCCCGCCAGCGGCATCTGCGCGAACACCAGCGTGCTCGGCAACAGCCTGAACCGGATGCTGATGGCCCACGGCATCGCAGCCAAGCGCTGGAGCGAGCCGCACTGGGAGAGCCACCTCCAGTACATGGCCAACGGGACCGACGCCCTGCTGGACGACACCTGGACCGACCTGAACTTCCGCAGCGGTATGCGGGATATCATGGACACCAGCGTCGCCACTCCCGGCAAGCTGGCCACCTACGAGCTGCCGAACGGCGTCCGGGTCGCGATCGACGCCAACCCGGTCTACTACAACACGGGCGACAGCCTGATGGTGTATGTGATCGGCGTCCGGCTGGTGCCGTAACGGGAAAGAGTTTATATTCTACGGAGGATTCTACACGAAGAAGGGCGGGGGATTATCCCCCGCCCGCTTCACAATCTAAATGCTCTCAACTATTTAGATTATTCTCTGGGATGATTCTTATTTTCTGTATCCTCCCAGGCATTTTGAGCTTTTTCTTTTGCATTGGCCCATGCTTCTTTTACATCGGCCTGCGCATCTTTAAGTCTTGCTTCGACGCGATCTTTCTTCGCATCCATGCGTTCTTTTGTATGTGCATCTTTCATAAACGCTTAAAAAATAGTAATACGATTAGTGTATGTTCTGCACATAAGATATTAATCAGAGCCGGATTATAAATAAGTAAGATAGAACAGTCTAAAGTAAGAATTATGAATGATGAGATCGTTGAATCAACTTCTGTTCCCATCATAATTTTCAAAGTGAAAGTGGTTGCGGAGTGGGCGGCACGAGGCCGCCCACCCTGCTACGCATTCAGCCACCGGTACCAGTCAGCGGCCAGCGCGTTCAGGTCCTTGCCCAGGATGCCAGGGTAATCGGCAGTGCCCGGGGCCCAGCCGGTACCCGAGTTGTACAGCTGATCCAGCTTGTCTCTGCCGTACGTCTCCAGCAGGAACTCGATGAACGACGCCCACTGATAGTAGGACTTGTTCATCGCCGGGATGTTCCCGTACGGATTGCTGAGGTACAGCGGCTCGTTGTAGCTCGCCCGAACAAAGGACTTGAAGTTCGGATGCCCGCTGAGCCAGTAGTTCCCGGCGCCCCACGTGGCGAAGCCCTCGGCCAAGATCATGTCGGCGTTCAGATGGTTCCCGTACCGGTCGTGCGCGAGCTGATGAACCAGCTCGTGAGACATGATCAGCAGCATGCTGTTGACCGGCGTCTCGTTGCACCCGTAGGTATTGACCACCCGGTCGGCCGTGTAGGCCAGGCCGTTGAGGCCGCACCCGTCCGCCCAGCCGTAGTGTGCGGTGATGACCCCGTTGGGGGTGATCCCCGTTACCGACATGACATACTGTAACGCCTGAGCCGTCTTGGTGCGAATCTCCTCCTGCTGGCCGGTCAGCAACCCGTCGTCAAAGGTCACGTTGAGATACTGCTGGGCCGACTCCATAGATACCGCGGGCACAGTGCCGGAGCCCGCAGGCACGTTCCTATCGGCGAGCAGACCGGTCAAGTAATCAGCTGATCCCTGTTGCTGGTACAGCTCGTCGACAAAGCTGGTGTCGACCCGTTGAGCGAGCTCGCCAAGAAACTGAAAGTCCAGTTTTGGCATGTCGGGCAGATCCGGCAATGCCGGAGTGGGCTGGCTGGCAAACAGATCACGCAGGTTCTCCGCGCTCTGCTGCCGCTCCTCGCTTGGCCAGGCGATCGCACCGATAAAGCAACCCATTGCCAGAAAGACGAGAATGAGCAGTGCTGGTTTCGGCCAGTACGGATCTCTTCCTCTCGCCCACAGTATGGCATAGGTCGTCAGCAACGCGCCGCCAACCAACAGTAATACCACTTGCATAGAGACCTCATTGCTGAATGCGTCGTAAGCTGGATATATTATACTATAGTTTGATCTATTTATAGTCTTCTTTTCTCAGATGCTCAAGATCTTTCAGGGAGATTGACGAATCCTCGTTTACATCAGTATTCCGATTGGTCTGCGTTTGATTACAGGTTCCGTTTCCCAACAGTTCACATCTAAAGACACGTACAAACTCCTCAAACTGAAACGGTTTACAGGAATTAAACTTTTTCCGCCACCCGGTACAGGTATCCCGGGACTGCTGATGAGCGGTAAAACCCTTCGCGGTTATCGTTCCCTGCTGCCCTTTTATCACTATATTCCGGAGCTCAGCTGTTTGATCGAACTCCAGATGGGGAGCAGCTGAGACAGTGGTATCGAGCGATGCACGCAGACCAAACAACCCTTCAATTATCACTCCGGGATAGATACCAGACCCGACCTCAGCCCAGTTATTCAGTGAAAAGTCCGGGGTACCGTTTTTTAACTCAAAATACTCATATGAAGCTTTTTGCGCGACGCCGTTGATTGTTTTGTTTCCACTGGTACCATCAGCCGCTCCATGCCAATACGCCTGACCAAGCTGCCCCTGACGTACAACCTGGTGTAGTCCAACCTCTTTCCCTGCGCCCAACCATGCCGAGGCATCGGTGTGGAAACCGTTTTTATAAAGACCAAGCAGTGTTAATCCCGGCCAGGAGATGTATGCTCCGGTATTCTGATGATCGGCACGAATGGACTCTCCAATTCCAACATCTTTGTTAGATAGTGCACGCATCCAGGTAGGTGTCTGTAACTCCGTCTGAAAAAACCGGACCATCTCCTTTTTTTGTTCCTGTGTAAGATCGTCACCGATGGTGTTAAGAATAACGGCCAGATCGTACACGTGCCGGTTTTGCTGGAGGCCCGCAGGCGTTTTCGCATTCCAGACACCTTCTCCGGACACATATAATGTTTTTACCGCATCCAGAATCTTTTGCGCATCTGCTTCCAGTTCCGCTGCCCGCTTTGTGTTTCCTTGAATCCGGTGCATCTGCGCCACCGTTCTATTTATCCAGACATTCGCCGCATTCAGGCTAGGCACTTTATGGGTATACCGTTTTATAACCTCCAGTAAGTTTTTATTCTCTCCATAATCAGCGAGGTTATCGCTGCTATTCCGCTGTTTCCAGTTTGTAGCGGCAGTGGTAAGATGTTCAAGCACTGTCTTTCCCTGTACGGATTTTGAGAGCCAGGCAGTATCTCCCGAATACCACGGTCCATTTCCTGTCCCGGACAAGTAGTCATATGCATAATGCTTGTTCAGGTCTATTTTCATAATTTCTCGATCATCTGACGGAGTACAGCCGGATCAAGCATCGCTAGAGTAGAACTGGCAAGCTGGGTGTCCCACAGATAGCTTACAGTTACGCCGGATTCTGGAAAGAGTGTTACATAGGTGGTCCCGACGATACTATCCGGATCTGCTCTTCGCATTGCAATAACCGATGCAAGTGAGACATAATAGAATTTCTCCAGATTCGGATCAGAAGTTTTGAGAACCGGAACACTTCCGCTAAAGACATCGTTTTTAGGGGTTATGGCAGCTTTCAGAACTCTATTCCATTCAGTTTCCAGTGCTTTGGATTGCTGGGGAAACTGAGAAAGGAGACGCTGAAAGGTGACTACTCCTGACTCCTTCTTTTGATCGAGTACATGTACCCACCGGAGTGTCATTGATTTTCCGGGCTGTAATGAGATCGGATATGTCATGGAGATATACCCTGCCTGAGGCTGTATTTGATTATTAAAACTATCATCGCTGATATCCTGCCTCCATGAATTGCTGTCGGCGTATGTGGCATAACTGGAAGGAACGGTATCAAGTCCGAGAATACTGTAGGCTGATCCGTCATCAGAAAAGATAAAGGTATTATTTTCGTAGGTTGTCGCACTTTTTTCTCCTGCACCGGGAATACCCCACTCCCAAGCCTGTTCCGGAATACGCGTGCCGGTTGGTGACGATAAAATAATATTCGTATCGGTCCAGACAGTGGTACCCGTATTGGTTATGGTCAGTTCCAGAAGCACTGCATCTGCATCAGAGGCCATGGTAAGTGTGCTTGAGAGTTCAAGATCGACAAATTTCTGGGTCCGTACCACTTTATCAAAATAGGAAGTAGTAGTAACCGGAGTAGTGTGATCTTTCAGATTTATCAGGTATCCGTTTTTTGCTTTTAGATAGAGCTCCGCATACGTTCCATTGATCAGATTATTCCCCTCCCGGTAAAACCGTGTAGTGATCGGTGGAGCGGTAAACATACGGTACCCGGTGATATTCCGATCTGCCTGAACCTGTGATCTAAAGTTGGTTACTCCGGGGAGACTGCATAGATTTTCCGATGCCTTACACTCAATAGGGTCGGATTTTAAATACTCAGTGGTGGGAGGACTCCCGTTGAGCGATGCGTCAGTAGGTAATGCAGCTACACAAAAAACTAGTAGGAGAAATACCAGGTAGGGTAAGCGACGCATCATACACCATTGTAATATATCGTCATGTAAGAATGTACAGGATGAGAGAGAAGCTGGAGATGAAGAGTGTCTGTACCAGCGTTAGGAGGTCAGCAGCTTTCTAAAGCTTTACTTATCGGGGCGGCGGGACTTGTTAGAAGCTCTTGTACGAGCTCCTGCGAGTACGTAAAGCTTCTTATATAGTCCTGCCATGCTTGTCGACTTATTTGGAAAAATTAGAACGGATTTAGAGCGTGGCCCGTGATGTCTCCGGCGTGGCGCCCCTGACCCGCCGCGCCTCTGTTATAGTTTATGCGCGCGATTATTACCCTTATCGATCAATCCTTACGGCAGAAAAGGTTAAAAATACCTTGTCGTTTATATCAGCAATTTCAACTACCCTTTCCAAAGGAACTGATGTTTTTCTGCGTAGTCCAGCACCGGTAATGTGAGCTTGGTTAAGGACATATCCGCCTGTCTGCAACAAATCAAGCATAGCAAGTAATGAGTTTTCAGGAAGTTCGTAGGGATCATGGTGAAATTCCATTAGGATTTGTCTTACTTGCCTCAATTTTCCAGAATGTAACAAGTCTGTCATTGCAATAAGTTCAGATCCCTCAATGTCAACCTTAAGTAAGTCAATAGGTTCTCCTTCTTCAATTAAAGAAGATAGAGTAATCGTAGGCACTTCAACTGTATATCTATCTTGCTCTATGATTTGGTTTCTTTCTCCTACAAAATCTTGCGTATGCCAACCTTTGCGGGGGCGATGCAGATTTAGAGTTGTTTTTTGATTATCCTCTGCCGCTATTGCCGCATTAATCACATTAATTCCTTCAACTCCTCTTCGCGCAAGGTTATTGTTCATTACAGTTGCAGTTGAAGGGTTAGCTTCAACAACCGTTACGTTAGCACCCGGAGCTCGTGTTTTCCAGTATAACGCAGAAAAAGCACCTGGATCTCCGCCTAAATCTATAACTCTTGGGGTATCAGAGGACGGTTCCCATGCGCGATACTCATCGCGCACATATACCTCAGTAAATACATAACCTATCTCGATCAATCTCTGAGCGTATATCATTGACTGAGCTAGTAACCCTAAGCTCTCAGATTCTCCTAAAATCTCTGCTGCCTGTGCTCTATCTTGCTCAACTGTTTGACGTAATACCCATGCGAACTCCCGGACTGGGTTAGATGCTCCGTCCGTTTTTCCATAATCATGTATAGCTCTACCAATTTCGCTTAAATTCGCCATAATTGCCGATTATACTATATATTTGCATTATTGCAACAATACATACTCATATAGGCCGACTTTAAACACGTTTATTTCAGACGTAATCTGGCGATTAGTGGAAGGTGATCTGAACCTTTTAGTTGAAGTTTTTCAAAATCTACTAAATCAAAATTCTTTATCCAGATGTAATCCAACTTTCTCCTGATATGAAGATGAAATCTCTTTATTATGAATGTTAAGAATGCTTTTCCATAATGAATGTCTATGTCATTCAAATTAGCTGTCCACTCTGAATCTTTGGAGGCATCAAAAAATTCACTTCCAAGAACTTCATCGTGCATCAACTTCTCTTTGCCTGTTCTCAACAAGTCGAAACTATTAAAATCGCCACATATAATTTCATGGCTGACTTCTTCAAGACTTTTTAAGTGATGCATTAAGAACAAGAGTTGTTTTTTTCTATTAGAAATACCTCCGTTGTGATCCAGATGGAGATTTACAATACGAAACTTTTCTTTGTCCAGCGAAAATTCTGCAATTACCGTTCGCCTTTGAAAAGTGGCCGTTATTCCACCGGCAAACCAAGAAAATATTTTCTCTGGCAAACTTAATGATTTTGACTTTGGAAGAAGTAATTTTTCGTTTTTTTGTAAAGTTACTGCTTTTGAATTCCAGATAATGGAGTTTCCCATCCCAAGAAAGCTATTTTTTTCACCTAAAAAGTTGATTGATCGCCACTCTTTACCTAAAGCAGTTGTAAGTCTATTAATAATAAATTCGCTGTCCGAATAATCTATAACCTCTTGTAAACAGAATAGAGTAACTCCCTTTTCGCTCATGCGAACTATGTTCTTTATAATATTGTCAGGATGTTTGGAAAACTGAATATTGTATGTTGCTACTACAAGTTTTTTGCCACCTTTCATAATGTAATGCTTTTCATTATAGTAAATGACTTCTCAATATTGCATATGTCATTCGAGCAGCTTCAGATAGGTTTTGCTTGGTTGATAGACCAGCCCTTAATGGCACAGTATTCCTATTCCTAATAGCATCCAAAACACTTTCTTCGTTGTAGACAGTTATTCCATATCCAATATTTCCTGTGTGAGCATCACTGTTTGCCAGTAAGGCACCCAGTCTATGGTTCTGTCGGTTAGCTTCGATAAATTTTCTGATATTTTTCCCAGAACTCCCGAAAATTAGCCCAGGTGCATCAATCCTTTGCATCATTTCGGCACTTGCGTTGAAAACTTCAACTCCATCCAGATATAGTTCCTGGTCGCTAGAATTAATAATGTCATTAAGTAAAGGTAAAGATACTGAGGAAATCCTTTTAGTTCCCGGATGTAGGATGATAGCAAGCCCACCTTGACGATGAACCATTTTGATTGTTTCGGTGAGGGGTAAGCCTTGTGGGATAAATCCTTCAATATCAAGAGCTAATACGTGACCGTCTCTAGACGACACCTCCATTCCTCGAACCACTTCTATCGGCAGTCTGTTTCGTGAAACGTAGTTCATTGCTCTGTCTGATGATTCAATAATGTCGTGATCCGTTATTGCAATAGCATTCATTCCGGCAAGTAATCCTAGTTCAACCATTTCCTCAGGACTTACACTACCGTCGGAATAGCTCGTGTGGAGATGTAGATCTGCTCTTTTACCACTTTCTCCATTTAAGAATGGTGCCTGAACTTCAGCACCTAATACCGGTACATATGTTAATTTTTCTGCCATATTATTTATTTAATTCTAATTTCACTTTGCCTCATCCCATCAGCAAGTAATTGTACCTGGGCTACGATTTCAGGTTGAGTGGTAAATAACGATACTTCCTCAGTTCCCAACTGAACAAAGAGCTCATCAAAATTATGCGATCCAATGACAGCTGTATTACTACCAAGAAGAAGAGCTTTTGCATGAACAACCCCGGGATATCTGGTTATCCGAAATTCAGGCTTTGCTTGCCCGAAATTATGAACCAATTGGGATAATGTAGGAGTAAAACCGAGCTGCCGTTGTTCTGATGTTATTACTTCTACATGTACTCCTCGCTTAACAGCAGCGTTAAGTTTTCTTCTCAACTCCCATGACGGTAAGAAGGGGGAGATAAGTGTGATTGTGTCTACTTCACCATCTACAGCAGAGTATACGTGGTCCATTATCAAAGACTGTGATGGTTTCCCTCCATCAACGACAAGAGTATTATTTGCATCACATACATATTCCATGTCTAGACAGGGTTCATCATCAAACGACTTCTCAATAATTGATGCTAAGTTATTAACGATATTAAGATTACGAGTTTTTAACATAAAATCTTTTCGTTTAGCGTCAAGATTAGCTAAGTTTATTCCACCAATATAGGCAGCGTTATCTATGATAGTAATTTTCTTATGGTCTCTACCTGCAACACCTGGATATGGAGTGTGTCTTACAAGTCCTGCCGGTCTATTTGTCTGGGTTACCACACAGTGATCTGCTAACTCATTTAGCACGGCAGTGTTTTGATCTAGAAGAAACTGCTTAAATTGCCTATCTTGAACCCTCAATAATGGCAGGTGATTAAATGAATTATCGGTAACATAGTCTGAGTAAGCATCATAAGCCAGTCTTATATCCACACCTCTTTGTTGAGCTAAAACCATCTTATGGAAGAGCAGATTGGTAAAATGACCACTTTCCATAGCCATGGTTTGAATCCAGATACGTTCTGTTGCCTTGTCTACTTCCTTGAGTTGATCAGTAAAAAAATCTACTGTTTCAAGTAAGGCATAATCTTGTTGATGCCGTAAGGGAAGTTCTGCGGAGCGTTGGGAAAACATTTCCATGCGGTATTATACCAGATTATTTTTATTAGCAGTTTTGTCACTATTTAAATTACGCAGCCTTGGCGCCAACGCAGTAAATATGTCATTTTATGTCGGGGCGGCGGGACTTGTTAGAAGCTCTTGTACGAGCTCCTGCGAGTACGTAGAGCTTCTTATATAGTCCTGCCATGATTGTCGGGGCGGCGGGACTTGAACCCACGACCTCACGCTCCCAAAGCGTGCATTCTAATCCATCTGAACTACGCCCCGATGTGTAGATAGCAATTGTAACAGGTATGTGGTGTATCTGCAACGCAAACGGCAGTCTGGGCCAAGGAGACGGGATATGGTCAGGGAGCCGGCTGAATATAATTAACTATCAGCCGGGGTGTTCCGATACCCGCGTTGTACAGGTATTTACGATCATTACGATCTCCTGTTCCCTTTATCACAAAGACAATCGTACGGGTATCCCCGGTGCGTGAGAGTTTCTGAATCGTCATTATCTGCCGGGTAACATCGATAGAGGTATCAAAATTGGACTGATCCCTGCTCCATTTAATATTGTTGGAGAGCGTAGTAAACGCAGTCGTATTACGCTTTGCAGGAGGGTTTGCCACTGAAAATGATACCGGGGAGACCGAACGTTCCACCCCCACTCTGCTACTGACATACAGCCACTGATCACGGGAAGAAGTTAACTCTATATGTGCAGACTCGATACTGGCATCGTGCGGAATAGAGCCGCCGGTAAAAAACAGTCCCAGGTAGGAATCCGTTGTACTCTCCCCGGTGCCCAGCCAGCTTTCAGCGCTGTCAGATTGAGCCGTCCCCTCAGGTCGTATGCTCCCGGTAGTGTATGTTTCACCATCCTGATTGACAATATCCTGTGGAGAGGCGATGGTAAAGACGGTCTGAGCAGTTTTCGCATTGGATTCAAAGGCACGGGATGAGTGGGAAAAATAGAGTAAAAAGAGGACAGAGAACCCGATGGCAATGATAAAAAAGATGATAAAGCTAATAAAACGTTTGGGTAAAGCCATAGAAAAAATAGCACTGAGCCTAATAGTTACACTATAGCGCATACGGGAAAGCCTTGTCAAGAATGCCGGGAGAGCTGGCTGAGACAGAAGATCAGAATGACCGTGAGTACCACCGTTGCCCCGCTGGGGACATCAAGATAAAACGAAGCCAGAAGGCCGGTAATCACGCTTAAGACCGAGATCGCGACGCTGTGGAGTATCGTTGTCCGGAAACTGCGGGCAAACGTAATAGCGGTCAAAACAGGGATAATCATGAGCGAACCAATTAAGAGTACCCCGACAATTCTGATCGCAAGGGTGACAGTAACAGCAACCAGTACAATAAACAGCATGTTAATTGCGCCCGTCCGAATGCCTGACACTTGGGCATACTCAGGATCGAACGATGTTATAAACAGTTCTTTATAACACAGACCGATTACAGCCAGGACGCCGGCTGCCAGTGCGCCAATAGTCACGAGATCCGCACGGGTGATAGTTGTGATACTTCCAAACAGATAACTCATCAGGTTAACATTACCGGCATCTGAGAGGGAGATCAGAAGAATTGCCAGGGCCAGACTTCCGGACAGAAAAACCGCCAGCAGCTGTTCTCCTCCAAACAGATTACGCGATCGCAGACGCTCTATCAACACGGCTGCAATCGAGGTAACCACAACAGAGACCAGGACCGGAGACGCGTGTAACAATATTCCCACTGCTACACCAACCAGTGAGACATGGGACAGGGTATCAGCCATAAGCGAGTAGCGGCGCACAACCAGAAATGACCCGATCAGCGGAGCCACGCAGGCAATAATCAGTCCGCCGATAACGGCATTGGTAATAAATGAATACTGAAATATCTCAAACATCTGTGTGATGATGGCTTACGGGCTGTACATCCGGTCCGTATACTTGTAACAGATAGTCTTTGGTAGAAAAATGTGCCTGGTCGGTATGACAGATTAGATGCTTGTTGACGCAGATGATATGATCAGCGGTGCGGGTTACCACATCCAGATCGTGTGTTACAAACAGAATGGTCAGTTGTAACGACTGATGCAGCTCTTTGAGAAACTGGAGAAATGCTTCCTGGGAAGACGCATCAATCCCCACCGTCGGTTCGTCCAGAATCAGGATGGACGGTTCGGACGCCAGTGCCCGGGCAATATAGACCCGCTGGCGTTCTCCTCCGGATAACTGGTGAATTTCACGATGTCTTTTAGCAGTCATACCTGTTTTTTTGAGCGCCAGTTCTATCTGCGCTCTGTCTTCTGCGCCAAACTGTCTAAACAGACCTCGTCGCGCAATACGACCCATTCCGACCACCTCTTCTACGGTTACCGGGACATATGACGTATCCTGACCGATTCGTTGCGGAACATACCCAATCTGTGCTTCGGAAACAGTGACTGTCCCTTTTTGAGGCTTTTCCAGCCCAGTGATGAGTTTCAGCAGGGTTGTTTTACCACCGCCATTCGGGCCGACCAATGCAACAAATTCTCCTTTTTTTATTGAGAGCGAAATAGATTCCAGTACCGGCTGACGTGGCTGGTAGCCAAAGGTGACATGCGAAAATGTGATGACGGGTGTTACTGACATTGGAGAGCGGTACGCAACTGGAACAGGTTTTCTTCCATAATCGAAATATAACTCGCCGTGTCTGGTGACTGATCTGCCGTCAACCCTTCAAGCGGGTTGAGTACGAGGGTACTGGCTCCGGTTTCTGCGGCTAATGTTTCACTCAGTTTGGGTGAGACCAGTGTTTCGTAAAAGATATGAGTTATGCCTGTTTCTCTCATTATCTCAGCAATTTCCGCTAATTGTTGCGGAGTTGGTTCGTCCTGAGGTGAAAGGCCGGCAATCGGGACAAACTCGATACCTGTTTCTTCTGCCAGATAGGCAAATGCATCATGTGCAACTACTGCCTTATTGAGCGAGCATGACGCTAGACCATCGGTATACGACTGCTGCAACGCTTTTAACTCAGTAATGTATTCCTCGGCATTGTTCTGATAGAGTTCGGCATTTTGTGGATCAAGTTTTTCTAACTGAGCCTGTACCGCTTCGGTCAGGAGAATCATGTTCTCAATTCTCAGCCACTGATGGGGATCATACTCTGAGCTGTGCAAATGTTCTTCTTCTTCGGTGTGGGATTCTTCGTTCGCATGCTCATCTGTATGTTCTTCTTCAGAGTGTTTTAACTTCTCAACCACGCTCCCTGCCTCCAACACGGTTACCCCTTTTTGCTTCAGGTCAGCCTCGATCTTTTCGGCCCAGGGTTCCATACCCAAACCATTGATAACAAAAAGATCAGCCTGCTCTATCGCCGCAATATCCGATGGCGAAGGACTGTAATCATGTGGTTCCTGACCACCGGTTACAATTTGACGGACTGCTACCGTATCCCCGGCGACGTTACGCACCACTTCTGCAACAGGGTAGATACTGGCAATTACCTGAATTTCTGCAGCGCGTTCAGATTGTATGTTTCTGAACACAATCAGACCAAGTAACACGAGCAATACAAGGAAGATTCCAAGATAAATACGTTTCATAGGCGGGATAACTAATGATACTGTAATTGTATGCAACTTAGTTGCATTTGTCAATAGACTGTTATAAAAGTCTTTACGCGGTATGTATTGCCTACCCACTCAGTTGTTAGCCTCATTTACCCTTGCAATTTAAAAAAATTCATGCGTAAATAATAGATAGTACAAATTTAATCAAAAGGAGGTGCCAGAAAAACATGCCAGTAGATTTCTATAACGTTAAAACCAGAAAGACAGTTTCAATTGCAGACGATCAGGTCTCAAAGACCAAATATGAGCGTACCGCAAAAGATGGTTCAACTCAGTATCGCTATGCATTCCGCGCCACTGATCCAGAAACATCAACCAAGTTAACAAAATTTGTTAATAAGGAAACTTGGGATAATCACCCAGGAAAAGAAGAGTAAAAACAAGTGCATCCACCCCTGCAGGGACAAATGCCAACGAAATCAGAGACTTGACACGAAGACCATTATTTTTTCTCAATCTGCCGTTTCAGTACGGTACATGCTAATATTGTTGTAATAGGCACCGCAGCTACCAGTCCAATACTTCCTACCAGAGTTCGTACTACTTCTGTTGCCACAATCTCACTACTCAACGCCGATGAATACGATAATCCACTGTTGTAAAACAATAAAAACAGTGGCAATGACGCTCCCGCATAGACCAGAATCAATGTGTTGACCAGCGAAGCAATATGATCTTTTCCAATATCCATGGCATGGTGAAAGATCTCCCAGAACGACGTCTGCTTCGCGGTCTTGAGCAGTTTCTCTACGATGGCAGCCTGCGAGACGGTAATATCGTCCAGAATACCCAAAGAACCGATTATCATGCCACCGAGCAGCAGATCCCGCAGATTAATATCGCTGTTAATCATACTCTGCACAAAGAGCGCTTCATCGGATGATGCCCCGGTAAGCTTGGCACGGGTAACAAAGAGCGCTGCCAGCAGTCCCGTAATCAAAAGCGAAAAGACCGTCCCCATAATCGCAACAGTCGTTTTCCATTTAATACCGTGCGAGATATAAAAGGTAACTGGTGAAATGAGAATTCCACCGACAATAGCAACAAAGATCGCATTATTACCGGCAATGATATTCGGCACCACAAACTGCCCGATGATCAAAAAAGAATACGCCATTCCCAGCAACGATAAAAAGCCGTGCAGGCGGCCCACAAATAAAACAAAAGCAACAAATAAGGCAACCAGTGTCAGCAGTGTCGGCGTCCGGACAAAATCAACAATGTAGGTCAGTTGCTCGTTTCCCTGTCCGTCTTCGGTACGCAAAATGATTACCTGATCACCCTTTTGATACGTGGAGTTAGTTGATCGTGGATCAGCCAGAATAGCAACTTCGGCGGTCTTCCCTTTTAGATCGCCACTGGTTATCTGCACGGTAGCTACGGGGCCGGTCTGCGTTTGGGAGATGCCGGTGATAGTCGCTTCGTAATAAGACTGAGACTGCGCAGGTTGATTCTGAGCAGACTGACTCTGTTCTATTTGTTGTTGTTCTGGAGCCATATTCTGGGCATAGACCAGAAACTGGTTTTTGAATACAACCAGCAGCAGCAGACAACACAGAATGGTGAGCGGTATCTTGAAACGGAACTGCATAGGCTTTTATTATACACCGCGTTGGGAGTGGAAACGCGTTATGCCTCGGTCCCGACTGCGTCTGAGATATGGGCAAAGCCATCCCGTTTCAGGCTTTCATCTAGATAGATATTGATGGAGGTAATCAGTTGCGGACCGGTAAAGATCATGCCGGTAATAAGTTGTACCATATGGGCACCTGCCTTAATTTTGGTATAGGCATCTTCTGGGCTAAAAATACCACCGCACCCGATAATTACCAGCTTCTTCCCCACTTCACGATATGCCAGGCGGATCAGCTCATTGGATCGCTTCCAGGTGGGTCTGCCACTAAAGTTTCCTTTTTTCCATCTGGTCACTTCCTCCTGTACAAATGAAGCGTTACTGCGATCTTTCTGTAGATTGCCAATGATAATCCCGGCAACCGTATGTTTTAGAATTACCTTGAGCATCTGCCTGATTGAGTCGTCAGATTCGGTGATCGGCATCTTGATAAAAACAGGCCGGCGAAGCTGAAGGGAGTCAATTGCCTTGAGGAGACGGTCCAGTGTTTGTGGTTGATAAAACGAGACCGGGGTATGCAGATTGGGACAACTGATATTCATCTCGTAATACGCGTGTTTGACACTACTTTTTTCGAAGGTAGTAAATGCCTCAATAATGTCTTCGATTGCCATTTTTTCGCTGGTGATCTGACGGGAGTTGGTTACACCGATACTGATCCCCAGCGGAGCAGAAACGGGAACCCCGTTGAGCTTCTGGACTACCTCGGTAGCTCCGTCATTTTTAAATCCTTTATTAACCATCAACGATTTTGACCGGGGAAGACGACCCAGCATCGGACGCTCATTCCCCTGGTATGGCTGGTTTGTGATGGTTCCCACGGTGTTAAATCCGAACCCAACCGCCGGCAGAATCTGTGTGAGTCGAGCTTCGTAATCGTATCCTGCTGACAACCCGACCGGGTTATGAAAGGTAATCCCGGCAATCTGTTGTTCCAGTGCCGGACTGCGATACCCGAAGATGAGTTCAAACAGTTTACGTATCGGGGTAACAGCACCCAACACTTCTCCTACACGCATGGCACTGTTATGAACAAACTCCGGATCGAGAATAAAAAAAGCCGGTTTACCAACAATCTGATAAAGAATTCCTATCCCCCACATAAGAAATGCTTTGTAATGCCGGGCAAAAATAATATGCGCAATCAAAAACAAAGCCAGAGAGTTGAGAGCAGAAACCATACAGTACAGACAGACAGCCTGTATCACCACCAGTTGCAGGAATACAAAATAGGCAGAGAACAGCAGTCCGATTGTTGTCTGTGCCAACATAAGAAAAATAAACAGTTTACGGTTCGTAAAGCCGTATATCATCGAGATTAGAAAGAGCACAGTGTAATGCACCAGTCCCCATACAGCCAGAGGAATGCCAAACAGAATTGCATAGTCACTCTCCAGTACGCGTCCACAATCAACTAACGCTCTGGAACTACAGGGCAAGATAAAATCGGTATAGTGATCGTAGGTAAGATATGCGGAATCTACAATGCCAACCAGCGCCAGAATGGGAATCAGTATCGAAATCATAGCTGCCTAGATTATACGCCCCGCCGAATGATTTTGGTATACTTTCTCTCAATGAGCAACAAAAAAGTGGTCGTGATGGGAGCGGGAATTGGTGGATTATCTGCCGCCGGACAACTTGCGTATCATGGATTTGATGTAACCGTTGTTGAGAAACAGGCGAAACCCGGAGGAAAAGTAATCCAGTTTGAGAAGGGCGATTTCACTTTCGATGGTGGGGCCAGTTTTATCACCATCACCGAAGTCTATCGCGACTGGTTTACCGCTATCGGAAAAAATATCTCAGACTACATCACCCTGGAAAAGATGGATGACACCACTACCTTTTACTTTCATAACGGCAAAAGTTTTACTTTATCGACAAACGAAGCAAAAGTACGAACAGAGATTTCCACAAAGTTTCCCGGTAACGAAGCCGGATACGACCGGTTTATGAAGATTGCGGCACGTTGTTACGACTTGTTGTACCACGGCCCCCGCTTTGCCCGCCGGAACTATCATAAGCTGTGGGGATTCGACTTTGTCCTTGATCCGCGCAGTCCCCTCTACGCACTCGATCTTCAGATTGGTAAGACATGGAAACAACTGGTTGATGAGTGTTTTATCGCGCCGGAACTGCGTTCGGTATTTTCGTACCAGGCTACATTCCTGGGAATGCAGCCCAGCAAAGCACTGGGAACCTACTGTTTTTTTCCCTGGGTAGAGATTAACGACGGCATGTATCAAGTGGAAGGTGGGGTCTATGGGATTATCAAAGGCTTTCAAAAAGCATGTACCGAACTGGGTGTGAAGTTTGTGTATGATGCCGAAGTAACTAAACTGAATTATTCCGGAGATACGCTCACCAGCGTTTCTACTGCGCAAGGAACCTTTAACGCCGATCTGTTTGTGAGCAATATCGACGGAGCATGGTTTTATACCAACCTGATGCCTGCTGAAAAAAATAAGACCTATACGAAAGAGCGTATTAAACAGATGCGTCATACCAACTCATACTTTACGATTAATGTCGGTCTTAAGAAACCAGTGCCGACATACAGTCATCACACTTTTTTTGTCGCCCGGGACTGGGAAGACTACTTTGAAAAGATTGTTCAGCCGGGCCAGGTACCCACCCTTTCGTTTGATAACACCTGTTACTACTTTTTACAGAAGTCAGACTCTCACCCCTGGATGGCACCCAAAGGAAAAACTTCCGCTTTTATTCTGGTACCCGTCTGCGGCTACGACCCTACCCTCGACTGGAACACCTACCAAGATACGTTTAAAAACTTTATCTACGATATGATGGAACAACGGGATGGCATACCGATCCGTGATCTGATCGAAGAGGAAGAGGTCTATTCCCCTGCCCGCTGGGGACGGGAGTTTAACTTGTGGGAAAACGTCATTCTTAGTTTCTCTCTGGACTTTTTCCAGGTAAATGGCTTCCGTATGCCAAACAAAAGCCGTGAATTTAACAATCTCTTCTTTAGCGGAAGTTCTACGATTCCCGGTCCGGGCCTGCCTCCGTGTATCACCAGCGGAGAACTGGTGACAGAACGCATTTTAGAGGAGTATCATATAGAGCATGAGTGAGGTACTAATCATTGGAGCCGGAATGGGAGGTCTTGCAACCGCAGCACTGTTAGCACAAGACGGCCACTCCGTTACCATCCTGGAAAAAAACAGCACCATCGGCGGTCGCGCCCGCACATGGCAATCAGAAGGTTTTACGTTTGATATAGGACCGTCCTGGTATCAAATGCCGGAAGCCTTTGATCATTTCTTTGCCCGGTTTGGAAAAAAACCGGAAGACTACTTTGAGCTGGTCAAACTGGATCCGCAGTACAAAGTTTTTTTTAACAACGCTGCTCCGATCGAAATGTCTGCTGATCATGCCCGTAATATGGCGTTGTTTGAGCAGCTGGAACCCGGTGTTACCCCGCGCATAGAGCACTATCTCAAAAACGCCGGCGAACAGTATGATCTGTCGGTAAAACATGTACTGTACCGGAATTATGACTCTGTGCGGGACTTCTTCAACACCGATATGATGAAGATCGGCATGAAGTTTAATGTACTGGAGAACCTCCAGCAGACCGTCGAAAAAGTAACGGACCATCCCCATATCCAAAAGATTCTGATGTATACCGTATTGTTCCTGGGAGGATCGCCGACCAAAACACCATCGCTGTTTTCCTTGATGTCGTATCTTGATATGAAACTGGGAACGTTTTATCCAATGGGAGGAATTGGCGCCGTGGTGTCTGCTCTTGAATCACTTTGCACAGAACATGGGGTAACCATTCTTACGGGAATGGATGTTACGAAAATCGAAGTAGAATCGGGCGTTGCCAAAAAAGTTTACACAACTACCGGATCGTATACGGCTGATATTGTGATTTCCAACGCAGACTACCCATTTACCGAGACATCCTTGCTCGATCCTGAATACACGACCTACCCGGCTTCGTACTGGGCCAGAAAAACAATTGCACCGTCTGCGTTCATTATGTATCTGGGAGTGAAAGGTCAGATGAAATCTCTGGCTCATCATACTCTATTCCTGGATGACGACTGGATGACTTTTTTCAATTCGTTATTCAATGGAGCAGAATGGCCGGAGAACCCGTCCTACTATGTTTCCTGTACTTCAAAAACAGATCCGTCTGTAGCCCCCAAAGGTCACGATAACCTGTTTGTAACGGTACAGGTTGCCCCGGATGTTTCCGATACCCAGGAACTGAGAGACAGGTTCGCCAATAAGATTATCTCTCATATGGAACAGATGACTGGAGAATCAATTGCAGACCGTATTGTGCTGAAAAGATATTATAGCCCAACGGATTTCAAAACCGATTACAATGCATATAAGGGGACCGCTATCGGACTCTCAAATACCTTGTTCCAAAGCGCGTATTTCCGTCCCAACAATGTTAGTAAAAAAGTTTCCAATCTGTACTACGTTGGCCAGTACACGAATCCGGGTGTTGGTATGCCAATGTGTATGATCTCGGCAGAACTGGTAGCTGACCGGATCAAAAATACGGTATAATGAACGAACGTAATGAGGTCAATTCAAGGAGCATTTCAGCGACTCGCTCGCTCTATATTCAAATCCGGTAGCATTACCTATTATTATTCCAGCCTTTTTTTCCCACGGGACGTAAGGGCGGATGTTGCGACGTTGTACGCGTTTGTACGCACCGCAGACGATTTTGTCGACGCAATCCCCCAGCAAACCACAGCGTTTCTTGCCTTCCGGAAAGAATCAGAAGCGGCACTCAAGGGTACTCCCTCATCCAATCCCATTATCTCCGAATTTGTCCGTGTCGTACAAAAATATGACATTCAGCCGGCATATATCTCTTCATTTTTTGATTCGATGGAGGCAGATACCCGAAAAAGCACCTACAAAACATTTGCCGAGCTGGAACGGTATATATACGGTTCAGCTGATGTAATCGGACTGATGATGGCACAGATCATGAAACTTCCTCCCGAATCACATAAGGCTGCCCAACTACAGGGTAAAGCAATGCAGCTGATTAATTTTATCCGCGATATTGCCGAAGATATTCAACTCCACCGTCAGTACATTCCGGTAGAAGATGCAAAGCGGTTTCAACTACAATCCTATCCTCCCCAGCTCCCCCGTGACAAAGAACAGTTTGAAGCACTAGTCCGGTTTGAGATAGCACGCTATCGGGAAATTCAGAAAAAAGCTGAAGCAGGATATCATTTTCTGCCACGCCAGTATCGTATTCCCGTGAAGACCGCTGCCGACATGTATAATTGGACAGCAGAAATAATTGAAAAGGATCCGACGGTTGTGTTTGAACGGAAAGTTAAACCAAAACCGGCACTGGTGATCTTTTATGCCCTCAAAAATTTTCTTTTTGTATGAACGTACCATCGTATATCAAGACACATAAACCGGAACTGATCGCTTTTATGAAACAGGCAATTCAGGATCAGAACTCAGAGTGCTACCACTATCTTAAATTCTATTCCGGATCTCTTGAGCAGCTTGCTCAGTTTGCAACCAAAGGGAAACTGATTCGAGGCCTACTGATCCCCATGATCTATGAGTTTCTAAAAAAAGAACCGGGCCCGAGAGAACTGTATTATGCCGCTGCTGCACTGGAAATGGCACATGCAGCGCTGCTGGTACATGATGATGTGATTGATAACGATATGCAGCGCCGTGGAGAGAAAAGCATTTTTGCCCAGTACGCCGAAGGAAAATCTATTGAGTACGGCAAAAATCTGGCAATCTGTGTGGGCGATGTTGCCATCTTTCTCTCGTACAAATTTCTTTCGCTCGCGTCAGAAAAGACGGACTATTGCCATCGGCTGATCGGAATATTCTCTCACGAGCTCCATCTGGTTGGCGTAGGAGAGATGATTGATGTTGATATGGCAACTGCAGAAGACGAAGACAGTGTGGAGAACATTATTGAGATGTACCGGTACAAAACAGCCCGATATACGTTTTCTTTACCGTTTAAGTTTGGTGCCATCTTTGCCGGAGCTTCAGAAGAAACTATTCGCACCTTAGATCTACTGGGAGAGCAACTGGGCATTCTGTTTCAGATTAAAGATGATGAACTGGGCTTAACCGGGAAAGAGGAAGAGACGGGCAAACCGGTAGGATCAGACATCAAAGAAAACAAGAAGACAATCGTGCGCGCGCTCCTGTTCCAGTCGGTAAATGCTGCAGAAAAACAGGAACTTCTCGGTATCTATGGGAACAAAGATGCAGATAAAGTACAGATTCAACGGGTGTTAGAATTATATGAGCAGTATCGGATCGCCGACCGGGTAACAGAGATTCAGGATAGCGTTATCCAACGATTTGAAACCCATGTATCCGAACTGGAACAGCAAGTAGGAGATGTCTCTCTGATGAGACAGTTACGCGAGTTGCTCGAGCAACGTAAAAACTAAGATGATAAAAAAACAGCCATCACTGGTATCGGTCATATATTCTCTTTCCCGCCCCCGGTTCTGGTTTTATCTGGCAGGACCGTATCTGGTGGGATTTGCTATTGTGCAAACACAGTTTCGGGATATGCTTTCGTTTCAGTTTCTCTACGGTCTGTTCTTCTTTCTGATTCCGGCAAACATCTTTTTATATGGAATCAACGATCTTTCCGACGGTGATACCGACGCGTTTAATCCTAAAAAAACATCCCGGGAGCTCAAAACCACTGATGCCAACAGGACGATTTATCTGAATGCAGTGTTGGTTTCAGCAGCCCTGGCGGCACCACTATTTATTATGATGCCGTTATTTGCTTCACTGCTGTTGCTTGTTTTTATGTTACTCTCCGCCTTTTACAGCGCCCCGCCATTCCGTCTCAAAGCCAAACCGTTTGTCGATTCCGCATCGAATATTCTGTACGCATTTCCAGCTTTTATCGCAATGTATCAGTTTGCGGGCAGCACCCTTCCGCTTCCGGCACTGGCTGCTGTCTTTGCATGGACTGCCGCAATGCATCTCTTTTCTGCTATTCCTGATATTGCCGCAGACAGTAAAGCAGGCCTCCGCACTTCAGCGGTGGTATTGGGAGAACGGTGGAGTCTGTTTACCTGTGCACTGCTCTGGACGTTTACCGCTGTTATTTCGGTTTTCTATAGCCTGATGTTTATCTTTATGTTTGCCTATCCGACACTTTGCTTCTGGCTGCTGAAAGAACGATCTGCCCCTATTGAACGTATCTACTGGCTGTTCCCCTCTATCAACACCGTCATCGGATTTATGTTATATCTGATTGCTGTGCTGACATGAAGCACTGGAAGGCCTTCCTCGTGATGCTTTGCGCCATGAGTGGTGTTGGCGCGTACCTGATGAGCCAGCTGGCTGATCTCACCTCTTATGCCACCCAATCAGCTGCGTCAATTATATTGCTGGCAATCCCTTCGTTTCTGTTTCTCATTCTCTCTGTGGGCTGGAAGCGTGGCTTGCTCATAATTGCAGCACTCTGGGTAACCGGTACCAGCATCGAAGCATTCGGGATACTCACCGGGTTCCCGTATGGAAAATTTGTCTACCCCGGTGGAACTATCGGAGTTAAAATTGCTGATGTCGTACCGTGGACTGTCGGGTTTGCCTGGGCTCCACTGGTAATCGGTAGTTACGTACTTGCCGCAACAATACTTCGCACTGCTCCGCTGTGGCTTCGTATCGTGGGAGGGTCCGTTATACTGGTGATATTTGATGCTGTTCTTGACCCTGCAGCGGTCGCGTTACGGTACTGGGAGTACTTTGGCGCGACTCAATTTTATGGTGTCCCTTTAACAAATTTTGGCGGCTGGCTGATCTCAGGCACTATTGGAAATGTCCTGTTACACTGGTTACGGGGGCCACACCCCCTGGTAGCAGGAGCTGCCACCTCTTTTCTGATGCAGATGAGTTTCTGGACCGTTGTCTGTCTGAGTTTTCAGCTATGGATACCGGCTGCGATCGGGATACTGAGCCTGTGTGTATATGGCGGGATACTGCTTTTACGGAGTCGGTGATGGAGTTTCAGAAGGAGGTACGGTTGGAACAGGAGTATTGGTGATAATAGCACTGGTTGGGGTAATGGGACTGGTTGGGGTAGGAGTACCTACCGGATACGAAATACCGGCTGAGGTCGCTACAATATATTGAATTGAACCTTCCGGTGTTCGCTCTTCAAGCTCCGCGATGAGCATAAATGCCTGTAAATCACTCCGTACTTCGTACCGGTATCCATATATATCAGACTCAATATTGAGAGCTGAAAAGAGCGGATCAAACGGAATGGAGGGGATGTATTGTGCAGCCACCAGCATATCCAGTGATGCCGGAAACGCTCCCTCATCTGCTTTATACTGAATCAGCGCACTTTCGAGCTGTTGAATATCATTCTTTCTTTGTATATCACGCGCTTTCTGAAGGTACGAAGAGTATGCGAACACAGGTAGAGTGATAAATACCGCGATTAACCCAAGTGCAATTACCACCTCGATTATGGTGAATCCCTGCCGATGTATGACGTTCATGAGTTAGGGCATGCGATATAATGATCCCTCGTTGAGTGGAGTTCCGCTAAAATACGAACTTCGTCCCCCCCAGATGATAAACCGTTCGCCTGTCCAGGCAGAGCTCATTCCGTAATCATATCGTTCTGCTGGAGCATTTGCGGCTGTTACCTCCGTCCATGTGTTGGTAGTAGGGTTATACAGATACATGTCTGATAGAATTTCTCCATTGTTCCATGGCATTCCGATGCCGCCCCAGACAATGACATGGGTACCCGTCCAGGCAGTATGAGACCGTGCTCGTGGAGATGGCGCGTTTACTGTAGAAACAGTTGTCCATGTATTAGTTACGGTATTATAAATTGCACCATCATTGAGCAGTTGCTGACCCGGGCCACCACCACCCCAGATAAAGATTCTGGAACCCATTACTTGCTCTGTACTTCCTGAACGTGGAGAAGGGGCATTGGTTGTAGACATAGCGGTCCAGGTGTCTGTAGCAGGATCGTAAACACCTCCGGTATTATAATACGTAGAAGGATTGGGATAATCGTAGGTAAGCCCTCCCCACACATAGACTTTGTTGTTTACCACTGCAAGTGCGCGATCTGATCGGGTTATAGCACCCGTTTTAGAGATCGTTGACCAGGTATTGGTACTCAGATTATATCTCCCTCCCTGAGTATACAGGCTGTCATAATCCTCGAAAAAGACTAAGTGGTTGCTGGTAACAACGACATTATTAAATGCACTCGAACCGCCGACAGTTATCGGTGATGGCGGAGTAGGAATCGGAGTCCAGGTATCAGTGGTCGGATTATAGCGTCCTCCATCATTGTGAATACAGGTGCCCACATTACAACTTCCGCCTCTGGTTCCACCGAACACAATCATTTCGGTGCCACTCCAGCCTCTTCCTGCATGCATACGTGCAGCAGGCTGATTAACGGTACTCATGGGACGCCACGAATCTGTTTGAGGATTGTAGATATCACCATGCGAAAGTTCGTCAAACGGATCTCTCTCCTTCCGGAGAGAGTCCACTCCACACAATCATCTCGGAACCGGTCCAGACCGTTGCATGATTATAGCGCCCGCCCTGGTTACCTGTGACGTTCATTGCCTGCCACGAGTTTGGCGCTTGGGTCGGGATTGAAGTAGGAGTAAGGGTTTTGGTTGGAGAAGGGGTGATACTCGGCGCAGGCGTGTTGGTGGCAAAGCGTGAACCGGTTGGTACCGTACCACCACCGCCACCCGGTGGTGTTGGAGTTGGTGTTCCACCACCAGTGGTAGTGCCACGAGGTGTTGCCACAATATATCCAGCAGAACTGTCACCTGCGTCTTCGAGAGTGCCGCTTACCTGATAATCACTGCCATCCGCACTTGAGCCATAGGTATACGGCTGTTTAGTGAGAGGGTCAATGGGTATCTCCGCCAGGTAGCCTTCCTGTACCAAATCATCCAGACTCGCCGGATACACACCATTTGCATCCTGATACTGTTCGAGAGAGTACTGAATCTGACCAATGTCATTTTTTCGCTGACTATCGCGGGATTTTTTCATGTAGTTGGTATACGCGAAGATTGGCAGCGTAATAAAAACTGCAATTAATGCAAGTGCGATGACGATTTCTACCACAGTAAACCCTCGGTTCCCCTGGTTTGTTGTATCAAACATCTATTTTCATTATAAAGATAGTTTGATACAGCTGTCAACTATGCGCTAGATAATACAGTTTTTAGGAGTGCCTCTGAGATAGTTCTGAATATTATCAATGGTCGTGTTTTCAATTCTCATCAGAGCCTCGGTGCTATTAAACGCATTATGCGGGGTAATCAGTACTTTAGGATGGTTGATCAGAATATGATTTAGTACCAGTGTTTTAAGGTCCTCCTTTTTTCGGAATCGATTGGTGAGCACCTCGGTTTCTTCGGTCATATCGTTTTCTCCTTCCAGAACATCCAGTCCTACCCCCTCCAGGATTTCCTCTTCAAGGGCTTTCATAATCGCTTCTGTCTGAATCAACCCGCCTCGGGCTGTATTGACGAGGTAACTCCCTTTCTTCATCTGCATAATGTTTTCGGTATGAATGGTATGACGAGTGTGTTCGTTATACGGTAAATGAAGCGATACAACATCAGATTGTGCCAGCAGTTCCGGTAACTCAACATACTCAAACCCCATCTCCTTCGCCAGCTTTTGATGCCGGGTTCGGTTGGTTACCAGCACATTCATCCCAAATCCTTTTGCAATACGCACCACATGTGAGCCAATCTTACCCAGTCCGATGATACCAAGTGTCTTGCCGTACAGATCAACTCCCTTTAAGTTGTAATGATCAAAATGTAACTGTTTTGCCTGATTTACTGACTGATAGATTTTCCGTGACAGATTAATAATTAACGCAAACGTGTGCTCTGCAACGGTGATACTGCCATACTCCGGGACATTCACCACACAGATTTCTCGTCGTTTCGTCTCTTCCATCTCAATATGATCGTATCCGGTGGAACGGGTAGCAATCATCTTTAGATGAGGAAGTTTATCAAGTACCTGCTTGTTAAATGAAGAATAAATAAAGGAAGAGGCAACTTCCATTTCCGCAAATTCGGATGCATTATCCGGTGTTAATTTTTCCGCTACAAGGTGAGCGTCAGGAAAAGCCGCTTCTATAATTGGTTTCTCCCATTCCTCTACCTCAAAGAATACGAGTTTCATATCCTTACATTATATACCTAGTTATTTATTTTTACCTTCACAATCCGGCCATTATATTGATCTGCAATAAACAGATGGGTTCCATCAGTAGCCAGGCCTAACGGATTGCCAAACTGAAGGTTTCCGCTTCCCGTTGATCCAAACGTTTGCAGTCTGGTGCCGGTCGTAGTGAACTCGTGAATTCTATTTAATCCATATTCTGAAGCATACAGTCGACCCCCAACCAGCTCTACGTCCTGTACCCCCTGGAAATCGGTGGCAAACACAGATAGTGTTCCATTAGTTCTATAAATACCAATTGAGTTATACTGCTGACTGTCGTACGATGAGGCAAAGTACACGTTCCCCGTGCTATCTACGGTGATACCCCGGGTAAAGTCATCGGCAGAAAACGCACCAGCATAGGCATAATTTGAAGTTGCATAATAACTACCACTCTCCATAAAATCTCGGAAATCATACGGATCGTAGTAGGTATAGTGCATATAAATTTGAGTTCCGCCTTCGCGTGCTCCCAGTGCAACCGATTCAATCATGGATCCATTTAGCAGAGTTCCAAGAAGTGTCCCTGTTAATGAATATACTCTAACTGTCGCTGCATCCTGGACGAAAACCTTGTTATCTGCCACTTCGATATCACCTGCACTTCCCGATGCGACGGCAAAAGACCGTTTATACGCACCGGTGTTGGCATCAAAAACATATACACTGCTTGCTCCGACAAACAGTTCACCATTATAGACATCCACCCCAATTGGATAAGACATCCCTGAATAGGTGATATTCTGTACCAGCTGGAACCGGACAGTAGGTGTTGGCGTATTGGTAGGAGTTGGTGGTATTGGTGTAGGAGTATTTACATACCAGTCGTACGCAAGGTAATTATTACTCTCATTTGATTCAGTGACGTTGCTGGCATAATCAGCATACGCGCGCACAAAGTAGTAGTTGCCACATTGATTAAATGAACTACATTCCACCGTATGGTTAGAACATGCGCCGGAGGCAGGAACAGATAAGCCCGGAACAAGAGTACTTTCGTACCCGTCTTCATCTTCTACTCTCATGGTATGGGTTGCAGAGATGGATCCGCCGCTGTTACAGATGCGAATGGTATACGTGGTGCCGGCACGACTGATCTGGGAAACAAACAAGTCCGGGGGTGCTGCGGGAGGAGCTGTAGGGATGGTAGTGGGAGTATTACTTGGGCGTACGGTTGGAGTAAGGTTATTAAAGTTGGTAGTTGGTACGGGAGTGCTGGTGGCAAACCGGGACCCGGTCGGTTGCAGTCCTCCGGTAGGTGTCGCCGACGGAGAACCGCTTGCTCGGGTGGTGCCTCTCGGATTAGCAACGATGTATCGGGCTGTACCACCGGGACCACCCTCTTCGAGGAGTGCTATCAGCACTATAATCGGTTCCATCAGCATTTGAGCTGTAACTGTATTGATAGGTACTGCCGGAAGGGTTACTTTCATCAAACATCGGATCGTTTGGAACGGCTGCCATATACCCTTCCTCTACCAGTTCTGTCAGTGATTCCGGGTATACCCCATTATTCTGTTTATACTGTTCGAGAGCATACTGAAGTTGTCCAATATCATTTGAACGTTCAGCATCCCGTGATTTCTTCATATAGTTGGAATACGCAAAGATAGGGAGGGTAATAAAGATAGCAATAATCGCCAGAGCGATTACAATCTCTATTACCGTAAAACCGGTGTTCTCTCCTTTTTTCTGCCTGACCTGCACTTTGTCTATCATATTGTTATAACGCGACTGTCACGTTGACTGATTGACCTCCTACAACCAGGATATATGTTCCATCCATCGGAATGCTAAACACTATGTCTCCACCCGCAGGAATGCTCCTCTGATTATTCTGTAACAAAATATCCTGCGAATCTACTGATACCGGAGTGGCGGAACTGTTACTCAAAATAATCGGCTGCATCCGTCTTGCCTGAATCGGATTCTGGCTAAGGGAACTGTTTTCATATCGCACGGTAACCGGAGCAAGCTGCACCTGCGCGCTTGGGAGCGGAGACGGATTGGCAAGCCGCTGTTCTGTGCCCGGTGGCGGCTGTAATGGAGCTGAAGATTTCCTGATTGTGGGACTGGGTCTGTTGGCGGGCGGAATACGGGTAATTTCTGACATGCGCACCATTCCGGGATCTTCTGGAAGTATGCCTCCCTGTGCTACGGGCCGGGTTGGAGCAACACCACTTAAACGGGGTGCGGTAGTCGGCTGAATTTGAGGAGCCTGCGGGGCCTGTTTTCTGGCCTGCTGTCGTTGCAAAAACACCACTGAGAGTACTCCCAGTACCACACTAAGTAACAGGATTGCACCAATCAGTACCTGCTGCGTTGTAATCTTAATACCATTCACATTCATAGGCTGTATCAAAAAGTGTATTGTTTGCGGTACATGACGCACCGCCTCCGGTATAGGTTGTTACCGGGGTAATTGCTGCATAACATTGTCCTGTTCCGTTCAGGCTACAGGTGGTCCCTGTTTTTCGAACCATACCATAGTCCGGATTCGTAGGAGCGTAGGTAGTTCCGCAGACACTGACATTGTTCTGCCAGGTACAGGTATTCGAGCTTGCATACGAACCACCCGTACCACCGCTGCCTGGGGTGTCACACCCGGAGGTAATGTTATAACAGCTGGTACCCATATACGACTTCGAAACAGGGTTTATAGTATAACTGCCATAGAACTCATAGCAGGTTCCCGTGCCATCTGTTGAACACTGCATGCTGGAACCGTAATACGATACAGGGGTTGTATACATCGGGCCCTGACAGTTACATTGAGCCCAGTAGTTTGATTGGGAACTGAATTGCTGGGCGCTGGTGACATATGCGCCGTTGTTACCACATCTTCTTCCCTGGGTCATCCAGCAGGATGTGCCGGCAGTACAGCTTTTGTAACCGGTCGTCCACTCAATCGCAGTAGTATTACAACTGGCTTGACAGTTACCGTTATAGCCCCAGCATAACCGCGGGGTAGGTGTGGGAGTGGCAGTCGCGGCTGGAAATGTTTGAGCACGCGTGTTATTGGTTTCATTCTGTTCTGAAACCTGGTTAAATCTATCAATTTGTGCATTAATGGTAATTGCAGAAATACAATCGGGATCATCAAACCAGGACAGCCAGTCACATGACATGGTTACCTGCTGACACTGTCCGGCAGCTAGTAACGGGGGATCAAAATCATAGCGATCCCAGTACCTGCCCTCTACCCAGAGAGTGTACCACCAACCGGTCATATAATTGGTTCCGGTGCCAACGTTACATACATTAAAGTTGTATCCCGCACCACTTCTGGTAATACTCTGAATAACCAGGTCTGCGTTTGGGGTGGGAGTAGGGGTGCGGGTCGGGCTGGGAGTAAACGTTGGGGTCGGGGTAGGAGAATTGAACCGCGTTGGAAGAATGGTATTGCTGGGTCGTAACTGAATTGTGGGAGATGTAAAGCCGGTGGTAGGAATGGGATTTTCCTTTTGACCACCCGGATTTACTACAATGTATTTTTTGTCAGAGTCCCCTGCACCACCTCCGGTACTTTCTTCTTCCAGAGGAACTCCCATATTGTAATTATTGCCATCCGGGGTAACATTATAGTTATTGTCATAGCCATAGATTGCGCCATTTACACCCGGCACTGACTGTCCATCCAGTGGATCGGTCGGAAGCTCTGCCAGATATCCTTCTTCAACCAGATCACTTAATGCTGACGGGTAGATTCCGTTATCTGTTTTGTACTGCTCAAGGGCAGCCTGAATACGGGAGACATCAGACTTCCGTTGCGCATCCCGGGAACGCTTCATAAAGCTGTTATAGGCAACTATCGGCAACGCGACAAAGATCGCAATCAGCGAGATCGCGATGACAATTTCCAGAATGGTGTACCCGAATCGTTGATTTTTTTTCATATTGTTTGTTCCACTGTTATTCCTGCACAATCAGCGGTACCGAAAGAGTATTTAACTGAATCGTATACTCTCCTGCGAGCGGATAAGAAAAGGCTGCATCCTCATTCGGCTGAATACTCAACCGGTCTCCCGGCAGGGATATATCAGGTGAGGAGATGGTGAGAACCTGAGTGCCGGCGTTAAAGATCGAGATAATCTGCTGCCGTTTTACCCGAATCTCGGGGACTGATAAGGCTGCCCCGTCAAACCGGATAAACAACGGTTCTTCATTCAAATCCAGGGGAGCAATCTCTGTTTCTGTCGAACCAGGCCGTTCAGAAGCAGGTTGGCCTGCTACCAGAGTCTGTTGAGTATTTTGAGTGACGACGGGGGTTATCGGATTGCCCGATTTAGGAGACGGATCGACACCTGGGCTGGTACCAAGCTTCATAAAATACACAACCGAGAGCGCCGCAAGTGTGACAGCCAGCAACAGGATTGCACTGATCAGTAATTTTTGAATATTCATATTATGGTAGCCAGGTACACTGCTGAGCTGTCGCGTACTTGGTTGCAGTTGCACAGGGGCTTGCTCCTCCACCGGTATAGGTGGTGACTGGAGAAGAAACTTTATAACAGGTACCCGAGCCATTGGAGCTACAGGTAAAGTTCGGCTGATAATACGATACCGGATTGGATGGCGTATACGTGGTTCCACACACACTGGCATTATTCTGCCAGGTACACTGTCGCAGAATGCCATATCCTACTCCAGTATAGCCTGTTCCTGGAGCAGAGCATGTTGTTGTCGCGTTAAAACAGCCACCACGATTTACCGATTTTGCAATCGGACTATAGTATGCCCAATCTCCCATCTCGTAACACGTTCCGGAACCATTGCTTGAACAGGAAAATCCACCCGGACTGTAATAGGTGATCGAATAGGTAGTCCCCTGACAATCGCACTGCGCCCAGTAGTTTTCGTTTGTCTGGTTATAACTGGAACTGGTCTCGAATCCGCTTACGTTACCGCAGCGTCGCCCTGACACCATCCAGCAGGATGAACCCACAGTACAACTGGTATAGTGCGGTTCAAGAGTGACAGAAGCAGCAGTACAGGCGACATCGCAGTTTCCATTGATTCCCCAGCAATTTCGTGGCGTCGGACTTGGTGTTGGTGTATTCGTCGGTGTTGGGGTATTGGTAGGCGTCGGGGTATTTGTTGGTGTCGGGGTAGGCGTCCGGGTCGGTGTATTTGTTGGTGTAGGAGAGTAGAAACTGGTCGGAATAAGAGTGTTGGTTGGCTGGAGCTGGAAGGTTGGACTGAGCAACCCTTCGGTCGGTAACGGAATAGTCTTTGTGCCACCCGGATTGACCACGATATAGACCGGTCCTGAACCCGATCCACCTCCTCCTGGTCCGCCTCCGCCGGTTTGTGCTGATGCGCCGTATTCTTCTAGAGGGACTGACAGTATGTAGGAGTTCCCATTTTCTGAGACGGCATAGTTGTTTTCGTATCCAAACCGGGTGTTCTCGGTTCCGGGCACAATCTGCCCATCCAGTGGATCTACCGGCAGCTCTGCCAGGTACCCTTCATCAACCAGCGCTTCCAGATCAGCAGGATACACCCCATTATCGATTTTATACTCTTCCAGTGCTGCCTGAATCTTGGAAACATCTGATTTCCGCTGTGCATCACGGGACCGTTTCATAAACGTACTATACGCAAAGATAGGAAGCGCGACAAAAATTGCAATCAAAGAGATAGCAATCACAATTTCAAGGATAGTGTAGGCATCTCTATTTGATGACATACATTTCATTATAAAGATTCGTTATATCAGTATGCAACTAGAGTTTGCATGCATAATCATCTATTTGTTATAGTTATTTACATGAAGAGTAATAGAGGTTTTACTTTAGTAGAAATGCTGATCGTGATCGGTTTGATCGCGCTGGTTGCCACCATCACTATCTCGGGGTTTGGAAATCTTCAGCAAGGTGCGCGCGACGGGAGAAGAAAAGAAGATATCGATAAAGTAAATACCGCCATTCAAGCATTCCGCAACGATGCCGGTGAATTTCCAACTGCAGCTGATTATGGAGAGCTTATGTCTATTCTTTCACCGGATTATATTTCGGTTCCGCCCGTCGATCCTCTTAACCGTGATGGCTTTGTGTATACCTATTTTTCTGCAGATGGAACGCGATACGAACTGGGAGCACGACTGGAAGCACGGGGAGGAGACGGCAATAACAAGTTTTATTATGCAGATCAGAATGGTGGACTGGAGTTATCCGGTACACCGGTACCTCCAACCGCGACCGGCGCTCCATCAGGAAACGCTCCATTCCTGTCACCTACGGCGTATGTTACTGTGGCACCTTGAGTATAACCCGCCTGAATAGACTTTAGTTGAGCTCTGCCGTAACCAGGAGCCGTCTGAAAGTTGTTCCCGCAGGCCAGCACGTCATTAACGTAAGGGTTTTTCCTGTTCCATCACTTCCATCACTTATTACCGCAGTATCCAGATATTCAACCTGATCCTCATTCACAACCTGAGAACCAGTTACCCGATAGGTATACCGTCTGCCGTGGTAAAACACATATACCGGGTCATTTTCCTCAAGTTTATCGATTAGATAAAAGACCGCATTGTATTGAGAGGCTTCCCGGGCTGTGCCCGCAGAGTGCGCGAACAAAAACATATTTCCAGGATCTCCGGGATAAACCGTTCCCCTTGCATGCGCAATTCCTGTTGTGAGCTGCAACTGATACTCAGCTTCCGTAAACGGATCTACATTCGGAGTAATCCTGGCGTTGGCATTAATCTTCGGGATAACAATACTAAAGAATGGATCAACCGGTTTGAGCGCAGCTTCTCCTGTAGCCTCAGGAACGCGCGATTTTTCTGCTTCGGGCAACATGGCGTACGATATTTCCTGACGAATCATAACCAGTACCGACGGAAGCAGCAGAATACTACCCAGAAGAATGAGCCCAATTCCGGCAATCGTAAGAATACGTTCAGAGACAGAATAGGATTTATCGCTTTCGTGAGTTCTTTTTAGCGAAGTAGACATAGCCAACAATTATAGCACCTAACAATACGGCAGCTACACCCATCACCACATAGCCGTTGTTGGGTAATTGAAAGTTCCGGATTGTTTCGGTGACATTCCCCAGCACATCTTCTTCCAGCTCGCCTTCGTCTGTCGCGTCATCTTCAGCCCCCTGCACCTGTCCTTCATCGGTTGCTTCGGGAGATGTAGTTGGACGAGCCTGCGCGCCAGCTACCTGTCCTCCAGTAGTGCCTGTTCCTCCAGCGCCCGCGGCAGCTCCCGTACCACCAGTTGCTCCGGTGGTGCCGGCGGTCACAACGACTTCGCGGTCTGCAACGATACCCGAACCATTATCAAACTGATCGAATGCCCGAACTGCATAGTAATATGTTCTATCACAGTTAGGAGGAGTATCAAAGATGGCAAAGTCCTGATTAGAACCTGCTGCCTGTTGTTTCACCCGCGTATCTGAGTTTGCCGTAAAGGTACGACTGCTCGAACGATAGACTTCTACTCTGTTGGTTCGTCCACTGTCATTGGCTGTTTTAAACTTAATCTGATACTGACAGCCTCCTACTTTTTGTTTGCTATAAGCAGTTGGTGTTCCTGGTCCTGGAACATTACTATACTCCACGACAACAATCTCACTAAAATCGGTTTCTGCCCCTGCAACTGCCTGAACCATAAACTGATAGGTGCCACTCCCGGACATAGTGGAAGAATTGACCAGACAGCTATCGGAATTGCCACCCGGCCGGATCGCATAGGATGAGTTAAACGGCACAAACTCTCCTGATCCTGGTTTTTTTACCAGACAAGTAGCCGTGATTGGACGACCAAGACGGTCAAGCACCACAAAGGTGATAGGGAAATCATTTTGATTGGTGGGAGACTTCGGTCGTTCAATTCTGACTGAGAGATCGGCGGCTACCGCTGATCGCGGCAGTATCAACGGCACGATAAGCAGCCACAGACCTACCAGCCATATCATCAACGTCTTTCTCGAAACTCTTTCTGCCAGGAGGAGCAGATGTTTACGCATCAGAATTGCGGTACCCATTACCAGTATCAGAATTGCACCAAGTGCAGAGTCCGTATCAATGCCTGTCTTTGGTAATTTTCTTCCGGTTGCTGTCGACGCACCCAGCACATCGCCATTTTCGTTTTCTGTTCTCTGAACTACCCGTACCGTCTGTCCGGCAATCCGCTCGGTGACCGAAACTTCCGATCCGACAAATGGATCCGGGTTGTTAATGGTCTGATTACCAATTACTTCAGTACCATTTTGAGTTTGCGCGCTGGCAACAGCCAGATCGCGATACACCCCTTCATCCTGTCCGGAAGAAATCTTTGCAATATACTTAAGCGTGATTACTTCGTTAGGCTGTACAGATCCGATCTGCCAGACGCCCGGTGATGAATACTTTGGTTCTTTTACTATATTCTGTTTTTTGAGGTCTCCCCGGATAGTTGAACTGGCTTCCCACGATCCATTCCGGTACTGAAACCCTTCCGGTGGTAAATCCACCACTTCTACATTGGTTAACGGAGAGTCACCAATGGTAACCTTCAAGGTGTATTGCACGGTATTGCCCGGTTGTCTGGTTCCACCACCTACGTTATTTGCTTTTGTTACCCGGAGCAACCCCAGCTCTTCCGGCACTACATCTTCGGTATTAAAGGAAAAGACCAGATCGAATGAGGTTTCCACTCCCTGAAACTCGTTGCCGACATCCGGCAGTGTGACAGTCATCGTAAAATCGTCCTGCGTGCCGTTATTAAAGGCTCCCAGATTCAGCGACGCAAGCTGATAAAAATCGCGCACCGTACCATCAAAAACCATCACTCCGTCGCTGACACGGGTAATCTGTAGTTGCAATGCGGTATCCAGATCTCCGGTCTGCGCTGTGTTTTCTGCGGTTGCGGTCACCAGTTGCTGTTCACCAGTGTTATTGATAATACGCACTGTTTTTGTGACAGTCTTTTCCGGATACCAGATATCGGAGGCCGGAAAGAGCGGATCAGTAGTATCCGTATCACAGACACCGGGTGCGTTACAGGTGACGGTAAGCTCCTGAGCTGCGACCGGTCCGGCCGCAATCAGCATGACTCCGGCCATTAGGAATGTAAATAGTAATTTTGTATGATTCTTCATAGTTAGAGCTGATCCTGAACGGTCACTTCGTTGCCTTCTTCGTCGGTCAGAATAACTTGTAACAGCAGATCAGTAATTGCTTCGTGCAGTACACAGGTACCACTCGAACAGATACCCAGCACAATGCCATCTTTGGTAAAGGTGCTCTCGCCGTTCAGATCGGCAGTACCGGAAACCCCCTCTTCTGTCCCGTCATGTTTATACGTAACCATATACTTGAGTGTCTTGAACGGAGAGATGCTTTTTACAATAAACGATACCGTCTTTGAGACGTCATTTAGAGTTACGATTGCCTCGGGAGCACCCGCGGATACTTCGTCTACCAGGGTATTGTATACATCAAACAGCTTAAGTGTGAAGCTTTCGGACGGAAGGTCGAAGTCCGGAATGGTTTTTGTTGGATCAAGTGGCAGTGTTTCTCCCTGTGCCGCAACACTCACGGTACCATTCGCCGGGATCGTAACTCCGGTAAACGAAACCGGCAGCGTTGCCTCTCCCGATGCAGTTTGCATCTTGATGGTCATTCCGGTCATGTCCAGTGCCTGCGCTGTTTTGTTTCGCAAGATAATATGATCGGTCTTATCAGCTGCAGACCCATTATACGCAACTGTCTCAAACTCGATTTCATCAACGGAGTAGGCACGGCCAGGGTCTGTGGTAAACATGGCAACATTTGAGATCGCAGAACGGTTACCGGCAAAATCTGTAGAAAAGATCACCGCAAAATACATAGTATTGGGAGTCAGCCCGGTAACGGTGACCGACTGATCCGATCCTTCGACTCCTGGAGAACCGGTAAATGGAACGGTCATGGCGGAATCAAAGCCGCCACTGCTTGCAGGAACATAGAAAATCTCGTAGTTTTGTACTTTGTTATCCGGATTGTTGTCTCCCGGGGCTTTCCAACTCAGGTCCGCGGTATTAAAGCCCGTATCGGCAGCCAATGTTGTAATGGCATCGGGTGCTTCTGCATCGGTGGCAATTTCCACCTCACGAATACCACTTGAATTTCCGGCACGGTCAAGAGAGCGATATTCAAGCGTTACCAATGCCCCTTCCGGCAAAGTAAAGGACGTGCCCGCCGTCCATGCTCCTCCATCAACGCGGTATTCAGTCCGCTCAATACCGGAGCCTGGCATCGGATCGTTAGCAATCAACTGGTAGGTGGCGGTTTCAGGATTAAAGATGACAATCCGGTCAACGATACGGGTAAATGGACTGTCATTGACCATCAACGAGACAGTCGGAGCTGTCCGGTCAATTCTGACAACCTGAAATCCAGTACTGACCGTATTGCCAAACTGGTCGCGGACAAAGAGTTCCCAGGTATAAGTTCCTTCCGGTAGATTTTCAGAGGTAAAGCTATAGTAGTTACCCCAATCTGAACCATAGTTAATCAGAGGAATAGACGCGGTTACCCGCTCACGTTCTCCTGCAGGTCTACGCTCGTCTTCTGGTGGCAATTCTTCATCTGAAGGTGATCGAAACCCGTCACCCCATACATCCAGTTTGTACTCCAACTGGGCAATACCACAGCTTGTCTCAGAAGGTTCCCAGGATACCGTAAGTGCATTCACATTGAGAGATGTTTCAGCTGGAAGAGAGATATTGAGAGGCACAGAAGGTTCTTCCCAGCAGCCCATGCTAAAGGAACTGCCACCGGAAACATCAGGATCCCACACAGGATCAGCTGCCGTTCGGGACGGATCTAAGATAACACTTACCGATATGAGCATAACCAGTGCGATCAACAGGTGTTTCATATTGTTATTCCACCGCTTTAAGCGAGGCTTAAAGCGGTATAGATAACATTACGGGTTTGGACCTTGTGGAGCTCCTGATGTTGTACCTGTAATGGTAAAATCAACAGTCATAGAACTACCCTGGAATGTCGATGGAATGTTTGAATCAACTTCAAACTTAAAGATAAAGCCACGAACTTCATTTTCTCCGTTAATACGGTTAATCTGACCTAGATCAGTGTAAGGAGTAGCCGCGAACCAGTTACTCATGGTATACGCGCCACCGGCATAGACGCCATTTTCTTCGGATGGATCAACAATACCGTCGGAGTTCAGATCGTCCCAGCGGACAACAGTAACTTTAATCCAGTCTGCCAGTCCGGCATCACCACTGGTCTGCTGCGCAATAGCGCCCAGAGTCAAATTGAGCGAGCCTTTGTTGGCAACCTTGATAGCAGATTGACCTGTCCAGCCCGGGTAGATATTATCAAACTGAACGCCGGGAACAGTATCTTCACAGACACCAGCACATTCTGCATCCGTTACGTAGAATCCGTTTCGTGCGGGAAAGTAGGTTCCGTAAGCGAGATCATTGAGAAGTTTAAGATCAGCGGTACCGGTTCCAAAGACGTTATTCGTATTTGAAGCATTATCGGTAAATGCTGCCTGAGTAGCACCCGAAATCAGTGCCGCCACTGCAATAATCATCACCATGCTTTTTCCTAATGAAAGAACATTTCTCAATTCATGTCACCTCGCTTTCGTATTAAATTGCTTAAAATTAAATCAGACCGATGTATCAGGAAAATATTACTTTAGTTATACCTAAATGTCAAACCTCCTGATACCTCTTCTTACGAATTCATTATATAGGAAAAAAATCAGTTTGTAAAGAGGGCAGGAACTCTTAATATTTCAGTTAAAGTTTGTTGCGTTGCAATAGTCCGTAGTTGTGGATTTAAAGCTACTTTGAACGTAGTTGCCTCGTACCCGTTAAATGAGATATAGGTGCTCAAGGCCTTTGAGTAGCTCTGGAAGCCTTCTTTTTTTACGGTAAGGGTGAGAAAG
The DNA here is from genome assembly GCA_964412815.1 of uncultured Gammaproteobacteria bacterium. Classification (GTDB taxonomy): domain Bacteria; phylum Patescibacteriota; class Microgenomatia; order UBA1406; family GWC2-37-13; genus JAOAFZ01. Next base: position 73,106 of record CAYPQF010000042.1, read on the forward strand.
TCCCGGGTTGTTCGCAGTTTATACATCCCGTTTGCATCGGTTCTGCTTTTAAGATACGCAGAGGTCGCAACTTCTGCATTGGCAACTGGTTTCCCGTTCTGGTCGATTACCTTTCCCGTTACCACAATAGGGCGATAATAGCGCTTAACAATTCTTCCGGCATGGCGCATGGTAAAACCTCCTGCCACTCCGTTGTAGAGTGTTGTGGGTCCGTCAAAGATAACCCAGTAATTTACCCCCTCCATTTTATCCTGAACCTTTAACAGCTCGTGGAAAATTTCTTTTATAAATACCGCCTGTTGATACTCGGTCATTGGACCGTTAATATCGAGGATCGGAGCACCAAACTCTCCCAGAAGAATCTTAATACCATACTTGGCATGAAGCCGTTCAATATCTTCGCGAAGCTTCACCGCGGTTTTTACGTAATGGTCTATCACGATTCTGTTGCCAATCTTCGCGTAGGTATCGGACGTAATATGCCAGGCTACATCTCCATTGGTCGAGAAGTACCCACACTTCACTCCTGGTTTGCCAATGGCAGCCATTCCCTCGACACAGGTCTGTTGTGACTGTACCAGCCAGGCATTAAAGGCAGCCCCTCCATCTTTGGAAACACGAGGATCGCCAATCGCTCCGTTTTCAGGCTCGGGAGCAGGGGTAAAGATATCCCCTTCCTGAAACAGTTCCGGATGCTTCCGTATAAATTCAGCTGTTTTCAGGTGATGCTCGTCAGGATTGGTCATTTTGGGGTACCCGAACCAGCCTTCAAAACTTGACCAGTTTCCCCGGAACCAGATTTTGAGATTATATTTCCGGGACTCATCAACCCATGCTTTCATAATGGGATAGAACTCTTCGTCATACGGAGTGGAGATTGAGATATGGGTAACATGCATAGCCGCGACACGCTGCACTAAGGTGGGAATATCGATTTCATTATAGGGGTTCCGTGCACGGTCCCGGGAATATTTCATCGTATCCACTGACTGTATCTGGAAAAACCGTTCGTCTGGGGCGGGAAAATGATTTTTGTTCTGTACCGGCATCTCACTTACTTTTAATGTCGGCACAATGGTTTGTGCTGCACTTGTCTCAGGCAGTAAAAGGACTGTCAGAGCAAGAAATAAGAATAACAAATAGTGCATAAGTAAACAGAATATCAAAATTGAGAAAGAGGAGTGTAAGAAACTATATCAATGTGATTCTTTCCGTTTATAAATCATCGTTACAGAGTCTTTATAGACCAGGTCAAACGTGTCATCCAGACGTTGTTTGTAAGACTTTTTTACATACAGATTTTTATAGATCGTATCATTCTGACTTATTATGATGTATCGGGCATACTTTTCCGGATGTTTGAGCGTGGTTTCAAAATAGGGTTTGTTACCAATATACACGGCGTTCTGCATGGGAACGCCTGAGCGAATCACACTCATACTCCGGTTAAAGTCATCATAGACTACCAGCCCGCCATCATAATGTTCTGCCAGCCATGCATCTGATGCAGGATTTACCCGGGAAGATATCCCTCCCACTCCATCTCTATAGGTAATAATATCATTATTTTGAAGCATAAGGGCGTACACCAGAATTACTACCGGCAGCAGAAGCCAGCCGATAAAGCGTGGAAGCGCGTCCACACCCATCGCAATTGTATACGCCAGTAGTGGAAAGGCATTCAGACCATACCTGATATTAAACAGATTATTCCCGAACTCCTCCGGTGTAATACCCGGCACAAAAATAATGGTCTGACCCTTGTATAAGGCATAGAGAGAGAAGACAACCGGACTGGAAAACAGAACCACGGGAATATGGCGTGAGATGGGGTACCGTTTTACGATGGAACTCAGGATATATACTACTCCCGCAACCCCGGCAATAATCATCATCCAGTGACCCAGATTATGGTACACAGCGCCGTAAAAGTGATGTGCCGATTCCTGTATATTGTTGATAGTCAGCAGCTCTCCCCGCTTGAGAAATTCTTGCTGCTGTGCTTGAGCAGAGTACTCGCTCCGCTGGAAATAGAGCGGATCTCCAATCAGAATCCACCCCCATAATAACCACCCGATCGCTCCACTGTATGCAATAAATCCATGGAAAAACAGAAGACCTTCGTATTTATGAAACTTTAGCAGACTTCTCTCTTTCAGAAAGATCCGTAACATGATTACCGCAGACTCAAATGCTGTTAAGAACCAGGCTTCGTAACGGGTCATTGTTGCAAGACATGCAAAAAACGACGCAAAGATCATATCCGGTACACTGAGGGAATTCCACCACCGTACCAGAAAATACACCGATCCGATCCCCAGGGATAAGAAGATTACTTCGTTCATGGGAATAGACTGAAAATACAGAATATTCGGATTCAGCAGCAAAACAGCACAGCCTACCACTACCGGGGCCAGCTTTTTTGTTTGTAAACTGAGTAGTTTATAAAACAGTACTCCCATCAACAGGTACATCGTCATCGAAGCAAACGCTCCGGCCAAACCATTCCGGAAAAAGGGTTCGTACCAGATAAACGGAATCATCAATATATGTTGAAACGGAAGCCAGACCGAGCCAAACTGCGCCAGGCCGGGAGTGATACTGTGAATAACCCGTTTGGCTATATTCAGATGACTTTCAGCATCGTTATAGACAACCGTTGCTCCGTTGATGAACGTAATATAGGCTGCGATACCGCTGATTAAGAAGAGCAGCAGAAACAGAATGTGCGGAATGCGAATAGATTGAATCGACCGTAAAAATTTCATCGAGCAGGCACCGGTAAGAGTTTGTAATTAGGCTTTCTTACATTATACGAGCCGTCACATTATAAACCAATACACGTTTAGATTGCTGTGATAATTCTTATAGGATTTTTATAGTATAATATAGTATTTTTGAAACGGTCAATCAATGACAGGAGCCGGCTATGCTGGACTATCTGATTGGTTCCCTGTACGTTTTGTTTATCGGTCTGATCGTCGGAGACTTCGGCAACGCGTCGTACTGGAGCGAGTTCAGTATCGCCAGAGCTGCTATCTGGAGGGAGTACAAACTCAAAGGTCCCGATTTTGATGAAAAGAAGCACCTCGCCTACGTGGCAATTCTGCGCCATCGCGGCGCCATCATGATCGGGATGAGCGTGACGCATATCATGCGTACCGCCGGCAGTGTCTGTACCATGATCCTCGCGTCGGTCCTGATTCTGATCCAGTTCGGCCCGTCGCCGCTGCATATGGGCATGATGCTCCACCAGGTGATCGCACTGCTGGTTGGTCAGCTCTACCTGAACGTGGTCAACGGCTACGTGGCAAAGAAGATGGAGGAGCAGGGCACGGACGTCATCGCCGAGTCGGCCGCCAATCTGCACCGGGAGCTGGGGAGGATCCCCACCATTGACGAGATTATGGCGGAGACCATCGAGGTCTTCCGTGCCGATCTGGTGTGGGAGGTGGTTCAGGTAAGCAAGCCGTTCTACCTCCAGTGGCGCACCTTCTGGCTGATTCGCATGACGCGTGTCGTCTACCTGATCTACGTGGCCTGGTTGCTGTGGCCACTGGTTCGAAACGTATAGCGTCCACACAACCGTGTGAGCTATAATATCGGTTCGTGTCGCCCGACTACAATGGAGTACGCCTATGGAAGGCCAGATTCAAGGTCCGATCCTGTACACCCTGATCGCCATCGCTGTGTTCGCGCTGCTTGATGTGACCCAGACGTTCCTGTTAAACGTCGATGATCTGGGGCACATGCTGGTCAGGAAGATTCAGGAGGACGAGCGGGAAGAGTTCGTTAACACCCACCCCTGGGTGTTTATGTTCCTGTACATGTACGAGAAGCTCTACCTGATGGCGGGGGCCGCCATCATCATCGGCATCTCGACCACGGCCATCTTCCTGACGGAGGAGGATATCCGCTGGGTTTATGCGGGCTTCATCTTTCACCAGATCGGTGTGCTGGCCTGGGACAGATGGCTGGAAACGAAGCGCTGGGACAACGCCAACAGCCTGATGGCGCAGATCACACCGCTGGCCACCCCGGAGGAGGAGCAGGACCCCGACCAGATACGCCGTGAGCTGATCCTGTCGGACATCACCATCTCGATCGGTGAACGTGCCGCCTGCTGGCGGCCGATCCACGCACGATGGCCGTTCTGGCTGATCAAGCTGCCGCGGCTGGCCATCTGGGTCTACCTGGCCTTCGCGATACGGCCCTTCTTGATGGGCTGAGTCTGACCGAGCCGGAGCAACACACGGGAGCGATGCACCGTCGACACCCTGATGCGGCAGCGGAATCTCTCCGCTGCCGCATGATCATTTTTCCTCTTAGATTATTACCACTAATACTTTAAAAGGAGACATGATCTCCAACCACAGAACTTTGAAATCCAGAAGGAGAAGCCTATAGCTTATCACTCCGACTCTATCGCACCCTGCATCGAGCAACGACCTGACTCTATCAAACAGCAGCACACGACGGGAGAATGCCATGAGTTCGCGAACTATCCAAGGCCTGGCACTGCTGGGCCTCCTGCTCCTGACACTGTTAGGAGCACAACCCGCACGCCTTGCCACGGCCCAGGACGACCCCATCGGCATGATGGACGGGTTTGTGATCGACCGCCTCGGCTCGTCCGAGAGCGGGATGACCACGGACTTTATCGCCCAGTTCAACGAGCGTGTCTTCGCCAGCCAGCACCCGATCTTTCTGCTGATCCTGCGCGAGGACGACATCGACACCCAGTACACGGATGAGGCGGCCCGGCGGATCATCAACATCCCCGACTTCAACACCCGTCTCACCGCGTTCCTCCAGAGCCAGAACACCGACAGCTTCATCATGATCGTGATCGCGCCCACCGCCTCTGAGGGCACCCGCAACTACGAGCGCGGGGCCACGAGCCTGATCTATGAGGGGCGCTACGAGGTACTGAGCACCACCCCATCGCCGGAGGCGAACGAGCCCATCCTGCTCTACGTCTCCAACAAGGTGGATGAGATGGTGGCCGCCGGCAACTGGCAGGAGGGCGCCCTCGAGGGCGTGAGCATGCTCACCCGCGAGCTGACCCGCATCGGCATGGGCCCGGGCGGCATGGCCGCGCCGGAGCCGCCGGTCAACAGCGGCAGCGCGGGCACCGTGCCCGTGATTCCGCCCGCGCAGCCCATCCAGCTGCCCTGGTGGCTCGGCTGGCTACTGGCGGTCCCCGTCTTCGGCGCCCTGCTCGCCTGGCTGCTCAGCGCCATCAACCGGCACGTGAAGGAGCGGGCCCGGGTGCGCGCGGCGCGCAACGCCGCCTTCACCCAGTACAACGGCCTGCTTTCAAAGCTTACCGGCTTCGAGCCGCAGGTGCGCGACACGGACCAGTTCGTGATCGGCGTCCTGCGGAGCACCGTGCCGCAGCGGCTGCTGCTGCCCTACGAGGGCCTGCTCGCCGACCTGCGCCGGGACTTCGGCAGCATTAACGCCGACTCAGTCGCACTGCAGGAGAGCTACCCCGCGGACCGCTGGAACGGCCACACCGAGGAGGACTTCGCTCAGATCGAGCGGCTCTGTGCCCCGCTGCACGAGCGCATCGACGCCCTGTACACCCGCCTGGACACCCTGACCCGCAACGCCCAGGCCCTGATCGAGGCGGCGCAGAACGTCACGTCGCAGTCGCAGCAGGCGGTGCTGCTCTTCGGGCAGTCCGCCGAGCACCTGGCGCGCGCCCGCGAGCGGTTCTCTGACACCACGGTCGAAGGCCGCATCACCGAGGGCCGTGCCCTGCTGGTGCAGGCCGAGCGCCTGACCGCCGCGAGCACCGTCACGGAGGAGGCCTATCTCGAAGCCGCTAAACTGGTTCAGCAGGCTATCCAGCTCGCCACGGAGGCACTGGAGATCGCCCGCGACCTGGAGAAGCGCTACACCACCCTGCTCGCCGAGGCCACGCTCTATGAGGGCATCTTTGCCGAGGTTCGCTCGCTGATCGAGGGCGCCACCCGCGCCATGACCGATCTGCGCGGCGGCTTCCACCAGACCCTCTGGGGTACCGTCGAAGGCAACATCGCCAAAGCCGACCAGGCGCTGGCGGTGGCACAGGGTCACCTGACCGCTGCCAACCGTCTGAGCGGCGTCTTTCCGGTGCAGCTGGGCGAGATGGACCGGCTCCTGGACCTGTGCAATGAGGCACAGGAGGACGCGCAGTATCTGTGCGCTTCCATAGTCGACCTTCTCCAAGAGCTGATCGACCTGCGTGAGCGGGCCCCCGGTCTGCTGAGCAGCGCTACCCGCGCGGCTACAGAGGCCATCGAGTTTCTGACCGCACATGACAGGGACGTCCCCGAGGCGCTGGATACACTCTTCGAGGCGGCCCACCGGGAACTGGAGGATGCCAGCGCAGAGAGTAGGGCCACTATGCCCGACTGGCGTCGCATCTGCTCGCTCGCCATCTCGGCCAAGCAGAAGGCCGACGAGATCCTGAAGGAGGCACGCACCGCCCACGAGAACATGGCGGCAGCGCACCGGAACGCCGAGCAGGAGATGACCCTGGCTACCCGGGCTCTTGCCGAGACCGACCGGTATATGGACGACAACCGGCACGAGCTGCGCAGCAGCACCATCGAGCAGTACGCCGAGGCCGAGCGTCAGCTGGCCCGCGCGCGGGAGCTGATGCAGAACGCGGATGTGGCGACGGACGGCCAGGAGCAGCAGCGGCTGACCTGGTATGCCGAGGTGGCCAAGCTGGCCGGCACCGTGCGCGAGCAGGCCCAGTCGGTCCTGGAGCGTGCTCAGTCGGACGTCCGCGAGGCCAACCGCCCGGTCTACACCGGCAGCGGCTACAACGGGAGCTACGGCGGCTATAGTGGCGGGGCCGGGGGGTCCCGGGGGGGTAACACAGTGATCTGGACCAACACCAGCAGCTCGTTGGGCACGCCCTCCCCCTCCCGCCCGCCCCCCCCCAGTTCCGGTGGCCGCCGTGGCGGCGGTTTCCGGGGCTTCCGCTCCTCCTCCAGCCGCTCCTCCGGGTCCCGCCTGACCACCACTCCGTCGCCCACCCCGTCGTCCGCACCGAGCCGGCCCCGCACCCCTGTCTCTTTTACCCATCTCCCCGCCCACGCG
>CAYPQF010000043.1:0-5222 GCA_964412815.1 uncultured Gammaproteobacteria bacterium
GGTGGGGGTTTTCTCTATGGCTGGTTTGGACTCTAACGCCCGGTTCAAGGCCTGTGAAGCGGCTGCATAGTTTCCTTGGATGAAGCCAGCCAGACCTTGCTGACGCAGACGGTTGAAGTCTGGTGATGCTACCCCTTGCAGCAAGGAAATGACTCGGGTGCAGGCTTCTTGCATTTCTGGATGTCGTCCCTGCATACGATAGAGATCGGCCAGAAATAGATCGGCATTTGGTGCTATGCCCAGTTGTTCCGGTGCAAGATTAATGGCCTGACGAAATGCTGATTCCGCTTCCTCCCATTGGTTCAGTTCCACACAGACTCGCCCTAAGGCTAGATAAGCATCAGCTCGACTAGGATCAGTTTCAATGGCTCGCTGATAGACTTGGGCTGCATCAACATAGTTTCCTTCTACCTCTAGAAGACTCCCTTGACGGAGATAGACATCTACCTGCCATTCTGGGACTAATTGCCCGACTTTTTCATATTCCTCACGGGCCTTTGCCCATTGTGCTTGCAATTCATATATCCATGCCAAATTGACATGGGCATCGGGAAGATCTGGTTCAATCGCTATGGCCTCTCGCAATTCCTCAATTGCCCGTTCATATAGTTCAGCATCGGTGTAGGTTTGAGCGATCGCCATATGCAGTTGATATCTGGAAGTTGTATCGAGTTGTAGCTTTTTCATCTGGTCTTTGAGCTGCCCCCTGATTCGCTCAAGAGCGGCCAGGTTTCTATTATTGCTATAGATTCGACAGAGGCTGACATAGGCACTGAGGTACTGGGGATCAAGCTGGATGGTTTTGTGATACCTTTCTAAAGCCTTTTCCCACTCCCCTTTTTGTTCATTAAGATAACCCAAGCTAAAATAAACTCCCGCATTAGCTGGGTTGCACAGTGAAGCAATTTGAAGTGTCTCTTGAGCTTGATCATAGAAAGCCAGCTTTGAGGTTGGGTCATCGGAGTCATTTCCTTGTCGAGTCAACAAGTCTCCAACCCGTTCAAATGCGATCGCAGCTTTTTCAGAGAGAAATTGGTGTTCAGCCGCTTTTTGATACCAGTTAATCGCCTGCTCCCACTGCTGTTTTTGCTCGTAAAGTTGGCCAAGCATCCAGTAAAGATCTGGATCATAGGGAACATCTTCTGATAACCCCTGTGTCAAAATCTGCTCGGACTGATCTGGTTTCCCCTGCTGTTGATACAGGGATGCGAGTTGTAAATAGGCATCAGCACGTTCTAGATGTCGTGCGATCGCCTGCTGATAGGATTGCTCCGCTTCGTCAAGTTTTCCCTGAGCATAGAACAAGTTACCCCGCCAGACCTCAGCATCGTAAGACAGTTCAGCCTGCTGAGCCATTTCATCGCAAACTGCGATCGCCTTATCTATCTGTCCCTGATTCACAAACAAATATATTAGTTTGATATACGCCTCAGAACGAACCGAGTCCTGACGAATCGCTTGCCTGTACTGTGCTTCTGCCTGCTCAGGCTGGTTCACTTCCTCATAAATTGCACCACTTAGTAAGTAGCCACTATATCGATCATCTGAATGGCTAAAAATATCCTGGATTAGTTGATTAAAGTCTTTATCTCTATGCTGATTTTTGTCTTTATCTCTATGCTGATTTTTGTAAATTCTTCCCAAGGCAAGATAAGCAGAAATGTATTCACGATCAGCCTCCAAAATTTTCTGGTAATCTTCTATTGCCTGATCTAAGTCTCCCTGTGTTTCATAAAGAGTAGCCCTAGCAAAGTGAGCACTAACGTTCTCCGAATCACAGTTAATCGACTGCTTTAATTCCTTCAATGCTTCGGAATTACTACCTTGCTGGATTAACAAATTGCCAATGCGTTCATAAATATTGGAAGCTTTTTTGCTATCAAATTCAAGTTCAGCAGCTTGATGATAGTAGTGAATACTTTCATCAATTCGTTGCAGGTTTTCCAACAATTGAGCCAGTTCACGAAAAGCTTCTGAACGTTTAGGATATTTCTCAACCAGTTCACGATACCAGACTTCTGCTTTCTCATAAACGCCTGCCTCCTGGTAAGCGGTTCCAATCAGCAATGATGCATCATACTCCTCAAGAGGATTTAATTCTAGGTTTTTAATCAAGTCTCGGATTTTTTGCACCATTGCATCAAGCTTATCTATCGATCCTTTTCTTCCATAAATTCTGGCTTGGGCAATATAGGCATTGCCGTGCTTTGGATAAACCTCTGTTGCCTTGATATATTTTTCTAAGGCTTGATCAAATTCCCATTGCTGTTCATAATCATTACCCCAATAAAAATAGGCTTCACCCAAGCTGAATTGTGCATTTTCCTGATTCTCTTTATCACTATCTTTATTACTATGCTGAACTGCTTGTTGTAAGGCTTCTGCAGCTTCAGAAAATCGTTGCTGCTGAACGAATAGATCGCCAAGTTCTTGATACCAGGGTAATATTTGTGCTTTTTCAGGAGATACGTCTATTGCTTTTTGGTAAAATTGGATAGCATCTTCAAAATGTTGAAGACCTTCATAAAGTTGAGCAAGATAACGATAGGCATCCGGGCAATCTGGGTCTAGAGTAATTGCCTGCTGATACGCATCTTTTGCCTCCTCATATTGTTCCTTGGTAGCCCACAAATTTCCCTGCGATATAAAAGCACTGTATTGGTTACGTTCAGATCGTTGTGCCATTTGATTGCAAACTTTCAGGGCTTCATCCAGACGGTTGCGATCTGCCAATAGTTGCCCTAAACGCAGGTAGGCATCCGGGAGATCTGAATTTTCTCGAATTGCCCGTCCATAGGCACGCTCTGCCTGATCATAAGCCCGTTCAGCGGCATCAGATCTTTGCTGGCTAATGTAGAAATCACCCAGTTCAATTAGAGAATCGCCGGTTGAAAGGTATAACTCGTACTTGAGTTTCGCTTGTTCAGAGGGTATCTCACGGCATATCCGAAAGGCATCTTCTGCTCTTCCATGTTGAACCAAAAGTTTCAGCTCACACTTGCAAGTTTCTCGCTGTTCTTGCTCTGACCCCTCTTGTTCTCCAAGACAACAGAGTCTGATCGCCTCATCCAGCTTACCGATGCTCTCGAAATGAGAAGCCCATTGGGAATAGCTCAAGCCAGCAGCTTGATTGGCGGCTCTAAAGACCTGCTTTGCTTCATTGTGTTTCTCCCATTCAATCAGCAGAACAGCGAGGTTAATATAGGCAGCTTGCCTCCACGGAGCTAAATCAATTGCTTTTTGATAATACTCCCTGGCATCTTGAAAATGCCGGTTGGCTTCACAGGCATTTCCCATTGCCAAATAGGCATTATATTTTTGCGTCGGCTCTATTTCATAGACCCATTTATATGCATTTAGTCCCTTCTTCAAATCGCCTTTTGCAAAGTAAAAATTACCCAGGGTCACATACGCATTGACATTGACACCATCGATCTTTAAGGCTTGAGTTAAATACCGATGAATCAGTGACCAGTATTGTCTTGTTGCTTCGCTGCTTCTGGATGTGAGGTGATAAGCAAGACTAATAGACCAAAAGTCAAGCACCTCCGGTTTCAGGGGTCGCTCTTTCTGTATCTTTAAATACCATTTCCACCAGAAGACCAGGAGATTCGTTGCTTCTTGAGGCTGCTTCTGTGCCAGCATTGCCTGTGCTAGGCCAATGTAGGAATCAGGCTTCTGATTATTTTTAGGGGTGCATTCGATAAGTTTTTCGTAAAGTTCCTGAGCGATTTGATAAGCTTGCAACTCTGAGTTAAAAAAGTTGGCGATCTCAAGGTCAAAATTGTAGAGTTCATCAGCAGAGAACCATTTATCCAATCGCTTCCTATCTGGTTGAACAAAGTCCAAGCTAGAACGATAGATTTTATCAAGTTCATCAGGAGAGACTCCTGACTCTAAAAGCCTTCTATTAGTTTGAATAGCCTCTAAAGCAGACTGCATAATGTTAGCCTTGGCCAGCGCAAGATGACCATCAACTTGTTCTGCATCAAATTGGATGGCAATTTCAGCGAAAGATTTAGCATTGTCATAGTCTTGCTGCTTCCAGTAGATATTTGAAATGCTTCCATAGCAAAATGCTGCAAAGTCTGGTGCTAAAGTTGCTGCTCTGTAATAATTTTTCACAGCCGCACCCCAATCTCCCGCTTGTTCATCCAGCACTGCTAGATACAGATAGGCATCAGCGGTTTTGGATTCTAAAGCTTTTGCTGCCTCATAAAGCTCACGCGCTTTTTGGTCGTTCCCGACACTGCCAAAGGCTTGGCCTAAGGTAATAAAACGCTCATACTGCAACGTCGGATCAGCTTCGACGAGATGTTGCCAGGCATCCTCACAAGCAGTTAAATTGCCTTGCCATTGATAGAGGTTGGCAAGATCACTCCAGGCGATTTTACAATCATGCTCACATTCATGAGCCATAGCGATTGCATCTTTCAGACATTTTTCAGAAGCTTCACCCTGAAAGTTATCTTTGTAAGCTTCTCCTAAACCGACTAAAAGATCATATTGCGCCCAAGGCACTTTCTCCCTGACCTGCGCTTTCCACTTCTGAATCTCTGACTCATCTTTGCACAATACTGCCAAACGAACCAGGGATAAATAAGCCCAGGCACGGTGGTCATCAACTTGTAATGCCTTTTCAAACTGTTCTCTGGCTAAAGCTTTAAACTTAGTCTGTTGCTCAGGATTACCCCCTTGCGCTCCAGGGCCACTTCTTAGTTTCCAAGCCTTAGCCAAGTAAGCGTCACCTACAGCACAACAAGCCGCATACTTCTCAAAAGCATCACCACATAAGGGATCTGCAACGATTGTGTTTTGGGTTTTTATCAAATCACATAAGCGATCCTGTTGACGATAGATTCGGCTAAGAATGAGATAAATTTGTTTCTGGTTATTCACTCCCTTCTCTATGGCTTGCTGGCAAATATGAATCGCACGTTCCCACTTTCCCTGGTTCTCGTACATTGTTGCCAGAGCCGTATATCCATCAGCCATATCGGGAGCCTTCTTAATCGCTTCTTGATAAAGCCTTTCTGCCCGGTCTGACTGCCCCACATTGGGATACATACTCCCGTAGCTAGAATATATTAACCCGGCACTAATTGAGCTTGCATCTTGTTGGATGCATAAGCAATGAAGGGATGCTCAAAATACTTGATAATTCGGGATGGCAACTTCTGCAGCTTACGAAGATGGGAAATCAGTCGTTGCTTGAGTTGAGC
>CAYPQF010000044.1:0-1806 GCA_964412815.1 uncultured Gammaproteobacteria bacterium
CGTTCTCGCTATTTGCCAACGGTGCTGACCAGGGAGGAAGTGCTGGCGGTGATTGAGCAGTTATCCGGGGTTTATCGTCTGGTGATCCAGATGCTCTATGGCAGTGGTTTGCGGTTGACCGAAGGGTTACGACTGCGGGTAAAAGATTTAGATTTTGCTCAGCAGCAGATCCTCATCCGCGATACTAAAGGTGCAGAAAGCCGAATCACGACATTGCCTGAGTGTTTGATTGAGCGATTGAAGCAGCATTTGCAAGGGGTTAAACGGCTCCATCAGTTAGATCTGGAGGCTGGTTACGGTTCTGTATACCTGCCCTTTGCCCTCGATCGCAAATATCCCAATGCCGACCGAGACTGGATCTGGCAGTTTGTCTTTCCTGCTTTCGGATTATCCCGGGATCCACGCAGTGGCATTGTGCGTCGCCATCATTTGCATGAAACTGGCGTACAACGAGCCGTGAAGCAAGCAACACGGGCAGCGGGCATTGAAAAGCGGGTCAATTGCCATACGTTTCGTCATAGCTTTGCCACCCATCTGCTGCAAAATGGCTACGATATCCGCACGGTGCAAGAGTTGCTGGGCCACAAGGATGTGAAGACAACGATGATTTACACTCATGTGCTGAATCGGGGTGGAAGAGGCGTTCGTAGTCCGCTAGATGAGAAAACTCAGAGGTGAGGGGGCACAGCCCTTTGCGTATAGAGAGTAATCTTTAGCGCATTAAATCTATTTTTTCTACGGGGGCTTCACCCGCTGTACCGATAAATTCCATTAGTGCTACTCTTTCATCCGATGATCGCGCCGCCACTGCTCAGGCTCTCGACATGATTCGCGATCGCTTGCCGTTTCTGATTGATTTAATGGCAGAGGAACGTCGAGCGATGCCCAAGATGGGAGATAAAAGCTGTACCTTTGTGAATAAAGCACTGGACATGGCTCGCAAAAATGCTGAGTTTCTGCCGCGCTCCTTTGATATGGCCGAGATGCAAAAGGATGTGCAATTATTTGATGAAATGAATTGAGCTTTAAGGTCGATAGATTGAGGCTACAGCTCAAGAAAATACGTTCTTAGGTGAATGAATTGAGTTCAGAAGTGAATCGATTGGGGTGGCATCCGCATCAATTGAGTTTTGAGGTGATGCCAGTGAGTTGCTGATCTCAGTTAATCGAGTTCTGAGGTCAATTCGTCCAGATCCAGGAGCAGTTGATCGCCTACCGAGCCTTCATGTCTGAAATGGCATTACGAGCCATAGAAGCGATCGCCTGATCGGTGGCTTTGGGCAGGTGATAGTACTTGCCGCCAGCATTCTTGGCGAGTTCCTTGGCAAATCCGGTAGAAATGAATTTGTTCTCGGTATCAATCACCAGGAGCTGAAAACCCACGGTGCGAATTTTTCCGGCAATGTCCAGCAGTTCGGCTTTAATATCCGGCTTTTCCCCTTCCAGCATCGGTTCTCCCAGCGATCGCGCCAGGGGAATATTACCCCGTCCATCGGTAATCGCCACAATCACCACCTGACCAATGTCGCCGGATTGTTTGGCGTTCATTCCCACTCGTACCGCTTGCGTTAACCCATGCGCTAACTGAGACCCACCACCGCAGGGCATGCGATCGAGTCGGCCTTTAGCCGCTTCAATCGATCGGGTGGGTGGTAGCAAGACCTCAGCCTGTTCTCCCCGAAAGGGAATCAGCGATAGCTGAACGCGATTCTGATCCGCCTCCGTCAGCAGTCGTCGTACCCCTCCCTTGGCTGAACTAATTCGCTTTAAAGCCATCGACCCGAAGTCATCCACAAGAAACCTCAC
>CAYPQF010000045.1:0-3234 GCA_964412815.1 uncultured Gammaproteobacteria bacterium
CTCCACCGCCGCTCCGCACAGGGAGATCCCGCACGCAGGCCCCGCAGCACCCGCAGCTGCCCGAGTCAGGGACGTTCAGGCCCATGCCACTGCAACCCCCGCGCCCCACCCCGCTGACCCCCTACGACTCGGCACAGGGCAAACTGGCACTGCGGGCCGGCCCCCGCGCCCGCAGCGAGCGGCGCCGGCGTGGCCGGGTGCCGGCCAACCGCCGCTATCAGCTGCGCGTAGAGCTCGCGAGCACCGTGGCCATCGCCAATCTCAGCACGCGTTTCCGCCTGCGCCAGCGCAGTGTGAGCGCGGTCGGCACGCCCTGGACCGAGTTGCAGGTGATCACCCCTTCCCCTGGCCAGATGACCTACACCCTGACGGCGGAGTTTGTCGCCGATCAGGAAGAGCAGCAGATCTCGCTGCTGGCAACCTTCCCGGCAGGCGATACGAGTTCGGCCTGGACGATCCGCGCGGTGGTGCTGACCCAAATCGGGGGGACCAGCAACGGCGCACCCACCCCGACGGCCACCCCAGCGCCGACGGCCACCCCCGTCCCAACCGGGACGCCGATTGCCTGCCCACCGCAACAACTCTGCTTGGAGCCGACGCAGGTGCCAGCGCATCTGGAGGACAACATGCCTTGACACGGTTGCTCGACTCAAAATAACGCCCACCCATAATGCACGCACGCTGCCCAGAAGGGAGCGGAGCTTGTGAGGGGAGGGAGGTGTGCTGCGCCATGCATAGTTGGCGCAGTGATGGTTTTTCGCCAACCATGCGCTGCATGACCAGCATGGCGCACCAAAATGCCGGATGGGCAGGGACCACTTACGGGTGACGCTATCTTTTGCACCTGACGCACCCGCAGGTTCGCGTGCTGGTCCAACTAATCCGCCACGCGCCGCTCCCACTGCCCGCCCAACGCAAGCCGGTGCCTGGGCCACCCCCACCGCATCCGTCGTGCGCGATACCACCGTCCCCCAAAAGTGGGAGACAGAGGGCACCACGCTTCTACGCCTCCGGGGCAATGAGGTGGAGCGGGGCGGTGGCGGCCCAGGTGAGGAGCGCGGAGCGCTGGTGGGGAATGCCAAGGTGCGCGTAGAGCACGGTGAACAGGTGGCGCAGCCGATGCTCGGAGACGCCAATGGCGGCGGCGATCTGGGCACTGGTGGCCCCCTGGCGCAGCAGTTGCACCATGGTGCGCTGGCGGGGGTCCAGCCCCAGCACTGCCGCGACCTGGGGATGCCGATAGCACGTCCCGTGCAGCGTGTGCTGGATCGCCTGGGTGAGTTCCGCGGACGTGGTCGGCCCTACCACGACACTCAGCGACCGCCGCAAGGCCGCGTCCGCATCGTGGGCGCTGGCATAGATGAGCACGGGCACGCCATGCGCCTGGCCGATGGCGTCAGCCACATCCAACGCATCGGGGGTGCTGATCAGCAGATCCACCTGCCCCTGGCGGATCGCGGCGAGGAGGGCGGCGTGGGTGCCGCGCGGCACGGTGATCGTGAGTGGGAGCACCCGTGTGACCTCGCCGAGGATATGGGCCAGCCCCGCCCCAACCAGATGGCGCTGCGCCAGCAAGGCGATCTGCACCGGACGCACCGGGTGCTGCTGCAACAGCGCCACCAGTTGGCGCGCTTGGTCGGCGAGAAAATCCTGGAGCGGGGAGGGTGGGAGCGGCGGTGGTTGGGCGAGCGTCGCGGCCATCCGGGCGGCCAGTTGCGCGGGGGCCACCGGCTTGAGCACCGGCGCATCCATGCCCAACGCCCGCAGCTCGGCGGCCATCTGAGGTTGGCGGTCGCCCGTGAAGGGGATGATGGGCAGATCCGGGAAGGTGGCCCGGAGCAGCGGCCCGATCAGCCGCCCGTCCACATCCGCCTCCGGCAGGTGAATATCGAGCACGACGAGCCGCTGCTGCTGCGGGGGCAGCGCGTGGAGCAGCCGCAGCCCCTCAATCCCGCTGTGGGCGCTCAGCGTCCGGACGGGCTTGCCGAGTTGCTCTGCCAGGAGCGTGGCGGCGGCGACGGCGACTTCCTGCGCGTGTTGGTCGTCGTCGATAATCACAATGGTCAGCGGTTCCATGGTCCCCTCCCTTCATCCGGTCCCACGGCCACGCCAGCGGCAGGCCAGCCCCGTCGAGAGGATGGCCTCAGCCCGGCGCGGCGCGCGGGGACGTTATCCCGTTGGGGTACTGGGGCGTACCCTGGCCCGTACGGGCCCATGCGCCCAGCATCCGCTGGACGAGCACCACCCGTTCCGGCGCGGGGCGAGCGCTGAACCGCTGTGCCGCTGGCATGGGAGTGGTGGCGCGTTGGTCCAGGCCGTGCCACCCGTGCTGCGGGCGCGGTGCGGGCGGTAGTCACGACAAGCCGCAGGGCGATCGGCGCTACTGCCCGTGGTCCAGGGGTGGCGGTCATGGTTCCCTCCCGTGCGCGGCATCCTGGCACACAGGTGGGGCACGGCACCCGATCACTCCGTTGGCCGACCCCGCGAACTGCCAGCACCCGCTCCTGCTGCGCTCGCCCAGCGCGGTTAGTCCGCGGGCGTCCCCGGTGGTGCGGCAGGCACGCTCATCACCACCTGGGTGCCCACACCGAGCGTGGAGGCGAGGCTGAACGCTCCACCCGGATGGGCTTCAATAACGCCCCGCGCAAAGGCCAAGCCCAGCCCAACCCCCGCTGGTGCCGCTGGGTCGTCCACCCCCCGGACGAAGCGCTGGCCCAGCCGGGCCAGCTGCTCCGGGGGAATCCCCGGTCCATTGTCCGTGACCGTGATGCGCACCTGCCCAGCCTCCCCGCTGGCGGTCACCGTCACCTGCCCACTGCCATCATTCCGCGCCGCCCCCGTATACTTGAGCGCATTCCCCACGATATTGGTCAGTGCCCGTGCGATGAGCGCCGCATCCCCCTGCATGGGCGGCAGCGCCGCCGCCAGCTCCAGCCGCACCCGCACCGCCCGCTCGGCGGCGCGGGCCTGGTGCTGCTGCACCACTCGGCGGATGAGATCGGCACTGGCGACCGGCCGCAGCGTGAGTTGGAGTGCCCCCGCATCGAGCTGGGCGGCGGCGACCATCGCACTCAGCAGGCTCGCGTTCACCTCCACCGCAGCGTCCGCCCTGGCGATGTGGGCCTGCATGGTCGCTGCCACCGCGGGCGGCAGCTGGGGGAGGGTGGCCTGCATCCGGGTGAGGGCGAGCCAGACCTCCTGCAGCGCATTGCCCATATCGTGGGCCACCTCCGC
>CAYPQF010000046.1:0-1859 GCA_964412815.1 uncultured Gammaproteobacteria bacterium
CGCGTCCGCACACCTGAATGGTACCGCGTTGTGCGGGGTGCGTGTATGTTACAGGCGCTGCCAAGCGCGGCGCGGATGGGGTCGGACCGCTCGGTGGGCTGGTGCGCTATCGGCTCCCGGCCTCGTTGCACGATTCGGTTCTCGCTCGGTGCAAAGGGCGAGGTCAGCGCAAAGGAGTACTCACCAGAGCGCCCGTCGGGGCCGAGCACCGATTGCCCCGGCGGGCTGTTTGGCTGCAAAGCTCAACTCTGCCTCGGAAGCGGGAAGGGGCGCAAAGGCTCAGGCGGCGAGCGGGTGGGCAGGCGGCTGGGACTGCGCCAGCGGTGGGGCAGGCAGCAGCCCGAGCAACCCGGCCAGCACGAGGAGCAGAGCGGAGCGGCGCAGGATGCGCGGAGGTACGGAGCACATGCAGTCTCCTTTGTGCTTACTGGCATTGCTCGGATTCACTCCGCCAGCCGATCACCTGTCCACAGAAGGACTCGTGGGGCAGCACTTGCCAGCGATCGGTCGCAACGGTGTAGAGCCAGGGACGACTCAGCGGCGGGCTGATGCCTGCGGTGCGCTTCTCACCCATGATCAGATAGCGTCCATCGGGGGCAATGCCCAGCACCTTAAGCCGGGTCGCGCTGGTAAAGACGGGCGGGGCCAGGGTGAGTGCCTGCTTGCGCAGCGTGTGGGGCAGGAGGAACAGGAAGGCAGGCGCGCCCGCCTGCCACGGCCATTCGAGCAACAGGGTGCTTCCCGCCAACCAGCGTGCCTGTCCTGGCGCGATGGTGGTGGGGAGGAATTGCTGGGTGCTGAGGTCGAAGATGCTGCTCCTCTAGACAAAATGGCGCAGCACCTTGGTGCCATCCGGCGCGAGTTGCTCACAATAGGGTCGCGTTGTGTGGGTCAACCCACTCCGATCGCTGCCCATCGGCGATGGCGAGGAGCGCGAAGCGGCGCGGCTGCGCAGCGTCATAATCCACCAGCAGCCGCCCATGCGCAGCGTCCTGCCAGCCCAGCAAGCGCATCCCGCCCCCCTGGGTTACGTGGCGTTGGGGACCATTCGCCACCGCGGAGCACCAGCGGTCATCAGCCGCTGGCGGGTGTCGCAACTCAGCTTGGATCTGATGCGGCACCCGGTTTGGGGCCAGTGGTCCCGCAGCTGTCTCCGTGCGGGTCTGGATCGTCTCGTGCGCCAGCGGGTGAACCTGCCGCGCCGCGAGCGCTCAGTCACGCACCAGTCGGCGCGCGCTGGCGGACGAGGCCCGGGGTGCCCCCGCCTCGTCCGCAGCAGGATGCGGGATGATGTGCGGGATCGGCGATGGACACCGACACAGATCTGGCCGCTTGGTGGTGGCCCGCTTGCCATGGCGGCACTCCTGGAGGAAAGACTTTTTGACACTTCCCGCTGCGGGTGGCTGCGACGAGATTGGACGCAGCGATGGGGTCTCGTTTTAGCCGGTGGCTGAGCCTGTTTGGGCTGGTGCTGAGCCTGCTGGCGGCCGGTGGCCAGCCAGACCAGGCCCCGCCCGCCGCGGCGGCCGCTCCCGTGCTGGGGCTGAACGCCGCTCCTGCTCCGGGGCTGGACGCCGCTCCCAGGCTGGCGACCTTTGTTGACCTAGCGGCGCTGCCGACCTTCCCGCCCGCTGCCGATAGCGGCACGCTTGCGGCGATCGTGCCCTTCAACCCAAACTCCTCTCCGCCCACCCCGGCCACCGCCGTGCCCGCCCAGACCCCGGCCCCCAGCGGCCCGCTGGGGGCCGGGGTCGGGGCGGGCCCGGCGGTGGCCGGGGTGGGGGGCGAGGGGTGGTGGGTGGGGCTGGCTCTTGTACACATATCATGCTCCCTATGACCAACTCTCGGTAACTCCCGTG
>CAYPQF010000047.1:0-12812 GCA_964412815.1 uncultured Gammaproteobacteria bacterium
CCCTACAGCCGCGAGCACACACTTAACCCCACTGACCACACCAGGGGAGCACGGCGTGTAATCATTACACCTATTAGTACAACAAAGACGAAATTTTGTTTTAGTGATAAACTATTTATATGCCAATTACTAACTTGAAAATGTATTTTTTCATCGTATTAGCATTCATTATCGGAGCTTTTGTAGGTGCAAAATACTTTTATGACGACCCTAATAGTAAGTTGGTATATGGAGATACCGGATATCCAAAAAACTGTCGAGCAATAATTACAGAGAATATGAGAGGGTATAAAGATAGAACATTTTCAGCAGAACAAGCTCTTGATTCTATAGATAGAAATTGTGGTGAGTTTGGTTACTCCTGGTATACAAGATAAAGAATATCAAATTACACACTCCCAAACCCCACACTATAAAAAGCTAAATCCTTGTGCGTTAGTGTACTAAAGTAGGTTCGGACATCGTTCGGGAGTCTACCCATTGTTTTTTTCATCTAATTGTAACGCTCCTCTGTGGTATTACACCCGCACAACTCCCCGAAACCCGCGTGCGGCATAATAAGACTCAGCCCCATTGTGATAGGTAAAGACCGTATCATAGCGACGATCGCAGAAAAGAGCCCCTCCTCGGTGTCTAATCTCGGCGGGAGTTTGTATCCAGCTCGAGGTTTTAAGGTCAAATTCTCCACAACCCTGAAGCAGTCGATACTGTTCCTCCGAAAGCAGCTCGACACCCATTTCCGCCGCCATCTCCATCGCACTGGAAGCCGGTTTATGCTCTTTGCGCGATTCCCCTGCAGCACGGTCAAAACACAGACTTCTCCGGCCTTTCGGGCTTTCCGCGGCACAATCTACAAACAAAAATGCGCCTGTTTCATCCTGACTTATTACATCGGGCTCACCACCGGTGCGTTCCATCTCTGATAATGACCAGAGTGCTTCAGGTGCATTGTTCAGGCGTTTAGATACCGCTTCCCATGATATTTCCGGATGTCTGGAGTGATGCTGTTGAAAGCGGGCATGCAATGTTGAAAGGAGTGTTTGCTGCTGTTCTGGGGTGAGTTTTCGTGATGTCATATAATCTATTGTAACAAACATAAAAAACCCCGTGCAGGTCTCGACGATCGAGCCCTGCCGGGGCCTGCACACATTCCAACCTTACATTGCATGATGTCCATGCAGTGCTTCATCTGTATGCGTACTTGAATTCATTCCGATCGATCGTACCTGACTGGCACTATGCTGTTCCAGTATAGTGGTTGCTTCGTTAATCATATCGCCTGTTGCCGCAACTGCGACCAGAATGCCGCCTTCCCGAACCCGTGCTTCGTAGACCTTAGCATCAGATTCCGGGACACCCAGACTTACCAATGCTCCTAATAAACCACCTGCCAACGCGCCAGTTAATGCTCCTGTCGTTGTAGAAGCCGCTGCTCCGGTTAATCCGAGTGCTGCGGCCACCGGACCTCCCACCAGCAGACCACCAATTCCGGGAATGGTAATTGCACCGATGCCGATAAGCAGCCCGGCGACACCGCCGACTACAGCTCCTGTTGTTGCCCCCGAAGCGGCACCGCCGGCAACCGTTGCTCCCGTATTATGATGAATCTCCTGCGCCTGCGCCTGATCCCGCATGATGATGGAGATATCTTTCGTGTTGAATCCTTTGGACTCAAGTTCGTTAATTGCGTTCTCTGCATGTTCGCGATCCGCGAAGATGCCAAATATAGTTCTATCCATAGTGTAATAAATAATGAGTAATGAGACCTTATAGTTTCTTTGCAAAGAGATGTAAGGTTCTATTCTTATACTACCCTGAGCGCATGGAAGTGATGTAATGCTTCGGTAAGAGGGGCGTAAAATATCAGGGCGCAGATGTACAGTAATTTTCTACCTCTGCTCCTGAGAGGATCGATTCCATCCACTCAAAAGTATCAATGTAACTCACCTGCCGGGTCTGGTAGTGGTGAACACCCGGATACAGCTGATAGGTAATGGTGTTATTATTTCCGCACGACTCTTCGAGAAAGAGATTGGCACTTTTTTCGGAGGTGATGGGGTCTGCTCCCCCTTGTAAATAGAGAATAGGGATCTCCCCTGCACGATATCCGGCTCCATTTTCTTCAAAAATCTCTCCCATATCCTGATACGCTCCGTCAAAACCAGTATTTAAGGCCTGAATAAACTCCGGTCTATAGATATCCTCCATTTTTCTACTGAATAAGGTTGATACTTCGCTAATGCAGTACTCTGTTGTTTTATCCTGTAAATCTGCCAGAAAACGGTCGTTGAGGATACGTTCTGGAGTAACAACATCCGGATATAGATCGTTATATGCAACTACCAAATACGGTGCAAGGTTAGGATTTTCGAGTAATAGCGTGCGAATATTCGGGGCAGGGGCGTATCCGATCACTCCTTTTATAGGTACTTCCGGAGCATATTCCTGTGCATAATCACGGGCAGCAAACGCGGCGTGCCCTCCCTGCGAGTACCCTGCAAAAAAGACAGCCTTCTGTGGTTCCGGATCAATATCAGGGTTTTTGTTGTAAAAATCATAGGTTGCCCGGGCCGCATCCAACATTACATGTGCTTCCAGTCTGGCATGAAAGTAATGATGTACACGGGCCAGATCATTAAAGCCCTCGTAATCCGGGAAAAACACAATGTACCCCTGTGTGGCATACGAGAGCATATGAGCATTATAATCTCCCCAGTTATTCACGCTGACAATTTCTTTTGAGGGTGCACAATGATCATCGATTCCTGTGGTACCGGCACCAAAGACATAGACCGGCAGCGGGTCTTGTGAGTTTGTTTTTGGTACATACATCTGCCCCCGAACCGACAACACCTGTCCATTCTCATCAGTGGTATTAAATGCCACCCGATAGAGATCGACCGGATAACGAGGGTTACGGATATCATAGGCACCATACAAGCCGTTTACAAACGAGGAGATATCATCGGTAGAATACGTTCTATCAAACTGTGATGTGATAATACTCCCCGCCTGATCGATCGTTTTTTCATCAGTAACCGGCTGATCCGGAATAGTAGAGACATTGGGAGACGGAAGCACAGGGCGCAAGGTATTCTGCACTTCCGGAATGGTTCGATAGGCAAAATAAACAGCAAGGGCAAGTAACACTCCAATGACTACGACAATTATCTGTTTCATAGAGACAGTATAAGAAGAACGCAAAAAACAGATTTAAGGAAGGTATGATAAATGAGTAAGAAGTATCAGTTGGGTTTGCGTGGTTCATGCGGCGGGGTATCCTTCAGCAAGGAGCTAAAGATAGACGCCGAGATAGCAGATCCGACCATGGCTCCCGAAACATAGAACACCATGTTCCCGAAGTTATAGAGCAGATTGGGGATATCTACCAGAATCATGCCGATGGCAACCGCCGGATTAATGACTCCGCCGGAAATGGGGCCGATGGTAAACGCATTTGCCATGACCGTTAACCCAATTGCCAGCGCATAATACTCATTCCCGACTGTCTCTTTTGTGGTTGTAGCGTGCAACACCACCGAACACAACGCAAAGGTAAAGATCGCTTCAACCAGAATCAGGGTGATAAAGGTAATATCTGTAGAAGGACGTGGAACAATTGCGTTCCCCGTGACCAGATACGCAATAAAAGCTGCAGAAATTGCACCCAGAACCTGTACTCCCATATACCGGATGGCATCTTCACGAGGGATTTTCCCAATCAGCATCACTGCAAACGTGACTGCCGGGTTATAATGCGCGCCGGAGATGTAGCCTCCCATATAGATCATCGCAATAAGTATGGCGCCAATCGCGATCGGTTCTCCGGAAAGAGCAATTACCAGTACCAGAAAGAAGGTTCCAATAAATTCAGTGGCAAGCTTTTTTATCATGATATAAGAGAGTATACTTGCGATACGTAAAAAAATCAAACATCCTTATTTGTTTGTAAGGCGATAAATCCCGTCCCACTGCGTGGGTGGATGGTCAATAAACTTCTGGCAGCGATTGAGATAAATCTTGGTCGGGCCATCGTCAGGGTACATTCCGGCCAGATGCTCAAACTGCGTATGGGCCTTCTTAAACTCACCTTTTTCGTACAACTTACGGGCGGCTTCAAACTGCTCAATTAAATCTGCTTCCTGTCCGGAAGGATCGCCAATACCCAACAGCTCATAAATATTTACTCCCTTCTTTTTCCCTTTTACCACAACGGTATCGATTCGCCGTACCACCACTCTCCCCTTTACTGCCTGATAGGTGCTTTCGGAGATCATTACCCCGGTATCATACTGCCTGTTGATACTTTCCAATCGAGATCCCAGATTGACATTATCTCCTAGAACAGTATAGTTAAACCGCATATCTGATCCCATGTTTCCCACCACCATCTCTCCGGTATTTACTCCAATACGGGCGTTGAAATGATCAACCCCCATCTTCTTCATTTCATCCTGCATCATGCGGACTTCGTGCCGCATGCCAATTGCTGCCCGACAGGCGTTCATGGCATGGTCTTCATCAGTAAGAGGTGCATTCCAGAAGGCAACAACGGCATCTCCGACAAATTTATCGATTACCCCGTTATATTCGAATATCTGTTTTGAGACACGGTTCAGATAGTAGTTCAACATCTGAGACACTTCTTCCGGACTCATGTCTTCGGAAAGCGACGTAAAGCCCTCGATATCTGAAAAGAGCACGGTCATCTCGCGCTGCTGTCCTCCCAGCGAGAGTTGTTCTGGACTTTTGATAATCTCTTCCAGTACTGACGGAGGGACATAATAGGCAAACGCCTTACGCAGGAACCGTCGCTGGTTAAATTCGTTAAAGTACTTATAGATCGTAATCGCTACATACACGCTCAGTAACGATAGTATCGGGAAGAGCACATTGCGGATGATCCCCACGTCAAAGGATACAAACGTATAGATGATGTATCCGATAATTACCAGAATGACAATGATAGCGCCGAACAGAATGCCAACCAGTGACAAAATAATGGTAGTCCCGATTGAGAGCAACGAGATAGTGACAACCGTAACCCAGGACTCTTCTGTTTGCAGAAAGGTACGGTTGAGTAATGTGTTGATGGCATTTGCATGAATCTCTACCCCATTCATCGGTAATCCAAATGAGACCGGAGTAATCTGGGTATCACGAAGATTTGGCGCTGTCGCACCTACAAGGACAATTTTCCCTTCAAAGGTTTCTGGAGGAATTGTTCCATCAATTACCTCTGAGAATGAGTACGTGGTAAAAGTGCCAGGCTGTCCCACATAATTTATTTTCATCATGCCCTGATCTGTCACAACATCACTCCTCTCAATCGGCTCGTCACCCGTTGTTTCTTGGTACAAACGCGTAATACGGTAGGCAAAATGCTCCTGTTGTTGTCCCGTTGAAGACTGAACGAGAATCGGAACATTTCGCGTCACACTATCTTCGTCTGCGATGGTATTCACCAGTCCGCCAAGCGCCTGCTCCCTGAGCTCCGGAATTGATTCCAGTGGATTACTGGTGGTAATGAGCTCTCCGGTTATATCAATCGTGCGTGCTTCTATGGGAAGAACGGTGGTTGATGCATTTGAGATTGCTGTTGCCAGCGCAGCGTCATCTGATGCATTACTTGGTTCAGGAAAATTAACATCGTAGCCTATGACGGCAGGACGTGTCCCTAATGTATTCAACAGCCGCGCATGTACATCCCGGTTCCACGGCCACCTGCCAATTGTTTCTATCGATTTATCATCTATGCCGATAATTACCACTTCCGGACTCGGTTCACCTGGGAGAAAGAGGGTATCTGAAAGACGAAGCTGCCATAGCATAAAACTCCGTTGCAAAAACAGCAGACTAAAGAATACGGCAATGCTTATTCCGATGATACTACTATACAGCAGTTTTTTTTTATTCATACAATAGAGCTAAGTGAAGCACTTAGTCGGTATTAAAAGCATTTTGTCTGATGACCTCTGCGCCGCTCAACGTAGTTAGACGAAGGTCAAAGCTTTTACTTTTTGGAAGGAAGCCAATTGCAATTGATAACTGCGAATTGCTTACATATCCATTGGAACCGAGTTGTGTCCAGCTTGAACTTGTTGATTCCTTGTACCAGACACGTATGCCTGAGTCGTAATTTGCTCCGTCAATTCGTACTGATACATTACAGTTAGTCCCAATAAATGGTATCACAAAGCAGAATAGATCGGTACGGCTAGTCGAAGTAATTGTCGGGCCGGTAACAACCGGTGTTGTCGGGGTCGGTTGTGGCAGTACCGTAACCTGGACGTCGTCAAATCGTTCTAACTGGCCATCTGTAGCAGTAAAACGGAACGTATAGACACCTGGTGTCGAAAACTGAACTGCCGGCTTGAGCGGATCAAAGGATACAAAACGGATCAGTCCCGGTCCAGAGACTAATCTCCAGTTGGTGCTCAGCGTATTCGCTGGTAAGCCATCATCTGTTACCGTTGCATTGAGGGTAACATTCGATGGAAGTGTAATTGTCTGGTCTACACCCGCATTTACTTCCGGAGCCTGATTCACCGGAGTAGGTGATGGGGTCGGAGGACTTGTGGGCGATGGCGTGGGGGTAGCAGTCGGCGTCGCCGTTGGAGACGGAGTTGCTGTTGGGGACGGAGTTGGAGTCGCCGTCGGAGAAGGTGTTGCAGTTGGCGATGGTGTTGGCGTATTTGTGGGTGTTGGTGAAACAATCACTAAACTGCATTCGCGTGTTACTGCTTGAACTGAATCAATATCTATTCCATCAGCCAATAAATTCGTAACAATAGGATTTGGGATATCAGTTATTCGAACAAATCTAAACTGAGTAAGACCCGTTGCTGAAAGATCAACCATATTAATACCACCTGAAACATGACTGGTTACCGTTCTTGCACTGACCCAATCAACACCGTTTGCACTCACATCCAGTGTTGCTGACTCTTCCAGGAATGCAAAGCTGTTCCCCCAGGTTACTTCATAAACTAGTAAATCCGGACCTTCTTTAATAATAGCTGCAGCAGGAAGCGCAATTATAACTGTTCCACTATATCCAAGTGATATGAATTTTGTGTCAGGAAAAGATAGAGCATTGCTAGGTATAGTTCTTGCTGCAGGTAATAACGAACCTCCCAACGTTCTACCAAAATTCGCTGATTCAACAGATGATCCATACACTATTTTCTCTTCACATGGAGTAGGTGTTGGTATAGGAGTATCGACAGGAATTGATAATATGGGCGTATTAATTGGGGATGTTGGTGTTTGCTCAGGTGACTTTATAGCTGTAGGTGTGGAAGCAAACGGTTGAGTTATTGTCAGATCTGGTGTTACTGATGGAATGATTGCTGAATTATCCTGTTCAAATTGATTCGAGATACTATCTTCGGTGTTAATAGGATCGCTTTTTGTCTCTGGGGTAACTATTATCGGTTGCTCTACTCCAGTCTGTGAATATGCTATATGGGGCAGGGTGAAAAGCGAAAATGCCAAAAGAGAGATAATGAAAAGTTTAAGAAGAAATGATGTGACTACATCTTTATTTCCCATATAGTTTATTTTATCAGAAAATATAATTATACACTAGTGCTGATTTGTATAGGACATAGCAAGCAGGCGTCCTACTATTATGTTGGCGATAACCTTATTAACAGTAAATTTAATGGTTGTAGCTCCCATAATCAGAGGCGACTGTTCTTCTTTCTCTTCGCTATCTTGAGTATTGGTTGGTTCTTGGCTGATATCGGGTAACGGAGTTTGATCTCTCTCGACATTTTCTGAAGCACCATCTCCATTTGTCGGGCTGTCAGTGGGAGTTGGTTCTGAAGGTAGGCCTTCCTCATCTAAAACTTTTAATTCAATTATATGAGTGTAGGGATTTTCATCAAGTTTTGATCTGAAAGCCACATTGAAAATTACATAGTAACTACCAGCTGAAGAAAAAGTATATTTCATCTCTTCTGTAACCATTGGCTTATTCAATTTCTCGGGAACGGAGGAATCTGTTTTGATAATAGTCCAATTTAGCAACATTTCTCTTTTTTGCTTAGGGGTCAGGTTTTCAAAGCCAGCAATTATAGTAACTTCTTCTTCCACAACTGCTTCAAACGATTCAGGTAATATAACTTTAAATGGTTGTTTTTTAAGCTTGTACTTAAGAGAATCCATCTGGTTACCTTCCTCATCATAGAATGTTACTTCCAGTTCAAAATCGTCAACATGTTCGTCATAGGTACAATCGGAAGTGGAACATGTCCCGAGAAGGATCTTTTTTTCAAATACATTATCAGTAATCTTAATTGAATCAGTGCTAGAGACATCTTTTTTCCCATCTAGACAATCTTTTGTTTTACAGCTATAGGTAAGGGTATACTTCAGAGAATCAAAATCAAAGATATTGGTTAGCCGGACAATCGCGTTCTGTTCTTCGTCATCCAACTCAATCTCAGCAATAGGTTTTGTTTCGTCACCTTCATCACCTGGTATTACCGTAACGATCATCTGATCGGAAGCTTTTTCAATTCCATCAAAGACGGTAAGAGTGATTGTGTAAGTGCCGTCACAGATAAACGTGATTGAGGATTTTGGGTCAGTGGAAGATGAGAGTGAATAACACTGCTGTATTTCTTCTGAATCACCTTCTGGACCAATGGTACGTTCACCGGTTCCTTCGAACTTCACGGACCACTCGTACTCAAGAGAGTCGTTCGGATAGTTATCATCGGTTGCCCGTGCACGCAATGGAATACTGACGGTCTCTCCTCCCCCTTTTAACTTAACCATTCGATCTGGACCGATCTTTACTTCCGGCGGCTGGTTTTCAGGCATAATTGCCGTAATTTTGATAGTATCTTCTGATTCATATTCTCCATCGAAAGCACTCAGTTTAAGGACATATTCACCTTCCTGTGTAATGCGAACAGCAGGATTCATCAGAAGAGCGTTTTCTTCTGACAACTCAATTCCACCTTCCGGACCTTCAACCACAGACCACCCATAGTTCAGTTCGTGCCAGTGTGCTGTTTTGTAATCGTCACGAACCGTACCGGCAAGTTCTATGGTAAGTCCATCAGGCTTGAGCTTAATTTCACGATCCTCACCGGCGCTTACCTCTGGAGGATTGTTTGTGTCTATTACACGGACATATACATCGTCACTGGCAAAGGCCATCGAGTCATCTGCTGTGAGACGCATGCGGTACACACGATCTTCTGTATCGACATTGCTTCGTGCTGCAAAGTAGAAAGTATCTGGACCACCATAGGATAAATGACATCTACTCTTTCCATCAAAGCAGTAGTTTGGTCCTTCAATTTGATTCCACTCAGTTGATACAGTGCGACCGTATGGTAAGTTATCTTCATCAAGGACACGAGTATTAAATTTAACAAGTGTGATAACACCACTTTCATTAGTGATTGTCGCAACCTTCTTACCTTTTTCATTTTTAAATTCATTTGAACTACACTTAGTTCTGCTCATTAATTCATTATTTTGTTCGTTGTAACGCTGTATTTCACATGATTCAATATTTACTGTAGGAGGAGAGTTCGTATCCGGAGCTTCAGACAAGTCATACTATTTAACATTTCTATTCTGTTCTTCAAGTTGTTTATCACGAAGCATATTAAGACTTATCCACTCTGTATCTGAATTTGGAACGCTGGTCATATCACCCAACTCTACCGTTTGTTTACTTATGTCACATTTAAACATTGCTCGTTTACTCTTTCCGATTACCTGAGGCTTCTGGTTATTCACAATGGATGTATCATTTGGTCCGTATGAATTACATAATCCCCAGACATTACCTTCGATGGTATAGATATTATCTACTGTAGTTAGAGTCCCATCGATTTCCTGTTCCTCCAGCTCGTGTCCATAGGAAGTCCCGCGAACGGTAGCAGTCATGGTGTTAGTAATGCTGTTGTAACAGTCTTTTGAGCTTCCACATTCTCCTTCTTCTGAACCAGTCAATTTTTTAATGCGGGACCAGATACGACCAATATTTAGGTTAACTGAGACATTAAATGCCGTTGTTCCTTTATACATCATAGTAACTTTTGTATTATGATCAAGACGTGTGACTGAACCATTACTGTATTGAATCTCAGCACGGGCAGCACCAACCGTTTCAACGGTCGCATCTTTGCGAACTTGAGCTTTACCGTTGATTTGATTTAGTTCTGTTGTAGAGTTAGTTCTTGTATCGGTAATTACAACCCTAGACCCCTTTTGTGACTCTATCATTTCTACTACTGCGACGTAATCTTTTATCTCAACTACTGTTGGTGTTGGAATTACAGGAGAGGGAGATGGTATACGCGTCGCAGTAGGTCTCGGTTGCTGAGAAAGGATACGCTTCGGAATCTGCGGCACGGGAGTCGCAGTCGGACCGGTGGTCTGTTCAGCCAGCGTCTGCCCGGTTTGTGTTAGGTGTATTTTGATTGGGATTAAAGACATTGCGCACCAACGATCGTACCCGCTGACTTGTTGGTGAATCGATAATCTTATCGGTTAAGCCCAGAACCTTATCTTTCAGAGTATCATCATTGTAGACATAGGGACCAAAACGATCGTTCAGATAGGCATCTTCTTCGACGTTAAACTGGAACCACTCGTCATTCATATCATTCTCTGAGATAGGTTCAGCTGAAAGATTTGATTTATTACAGTCAAAAACTACTTTGTTGTCGCGGGTAATTACCTGTTCCTGTTCTTTGTTCAGACAACTGCCTACGACTTCACCGCGCGTTGTGACAATCTTATCGGTGGTGTCGTCTATTACGTAATGACCAAAGGAGGTACCATGAACTTTTGTAACGACTTTGCCGGATTCAGTTTCGTAGTATTCATCTGCACTGAGTTTTGCAACACGGGACCAGATATGGCCGTCATTTACCTTCACCCGTATTTTGGTGGGAGCAGTTTCAGATTGCACAACGGTTACATCTGACTGCTGATCCAGACGGGTTACCGTACCATTTGGATACACAATCTGTGCACGACCAGTATCGCCTGTTCTAATAGTAGTCCCTTCTTCCAGAGTAAAGCGATTTTTCACCTGCTCAGGTTCGTACTTTCCGGGAGCAATAATGTAGACCGGATCGGAGAAGATTTCCAGTGTTACCGTTTCAACAAGCTTTGAATTGGAGTTGTCAGCAACCTGTTGTAATCTATAGGCATTCCAACCAAAGGAAGCAATAGTTCCTATAATAATGCCAACCACAATAGCAATGAGTAAGATTTTTTTTTGCATGTTCCTCCTAAATCGGGAATTAAATACCTTGGTATAGTATTTGATCTTTTAGATGGTTATGTAAAGGTGTTGAAACACTATTAATTATAGATAATTCAGGTTCAAAATAATAGTTTGAATCGTTTTTGAATCGTTATTGTAATATAACAACAATATATACCAAATATGTATTTTTTAGTTTAAAAAGTACGGCTGAATTTCTCTTACATTGAACAGTCTAGGTATAGCACTATTTTCCCTATTTACTTGTCAAATATATATGTGTATATTGTAAAAATATGGCACACTCCAAGCATTTCCCGCTAACCAAGAGTTTACAAGCTGGTATTATAGCAGGTTTCATTTCCACTGCTATAGGTAACTTTTTAGGGGTTGTCACACACGGCATTTCCGGCACGTATTATGTTGAAACATCGATTGCTGCGGTCACGGTAGCAGCCATGTCATTTGGTATAGTCGCAAGTATTATCTACCACTTTTTGCATCAGATGACTGATTATTCACGGGATTTTCTGACCATTCTGGGACTGACTATTCCCACCATGATCTCAATTTATGTTTTGACCAACGATTATTACGACACCATCTTTAAAGTAATTGCGATCAGTATCTCCTACGCAGTTGTTTTAACAACGGTCATCCTGATTCCATGGCTGTCTAACCGACACAAGGAACATCACGCGAAAAAATCATCGTAATCAGTTTCTGTTTCTTATCGAGCTGTAGTTTTCCCCTGATTATCCTCTTACATTTACTTTGTATCCTGTGTGCATATGAAAACACTACAGATACAAAAAACAGGGCTGATTATCTTACTCATACTCTCTCTCTTAATGGGCTATGTTCATGCGAGCGGAACGGAAGCTTCTGAACATCAGCCGGCTTCTCCTGGTACCGAATACAAATGGGATACCTATGCCTACGGTAATAGCGCGTATCGAATGGAGTATCCAACGGTTATGTTTGTCAGTCCGCAAAGTAACGGAGTCACCTCGTTTACCTTCTGGGGAGAATCCCAGCAACCCTCTACCCGACTGACTGACGGTATTATGATGGAGGTTGATTACGACACACTCCCTCCACAAACTTCTTTAAAAGAGTTTGTCGCCGCCCGAGTAAAAGAACTAAACGAGCGAAGCGATATTACCGATGTAGTAAACGAACGAGTCGCGACAGTCAACACAATGAAAGGATACGCCGTAGATGCCATTGGTGAAGTAAGGGAGATCCATTATTACCTTCAGCCACAGAAGAATACCTATATGGAGATAACAGTGACGGTCGCAGACCCGCAGGAAAAAGGATATAGTGAGATCACTACTCTGATGCTGGAAAGTCTGGAGACAATCTAAGGAGAAAACTCAGATTACCCGTCGAAATACTCCCCCCACACTGACATCGTTTCGCTGATGAGCCGTCCCCGATATACTACACACAGGGATAAGGTAGAATATCCCTGTTAGCAATTTGTAACATCAGACATGGCAAAACGAAAGAGTTACGACTCGGCATTTAAACTTCAGGTAGTACTGGACTCCATGCGTCCTGA
>CAYPQF010000048.1:0-2376 GCA_964412815.1 uncultured Gammaproteobacteria bacterium
TAGGTTTCACAGCCCACGCCCGTAACTGCACCACAGGACGATTCGTGGGGCAGTACTAGCCACTGGTCGGTTTCAACCGTATAAAGCAAGGGAAAGATGAAAAGAGAAACCAGAAAGCAGAAAGGCTAAGTGATCGCATTGAGCGCAGCGCTTGTTCAGCGTTCGACTTTCAGCTGTCAGCTTTCCCTCGGAGCGCCACAGTGAAAGCTGAAAAGAGAAACCAGAAAGCAGAAAGGCTAAGCGATCACGTTGAGCGCAGCGCTTTTTCAGCTTTCGACTTTCAGCTTTCAGCTTTCCCTCTGAGCGGAACAGGGAAAGCTGAACAGAGAAACCAGAAAGCAGAAAGGCTCAGCGATCACGTTGAGCGCAGCGCGTTTTCAGCTTTCGACTTTCAGCTTTCAGCTTTCCCTCTGAGCGGCACAGGGAAAGCTGAACAGAGAAACCAGAAAGCAGAAAGGCTCAGCGATCACGTTGAGCGCAGCGCTTTTTCAGCTTTCGACTTTCAGCTTTCAGCTTTCCCTCTGATCGTCGCCTGCCCGTTCATCACGGCCCCCGGCCCCAATCAGCCGTCGCCGTGCATCCGGCCTTTTCTGAGGTCAAACCGTTGGGCAGGAGGGCGCGGGAAAAGCGCGCAGCGGCAGCAGGGAACAGGCCGAAGGGAGCAGGACGGCAGGCCCGTCCCATGCGGGACCAGCTGCCCAGAGAGGCGGCAGCACCCCACGCCCCAGCCCTGCCCCCAATGGCGGGAACCAACGGGAACGTACCGCGTCGTAAGGAAGGTGTGGGTGCCCAGTGGTTCCGCCCCAGCGCAGCGGGGGCGGCGGGTGGGGCGTGCGCTCGCCCGATGGCAGCGAAGATGGGTCCCACGGTTGGGGTGCGGCGCTGGGAAAGCCTGCATGATCGTTGTCGTGCAGTGGTCGGCACGCTCCCCATGGCCCCGCTGCCGTTCGCCACGCCCCTGCTGCCTGCGCCCGGGTGTCTTTTCCCTTCCTGCTGCCCGCCGCCGCCGCGGCTGCCCCACGCCCCCACTTCCCGCCATGGCCTAGGCAGCCCTAGGACTGATGGCCTATAGACAGCCTCCCGCTCAGCGGCTAGAGTAGCCCTGAAGAGTTCAGTTGCGCTACTCCTTGGAACCTGATCGCGCGGTGACGCTGGGAAAGCTGAACAGAGAAACCAGAAAGCAGAAAGGTTCAGCGATCACGTTGAGCGCAGCGCTTTTTCAGCTTTCGACTGTCAGCTTTCAGCTTTCCAAGCGCCCACCAGCTGACGCGCGGGGAGCCATGCCGGGCAGCCCGCAGCGCCCGGCCCCAGCACTGGGGCACCATGGGCAGTTGGCGGGCGTGGCCGCTGCCCCCTGCGCCATTACGGGTCCACTGGGGGCGGGAGGTCCAGCGCGTCCCGCATCAACTGATCGGTGGTCACCCCAAAGACATCGGCCACTTTCAAGATCAACACCGCGTTCGGCAGCTTCTGCCCCGTCTCCAAAAAGTGAATATAGCCTTGGGAGGCAAACCCCAACTGCGCCGCAAGTTCCTGTTGGGTCAGACCACGCCGTTTCCGCAAGATGCGAAGTTTTTCCCCAAATCGTCGCATAGTGTCGCCACTACCCCCTTGACAACGGGGCGAAAAGCTGCTATCATACTATCAATAGGTGTTAAATATCCTGTCCCCCACGCTGTTCACGCAGCCGGGGGACGTGGCATCGGCGGTGGGACCACCGACGCAGGGTTATTGTACCATACTGTCGCGACCCGCTCATGCAAGAACTGCGCCGGGGCATCCCCGCCTGGTGGGGCGTGTGCCCCAGAAAGGCGTAGTGTGATGAGACCCGATCCGCGCGCTCCGTTTCCCGCGGCTTCCCCCCTGCCCATTGCCATCGCTGCCTTGGGCTACCAGTTCATTCGCTTGCTTGGCTTTATCCTCGACGAAATCGGTAGCCAAGAGCTGGAACTCTGGCGCTTCTCCCGACGGGCGCTGGGGCTGGCGCTTTTTCCGACGGCTCGGCCTTGGCCATCCCCCCCAATCAACGGTTCTGGGCGATGGGCGAGGCCGTGATTGATGCGCTCGTGCAGCGCTACCCACGGTACTTTGCGACCAACGAGGCCGTCCGGTGCTCGGCCAGTGGCAACCCCGCCTGCTTCAGCCCCGCAGCCCGCGGCGGCTGCCGCTGCGGGCTGCGGGGCTGAAGCAGGAGGGGGTGCCACTGGCCGAGCACCGGACGGCCGCGGTGGTCGCCAAGTACCGTGGGTAGCGCTGCACGAGCGCATCAATCACGGCCTCGCCCATCGCCCAGCACCGTCGATTGGGGGGGATGGGCAAGGCCGAGCCGTCGGACAAAGCGCCAGCCCCAGCGCCCGTCGGGGGAAGCGCCAGAGG
>CAYPQF010000049.1:0-1952 GCA_964412815.1 uncultured Gammaproteobacteria bacterium
AATCATGGGAATTCCGTTTGCTACGAACGGCCTTAGCAACTTGAGGAACTTTGGATCTATGCTCTTGACATTGAGTGATTCATCATCCAGGTTGCGTGACAAATTTAACTGTTAGAGAGGAGTAACCCCATGCAATTATCCATTCCTGAAACCATCATCCAGGCTGTCCGATTGCCCGAAAACCGTATCGAAGCCGAGCTACTAAAAGAACTCGCCATTGCCCTCTATGCCCAAGAACTGTTGTCCTTTGGCAAAGCCCGCGAACTTGCCAACCTCGACCATCGCCAATTTAGCCAGCTTCTAGGCGAGCGCAATATCCCTCGGCACTATTCCGAAACCGAACTTGCAGAAGACCTGGATTATGCCCGTCATCAGTAATACTTCGCCCCTCCTCAACCTGGCAGTCATCGACCATCTGTTCCTCAAACTTTCGGATTGCCCCTGCATTACCGGCTCAAATTTTGCAAGAAAGTGACGAACGAGAGGAAAGTCCATAACAGAAGGGAACCTCAGTGCGATCGCCCCCTCTCGCCGTAGGATGGATTAGCGGCAGCGTAACCCATGCTGCATAAGTGCCAACATCGGCCTCCGATCGCTGTGGTGAGATCGCCATCCCCTCCAAAGTTGAGTCTTTTCAGCAGTCTTGAGCGATCGTCCCCAACGCCAGCGGGCGATCGCTCAAGACTGCAAAACTGAGTCTTTTCGGCAGTCTGGAGGGGGTGTCTTCAATGCCAGTGGGCGATCGCTGATCGCCGTAGGCTGGTTTGACGGCAGGAAACCTAGTATCGCTTTTCTCTTGGCAACACTGACCAAAACGCGATCGCACTTAGGAGCGCGACTGTAGACGCGATCGCCCAAATTAAACTGGCAGGACGATCGTTCAAATAATCGCAATCCATTACAGGCATTTTCTCTGGAGCGGTCAAACACAGATCAATTGTCCCAGTTTCATGCAATGCCTAATCGTTTTCGAGCTTCCTCAAGGGAGACTCGTTTTGTTGAGCGCGATCGCTGTACCAGGAAATCCATGAATTCCTGATTTTGACTCAACGCCTCAACTTCGGCAGGAAAGTCATCGACAGCGGATAAAACAAACTCTGTGCCATCAGGTTTTCTAATAATTAGAGTCTCTTTTTCTGCCAATTCGATTAACTCACTTATGGTCAAATCAGAGTGAGCAAGTTCAATCGTTTTCACAGTTTGACCTCCTGACCTCGAATAAACAGTTTGTTCCGCTCTTTATATCCTACTGAAACCACACTAACCAGCAATGTTTCTTCGGTTTCCTCCATGACATCATAGAAGACCCGGTATTTGCCAATCCTTAATTCCCATTGAAATTGAGAACCAGGTCGCAAGGGCTTACGATTTTTCGTTTCCTGGAGAGGCTGATAAAGGAGTTGTCGCTCAATCTCATCTAAAATCGTGCCTTGTGCGGCTTTGTCAAAGAACGCCAGATCTTCGAGTGCCTCTTCAGTAATTTCAAGTGTGAATTGCATGTGGCTACCATTCCATTTCAATCACTATCGCCCTTCGGGTGGCCTGTGGCATTGCCAGCTTGGTCGCAAAGATAAGCCCCTACGACTCCCTCCTGCTGTCGCAAGCCACCGATGTGAAGGGAGAACCCTCTAGCATGACTAACCTCATTGCTTCCCTTGCTCTCAAACTATCGTACGATCGCCCTTCCCTCCCCAATTGAGTCTTTTCGTCAGACTTGCGCGATCGTCCCCAACGCTATGGTGCGATCGGATTGAGTTACCGGGCGATCGCAATCCAATCAGGTTGAAGAGGGAATCTAGCCGTCCCTGGCCAATCATGGGAATTCCGTTTGCTACGAACGGCCTTAGCAACTTGAGGAACTTTGGATCTATGCTCTTGACATTGAGTGATTCATCATCCAGGTTGCGTGACAAATTTAACTGTTAGAGAGGAGTAACCCCATGCAATTATCC
>CAYPQF010000050.1:0-182586 GCA_964412815.1 uncultured Gammaproteobacteria bacterium
ATTTACAGCCTTGTCTACGATCTCCCGCAGCAGTTTGAGTATCGCGTTGTTTTTCTGGAAAGAAACATTGCGGAGGTGCTTGCTTCGCAGAAAAAAATGCTGCAGCGCCGGGGACAAAGGGGCGGTGGGGTCGACGATGCAAAGATGACGGAGCTTTTCAGGGCGCAGCTTGCGAAATTCAATCACTGGATCCGCAACCAGAAATGCTTTCGACTCCTGCCGGTACAGTATGCCGCGATGATCGCCGAGCCGCTGAAAACCGCTGATGCCGTCAATCAATTTCTCGGCGGCGGGCTTGATGTGCAGGCCATGGCAGCGACGGTTGATCCCGCCCTCTACCGCAATCGAACCGGCCGATGAGGAACCGGGATATGAATGCGTTATGCGATGTGTCGTGGCTTGATCTTCCATCAAATCGCGACAGCAGAGGGGTGCTGACGTCCATTGAAAGCGGCATCGACATTCCGTTTGAAATAAAAAGAATTTTTTATATGCATCATAGTTGTATTTCCCGTTTGCAAAAAATACCTCTTTGAACTGCTCGCCGCTATCTCTTCTTGTTAGCCATATAAAACGCTCCGTAATATCGTCTTTTATTATTTGCGGGGCTTTCTCTTCTTGCACGACGCTTTCTTTTTGCAACTTTGATAAAACTTTTGAGACATCAAAAGCGTTTGCAAATTCAGGCAACAAAAACGCAGAAACGCCAGCCGATTTGATTAAAAACTCTCTTCTATCCATTTTTTACAGCTTTCGATATGGTTGTATACTCCAAAAATCGACAAAATAGGCGAATTTTTTACCTCTAATCCAGACGTTAGATTGGAAAAGTGGCTTCAAATATCGCTCCGTTATCGGTATTGAACGCTTTTATGGTTCCGTTCATGTTTTTTTCTATAATGGTTTTTGCCATGTAAAGACCTATGCCGGTTCCACTTATGCCCTTTGTGCTGAAATACGGCTCGAATATTTTTCCCATATTTTCATGTTTTATCCCGGTTCCGTTGTCTTGAACGGATATTGTTACGTATTGGTCTCCTCTGTTTACCGTGATTAGTATTTTGCCTTTTTCGCTATTTTTATCTTTTTCACGTTTTTCCAAAATAGCGTCTTTTGCGTTTGTTATCAGATTGAGCATGGCTTGCTTGAATTCATTTGGATATCCAAGTATCCCTTCTTTATCCGAGTTGCAAACACCGTTTTTATATAGTTTACAGTTGATATCTATTGATATATCTATATTGTTGGATGTTAGTTGAGGTTTTATCAGTTCGGCAACATCCAAAGCGGTGTTGCATACCTCAAATACCGATTTTTCTTTGTCTTTTCTAAAAAATCCCCTGAAGTCATCTATTGTTTTGGACATAAAATTGAGGATTTCCATTGAATCTTTGACCGATTTGTTGATATATTCCTCATCCGCCTCACCGTATTTGTAGGCCGATTTGATATCTTGCACGATTAACGCCACGGCATTGAGCGGCTGCCTCCACTGGTGCGCTATGACCCCTATCATCTCTCCCATTTCAGCCATTCTAGATTGCTCTATCAGCAGTTTTTCCTGCCTTTTTTGCTCCGTGATATCCATAACAGTCGTTATTTTGTAAGGCTTGCCGTCCATTGTTGTTTTGGAGGATGTCCCAAGTATATCTATTATGTCTCCGTTTTTGGTTCGTGCTTGAAAATAAAACTTTTCTTCACTTTTGTCGCCGTGCATAAAATCGTAATGATGTTTTTTTATTTGCTCCGTATCACTCTCTTTTGTTGTTATAAAAAAACTTTTTCCGAAAAGTTCACTTTTTTCGTATCCGTATATATGTGCATATGCGTTGTTAAAATCTACATAGTTTCCGTCTTCGTCGACCACCGTGACGCCTACGGATATACTTTCGAATATTCTCTCAAGCTTCATCTCAGAGCTAAGACGTTTTTGCAGCTCATTTTCAACCATTGCATTTAGGTTTTCATTGATTTTTTTGAGAGAATCTTCCAGTTCTTTCCTGTATGTAATATCGGTATACGATACTATGACCCCTTTGTTTCCGCCATCCAAAGGGACCGCATTTGCAACCACCCAAGCCGTTCCGCCTTTGCCGTCGTCTATGCCTAGCTCTACGTTATATATTGGTTTTTTCTCTTTTAGTGCCCTCATGCCGGCGTATTCTTCCGGCTTCATAAGCGTGCCGTCCGGTTTTATAGCTTTTACCAATTTTGTGGCGTAATCTTGCTTCAGCGTTCCGTCTCTGTTTAGGTGAAATATCTCCAGCGATTTATCATTGGCTTCCAATATTTTGCCGTTTGGATCAAGCAAGGCCAAACCAACTTGAGATATATTGAATATATCCATGAATTTTGAAAGAGCGTTATTCAGTTCGTCTTCGAGCTCTTTTTCTTTGTCTATATCTGTACGCGAGCCGGCCATTCTGACGGGGTCCCCGTTTTCATCAAATAACGCCTTGCCTCTGTCGAGTATCCATTTGTATCTGCCGTTTTTGCACATAACTCTGTGTTTTGACTCATAAAACGGCTCTATTTTTTGAAGATGCCTGTTTAACGCTTCTTCAACATGTTTTACATCGTCGGGATGTACCCTTTTGCTCCACTCGTCGAGCGAGTTTTCTATTTCGTCCGGAGCAAAGCCAAGCATCGCCTTCCATTTTGGAGAGAAATACACCTCGTCCGTTTTTACGTTCCAGTCCCAAATTCCATCATTGGAGCCGTCGATGGCAAGTTCATACCTCTCTTTTAGCTCTGCAGCTTGTTTTTCAAAATTTGTTTGCTCTGTTATGTCTATTAAATAACCAAGGTAATGAGTTATATTATTTTGTTCATCACGTATCGTGATGGTATTGTCGAGTAGCCATTTGGCGTCTCCGTTTTTTGTCGTAACCATGTATGGTTTGTGGGTAAAAGAGTCAAGTTTCTTTAGATTGGCGTCTTCTACCTCAGCCCCAACTCTCTGTATGTCTGCTTTGCTTATTAAATTTGCATATTTAACGCTTCCGTTTTTGAACTCCTCGGCTTCATATCCTAAAAGCTTTACGACATTGTCTGTGACGTTTTGTACCGGCCAGCCGTCTTGATTTTTCCATAGGAAAACTACTACAGGACCGTTTTTAAAGAGGGGGTTATCGAAGATATCGTTGCTTTGGAGGCTTGCTCGCATTGTTGGCGGTTTCTCTTCCGTGTAAATCAGATAGGATTGTTGCAACTGTGTGTTAAAATAATGCTTAAATTTTTTAGATTAGTTGGATTTTTTGAAGAAAGGGTGGTGCGGATGAGAGGACTTGAACCTCCACGCCTTGCGGCACACGGTCCTAAGCCGTGCGCGTCTGCCAATTTCGCCATCCCGGCAAGGGATGTACCTAATCTCCAAAGGAAATCCTATTATATCACCCATTCAACCAGTTACGAAAGCCACGCACCAACGGAGCAATAAGAATCGCAGCGAGTACTCCGAACACAAACCCTCCAATATGAGCAAAATAGGCTACACCACCCTGATCGTAGTTTATCGTACTGACAAAACTAACTCCATTTATCAGCTGTAACACAAACCAGTACCCAAGGAAAAACCAGGCAGGCAACGTAATCGTAGTGAGCGCAAACCCAATAGGGACCAGTGCCAGAATTTTTGAGCGGAAAAACAGTACAATGTATGCCCCTGACACACCTGAAATGGCTCCAGATGCACCAATCAGGGGAATGCCACTCTCGGGATTAATCATATACTGGAGCGCGACCGCCGCCACTCCTGAGGCCAGGTACACAATAAGATACCAGAAGTGGCCAAACTCGTCCTCCACATTATCCCCGAAAATATGCAAAAACCACAGATTTGAGATGATGTGAAAAAAACTGCCATGCATAAACATTGAGGTAAAGACGGTGGTGTAATCTGTGAATCGCGTGTAATCGAATAATCGCGGCACAAATCCCAGCTGATAGGCGAATGTATCAAAGTCAGGCTGAGATAGCTGAAACCAGAACATGGCAATATTTGCCAGAATCAGGAGATAGTTAATGTAGGGAAATGTCTTGCGGGGAGTGGTATCTCGTAACGGGAACATATGAGGGTATTATAGCGCAGAACACTAGATAAAAAATGAGGGATCGGTATGAAGTATACCTGCGCGAATAGAGAACAGGAAAAGGCAAAAAAAAAGAGCGGACAGCAGCGTGTGCTGCCCGCTCAATCCCGATATCGTGTCGGGCACGGGCTACAGAGCCAGTTGCGAACCTCAGCGTGAACTAGTCCATCACCTCCGTATTGAACTCGACCGGCTGCTGGCGATAGCGGCGCGCCCAGGGCCGCGTCACCACGAAGAGCAGGAGGGTGAGCGGGATGTTGAGCAGCGTCAGCAGGGCGCCGGCGATGACCTGGTCGTGCACCGGGCCGGGCTCGAAGCTGATGCCGGCGATGATGCTGGCCACCGTAAAGGCGACCGACATGGCAAAGGCGGCGACCAGCAGGTCGGGCGGGCTGATCTCGAAGTTCTGCCGCTTGATGCCGAGCACCAGCAGGCCGAAGCGCGTGCCCAGCCAGAAGCCGATGGGCTTGCCGATGGTGAAGACCGCGTACATGCCGTAGGTGATCGAGCCGACCGCCGACAGGGCGACCCCGGCGACCGAGAAGCCGAAGATGCCCATGAGGATCTCGGTGGGCCACTCGAGCAGTTCCTCGAAGTGCTTGGTCACGGTCTCGGACATCATCCACGGCAGCAGCAGGAACGCGAGCGCCTGCTCGGCGTGGGCGAAGTAGAACGTGGCCCAGGCCGCCGCGAAGACGAACAGGTTCTCGAGCACGCTCGTCCGGCCCAGGGCCCGGAGGAAGAGCGCGATCGCGGTGGTGGCGCCAAAGCCGACGCCCAGGACGGTGAAGTCGATGTGCGAGCCGCCCACCGCGATGAGCACGAGGATGCCGCCGATGTCGTCCGCGATGGCCGCAGCCACCACGAACACCCTCACCGCCTTGGGGACGGGGAGGAGCGCCAGGCTTGCGAACGCGATGTCGGTGGCGACGCTGGTCGCCCCCGCGCCGATGGGGTCGAAGCCGGGGATCTTGAGGATGTAGGCGAGCGCGGCGCCGCCCAGGCCGGGCACCAGCATGCCACCACCCGCCGCGAAGACGGGGAGGAGGCCCTTGCGCCCGTGCAGCTTCCCGCCGGGCTTGAGCTCGTCGCGAATCTCGACGGCGACCATGTAGATGAACAGCGGGAGCGCGATGTACTCCGCGACAAAGTGGAGATGCGCGAACTCTACCACACCATGATACCAGTCGGCCAGGCCGAACAGGTTCACGAGGAGGAATGAGGTCGCCGCCCCTAGCATGAGGATCACAGAGTACTCGAGCACGATCTTGGCGAGGGTAATCTTCTCCTCACCGGGCAGGGTCTGTGTAGACATACCGTCACTCCTTAAGACGTTGCGGTTACGGATACGGATACGGATAGGTTGAGACGTAGTGTCGATTGCGTCACGAAGAATGTACTTCCCGTCAGCCTGAGATATCCCAAGA
This sequence comes from uncultured Gammaproteobacteria bacterium, assembly GCA_964412815.1. Classification (GTDB taxonomy): domain Bacteria; phylum Patescibacteriota; class Microgenomatia; order UBA1406; family GWC2-37-13; genus JAOAFZ01. The sequence continues at coordinate 5,519 of CAYPQF010000050.1, forward strand.
TGGGTATCTTGCGTTGTGTTGCTGAGGTCAGTCACACTTTCCGTAGACAAATCTGTACGGACGATCGCTGCTTCGTAATGTATTCAGCCTTGAAAGTAAAGTACAGGTTCGTCCACGGAAAATAGAACTGACAGTGTTTCTGTAGCCTATTTTTTAAGGTACATTCAAGAAATTAATAGCTTATATTAATTCTTAAATATGTTAATTATACTCCTATATGTGATAAATATCAATAAGAAATATATCCTATAGCATTGGCATTTTAAACATATGGAGAAGGGGAAAGATTACCACATATATGGTATGATTAGCAAGTACAAAATTACGAATTATTACCTCACTTATGGACAAAGAAACCGTACCAGTATTTATCTTAATGGGAATTGTTGCCATCGTCGGCATCTTCTTTATTCTTCGCCAGGAAAAACCCGCTCGCCAAGCCGAAGTGATGCAGGACCAGTCACAGCCAAATTCAGACTCAGTTACCAATTCATCTGATACTTCTATGCAGGAAAAAACACAAGCTCCAGCAATGGAAATTGATACCAACAAGTCCTATACCGCAGTCTTAAACACCTCGGAAGGGCCAATTCGTATCGCATTAAACGATGACCAGACACCGGTCACCGTAAATAATTTTGTAAGTTTAGCGCGCAAAGGCTTTTATGATGGAACTATTTTCCATCGTGTCATTGATGGCTTTATGATTCAAGGAGGCGATCCAAAAGGGGATGGCACCGGAGGACCGGGCTATCGCTTTGCTGACGAAGACTTCGAAGGAGAGTATACCCGTGGAACCGTAGCCATGGCCAACGCAGGACCGGATACCAATGGCAGCCAGTTCTTTATCATGCACGAGGACTATGACTTACCAAAGAACTATGTAATCTTTGGCTATGTAGCTGAAGGCATGGAGACTGTTGACGCTATTGCAACCGCCCCTGTCAAGAGAAGTCCCTCGGGAGAGAATTCATCCCCGGTGACACCGGTGAAGGTTGAGACAGTAGAAATTATCGAACAATAACACAGTAATTGGCCTGAAAAGACTTTTTGAAGATCATCTGCGCGAAGCGCGGCAGATCGAAAAAAAGTTCTTTTCAGGCTTATACATTCTTACTATTACACTTCGTAGATTATTCATCCAGTTCAGCCTCATCAGAAGCCGGTGCTTCGCTCGGCGAAGGAGTAGGGGAGATACCGTTTACCACGCGGTTTACCACATCATGAATATCTTCGTAGTTGCCCAGACCAGCCTCAGGGCGCAGGATATATTGACCGTCATTGGAGTAGTCATCCACAAGCAACGGCTCACCATCATGATTAATCACATAGGTACTAATGTCGTAATCTCCAGCAGAAGGTGCTTCCTTTAAGAACTCCTGCATCTGCGCGAGAGAAATATCGGTAGTAATATGGTTCGAAAGTGTATCAATAGTTGGCAGAATCTTCGGGATAAAACCAATTGAGAGAACCTTATCTTTGATTGCTTCAACCACCAGCTGCTGGCGTGCAGCCCGGTTAAAGTCGCCGCCATCCTGTAATGATTTACGGGAGCGGGCAAACTTAAGGGCAGTTGTTCCATCCATCTTGGTGGGTCCGGCATCAAAGTGCAGATGTTCGTAGCGGCAGGGGAAGGCCAGTTCCGGTTCCTCGGTCGCAATACGCTGGAACTCATTTTCCGATAGTTCACTTACCGGACGACTATCATAGGCTTTTTTCTCTTCCTCAGACATCTGTTCGTAGCGTTCTCGCTCTTCACGCAACTGATCTTCGGTGAGGGTCGGTTTCGGTTCACGGCCACACAGATCTTCCTCCTTACCCGTAACAGGGTAGTAATAATCATCAAATGTCTTCTGCACCGTTACCTCAACTCCGCCGAGGGTATCAATAAACTTGGCAAATCCGTCAAAATCGATGCCGACAAAGTAATCAATATCAAGGTCTGTAACGTCTTTGACAACCTTTTTAAGCAGTGCTGGTGCGTTTTCCTCACCCTGATACTGTTTAGGAATACCGGGATAGTTTTGAGGGAATAATCCTGCCTGATAGACAGCATTTATTTTCGAGTAAAAAGCATCATCTTTAGTGGCTCCCGGAATTTCAACCCACAAATCACGGGGAATAGAGAAAAGAACAACCTTCTTTTTTTCCTTATCAACATGGGCAATCATTACGGTATCCGTCAGGTATGAGCCATCGTGCCCTTCACCGCCGTACCCGGTCAACAGCACGTTGTAGACAGTTTTTTCTTTGGCAGGCTGCGCATTTGTACCTGCTGCATTTTTATTATCTATCGTTACCGCGTTATAGGCCGAGATCAGCTTGAGCGCGACATAGATGATACCTATCGCAATGATAGTACCAATCGCATAAAACGCATACTGTTTGTAGTCCAGGCGAGGAAGAGAAAAAGAACTTCCTGACGGGCTGCCCGAAGCAGCACTGCGTCTTCTGGATGAGGGAGGTGGACTCGCAGGGGTAGGATCCGGCCGCTGCCGTCGTTTTCTGACAGGAATTTTCTTAATTGTAAAAGAGTCCATTAGGTCGTCGTAATAAAAAAAGATAAAACGCTAGAAACATATGATACAATAAACAAATCTAAAAAAGAAAGAGGCAAAACTAGATCAAACCGTGTGAATACTAGGTGAGTTGATCCTGCCTGTTGGAAGAGTGCGAGAGTGGTTTAATCGGCACGCCTGGAAAGCGTGTGTGCGAGAAATCGTACCGGGGGTTCGAATCCCCCCTCTTCCGCCATATTCAGCTTCATCAACGTACTTGATCGCTTTCTTATATACTTATCTACATGTCACCATCAAAGCAATACCCTCTCACCATCCAGCAACGGAGAGATATGATTAACCGTATCATCGATTTTTTCCAGACAGAACGTGACGAAAAGATTGGGGTGATCGCTGCAGAAGAAATTATGGAGATGTTTCTGGAAGGAGCTGCCGCAGATATCTACAACAAAGGGGTAGAGGATACCGTTGAGTTTCTAAAAACCGGGATTGATACGGCTATCCTTGATCTCGATGCAACGATAAAGAAATAGTTTTCTTTATTTAAAATCCTATCAACACCTGTCCATTACACATGCTAGAATAAAGGTATGCCACCACTCCTAAAACCATTAACCATCCCTTCTTTAGTTACCTGGTTTGTGCCGTTTCTTATCAGTTTTGCATTCTACGACCAGAATGGAACCATGGTAGGCAACTACTGGGTCTTTAAACTGACCATGATTATCAGTGCAGTGGTTACGGTATTCTTCGCGTTTCGCCCCTTTTTCCGCTCCCATAAAAAGGTAAACCTGATGCAAGCATCAGCAATAGTTATCGCGATACAGGTAATTCTGGATTTTGTAGTACTGATTGGCTTTTTATCCATGCCGCTCACCATGTATCTTCTCACGGTACTACCGGTCTATGTAGTCTTTATTCCACTTACTTTGTGGATAGTGCAGAAAAAATCTTAAAAGAGTGATAACTATCACAAAATGTAAAGAAAACTTGACATTTTTCTTCCCTTGGTATACTCTAAAATAGATTATTAGTCTCTTACTTCTATGAATAACAAAGTTCTGTTACTGGGCGGAATCGGTCTTCTTATTATTGTTGCAGTAATTTTTTTAATGAATCAACCGTCACAACCTCCAGCTGAAACAACCAAGATGGCACCGGAGGCAATGATGGAGACAGCTGACACGGCAATGGCAGATATACCTACAACGGAGAATGCGTCAGCAGTATCCGGATCGTATACTGAATTTTCTCCAGAGTCACTGAGAACTGCGGCAGGCAACGGCAAAGCAGTTCTATTCTTCCATGCTTCCTGGTGTCCCACATGTAAAGCAGCCAACGAAGCATTTAGCACACGTACCAGCGAGATTCCGGCCGGAGTGACCATTCTCAAAACTGATTATGACGCAGAAAAAGATCTGAAAGCCCGCTATGGCATTACCTATCAGCATACCTTTGTGCAGGTCGACGCAGAAGGAAACGAGATAACCAAATGGAATGGAGGGGACATTGAAGAGTTACAGGAAAACCTGAAGTAGTATGATTATTCTTATTGTGTTTGCGTTCCTGGCAGGAGTAGTCACTATATTATCGCCATGTATCCTGCCGGTACTTCCGATTGTTCTCTCCGGCTCGGTTGGAGGGGATAAACGCAAACCTCTGGGTGTTGTAACCGGTTTTGTTCTCAGTTTTACCTTCTTCACGTTATTTTTATCGACTATCGTGCAGCTGACCGGCATACCGGCAGACTCACTCCGGGCATTCTCCATTGTCATATTGATTGTGTTTGGTATCAGTCTGCTGGTCCCGCAAGTTCAGCAGTGGATCGAGCTGGCTTTTAGCAAGCTGGCGAATATGGGCCCCAAACAAAAAGCACCAGTCAACAGTTTCTGGGGTGGCGTAGTGGTTGGTGTATCGCTGGGTATTTTGTGGACACCGTGTGTGGGACCGATTCTGGCATCGGTAATTTCGCTTGCTCTAACGGGCAGTGTCTCCGGAGCGGCGGCGATTATTACCCTTGCCTATGCACTGGGGACCGCTATTCCCATGCTGGCGATTACCTATGGAGGTCGTCAGTTGTTGACCAGGGTTCCCTGGCTGTTGCAGAATACCGGCGCTATCCAGAAAGCCTTTGGGGTGCTCATGATTATCACGGCAATCGGCATCTACTTTAATGTTGACCGTCGATTTCAGACCTATATTTTGGAGGCATTTCCACAATATGGCGTGGGTCTGACCGCAATCGAAGATAACTCCCTGGTGCAGGATCAACTTGAGCTGCTGGGAGAAGAAAAGAGAAGCGGAGATACGCCACGTGCGGTAGACGAGATGCGCGGCAAACCAATGAATATGATGCAGCAGTATCCATTGGCTCCTGAACTTATCCCCGGTGGAGAGTGGTTTAATTCTGATCCTTTGACACTGGCAGAACTGGCACAGCAGGATAAGGTGGTGCTGATTGATTTCTGGACCTACAGTTGTATTAACTGTATTAGAACACTCCCGTATCTACGCACCTGGCATGAAAAATATGCCGATGATGGTCTGGTGATTATCGGGGTACATGCACCCGAGTTTGAGTTTGAAAAAGATCCTGAGAATGTGCAACAGGCAATTTCAGACTTTCAACTGGAATATCCGGTCGTTCAAGATAATGAATTTTCAACATGGAGAGCATACGAAAACCGGTATTGGCCTGCAAAGTACCTGATTGATAAGGATGGCAGAGTGCGCTACTACCATTTTGGCGAAGGGGCATATGATGAAACCGAAGCAAAAATACAGGAACTGCTGAACGAAACAGGCAGCACGGTTGAATCAGCTATTGATAACCCGGACTACGAAATCTTTTCCCGTACTCCTGAATTATATCTGGGATACTGGCGTATCGAATATCTCGTCTCTCCCGAACAGTTACGGGAAGACCAGCAACAAACGTATTCAGCACCCGCTCGTATATCCGATAACGGGTTTGCGTATATCGGTCCATGGACGGTCACGGAAAAATATGCAATTCCTGCCGCCGGCAGCTCGCTCCAACTCAATTTTGAAGCCCGGGAAGTGTTTTTGGTGATGAGGTCAACAGATGGTTCTCCTCATCCGGTAGAGATATTATTGAATGGTACGCCCGTATCGGAAGAACAAAAGGGTGAGGATGTGACTGATGGTATTGTCACGGTACAAAAGGATCGCCTCTATAAACTCATCAAGTTGCCTAATGCAGGTAGAGAGTTACTAGAGCTTCGTTTTCCGGAAGGAAATATTGAGGTATATGCATTTACGTTTGGATAGTCTGGGAAGATGTAGAATTCGTAAAAGTTGGGCAGAAGGGGAGGGTGGAAACCCTCCCCGAAAGCCGTGAGAATGACCTCCATGGTTACTTCGCAGAATCTTCTGGGGATCTGCGATTGCTATCTCCGACAGCTTCCGCCGCTCTCGAAGTCGTTCTGGTAGAACGACATCATCGCCCGCAGGCGATTTGCCACAAATTGGCGAGTTGCCGAGCTGTGGCCAGGTAGCTGTTCGACGACGTTGGACTTGAAGACCATCTTTTTCTGATCACCTCTCTCGAAGTAATCGTCAAAATTGACGGCCCGTTCCATCCAGGGTCCGAGTGCTGTAGCGATTCGTGCGTCCAGGATGTCCAGTTCCGGGTAGAGGTGGCGCAACTCATCGCAGATCGGCGCGCCGATCTGCGGAAGCCGCCAGCAGATGAACTCGTAGACAACCCGATCAAGCTCGGAGAGCTCGACGTAGACGTCGTTGAGTGTAACCGACCCGAGCAGTTTCAGCCTCTCAAGTTCCTCTTCAATCGTAATATACAGCTTCAGAATTCTCTCAACTCGATCCCCGATGATCGATAAAACTTTTTTATCCGAACCACGGAGTGCGGCTTGGATGGATGTCATCATGGTGCCTCCATTCTACGGCTTTTCTCCCTATATTATAGCACATAAACAATACTATAGGTATATAATTGGTTTTTTTAGCCTTAAGTAAATCCGCAGTCGAGAATGACTGGAAAAATACCGCGAGGAGATAGTACTATATATGGTATGTGGAAAAAAATTATGGTACCTTCGATCTTCGCGTTATGCTATCTCTGTGCCGCGGTTGGATTCTGGTATTTTTTAAAGCCGATCTATGCAGATCCGTTTATCTGGACAAAGCTGGATTACTCCTTTAATTTGCTTCTATTGCCCGTAGGCGGGACGATTATCGCCATGGTTCTGTTTTCCGCGTTGTTGAACATCTTTAAACCGACGATGGTATTTAGCCATGTCGCCTATGTGGTAGCAGCAGCGCTCCAGTTTGTATTTATCCCGGTGAGTATTCCTGCCTTAATTGCTGCAGTCATCTTTGTAGCAGGCTTTTCACAGTACGAACGAACGACATCAGATATCTTTCACAGCTATATCAAGATTAAGTTCTGGGACACCTACACGCGTTCAATTCCGATTATTATGTCGGCACTGGCGTTTGTATTTGCCCTTGGGCTCTATCAAGCCAGCACCCTGAAAGTGAACGATTTTAAGATAGAGATTCAGCGGGAGTGGGTAGAACAGACACTAAATCTGGTAACTTCTGACAACGGAGCTTCTGTACAGGGAGTATCAACAGTGGCACAGGCACCTGGTCAAACCCGTCCGCTTGCGCAGGCTCAGTTACAACCCTCGCCGGAACCGGCAGAGACATCTCAGGAAGAGATTATGGAGCAGTATATCAATCAGCAACTGGACCAGCTCGGAATAACCGATCCGACACAGCGGGAAATTATCAAACAACAGGTACGCCAGCAACTGGAAGCCCAGGCAGCAGCGCAGAATGCCCAGCCTGGCTCAGGGTCGAATGCAGAGGCTACTACGGGAGCAGTCGATACCGGTTCAACCATCAGTACCGGTTCAGCTATCGTACCGGAAACCGCATCAGGTTCTGCCAGTACCTTTACCCAGACGCCCATTGCGCCCGTCTCAATGAATGCGCTTCAAGATCAATATCGGGAACTCTTAATTACTCAAACAATGCAACAGCTCGATGCACAGTTTAATACGTTGATCAATCAATACCGTCCGTATCTGCCGTTTGTCAGTGCAATTGCGGGGTTTATCTTCTTTAGCATCCTCAACTTACCCGTTACCATTGTAAGTATTTTGCTCGTGGTGATGATTATGAAGTTGCTGAAAGCACTCAAGATCATCTCGATCGTTCAGGTAAAGATGGAAGTGGACCGGCTCGCCTGGTAACTACTCTTCAAACCCACCTGCCTGTATGTCCCACAGATTTTTATAGTGTCCCGCGTCATGCTTAAGCAGTTGTTTGTGAGTGCCGCGTTCGGTAATTTTGCCCTGTTCAATCACGATAATCTCGTCCATGGCAGAGATAGTGGAAAGGCGATGGGCGATAACAATTGCTGTCTTATCCTTCATCAGCTCATGCAGCGCGTCCTGAATCAACTTTTCCGACTCAGAGTCCAGTGAGCTGGTAGCCTCATCGAGAATAATAATCGGACTGTTTTTAAGGATAGCACGTGCTATCGCCACACGCTGACGTTCTCCACCCGAAAGCTTGACACCCCGTTCTCCGACATACGTTTTATAACCCTCAGGTAATTTTGAGATTTGAGATAAACTCGTGACAGTGCGCTTTTTTGGATGCGGCAATAATCTGCTCCATTGACGCATTCTGGTGTCCATACGCAATATTCTCGGCTAGTGTCCGGTGAAACAGCATCGGTTCCTGTGGCACATACGCAATATGGGAGCGGAGAGAATTCAGAGTGACTTTCATAATATCCTGATTATCAATAAACGTTGTCCCTTCCGGAACATCGTACAAACGCAGCAGCAGGCGAGTAAGGGTTGTCTTTCGACTACCGGACCGTGAAACCAGTGCAACTTTCTGTTTTGCCGGAATCTCAAGAGAAAAGTTGCGGAATACATTTTTGCCATTATCATAGGCAAACGTCAAGTTTTTAAACTCAATCTTTCCGTCCGGAACCCGCAGCGGAGTTGCATCTGAGGTATCAACAATCTGATGCGGAACCATGAAAATCTCTATCATTTCCTGTGCTTTAGAAAAGCCTTTCCCCAGATCCCGGATATTTTTACCAAAATCCCAGAGCCGTCCAAACAGCGAAAAGAGGAGTGTCTGGAGCAACACAAAGTCACCTGCTGTCATCTGGCCATTCTTCCAGAACTGAATACCTAAAATCAGCAGTACCGCTTCAATAAAGATCATGAGCAATGCCTGAACGGCTGAAGTAATCGTAGAGACCAGCCAGCTACGCGTCTGTGCGGAGTTCCACTTACTAACACGGGCGTCCAGCAGTTTTTCTTCTTTCCGGTAGGTGCTGAAGATGGTTAGATTAAAGTTATTAACAACAGTATCAGCCAGAAAGCCGGAGAGTTTTGATTCTGCCATATTCACGATATTTTCAAAGTGAAGCTTTTGAAGCGCAAAGTAGTAATTAGCACCTACAAAGATAATAATCCAGCCTCCCAACAGAAGAGAGAGAAATGGCTCCACGGTATAAACCAGATATAAACTGATACTAATCTGAATGAGGTTAGGGTATAGGGCATAGATTATACTATCCGAGACACTTAAATACCCGTCCGGCAGGCGATTGATCTTTTTGACCAGCGATCCGGCAAAACTGTCGATAAAGAACTGATACGAGTGGCGAATGAGATAGGCGTAGGCATCCTGTACCATCTCGCCCATAATCCGGGGCATGAGTGTGGCATCAATATACTCAACCGTACGCCAGGCCAGCCAGATAACCAGATTCACCAGCACAATCTGAAGAATAATCGTCACCAGAACTTCGGCATCCGGGGTTAATCCCCCTGCACCGGTTAAGGTATCTATAAATGTCCGGTAAAACGTCAGAACATAGGTTCCCAGACCGCGTCCGATGGTAATGGCCACAAAAAGGATTGCCACAATCTTCCAGTGGCGGTTGACATGGCGGATCATGTAGGCTGCTGTTTCGCGAAAGGCAGAGGTCTGAGTTTGTGCCATAAAACGGGTAGAGAACAGTATATAGCTTCATTATATCGACTTTTCGGGAGAATATGCTACAATGAATGCATGACAGATAAAAAATCAGTTTCTAAACCGAAAACAGCAGAGAAAAAGGTGGAATCTGCCAAAGAATCCACTGCTTCTTCACCATCAAAAAAATCACCATTCACCGGGGTAAATGAGTTGGTACGCCGCAAGCCGTATCTTCCGGTGCTGGCGCTGGTACTTATTCTTGCGATTGGATACGGAATCTACGCCCTTTCCAAGTGGGCCGTTGTTGCTACCGTAAACGAAAAGCCGATCTCCCGTATGGAGTACACCCAGGAGCTTGAGAAGGCAGCCGGACAACAGGTTCTGGAAGGCATTGTTACCAAAACCATTATCCAGCAGCAGGCAGAGAAAGAAGGCATCAATGTCTCACAGGACGAAATCAACGGAGAGATTAAAAAGCTGGAAGATCAGTTAAAGACACAGGGACAGACACTGGATCAGGTCTTATCGTTCCAGGGCTTAACTCGTGAATCACTCCAGGAACAGATCCGTCTCCAGAAGATTGTAGAAAAACTGGTGGGCGATGTAAAAGTCTCAACTGAAGAAGTTGATGCCTACATTGAACAGAACGAAGATCTCGCATCAGAAGATACTGATCTGGAAACATTAAAGACTCAGGCTCAGGAACAGTTAAAGCGTCAGAAAACTGATCAGCAGATTCAGCAGCTGATCCAGAACCTCCGCCAGACTTCAAATGTAAAATTTAATACTGAAACTGCAGCTCCGGCAGCTCAGTAATAGATCTCTTCAGCTAAAAAAAGCGTACCTTCGGGTACGCTTTTTTTTCATTTATTGCCTACACCTATCCTAACGGCTCGCTCGTAACACATCTTCGTTCCGTTGAATAATCCGGTTCCATTCATTGCGCATAGAACTGGTTCCTCCCGCACTGGTCTGTTCAGCACTCATTACATCCCATGCGTGTAGCCGGTCAAGCACCGGGATAAGTGCCTGTACCCCACGTGATACGGCGGGGGCAAACTGTCTGCGGGTGCGGGTGGTAAGCAGCACCAGTTGATTTTCGGGGTCTTCCGGCGCTCGGGCTGCCATGCGTTCCGAAATCTCTAGTGCTGCATTAATTGTGGGGAGATCACAGTTACGCAGTTCCTGGGAAATAATAGAGATGGTTTGTTGCAATACTTCCGGACCAGTCTGTTGGGCTTGCTCCAACAGCGAAGCGACCTCGGCAACACGGATTGTCATTAACATGCCGTTCGCAGAGGACAACCCCTGATACTGTTATACGGTATCACGATTAACCAGTTCCTGAAGCCGTCCCTGAAGTGTCGGATGAGAAAGTAACAGTTGCGTAAATTCAAACAGGTGACCACTACTAAGTACCAGCGTATCCTTAGATAGGGGCAGTTGTTCCGGCCGGCTAAGCATATGGTCAGCATCCAGAGAGAGTGCTTCTAGGTATCGATCTGCCTGGTTGGTATCAATCTCTACCTCAATCTGGTGACCGCTAATAGACTTGATTAGCTCCATCTGTCGACCGCGGGCTTCATCTATCTTTGCGTAGACAGCGTCAATTGCTTCCTGATTTTCCGATGATTTTGCTTTCTTCAACTGTTCATAGAGCAATACCAGCTCAGCTTTCACCTGTTGGAGCAGCGCATGTAACTCCTTGTTGTCGGGAGTTGAAGCAGATTCCGGGTGGAGAGAATCGGGTTGGGGCTGGAGAGAGTCAATAACATTGGATGGCTCTGCAGAGGGATTCATAGCAACACCAGGCTCTAATACAGCAGTGTCTTTCAGATTACGGAAGGGGAAGGTTACTTTGTCTTGTTGTGGTTTTTGCGTATCGTGTTCATCGGCCATATAGTCATTATACAGCCCGGCTTACTCTCATCTCAAACCGGTTAATAGAGCTCGTACTGTTCAAGCAGCTTTTTGTTTCCCTCAACTTGATAGCGGAGCAGGTCAGAATAGATACCTGGCTTCTTGGCGAGTTCCTGTGGAGTGCCGCAGTCAACAACACCGCCCTTATCCAGCACAATAATCTTGTGCACATCCTGAATAGTGGAGAAGCGATGGGCGATGATCAACGTAAGACGGTTATGAACCAGTTTCTCTAGACCAATCTGAACTTCTTTCTCCGAACGGGCATCCAGACTGCTGGTTGCTTCGTCCAGAATCAGGATCGGAGCGTCCTTCAGAATTGCACGGGCAATCTGAATTCGCTGTTTTTGTCCTCCGGATAGCCGTACCCCACGTTCACCAATCTCCGAGTGAATTCCTTTGGGGAGTTTTTCTACAAAGGAAAATGCATTTGCCAGTTTAAGAGCGCGGATAACATCATCTTCGGTAGCTTTCATACCATACGCGACATTATCGAAAATCGTAGAGGAGAACAGCTCGTTCTCCTGAAAGACCAGCGACACATTATTGCGGATAAATTTATGGGTAAGATCGGTATATGGGGTATCATTAAAGAGAATCTGACCATTGGTCACATCGTAAAACTTGAGAATCAAACTGACAATGGTTGATTTTCCTACACCACTATGACCAACCAGCGCAACCTGTTCGTTCGGGTGTAACGTAAATGAAATGTTCTTGATGACCATATCAGACTCTTCATACTTAAACGAAACGTTCTGAAACTCAATCTTGGCCTTTTCTACCCGTTCAACTGTCTCTTCCGAGTCGTACAGCTCTACTGACGGAAGATTCATAACCTCGAAGTATTCTTTTGATCCCTGTTCTGCACGCTGCACCTGTTCGAGAATGTACGACATCGCAAACAGCGGCGCGCGTGTCATTCCAATCAGCTGAAGCAGCAATACCAGTTCACCGATTGTCAACGTCCCCTGAAAGGTACTGTAAAAGATCACGATGTTTACGATTGCCAGAATTACCTGCAAGCTTAAGTTACGATACATATCAAAGATATGAAAATCACGACTTTGCTTGGCAAAAATCCGGTTAATTTTTTTCAGATTATCTGATACAAACCGATACTCCTGTAACTCGGTAATAAAACTTTTTACCAGTTTGATATTACCGATAACCTCAGAAATACGCCCGCGCACTTTGTCTTCCAGGACATTCTTTTTTGATTCTTCCTTGCCCCAAATCTTGGTGGAATAGTTACTTAACGTGACATAGATCGGGAAGAGAATCAGAATAAAAAAGCCGACTGGCACACTGTAATAAAACATCACTGCCAGAGAAAGAACAATCTGCAGAATATTCGGCAGAATAAAGTTAGTGGCGGTGTTGATAAAGTCGTGGATCGTCTGAATGCCTCGATTCAACTGATTCACCACTTTTCCGGAGATCTGGGAGTCGTAGAACGACTGTGGTAAGGTTAAGACTTTATGATAGTAGCGTTCTGTCAGGAAGCGGCGGATCTCACCGGTCAGATGGTCTCCGAGACGCTCGCTGAGAGCTGTCACCAGAACACCCAGTACACTCGTACCAAAGGCTGCGGCGATAAGCCATATTAATTTCTGCAGATTGCCTCCCGAACCATTTATCTGTGCGACAATCTCATCAACGATAAACTTTGAGAGTAATGGCGTAGCCAGCTGAAAGAGAGAAACGAAGATGATAAGGAAACCCACTACGATAATAAGTTTATACAGGGGTTTAGCGAGTTTAATAATTGCAATAATATTCTTCATGTATTGCAATTATACAGCACCATTTAATTTGCTCAGAAGGTCAATTAGGTACGGCGATACCGGGTGTAGGGATTTTCGTGATACCGTCCGGCGCACCACGCAGCATATTGCTGTTGTTCTGCACTAAACTGGTGCAGTCGATGTGCAAAATCCACGTCTTCGATACCGGCCAACAGGTTCCGATTTGCGATATCAACCAGTGGCTGATAGAGGGGGTGATCTACGATGGCAGGATCAAGCTCCTGGTGAAGTGTAGCTGCGTGTAAAAATACAGCGTTCTGTCTCATCTGGAAGAGAACATCGGTGCGGAACTGCATCGAGATATGTCGTCGTTGTTCGTCGGTCATTTCAGCCAGGGTCGGTACCATATCCAGGGCATTAAGCAGTTGTGGGACGTTGGTTTGCTTGATCTGTTTATCCAGCTGACCCAGCATATACTCTGAGTAGAACCGTTCATGACCGTTGCAAAACCGGGTCGAAACAACACGGGGAAGCCGTTGCTGCAGGTTGACAATTGCATGCACATCCTGTCAGATCAACCAGAGGTGTTCCTCGTCGCACAATCCGGGATGAAAGACTTCGGATGCGTGTCCGCCGTTAAAGACAAAGTTGCCGTTATCATCCCATTGGAACACACGGAATTTCAAGAGGTCGTGGGTTAGGGCAGTACGTTCCGGCGGAATATAAACTCGTTCAAACGGAGTAGTATGAGGGAAGACCGGTAATATGGCAAGTTCCTGCCCAACCGGAGGTCTGTCCTGTTCTAATGAGACAGGCCCGGCAAGAACCTTTTGTCTTTGTAACATGTAAATATTAAATTACGATATTCTTGAGCTGTTCAATTGCATCTGGATCATAGATAGAAACCACATGCACATCTTGATTACGTTGTTTCAGTTGATGAACCCTCTCTCTTATATCATTATCGTTTATCAAGTCGCGTTTAGTCAAGAGTATTGTTTCAGGTTTATGTAAGAGTTCTGTATTGAAATTATGAAGTTCCTGTCGGATTGTATCGTAATCGCGTAAGACATCGTCAGAATCAGCCGCAATACAGTGGAAGAGACGGGAGACCTTTTCGATATGCTTCAAGAACTTGATTCCAAGCCCTTTTCCTGAGGATGCTCCTTCGATCAGACCAGGAATATCAGCAAGAATCTTGTCATTGACTACTCCCAGATTCGGCTCTAAAGTAGTAAACGGGTAGTTGGCAGTACGTACATTGGCATTGGTCAACTCATTCAAAAGACTGCTTTTCCCGGCATTCGGCAGACCAATAAATCCATAATCTGCAATCAGCCGTAAAATTACCTTAAAAGTCCGCTGCTGTCCCGGTAAACCAGGCTGCGCGAAGCGGGGAGTGGTGTTGGTAGATGATTTAAAAGCATCGTTCCCTTTCCCACCTTTCCCTCCTTTACAGACTAAAAATGTTTCTCCATCCTGATTAATCTCAATCTCTTCGCCAGTCTCGATGTCCCGAAGCAAAGTGCCAATAGGGAAGTGAAGCGTAAGGTCGTTTCCATCCGCTCCTGTACGACGCTGACCCTCACCGGGGTTCCCGTTTTGAGCCGCATGTTTACCTTTTTGAGCATAGTAGTTGAGAGAGACCCATTGCCGGTCTCCCATGACATACACATCACCACCGGTACCTCCGTCGCCACCATCAGGGCCGGTTTTATGTCCCGGGAAAAACGAAACCTTACCCGGTCCGCCTTTTCCTGCTTTTATGGTAATTGTTGCTTCATCTACAAGCATGCTCTATTATACCCCACGATCAAGCTAAAACTGGTGCAACTCTCTTAAATATAGTATAACACTATACATAGTAGCGTTAGTCCCATTACGCAAGGAGCACCTCGATGGAGGCGTTTCATCTGAGCCCGGAACTCGCACAGGTCCTTGTCCGGAGTATTCTCGTGTTGATCTCGTCCGCCAGCACGCTCATCTGGCTTCTGTCCCGCAGCGAGCTGATGAACGGACAAATCATCATGACAACCTGGTGGTTGTCCGAGCTGGCCTTCAGCCTGGTGGCAGCTGAGCTGCTACCCGTGCCGCAGGTCTTCACGTTCGGCCTGGGTATGTCCGCCTTCGGCATCGGCATCCTGACGATGCATCGACT
Source organism: uncultured Gammaproteobacteria bacterium (assembly GCA_964412815.1). Taxonomy (GTDB): domain Bacteria; phylum Patescibacteriota; class Microgenomatia; order UBA1406; family GWC2-37-13; genus JAOAFZ01. Next base: position 20,863 of record CAYPQF010000050.1, read on the forward strand.
GATAACCGCCAGCTATATGGAGAACCTGCGCAAGCGGGATCTCCTGGTAGCTTTCACACTCGGCACCACCCTGCTGAATATCATACCGATTGTAGGTGTTGCCGGAGTTTAGCAGGAGCCGGCACCAGCAAGAGAGGAAGACCGTTATGTCCTACGATGCGAGTCTTTGGATTCTGGGCGGCTTGTTCACGCTGTTTCTTTGGAGCCTCATCCTCAACACCGCGCTCGGACTGCTCTGGTCGATCTACGCTGCCGCGCTCGCATTGTTCAAGGTAAAGCGCGAGCAGCTAACCTGGGTGCAAGCTACGAGTACCGGCATTCAGTACGCGCTCATGGTGCTCATCCTTACCAGCCTGGCTCCTGACGCGTGGGAGGAGACGCGCACCTTCCACCTGTTGGGTGTGGTGGGCATCGCATCGCTGATGAGCGGTGCGGTCAGCCAGCGGAAGCCGCACGACACCCATCTGCCGCCGTTCCACTGGGCGGAGATGTTCGTGGCCACCATCTACCTGTATCTGGTGGTGGAGGGACTTGGCCCGCACATCGTGCCAGCTCTGGAGTTCCTGGTGAAGCGGATCGTCGGCGCTTGAGATGCGTGATCTCAGGCTACGGGACGGCTAGATGCGGCGGGGTAACACCCGCCGCTTTTTTTATACAAGAGAACCGTACATTCTAACAATTACATTAATGTTTCAACCACGGGGGAGGGCCATTGAGCGCAATGGTTACATTCTTGCAGTCCTTTCTCAGAGATTCATTCATAGGCTGAAGCCATGGGGGGAGCTTATTTTCAAAATTCTGACACTGTTTTTTATCTTCAAACTCTACTTCAGCAGTAAAGAGCGGAAGGTAATCGGGACCAAAATCAAACTCATCAACTTCAATCAGTAAACGCCGGCGATGAATATGGGTACGTTTCTTTACAATCGTCATTCCAATACGGTTATCATAATACTCTTCATATTGACCTTGAGATATCGGCACTTCGTGCTCCCAGGTGTGGCCTTCCGCTTCAAATTTTGAAGTAAAGACCCAGGATACAGCCCCATTCATATCAGTAATCTGACGAACCCGGGTATTGCCAGCTGCTTCGATCGTGAGATACGACTGCTCAATCAGAAGATAGGGGGCATCCATATAGTCGTCAGGAAGATCCCGAACCAGATATTTTCGCTCAAATTCAGTTCGATACTCACGGTCTTCAACTTTTCGCACGCGCTCAGCCATAAATTGGAAAATGTGTATTGAAGGAATTATACCATAGAAATCGTTAATCCCCGCAGCAGGGAATCTTAAAACCACAGTTTTTACAGATGGCATCTTTGCTGCCCTGGAGTGCACTCAACGTATTCCCACAAGAGGGACATTCGGTCGTGCAGTTTTTGAGGTGCTGTTCGCGCTGTTCTTCTTCGTATTGTTTTGTTGCTTTGTAACTGTCCATATTACAGAGTTCCGGTTTTAATGCGGGTTTCACAATTCCTGCAGATTCCTTCCATATCAATATGGATTGATTTAATCGTAAACAACGAATTTGCTACACTTTTTTTGATAATCTCGGTATCGATTGTGATCGGATAGACGGTGTCACATACAGAGCAGATAAAGTGATGGTGCGGATGGGCATTGGCTACTTCGTAGCTGGCAATATTCTTATCGTGAATGATCTCTTTTAGATGACCTTGTCGGACCAGTGTGTGTATATTCCGGTACACAGTGGATTTATTGACGTCAGGGATCTTTTCAAGAATCTCGACCGCAGTCAGCAGATGTTTATCTTTAAATAAATCCATGATTCGCTGTGAAGTATTGGTTAGAGCTGGCATATGAAGATTATACCTGACTGATATGACAGTGTAAAACTGGAATTTTCCTCATTCTTTTGATATACTACAGGTTAGAAAGTTGTCTCATCATATAAAGGAGGGCAGGAATGCCTCTGTACCCAGTGATAGTGGTAAAAACCCCGGGTGGGGATGTTGTTCTACCAACGGAACTACTGTACACCGACGCCCATGTGAAAACCTGGGAGCGGAACACCGGAAGGAAGTACGAAGGTGTCGAGTTCCACAAGCTGTACAACGCCCGTATTCAGGAAGGTCGGCTGAGGGCGTACGCCATGTGCATCGACAGCAGCCAGGAGGGCAAGCCGCTGGTGCCGATGCCTGAGCGTCAGCGGCAGCGACTTGAGGAGACCGGGGAGTCTGCAGGCCCGATCAGGCCGTTCAGCGACCAGTGGCTCGGGGGATGGTGGGCACACCTCAAGATCCCGGTGCCTGCCTTGGTCCTGGCGGTCATTGCCATCGGTCTGTCGTATGCATTTGGTATCTTTGGCGGGCCAAACCGGTTCGCCACGGACTCGGTGCCGGAGACGACGGCTGATATCAGCGCTGCCACCGGGGGAGGGGCGGAGACATTGGCGCCACCACCACCACCGCCTACCACCGCGCCGACGGAGGCGCCTACCACGGGAGAGTTTGTCCAGGTCCAGAGCGGGGCGACACTGACCGACGAGGGCTGCGAGGCGAAGCCCGTGATGACCGTCGAGGTGATCTACAACATGACGGCCAAGACCATCACGGCGTCGGTCAACCTGGGCGGCACGGTGACCCCACACGTGATCCCGTACGTCAACACGGTGGACCCCTCAGTCGGCGGCAACAAGATCGTGCAGACCGTCGGGAACTGCTCCATCGAGTTCCAGGTGGATGACCCGAACAAGCCGGCGCCGCTGCTGCTCTACCGGTTCCGGAACGATTTCCAGCCGTAAGCAGAGTCGGTCCAACGGACAGCGTTACGAAACGAGTATAGAAGGAGAATCAGCCCGAAAGAAGATGAAGAAATTCGTCGGGGATGGCGCGCGCGATGCGCCGCCATCCCCACGGAGACCCCATAGATCCACCGCTCTCACGGTGAAAAGGATTACGCTGTTACCGCTGATACCAGGCAAAGATCAGGCTGCTCAGATTGAGCAGGAAGAGCACAAGCCAGACCATACCCTCACGAAACTCCCGGCTTCGCACCCGCCAGAAGGGCACTTCACGCCGCTCGATGCTTCGCAGCCTTCCATAGGCAAAATATCCCGTGATAAGAGCATATACAACCAGCGTCCAGAACATCGAGTTGACCGCCAGCATCCGCACCACCGGCAGCTGAGTGAACTGCTCGATGAGGTTGATCAACAACACTCCCAGCAATGGCAACGCCAGATACCGGAACTGAGGAACCATATCGTTCCGGCTCGCCGAGCCAAACAGCAGCAGTCCTGCGTAGATCCCGACCAGTACAAACGGGATCATGTGTGGTATGAGTTGCATTGCAGCACTCCATCTATCGGATACGAAGCTTCTATTATACCAACACCATGCAGACAAAGAAAAAGAGTGCTCCCAGTATAAAAAAGAGAGGATTTCCTTGTTTTCCTTCGGGCAATTCTTCCCGAATGGCGATGTAGATAATGGCTCCTGCAGTAAAGGAGAACATTAATACCCGCATGAGCGGTGAGACAAATCCAAACGCAGGTACCAGCGCACCTGCCATGGTGGTAAGAAATATGGTCGGCGTTTTGAGAGACTTGTTTTCTTCGTGGTGCAGTTCGTGATAGGAAATTTCAGACAATGCGTTGTGAATAGCAATCAGAAACAGCAGGACAAAGCCTTCTACCAGGTTATTTTTTAACAACTCGGTAAGGGAAAAGGTAAGCACAAAGTGATAGACACCAACCGCCAGCAAGTGGATCTCATCCAGCAGGAAATGCTTTTTTTTCAGGTTCCGGGCACGAAAGACAAACTTGAGAAGAGCATGAAAAAACACAAAACCGAGCAGGGTAACAGCCATGGTCTCGATGCGAGTTTCCTGACCCAGCCTACTGATCTCCGGAAGCAGGATGAGAAAGACGTACCCGACAGACAGTCCCGCAGCAATAGACTGAACAATCTCAATATTTTTTCGGGATTTAATATCCCATTTCACCCCCAGATAATGCGCGAGAAACAGAATCACGGGAACAATATAGAGATATAGCTGCTGCATAGACTGTTTTTATTGTGACCCGTTTGAGAACGTTTGTCAACTCTGACTGTACCGGTAAAAATCGTTTACTGCCGATGGATGGGGATTTTTTGTGATAGAAACAGGAGAAATGAGTATTTCAAAAGCCTGAACCGGTTTCGCATACCCCTTGACTGATACCTCACGCGTAGTAACCGGATAGGATAGTGTATCGGCTTCCAGTTGGGCATACGTCTTGGTACTCATCAGAATGTTCCCAATCGAACAGGATGCCTCCATTCGATTTGCCAGATTGGTAGATTCGCCAATAGAAGTATATTCCAGTTTCATATCACAACCAATGGCACCAACCAGCACGTTCCCGGTATTCAATCCTACGCGCATCTCAAATACGATCTGATTTTTTTTAATTCGTTCTGTGTTTAACCTGCGCATAGCTTCCTGCATCTCGATGGCACACGCTACCGCCCGTTGAGCATGGTTTTCAAACCTGAGGGGTGCACCAAAAATCGAGACAATACCATCTCCAATGTATTTATCCGGAAACCCGCCGTGATGTTTGATAATAGGAATAAGCACCGCAAAGTAGTCGTTTAAGGCATGCACAATCTCCGACGGCTGCAAGGTCTCCGTGATGGTGGAAAACCCTGCAAAATCGGTAAACAGTAAGGTACATTCCGTTTCTTCTCCGCCCAGCAGCAACCCTTTTTCTGCTGCAACCTCTGCCAGTTCTTTGGACAGCAGTTTTTCCAGCACTTGCTGGAGACGGTCTCGTTCTTTCAGTTTGCCGGTCATTCGGTTAAATGCAGTCCGGACCGACTCAAATTCATCATACAGAGGAGGAACCCGGTACTCGTAATCGCCTTTTCCGACGTGCTGAATTCCTTTTGTGAGCTCAACGGGGGAGCGGGCATAGCGCTCACTCAGAACACGAACGATCACAAACACAATCAGAAAGAGTATCCCGGCAAGCCCCAGGGTCACTCCTGCAATAGAGCGCATCATTCCAAGGACCGATGCCGCGTTAAAATCTACCACAAAGATTGTAGACAGAGAATCTACTTGCCGGGTAAACCAGACTGAAAACCAGTTGCCCCACTGATCCGTGTAAAACCCTGGCAGAAACCAGTTCTCTGGATCAATCCGACGATTGTGGTTATAACCGGTCATATTGTTGAACGAATCCTGTCGGAGCAGACTGCTTGGCGGGAGCGGGTACCGGTCTCCGGGATATGACGACTCGTACCAGTTGTAACCGTCAAGAACAAAATATACCGCGTCAGCATATGCTCCTGTTCTACTGCCGGAATCCAGCAGGATATATACATCTGCCAGATCCAGGCCGGTTCGTTCAGCCTGCACCACAACCTGTTGCAGATACTGCTTTTGACGTTTGAGAAGGGTTTTCATCTCGGGTTGTTGAGCAAAACGTGTCTCCCAGTACCGCGATACGCGCGGGTAACCTCGGAGTACGAAAATGCCTGTTCCTTATTTCGCTGTTGCAATGTTTGCTGAATCTCTTTTTCTGAGAGCAACCGTTCTTCAAGGAGATACATCGAAAAGGTCCAGTCCAGATGCTGAGGCATCGGAGCTGCAGATTGTGATGCAATCTGATCTTCGGTAAACGCAATCATCCGGCGTAATTCATCGTCTGAGATAGACTCCTGAACCGGTCCAATAATACTATTACTCAGCTGAATTGAACGATCCAGTTCCTGCCATGGACGTTGAATTTCCAGCAGAAGGACAGGAACTGCTATGATCGCAATAATGATTGCGGCAAAAAAAATCAGTTTTTTCCGGAATGGAATGTAATCAATAGGTGAGGCGGCCATAAGAGATATAATTATACAATAGAAGCAACATTGAGCAGGGTGTGCTAGTAATTGAGAAGGGGGAGCTGGATGAATGCCCCTTCTCCCTGTTTACCACAGAATCGGGAACAGGAGTAACCCCAGCAGTAGCACGGCTACTACGGCTAGCAGCACCACGACCCAGCACCAGTGACGGACCAGCCAGGGCGGGGGACCGGCCATGTCCAGCTGGCCGGCAGCCAGGTCCGAGATCATTGGTTCGATACGCTGAACAGCCAGCTTCTGCTGATAGATCTCTTTCGCGAGGGCGTAGACGGCGCGCGTCTCACTCCCTCCCAGTCCGATTGAACGATGTGCATCCAGCACGTTCCTGGTCGCGGTTCCGATGCGAACTGAGCCTTCAATCGCATGATCTGCCGCCCGCGTCGCCAGCAGGGCAATCACTGCCAGGACTGTCTGATTCAGCAGTTCCTGACTCATCGGCACCAGTCGCGCATCACCTTCCAGCGCACCCGCTACCACAACCGCGATCTCGACCGGTGGAGTTCCACAGGCCGCTGCTGCCAGCTCCTGCGCAAGCTCAGAAAGATTCGTCATTGGCCTTCTCCTCTTCATCCAGCTCCATTAATCTTATAGTATAAACAATTCGGCCTTTACATTCAAGTTAAAAGAGGTTATACTATTATTCAGGAATATCAACCACGTTCGCATCGAGGAGGACACGAGTTGGCTACATCAGCCCAGTTCACGTACGACATTCCCACCATCGAGATGTTCGCCCTCGTCCTGTCGGGTTTCACATGCAAGGTAGAGATACGTCATCACAACCGCCAGTGTGTGTTGGTGTATGCGACCTGCCACGAAGACTTCCCCACGGAGCAACACGAAGAGCTGCTCTTTGTGGGCGGAGGAGAGGCTGCCGGCTCGTACTGGGTGTATGTTCTCCCACCCAATTTGCAGCCGGGCTTCAACTACACGCTGGGAAACAGCGTGCGAGTGGTGCAGACGCCCATCAAGTGTACGTTCATCAAGGTGGTGATCTATACACCGGCTGCATGCATGCTGTGCACCAATGATGTCCATGTTGTTGATCACGACCTACTCACCATACCCGGTCTGGTGCCGCACGTCTACAACAGGTAAAACCATTTCAGGTACAGCCGTAACCGCACTGGTATTCCATCAACGTAGATAGGGATGGAGGGGGGCAACGATGCCCTCTCACTTTCAATTACTTCGTCTCAACTCACTCTTGCACCAAGCCCGCAATTCCATTACACTCTCTGCATGGTACGAAAGATTACTTCCGACGAACCAAATCAGCTTGCGTTTTCCGATTTCGACTTTGATGATCTGACCGGGACTGTCGTACCAAAAAAGCAGATCCCGGGTAAACAGCCCGCTGCAGGATTGCAGCCGGAACGCGCAAAAAAACCACCAGCTGTATCCTTACATGATCAGTTATTCACTGACAAAGTCTATGGTATCGGAGAGTTTCTTGAAAACATTAATTTGCTTTTGGCTCCCATCCATATCACCATCCAGGGAGAGATTAACAGTGTGACAGAGCGGGGGAGTGCCGTCTACTTTACCCTCAGCGATCCCAAAGAAAAAGCGACATTGAACTGCATTGTCTGGAAAAATAAGATGCGCAGTTTTGGATTTGATTTGCGGGAAGGGCTGGAAGTAAAAGTGGTCGGCGCGCCAAATATCTACAAACCGTTTGGGAAGTTCTCGTTTACCGCAGATTACATCTCTCCGGTAGGGGAAGGAGCTCTTAAACAGGCGTTGGAGCTCCTAAAAAAACAGCTCGAAGCAGATGGATACTTTGCTCCTGAGCGGAAACGACCAATCCCGCCGTACGTACAATCAATTGGTCTGATCACTTCGGAACATGGGGACGCAAAAAAAGACTTTTTAACCCATGTTGGGAGCCATGGGATGAGCGTGCGTTTTTTTGATGTCCGGGTTGAAGGAGCGCAGTCAATTCCCTCTATTGTGCAGGCAATCCGGTGGTTTAACGAACAGATGCCAGATACAGAAGTACTGGTTCTGACCCGCGGCGGTGGCAGTCTCGAAAGTTTGCAATCATTTAACTCGCTTGAGGTAGCCCGGGCTATTTTTTCTTCGCGTATTCCGGTACTGTCTGCAGTCGGACATGAAAATGACGTGAGCATTGCCGATCTGGTCGCGGACCTGCGCGCATCGACTCCCACGCATGCCGGAAAGATTCTGGGAACGCCCTGGGAGCAGGCAGAAGAAAAAATTGATACCATCCAAAACGACATGTTGTATGCGTTCCGCCATACAGCCCACAAACTGAATCTCAAGCTGCAGTCTGTCCAGCAGCAGATGCTGTATGCCTACGAACAGCGTCTGCGGGATACCCGGCAGTTTATCGATTCGGTTGGACACATTTTACAACTGGCAGATCCAAAACATCTTATGAAACAGGGATACAGCCTGTTGTATACTCAGACAGGAAAACTGATTACCTCAGTAGCCACAGTTTCATCACAGGATATCATCGAAGCTCAGTTACATGATGGCTCGTTACAAACAACAGTTACCACAATCAAACCCTATGAAACAAAATGAATTTCGTACCACCCTTGAAAAACTGGAAGAAATTAAAACCTGGTTTCAGAACGACTCAATTGATCTTGACGAAGGTCTGAAAAAATTAAAAGAAGGAAAACAGCTGATCGATGTCGCACGATCCCGGTTGCAGGAAGTAGAAAACCAGTTTATCGAAATAAAAAAAGAGTATGAAGTAGCAGAGGAGCAGTTTAGTCAAAAAATCGAGTCGCTAGAAAAAGATGCACCACGCGCCGAACCGGAGACACCAGCAGGCTCCGGTTCAGTCCATGGCATCAACCAGGATGATGATTACGAAGATGATTTACCGTTTTAATACCTCTTCTATCCTTCCCGGTTACCTCAGTTTTAAACGTACATCACCTGGGTTTCAGCAGCATGGAAATCGTGTAAGGTATCAATTACTTCGTCTGAACGCTCTTCTTCAGCCGTAATCAGCACCAGAATTTCCCCGCTGTTAATCCGCATCTCATACTCCCGGGCTTTATCTTCCGGAATACCCAGGTCTACCAGGCCCCCGATAATTCCTCCGGCCAGTCCGCCACCGATCAAACCAGCAAGCGCTGAGGCAATAGGACCAAGAACAAATAACGCACCACCGGGAATCAGCAGCGAAGAAACCCCGGAAAGCGCTCCTGCGAGGGCGCCAATTGCAGCCCCACTTACTGCGCCACTGGTGATTCCTTCCGTAATATTCTTTTTTCCGTTTGCTTCCACTGCCGCTTCTGCATCATTGATAACCAGTGAAATCTGTTCACCATAGCCGTGCTCTTTGAGCACCGTAATAGCATTTTTTGCATCCTTCACGTTGTTAAAAAATCCAGCTATTGTATTCATCGTATAATGGATAAATTTATAACATATTCATACTACGTTCGATATAGTAAGACAGGGTAAAGACTGTATAAAGATTCCGTAATAAGTACGGACGTCTTTTCCGCAACACTACAATCCATGTTACAATGAGGTATGAGAACGCTCACTCCTTTGGTGCAACAAGCCATGATCCTCGCGACAACTCTTCACTGGAATCAGCGCCGCAAGGCCGACCGGTATCCCTATATTATTCATCCGTTCTCCGTGATGTATATTGTGTCACGCTATACATCTGAGGAATCTATTCTATGCGCGGCTTTACTGCATGATGTATTGGAAGACGTGCCGGAACAGCAGTACTCCCGACTACAGATGCAGTCACAGTTTGGGGAACGGGTTGCAGCACTGGTATACAGTGTTTCGGAGGATAAAAAAGCAGGCATGACTAAAGAAGAGGAGAAAAAAACCTGGCAACAACGTAAGAACAGTTATCTGGCAAAACTGAAGACCGCCACAGATGAAGGCACCTCTTTAATAGCTGCCGCAGATAAAATCCATAATATTCAGTCAATGATAGATGTGTATCCCGTATACGGCGAGGAATTATGGCAGGCGTTTTCTGCTCCCAAAGAGAAAACACTCTGGTTTTATGATGAAGTTATTCGTGCGCTAAAAGCACAATCTTCGTCACCGATCATCAAAGAACTGGATGCAATCTACCTTTTGGCATTACGGATATTTCGTATGGATCTGGCATAACGCAACCGGCTTAAGGTATATACTCGGAGCGAGAACGAAAAGTCAGGGCGCAGAATTTCTCTGCGCCCCGACACCATGGAGTCTCTCCGCGTCAGCGCTCGCGCCGAGCCCAGATCCCCATGTCCTCTCCCACCAGCCGAATCATGCCGTGGAGGTCGCCGGCGTATTGGGAGTTCTCATCGACCCACTCGTAGTGGAACTGCGACGTTTGCCCCGACACGCTGAACGACAGATCGCCATCCTGGTGGATGTGATAGACAGCGTCGCCCTCAGCGGCAGTCACCACAGCGATGCCTTCGCCATTGATTGTGGCTGCGTAAAAGCTTCCCTGCCTCCCGCCTTGAATGGCCTGATAGACGGTGATGACCATCCCTCTGATATGATCTCCGGTCATAGGATTGCTCTTCTACGTTGTGCTGTTGCCGCTAGACCTGGTCGCCCAGGTAGTCGCACAGCCCCAGGATCCTGGACAGGGCCGTCGAGTCGGGGGGGCCGCTCAGCTCGATGCCGGACGGCGTTGCGATGGTCTGCAACAGGGCCAGCAGCGTGATCGCGTTGCCCGCGCCCAGCGGGCCAGCGGTGTAGACTGGCTCGTAGCGGTCGCCATTCCGGAGGTGGACGGTGCCGTCCTCCTTGAGGCGGATGCCCTCCTCACCGAACACGATCTGGTACCAGCCGTCCACAAAGCGCACCTCGAACTGCTCGTGGATGCGACCCTGGTGGGCGGCGGCGTAGAGCTCCTGCACGCGGGTCACGAGGAGCTCTTGGTTGTTCCAGCTTCCGGTCGGAGCCATGGCGTTTAGCCCTTTCTGCACTAGCGGGTGGATAGAAACACGGTCTTTATTTTATACTATAAGATATATAATGCTTCAAACCCTGTTACAATTAGATAATATGCCGGAACGATTTCGTCCATCAGAAAAAAAAGGAGCGGTAGAAAAGACATTCCAGGTTCTTAATCTGGCAGAGATCGGATTATTGACATTTGGTCTTTTAACTGCCAATGCGATGCTGGTTGTGGGGAGTGGAGTGGGACTGGCTGTCAATGGACTGGCGGAAAAAGAAGTAAAAAAGGGGATAGAAAAGGTTAAAAATGTATTTACGTACAAACAGAAGGGAGTATAGAGAAGGAGCCCCGCCGCAAGCGACGGAGCTCAGCCAACACGGTTGGGGGCCACTATGGCGTACCAGTATCGCGTTATAAGACAAAATACGCCAGAAACAGCAGTCCAATGCCGACCAGTGGGCCCATGATCATCAGCAAGTTATTCATGGCAACCCTCAGGCCATAGGCAAACGGTGTGACGTCGACGCCCAATCGTTCCCAGGCGTCTTTGGTTACCGAGGCAATCCTGCTCTTATAGTACCACCGTGGCACACTGGTGAGCAGAAACCATCCGACGATCGAGCAGAAGAATGCCCAGCTGGCGCCATTTACCGCCCAGAAGGCGATATGTGCCACCACCATCAACCCGTTGTGCAGGAACCGGTACGGATACCATCCCTGTTCCCGGGGTGTGAGCAGTTCTTTCGGATCGAGACTGTTCATAACCCCCCCTAACACTGGTAAACCCCCAACCAATTTAACTATAGGTTCGGCGCCATCTGACAGCAAATTTGATACAATATCTCTATGCCCCGAAAACCACCTGTCCGATTCCGTACGCTGTTTTTTCAGAGCGTTTTTTTGTGCCTGAACTGCTATCTGTTTGCCTACCTGTTAATTGCAACACAGGCAACAACCGATACTGCCAGAACCAGCGATGTCATTATGATTCTGGGAGAGGAGTCCTATTGGGGAGAACGCTACAATCCCTGTCTCGTTGCACGGGTAAACCATGGGGTTGCGCTGTATAAAAAAGGCTACGCATCCAAACTGCTCATGAGTGGAGGTTACGACGAAAACAAACCACAGCATAACGAAGCTGAGACTATGAAGGAAATCGCACTGGCACGTGGCGTTCCCGAAGAGGATATCCTGCTGGAAAAAAACTCTACCTCAACCTACGAAAATCTGATTTTTTCCCGACCACTACTCGAACAGAATAATCTCTCCTCGGTGCTCCTGGTAACCGCCCCATTCCACAGCCCGCGTGCTGCATGGACCGCGTCAAAACAGCTTGATATGCCGGTGTCTGTTTCGCCTTCCACCACCAACCCGTGCTGGGAGCAGTACACCTATCTATCCCGGTACATGTTGCGTGAACCGGTAGCGTTGATCTACTATACACTTCTCGGACGTTTGTAAGGAAAATTCACTTGACATCAGATTGTCCACACAGTAACTTGGTACTATACTAGTTCTTACGTATTTTTGTTGAAACGGCATATTTTTTCTTACAGTATGGTCTTCCTGGTCACGATGCTGATTGTTCCTTCCGTGACTATGGCACAAGTAAGGGAGACTCCTCTCATGGAACAGGTTACCCCCACATTAGCTCCCGGAGCTGGGGCAAACTGGGAAGTGTTTTATTCTACCCGTCCCGACCTCTATATTCTGGACTTTGACTGGACACATGTCCCCGGCAGTGAGGGGTATGGTGTTTCAATTTCGGCAAAACCAGGGGATGACCCTGGCGAACGTATTACGACAAAAATCAGTAAGTGGCGTTTTCCGGCAGTTCGGGAAGGCAGCTGGTACGTAAATATTAAGACGCTGAAAGAAGGCAAATGGTCTCCCATCATTTACTTGAAAGTAACCGTCCGGGAATCAGATGCCGCGGCAACACCATCGGCAGTTTTGGGTGTTCAGGATAGCAGAGTCCAGAATAGCAGAAAAGAGTCTCCAAAAAACGACTCATCTACTCTAAAAACTGCAGCGGCAGTGGAAGCAGATTCGACCGACGAACGGGTATTGGCAATCCGGAAAAAGATTGAAGCAATCCTGGCACGGTTTAACCCTCCCGAAGAAGAGACTCCGGCACCTGAAGAAGATGAAGCCGGATTCCGTTGTGACTGTACGAAAAACTGCAAAGAGATCGTCAGTTGTTCCGAAGCCTATTTCCAGCTGTATAAATGTGGCTGTGTCAATCTGGATCCCAATGGAGACAATATCCCGTGCGGCACGAAATGTGGAGGTCAATAGTTCACCTTTTGCCCCTGATTCTGCTACAATACCTCTATGCCTGGAGATAAATTTAGTGCCATTTGGGTTTCCCATACTTCCATCAACGACTTCCTTACGTGTCCCCGCTGCTACTATCTGAAAAACGTTTATAAGGACAAAAAAACCGGTCATAAGATCAAGATTATGTCTCCACCGCTCGCGCTGGGACAGACGGTACATGAAGTGTTGGACCAGATCTCTACCCTCCCAACCCCGGAACGGTTGAAAGAATCTCTCGTGATCAAATTTAACGAGATCTGGCCAAAAGTGAGTGGAAAAAAAGGTGGATTTCTGCGGGAAGAGACCGAACTGCTCTATAAAAACAGGGGAGAGGAGATGCTGCTGCGGGTCATGAAGAATCCTGGTCCGGTAGCCAAACCTGCGGTCAAAATCAAAGAGCCGCTGCCGTACTTCTGGCTTTCTGAAGAAAAAAATATTATCCTGTGCGGAAAGGTAGACTGGCTGGAATATCTGCCGGCATCAGACAGTGTCCATATCATCGATTTTAAGACCAGTAAAGCCGAAGAAAAAGATGACTCACTCCAGCTGCTTATCTACCACCTGCTGGTAGATAAGACCCAGCGTCGGGACGTGACCAAAGCAAGCTACTGGTATCTTGGTTTTAACGATAACCTTACCCCCAAGGAACTGCCATCGCTGGTAGACGCGCAGGAAAAAATTCTGGATATTGCGGTACGAATTAAAGCAGCCCGGCAGCTCAATCAATTTAAGTGTACCTCCGAAGCCGGTTGTTATGCATGTAAACCGTATGAGGCAATCCTTCGCGGAGAAGGGGAGTTTGTTGGAACAGACGAATACAATGCCGATGTCTACATTATCAATACCGGTAGTACTTCTGGTACGACTCCAGACGAAGAAGAGAGCGTAATTTTGTAATCTCCCTTTCACATCAGTCTTTTTTGTGATACCATACCACGAGTAAGCTCTGATGCCGCACTACAAAAGGAGTAGAGATGAATCCTGTCTTGATTGGACTGGCAGTAGCCGTACTGCTGGTGCTAATCGTCGGTATCCTGATAGTCCTGCGCCGGCGCGCACAGAAACCGGTTGAATTACCGTACCACTGACCGCTGATCTGCACCGCAGCGAACTGGTGGCAGTACCGGAAAGCGGTAGTTTTGAACGGAATTACTACAATGCCGCAGGGACCTTAATCGCCAGCGCTTCGGGCGAATTTCTCACCTTGCCTGATGGAGAAACCGTCTTCGGTCAGTCGATCTGGGTACATGGCGACTATCAGCAGCAGGGGTTCGGTTCGCTGGCCCTCCTGACAAGCTACGAAGATTTCTGGAGCTTCCACCGTATCCTGGCTGAATCAGGCACCAGGGCGGTTATCAGGCCGAATAAAGCGGCTTTCCCATCCGCCCGGCTGCTGGCGTTCATCACCCCACAGTACGAGCAGGGGGTTCTGCCGGACGGTCAGAAGTACTATCTGTTCCGGATCAGACGGACAGACGTGCAACCTCCGTGCTGATGCACGGCTTTCGCAGCGGGGGCAGGACTGCCCCCGCATTTATCCAATTGTGATACAATAGTCTCTATGGAACTCTCACAGCGCTTGCAGTCAATGCCCATCTCCGCCGTTCGCAAGCTGGTTCCATTTGCACAACAGGCGAAAGAGAAGGGTGCACATATCTACCATCTGAACATTGGCGACCCTGATATTAAGACTCCGGAGGCAATGCTGAAGATACTTACCAACTGGACGGCGAATCCTATCCGATATGCGCCTTCTCAGGGGCTTGAGTCGTTTCTGGAAGCACTGGTCTGGTACTACCGGAAGCTTGGTCATTCATTTGTTGAAGCGTCAGATATTATTACCACCGTTGGTGGTTCAGAAGCTATTTCCATGGCTCTGTTCGGTGTTACTAACCCCGGAGACGAAGTCCTGGTGTTTGAGCCGTTTTACAGTAACTATGCATCCCTTGCCGCGTTAACCGATGTCCGGTTTGTGGCAGTCCCCACCACCCTTGAGACCGGGTTTCATTTGCCGGACAAAAAAACTATTGAATCATACATTACTCCCCGTACCCGGGCAGTGTTGTTCTGCACACCGGGTAACCCGACCGGTACGGTTTATACCAAACAGGAGATGGATCTGCTGGTCGAGATTGCAACCGAGCGGAATCTGTACCTGATCTCGGATGAGGTCTATCGGGAGTACATTTTCAGCGGCGCACCTGCTCATACCTCAATACTCAGCTATATGGAAGAGCTTCCTGACCGGACAATTTTGGTAGACAGCCTCTCCAAGCGATACAGCATCTGTGGCGCCCGGCTGGGTGTAATAGTCTCAAAAAACGATGCCTTGATGAAGGGAATTATGAAGATCGCGCAGAGCAGATTATCGGGTGGATTTATTGATCAGACAGTAGGAGCGGCACTCGTCGAGGTACCAGACACGTACATTCAGCAGGTGATAGCAGAGTACGAAAACCGTCGTGACGTTCTGTACAAGGGTTTGACCCGTATATCTGGCGTAACAATGACTAAACCCGAGGGAGCGTTTTATAGCATGGTAGGCTTACCGGTACCTCATGCAGAAAAATTCTGCATCTATCTACTGGAGCACTATCGTTCATCAAACAACGAGACCGTTATGCTTGCACCCGGAGCAGGCTTTTATCTGACACCCGGGAAAGGGGAGAATGAGGTGCGAATTGCGTATGTGCTCAATACCAGTGATATTACCCGCAGCATCGAGATCCTTGATTCAGCACTCCATACCTATAAAAAACTTATTTAACACCGTTTCTCGCTCCATTCTTCATCAAAGCCTATTCTGTAAGAATTGTTCTTATTTGTAAACAACATACTTGTATTATAGACGTTACGTGGTAGAAATATATTATAGGTCAACTAGATTCGTCCTAGAACAAGGAGTCACCAGATGGGCACGCTAAATGTGATGGGAATCCGCCTGGGCCAGTTTAACTACAACGGTACCCAGGCTATCCGCTGTGTCTATGAGATGCTCACGGTGAGTGAAGCGCTTTCGCTCAGCGATCTGATGGGCGGCACGGGCCGCAACGTCGAGCGTGTGCACAGCGCGGTGCAGCACCTCAAGGGGCTGGGGATCGTGTCGGAGTTCGACGGCGAGAATGGCAAGATGTACCGCTGGACCGGCGTCATCCTGCCGGACGAGCTGTACCCGATCGTGGGCGACCCGCTGGTGCCCGACGGCATGCCCGTCACCCTTAGGATGTACGCATACATCGATGACCTCCGCAACGCCGCCGTCGTGCTGTTCAGTAAGCATGAGGGGTTCGCCTTTCATATGGCCTACATCTGCGGCGCGCTGGACCTGAGCCAGCGCAGCGCCAGTGCGGTCATCAAGGGGCTCGAGCGCGAGGGGCTGATCGTTCAGGTCGAGGTGGAGCCGAGCTACTACCAGGAGGACACCGCGTTGTTCTACCAGTGGATCACCGGTGTGCAGGACTGACCGCACACCCTGACCCTCTGCAAGAGGTCGCCGTTACCTGATAAGGAGGATCGATCGAAGTGACAGGGGGGGCGGAGCCGCAGGCTTCGCCCCACCTCAAAATCTGCATTATTCTGTATCTGGAACAAGACGATAGATTACATCATCCGTATCCCGTACCGTTCCACGACCATCCCGGTTACTGCTGCTAAAGTAGATAAAGCCATCCGGACCCTGGGCAATCTCACGTACCCGTCCCACATCAATACCTTCCAGTTTTTCGTTTAATAAAACCTGATTCGGATTCTTTTCGTCTACGGCAATGCGGACAATGCCCTGACCCCGTAATGCACCAAAGAAAAAATTATGTTGAAACTGCGGAAAGATATCACCACTGTAGAACATACCGGACGCCGGCGCCTCAGCAGGTGTGTAGACCAAAAGCGGATCGACAAAGTCCGGATCTGACTCGGTATGAGAAACTTCCGGCCATCCGTAATTTTTTCCTGCCGCAATAATATTCACTTCGTCACCACCACCCGGCCCGTCAAATCCCGATGGGCCATGTTCTGTGGAAAATAAGGCACCCGAGACCGGATGCCAGTCGATACCCTGCGAATTCCGGTGGCCCAAACTATAGACCGCTGAGCCAGGAAAAGGATTGTCGGATGGAATGGAGCCATCATCATTCAGGCGTAGAATCTTGCCACCCAGATTATCCTGATCCTGGGCAATCTCACGACGAGAGGCATCGCCAGTAGTAATGTAGAGCTTCCCGTCAGGCCCAAATCGCAGTCGTGTTCCGGCATGATTCTGTGCAGCTGGAAGGTCGTCAATAATGGGAGTCTCTTCACGCAGGTCTGAGCCTGCGTCAGTAAACCGTACCACTTTAACCACCATCTGATTTTGTTTCTGATAGGCATAGGCAACGTACAGCCATTTGTTTTCCTGATATTGTGGATGCACTGCCATACCCATTAACCCTTCTTCGGAGCGGGAAGAGACCTCAGCAACTGTTTTAAGCGGCCGTTCACGGAGTTGACCGTTTTCAACTACCCGAATACGTCCGGGACGCTCCGTAACCAGCATGCGCGTGTCACTCGTAAACACAATGCTCCAGGGCACCTCCAGACCGGTTACAAACGGTTCAACCCGGTAGGGGACAGGAGCGCGCGGTTCCTGTTGACCGGAATTACTCCCATCACCCGCGTCTGTCTGGACGGCAGACTGAGGGGTACTGGTAATCCAGGCTGTAGAACTGGTACCGGGTGCGGTACCCGTTAAAAAATGCATCGACCAGTACGAAACAGCAGCCAGTAACGCAACCAGGACAAGGAATAACGGTATTTTTTTCATATATCTGAATACTAGAGCAACCGCACTTAAGAGAAGATTAGAGCTAGCTGGTGCAGAGATTTATTTACGATCCAGTACTGCCAGCGACTCCAGATGGAGCGCATGCGGGTAAAAATCATACCCCTCCAGCAGGGATAATGAATATTGTTCAAGCAGAAGGGCTATATCCCGCGCCTGTGTGACCGGATTACAGGAAAGATACAGAATTCGTTTGGGGGTATGAGTTAGGATCATCTCAATCACATCGCCGTGCATTCCGCTGCGGGGTGGATCGATAATCAGTACGTCAGTATCTGCCAGTGTGTCCTGCGGCATCTGCTCTGAGGGCGCTTCGATAATCGTGTAGTTAGAGATCTTGTTTTGCGCCGCATTGATACGCGCATAACGCACTGCTGACGGGACAATCTCAACGCCTACCAGTTCTTTCGCTTTTGAGTGGAGATTTAGCCCGATAGTACCGGCACCGCTGTACAACTCAACGATTTTATCTGAAGGCGGCGTGTACTCCTGAATCCGCTGTAAGGCCCGCGAAAACTGCGGAATATGATTCTGGAAAAATCCGTCGTATGGATAGCGGATACGCAATCCTTCAATTACCTCTTCCAGTTCCATATCACCTTCTTCGTGCAGAACCGTTTCGATGATCGCAGCCGGAGAGAGTGGAGGAGAGGAGGCTATCATCAATCCTTTTAGTTGAGGAATTACTTGTTGTAACGATTCAAGTGACAGCGGGATCACAAGATCCTGGCGCTTGGTCAACAGCAGGGCCGTGACCATGCCGGTTGTTTTACTTTCCCGGATAATCAAGACTTTCAAGTCGTTTTTTTCTATCTTGAGCTCGTTTAGCCGCTCTACTATTGCTAAAGCCGCATTGTTCATTGCATCGCTTCCCAGAATACAGCCATGGGGGAGCGCTGTTTTGATAAACGGACTGCCTCGGGTATGAAACGCAATATACATCTGTCCCTCTTCGTTCCAGAAACTGAACTCCAGTTTAGTCCGGTATCCGGTTTGTTCCTGTTCCGGCGCACCATGAACCACTACCGACGCCTGCGGAGTCTCTGTCTGATCCAGATTAATCCCGGCCTCTGCATACGCATGTAACAACATCTGGTGTTTTAAGTGTATTTGATGATCATAGGAAATAGGCTGCCAGGGAGAACAACTTAAGTAATGATCTTCGACAGGAACAGAATCAGCAGACGGGAGACGGTACGGGGAAGGGGAGAGCACTTCTTCTACTACTGCTTCGCGATAGAGTTTACGTTTTTTGACAATCCGGCAGCGGACTGTTTCGCCGGGGAGAGCACCAATTACATATAAGTGTTTATTTTTGTAAAACAGATAGCCTTTACCTTCGGGAGTGAGGGAGTTGATGATACATTCGAAGATCTGTTGTTTCATGATTGAGGTAAGTATAGCAGATGATGTGGAGGGAAGCGGGTTGTGATAACCCGCTTCCCCGCACGTAGAGAATATGCTTCATTCAGGTGCCGTTGACCTCTTCCGGGATGAGCGCTCGCCGCTATGGCAGCTGGAACTCCACCCGCAGCCCGATGGCCAGCTCGTTGAGCGAGCTGACCGGGAACTGGTGGAAGCCGTAGCTGTCAGGTCCGGGCGTACTCGACCCCGATCCGCCGTTCTGATCGAAGATGATGATCCCGTTCTTGTCGGCACTGTACTCCACAAAGATGCCCGTGTGCCCCGGGTTGGACCAGGAGTTCTGGTCAAGGCGGCCCAGGATCACGATGTCGCCGATCTTGAGTTGCTCTCCAGGGTAAATCACCTTGATCTTGTACGGCACCGGGCCGATCCCAGGTACGTTCGCCGTGCCCTCGGGATTGACGATGCCGCCCATCCCGTTGAGGTAGTCGCGGATGGCGAGCGGCGGGAACCCCTTGTACGAGTCGGTGGGGGCCCAGATCAGATACTCGATCCCCAGCGCGTCGGCCATGTACCGCTTGACACCGCCGACGCACTGGATGGTGCCGACGCCGGGCTCGATCCAGTACTTGCCCTCCCACTCGTTCGCGAAGGCCCAGAACAGATCGTGGTTCAGTTGCTCGCTCTTTGATACAACCTGCACCTCCGGCGGTGCCTCCGGGGGGACCGGCGTTGCAACCGGCTGAGCCGTGGCAATCTCCTGCACTTGCGCGCGGGAGACAGCAATGCTCCCCAGAGTCCTGATCGTGTTCTCCCAGTCAGCGATTAACTGCTGGGTGTTGGCTTCGCCGGTCACCCTGATCTGCACCCAGGTATCAGCCTCAAGCTGGGTCTTGGGTGCAAACAGATGCGGGCCGAGGAGAAAGAGACCTCCGACAAACAGCACCAGTAGGACGACGAGCGCGCCACCGGTGGGCATACCCGGACCTTGATCACGCATAATCTACCTCTCTACGTCAGTTCACTTTTGCTAATCGTATTATATCAAATTGCATCATATTTGAGACAGAAAGATGTATTTGTACCTGTTCTATAAGATATGCTACAATGGAACAACATTTATGCCGTACATGCAGTTCGGAAACACGGAAGTGCCCTATCAAGTAAAACGAAGTAATCGCCGGAGTATCAGTGCCCGCATTACACACGATGGAATCCTTGAAATTCACGCTCCTCATCTGGTACCCGATTTTTTAATCCGGAGGTTTCTCCACAATAAAAGTTCGTGGATTCTTTCCCGGCTGGAGCACCGCACACAACTGATGGAGAATGGAGAACTGATTCAATATCGCAATGGTGAATACCTGCCATTCTTTGATATGTCGTATCTTCTCAAGGTTACGCTGACAGAAGAAGCCCCACGCCCGCGCCTCTATCCACTGAATAATACGTTTCAGGTACTTATGCCTTCATCTCTTTCCGAAGAAGTACAATATGAAGAACTCAAAACCTTGATCCATACCTGGTATCTGAGAAATACCAAGCCGGTCCTGGAACAACGGGTCCAGAGTTATGCTCAGCAGATGGGGGTGAGCTATGCCTCTATCCGCGTCAAAGATGTTACCTCCCATTGGGGAAGTTGCTCTATTCAGCGTAATTTAAACTTTAACTATCGAATCGCGATGCTTCCTGTTGAACTTTCAGACTACATTATTGTCCATGAACTGTGTCATCTGACTGAGATGAACCATTCCCCGCGTTTCTGGGCACTGGTAGAACAGGTCATTCCCAATTACAAAGCACTTCGTCAAACACTGAAAAAAAATCACATGTTCCTTGATTAATACATACTATACGTATTAAAAATATATCCTGTAGTATTTACTAAACTAATACTTACTATATCAATTTCACTCAAATAACAAACAGATGATCCTTATGATTGACTTCAACACTGTCTTATAGTATAATGCACTTCTAACAGTCTGATCAAGGAGACGCCTGATGATGTTCCCGACCAATCCGTCGTCCGTTCGCCGTGACGCCCATGTCGCGATCCAGATCACGCTGCTGATCGGCCTGCTGACACTGCTGGTGATCAGCCTCGTCCAATCTCCGCCCGACCTGGGCTGGATTCTGGCCGAGATCCGGCACGCCAACAACGTCAACCTGGACGTCAGCACCGAGATGATGAGCAGCGGCGACCCGCTCCGGATGTGGGCCGGCGCCCACATGATGCAGAACGGCCTGCTCCCCTAGGAGCCGTGCCACGCCGGCAGGGTGAGGAGCTTCCTCACCCTCGCCGGTCACCCAACTACTTCTCAACTTCATCTTACCCTCCCCAAAACAGATACCTCATTGTTATAATAGTCCCTTAACGTGCAATTCGAGTGAGGAGGGTCCTATGAGACCACGTGGATCTACCCGACGGATGCTGGGACTGGTAGCACTCTTCGGGATGGGTGCGATCATCTTCCAATCCCTGCTCCAGACTATGTTTGGCCTGGTAAAGCTGATCGCGGGGATACTGCTCGCGTTCGTCGCCAACATCTGTCTGGTTGAGGCGTGGCTGCGACAGCGTGACCCGCATGGTCTGCCCGAGAAGCTGCTTCTGAGTGGCCTGGCCGCCCTTTGCGGCTACGGCATCTACCTGCTCGCATCGGGGTAGCAGGGACCTCTGCCCGCGCACGGGGGATGGCGCTTGTCGCCATCCCGCTCTTTTTCTGGCAATAGCATCATTCCTCGTCTATAATTGAAGAGTGGAATCATCAACATCACCCAAACCAACTACAACCCCTGCTTCCAAAAAACAGCCGCTCCTTACCTGGCAGAGCTTTTTAATTAGCTTTGGGATTATCCTGGTAATCTTTCTGGTAATCAGTTCGCTTACCGGAGGAACGAACGATCAAAAAGAGACGATGGTCTCGACTACCGGAGAAACCTACGAATATACCGTGTTAGACGGTGATGAATTCAGCTCCAACAGTATTCTGGTGATTCCCATTACCGGAGTCATCTTAACCGAAGGAGCAGGGGATGCTGGCTTCTTTGATTTCTTGTCAGAAGGGGGAGTAACGTACGGCTATGATGTCAAAGAAAAACTAAAACGGGCTGCCGAAAACGAAGACATTCAGGCAGTGTTGCTGGAGATCAACTCACCCGGAGGTACTATCGGCGGTTCCAAAGCAATTGCCGACGGTATTGAGTATTACCGTCAGACTACCGGAAACCCTGTCTACTCGCATATCACGGATATCGGTGCATCCGGCGCCTACTGGGCAGCAGCAACTACCGATATGATTGTGGCAGAAGCCGGCGCGACCATCGGCAGTATCGGCGTAATTCTGGGACCATTCAGCTACTATGACGATATTATTGCAGAAGGCGGTATACTGGGCGGGGTAGAGACCGAAGGCGGCATTACCTATCGCTATTTTTCTGCCGGTCAGTTTAAGGATACCGGGTCACCATATCGCCAGTTGACGCCGGATGAAGAACGACACTGGCAGACCGCCGTGAACAATGAATATGAACTGTTTGTGGACCACGTTTCGGCATACCGGAACCTGTCCCGCGAACAGATCGTAAACGACATTAAAGCCCTGCCGTACGAAAATAAACGGGCATTGGAGCTGGGTCTGATCGATGCCAGCGCCAGTCGCGACGAAACGATAGAGGAGTTGGCAGCCGCAGCCGGACTGGAACCGGATGATTATAACGTAATCCGGGAAGATCTGTTTGTAGACTTTTTTACGGAATTATTTGGACAGGTCAGATCGCTGACACCACCGTCTGCCGTGCAGTCGAAGGCCTGTACCTGGTGCAACCAGCCGCTCATGCTGTATGACAGCAGTTATTCGTTATTTCAATAATCTATGAAGGCGCTGATACTTGATGTGGAATCAATTGGAGAATCGTTTGATCAGATTGATCCGGATACACAGGAAATGCTCTTAAAACGGGTTAAAAAGGAAGCAAAAACCGACGAAGAGTATCAGGCAGGGGTAGAACAGGTAAAAAAAGAGCTGGGATTGTCTCCATTAACGGGAGAAGCCGTGGTAATCGGGTGTCTGGATTATGAGACCAATATCTCAACCGTCTTTTATCAGGCGCCAGAGTCTGACCTGCCGGCAGTTACCGAAGAAGAAGGAGTCCGGTATATTAAAGCGACCGAACCGGAGATGCTACGGGGTTTTTGGAGCATGGCAAAGCAGTATGACACCATTGTAACGTTTAGCGGCTGGCAGTTTGATATTCCGTTTCTGAATGTCCGGTCAGCAATTCACCGCATCAAACCATCACAGAATTTTATGGTCAACCGGTTTTTAAATAACCAGCGTACTGGTGTCTTTCATATCGACCTTCAGGATCAGCTATCCTATTACGCAGCGGTGAAAAAGAAAGGGAGTCTGCATATGTGGTGTCGCGCATTCGGGATCGAAAGTCCAAAAGTGGGAGGCGTGCTTGCAGAAGATGTAACACAGCTGTTTGCCGAAAAAAAGTATCTGGATATTGCCCGGTATAATGCCCGGGATATTAAAGCTACCAAAGAATTATTTGATTATTGGGATTCGTATCTGCATTTGTAACGAAGCACGTTCTGCTTATTCTATAAAGAAGATTTCTGGGGAAAGTGGTTCTTTGGAAGGCCGACGCATGTGATGCACCGGCCCTCCGCGAAACCGTCCGTCGTCTTTTGCTGCTTTCGCAGCGCGTATTTCTGTCCTAGTTGAGCCCGTAGAGGCGGCGGTAGGCCGTCTCGTACTCGAGGTTGATCCACCGCATGAGGTCGTCCTCGGCGACCGCCGTCAGGCTGACCAGCATCTCGACGCGGTAGCCCTCGCAGGACACCGCGAAGTAGTGGAGGTCGGTGTGGTAGAGCACTTTGCAGGCCGCCGAGCCGCGAAACGGCTGAACGTGGGCCTCGTCGTCGACGAAGACCCAGTAGTCCGCGCCGGCCATGGCGGTGAACTCGGGGCTGGCCAGCTGCGCCGTCCAGAAGTTGGGGTCGAAGTAGATGCTGGTCGACCCGTCCGCGTTGTCCACCCGGTAGGTGTAGCCGTTGGCCCCGTAGAGGTAGTTGAGCTCGCCGATGATGGCGGAGCGGCGCTCCTCGGGGGTCAGGCCCTCCAGGTCGCTCAGCAGGTCCGACATCTGCTCGTAGGTGTACTCTTGCAGGGTCGGCACCGGCGCCGCGGTGGGCGTCGTCGTGGGCACCCGGGTGATCGTGGGCTCCGGGATGGCAGCCGTGCTCGTGGGGGCCAGGGTGGCCGTGGCCGTCCGCGTCGGCGGGACCTCCCGCGTGGGCAGGTCCGTGACCGTGGCGCGCATGGCCGCGCTGTTGTCGACGCCCCCCATGGGGAACATCAACTGGGCAAAAGCGAGCATGACACCAGCCACCAGGAGAAGGGCGACCCACAAGCCGGGCTTCCGTACAAACTGTGAGACGTTCATCGGGATTGTCCTCCTAAGACAAAGATAAAAGGTACAACGGACGTATTCCGTATGAATATATTATAGGATATAAGCTGCTTTTTTGCAACTCGTGCGGTAAATACGCGGAAATACATATCTGTTAAAAGCTCTGGAAAATCCCTATACTTACCATATCCTATGAACATCTTCGATCAGAGTAAATCACTGATGAATGGAGTATTTTACCGGGAGATCGTCGAATACTCTACGTTTACTTATCTGCGTTCCGTCTTTACTGACGACTGCTACAATCTGATTGAACCACTGGTTCCTTTCGCGGATGTCGAATGGAACGCAATTAAACACCTGATACGCCAGGAGCATGAGCAACAGATGGCCGTTTCGTTTTATCTATCTGAGAAAATGGTACCTTCATATCAATCCGTTTTGAACGATGAAGGATATCGGGAGACAGCCTGCGAGGCATATCTGACCAAACAACCACAGGCCCGAGCGACAATGGCAGGGGAGGGAACCCGTTTTGTCGAAGTGACCGATCAGAACGCCGGTATCTATTTGCAACTGGTGGAGGAATGCTTTCCGGAGTATAGCAACAACAGGGAGTACACGGACTTTTATCGCCATGTCAGCAATCTGCATAATCCCACCGACTCTCATATCTTTAACTACAACATCATGTTGTATAAGCATCAGCAGCCGGTCTCTTTTGGATCGCTCATTCTCTCAACCAAGCTACAGCTGGGGTATCTGCATAATATGGGTACCGCTCCTGCATACCGTCACCAGGGGCTGTTTACGGCGGTAACTTCGTTCCTGGAGGCAAAAGCAGTCTCCCATCGCGTAGACACACTCTATGTAAACGCCGAGGTTAATGGAGCATCGTACCGTGGATTTTTGAAGCACGGCTACACAGAAGACTGTCGGTACCATCTCTTCTCTGTGCTATAATAAATTATTATTGAAATTACGAAGTTTATGTCAACACTCACACAACCTGCGATCACCATTCATGTGCCTTCTAATAACA
Source organism: uncultured Gammaproteobacteria bacterium (assembly GCA_964412815.1). Classification (GTDB taxonomy): domain Bacteria; phylum Patescibacteriota; class Microgenomatia; order UBA1406; family GWC2-37-13; genus JAOAFZ01. Next base: position 46,608 of record CAYPQF010000050.1, read on the forward strand.
ACCCGATGATTTCACAGGCACTTGAACGAATTAATGCCGATGTGGAAATTACCACCCTCTGGCGTGTCTTAAATGTGAATGCGATAGACCGGCTGGGAATGAGTGACCACGGCGCAGTTCATTTTCAAATTGTTGCCAATATCGGTATCAAGCTCTTGCGTATGCTCCACAAGCACGGCGTAGTCAGCGGAATCGAACAGGACTTTACCCTCAGCTTTAAACATGCTGAGCTGGTAGTGCTGCTCGGGTGTCTGTTTCACGATCTGGGGATGTCTATCGACCGTCCGAATCACGAAGAATACAGTCTGTTTATCGCGGATAAAATCATGGCACGGGTGCTGGAATTTATGCCCGTAGAAGAACGGATTATTGTCACTTCAGAAGCACTCCACAGTATTATCAGCCATCGCAGCGGTGGAAAACCGGTCACGATCGAAGCCGGCATTGTCCGGGTCGCGGACGCACTGGATATGAGTCAAGGACGTTCCCGAATTCCATACGAAAGCGGCAAGGTCAACATTCATTCGCTTTCGGCATACGCCATAGACGGTGTCGAAATAAAAACAGGCGAGAACAAGCCGATTCGCATCGAGATTGTGATGAATAACTCATCCGGTATCTTCCAGATTGATGAGCTGCTCAAAAGCAAACTGAAGAACTCCGGTATTGAGAAGTATTTTGAGGTACAGGCGTACATTAAAGATGGATCAGAGAAAAACCTGCTCAAAGAGTTTTTCCTGAATACTATCTAACATGTTTTTAGCCTGAAACAGAAGTGTGGGGGAGTGATGAGAATCACTTTTCTTACATTACTGGTCTGTCAGAAGTATATACTGGAAATAGCAGGAAGAGAGGTCTGCTAAAATAAGATATTTTACTATGGGGTTGAATTATAGAGATCCATCTGTTACAATATAATTCCTAATGGTAGCTGAGAACCTCAGACGAGGTCCACACGAAGCCGTTAGGAACACTTCAGAGGCGGGACACACCGCCACCCTTCTTGCCCCCAACTTTGAGCCCCGTACCCGTTTTATTCCCTTTACCCCTTCCAGTGAACTCGTTCGTATGAACGGTGATTCCGTCCTGGAAGATCATCTGCCCGCCGAGCTGTTGACAGGTGAGCATCGTCCCAGCGTCATCTATGGCAATCCGATCAGTACCGGTAAGCGTATGCCCGACGGGGGGTATCTCGTCCGCACCATCTATGACACTACATTACCCGGAGAAAACCTGACTGCACCGCATTATGACGGGCCCATACCGGGGAATATCTATGCCGAAACAGCCGCTGAATGGCCCCATTCACTTCCGGTGATGGAAGAGATCTATGACCGTCTGAATTACGCCCCGCGCGCGGGTGGCACCACCAAAGGAATGAACCCGGAAGACGGAACAATCCTGCACCAAACCGTAGATAACCATGTTCACAATATTGGACTCCGTTTCGACCGGCAGATGGCCGCCCATGAATGTTTCCGCCAGGTTATCGACTGGCGCTATGGACGGGCGATCATCCGGTTACATGATGCGGGAGAGGCCGGAGGAGGGGACTTTCCGCAAAGTGCCACTCCGGAGCAGTATGAAGTGTTCCACGCAGCACTCGCCGGAGAACTGAATCAACCACAGCTTGTCCAGACAATTAAAATAGATGGTCAGGAAGGAATGACAACCGGCCTCACTGAGGCTGCCTTTGCTGATTTTAGTACCCGGATTCAGGAACTGACAACAGCCTATCAGGCTGCTGTCGCAGAAGGAGTTCGCCCGCCTGATCAAACCGCCTACTATCAATACCTATTCGACGAACTACGCGTTCCCGCACTCTTTACGTATGATGACAACGGACTCCCTGCGGGCATAACCGACCTTCAGTTCCAGCCAATGAAAGACGTGTACTTCCAGCGCTTTAAAGATCTGGTTGCGGAAGCAGAACAGAAGTATGCTGTCACCAAGCTGAGCCAGATTCCGGACCCACAGGAGCGTGATGTTTCCATTGCCCTTTATACCGGCTTTGAAGGACGAAAACACCTCCTAACCATGGATGACCGGTCGCTCCAGGAGAAGTTTGGCATGTTGTATCCGGAACTGACTCCAGAAGATCTTCGTCATAAACTACTACAACTGTTCTGGTTTATGCGTGTACAGGATATCTACGATGAAGTTGAGTACTTTACTTCTTTTGGTGGCTGGCAGCAGGCATCATACCCTCCAGAGTTCAAGCAGACCGCTGAAAACGTCCGTAACAGCTTGAATAAATCTCTTCAGCGATTACTGGAACCGGCGCTCTATCTGATGCAGGTACTGGATGGTGAGGCCAGGTTCAGAGCCTACTGCTATATCAATCAATACCTCTCACAGATGGAGGCACATGCCGATAACGCCACAGATGTGGCGGCTGCCCGGAATTTCTTTAAGGAACAGGCACGAGCTTCTCACGGTGATCTGACACACCTTGCAGAGCAGATTGCACTGCTGGATGTAGAAAAACTCTCCGACCTGCCGTGGTTTCGTCGTGCCGCCTGAGCTGCATACCCTGCTACGCTCACTCTACTTGAAAAATACGTTCTCCTGTGGAAAAATAAGAGGTAAACGTTAGATATATTTTACATTTCAATACATATGGATAATCAAAAAATCGTGTATGGCATCATCGGCATCCTTGCCATGGTCGGACTGCTGGTCGGCGGCTATATGTTTACCAATCAGCCTGCACAGCAGGCGCAAGGGGATGATACCGTCTATGCGCTGACCGCCGAAGTTAAACCGGAAGATCATACCAAGTGGGCATCGGACAGTGCGAACATTCTGACCGAATACAGCGACCTCCAGTGTCCTGCATGTCGTAACTTTCATCTGGTACTCGAAGAACTGGAAAAAGACCCTGCCATCGCGGGCAATATCACGTTGGTCTATCGTCACTTTCCGCTGGTCAGCATTCATCCTAACGCCCAGATGGCAGCGTATGCTGCAGAAGCAGCCGCCCGTCAGGGAAAGTTCTTTGAGATGATAGACAAATTATTTGAGACCCAACCCGACTGGGAAGCACAATCAAATGCCCGTGAGATCTTTATCGGCTATGCCGGTGAATTGGGAATGGATACCGCGCAGTTTGAACAGGATCTGAGCTCTGATGAAGTGACGCAGAAAGTTCAGGCCGATCAGGAGTCAGGAATTCAGTCAAATGTCCAGGCAACTCCGACCTTTTATCTGAATGGAAAAAAGCTCAACCCTGCTACAACAGAGGAGTTTAAGCAGATTCTGCTGGAGGCAGCATCTCAGAATCCTACACAACAGGAAGCAACCGGTTCTGCTGAAGGAGAAGCCGGCGGTGCTGCCGGAACTGTAGAAGAGGGAGCTCCCGAGCCGGAAAATCCCGCAGTTGAATAAAACGTATGGACTCTAAAAAAAGCGCGTGAGAGACACGCGCTTTTTTTATATGAGGTCAGAGCAGGGTAAGGATATCCCGGATCGAATCGAAGACATAGTCAGGCTCTTCCTGTTTCATCAGCTCGGGTGCGAGCCCTGTGGTAACCCCGATAGTTCTGGTGTTTGCTCCTTTTCCAGCCATAATATCAAACTCCGAATCTCCCACCATCGCGGCAGACTCCGGTTGCTGCTGAAAGTGGGTGAGCGCCTTTAAGACTCCTTCCGGATGCGGTTTCGGATTCACGACATCTTCGATCGCTATTACCAGATCGATATGTTTTGTGAGATCTGTTACTTCGAGTAAGGTGATGGTTGAGTCACGTTTCCGGTTGGTAACGGCAGCGACAGCAATGCCACGCGCTTTAAGAGCAAGCAGGGTTGATTCTACATCTTCGAAGGGCTGTACCAGGTCCATATTCCGTTCCTGAAACTCATCATGGAGCTTCATCAGTGGCACCGGATCAAAACCGGGTGCAAGCTCCTGATAGCAGACATCGAGCGGTTTCCCGAACATCCGGCGCAGCTGTTCGCGGTGATCTGCGGGCGGCAAAATTGTTCCCAGCACGTACTCGTAGGAACGCTGTACAAACTCACTGGTGTTCAGTAACGTTCCATCAACATCAAAGCAAATGGCAGTTAGTCGGGTCATAGTGCAAGTGTACCATTTATTACGCTTATTCAGAACTGTTTTTTGTTAGAATAAGCACATGCCGAATATGACGCTTTCCAATAAGAATATCCACTACGAGACCTACGGGACCGGACAGCCGATACTGTTTGTACATGGTTGGGGAGGGAGTATTAAGAGCCTCCGGAAGCTAGCTAAACTCGCAAGCGAGACACACAAAACCTATATCATTGACCTTCCCGGCTTCGGGAAAAGCGATAATCCTGATCCCTCTTGGGGGGTAGAGGAGTATGCTGCCGTAGTAACAGCATTTATAGCTGAACAGAAACTCAACAATCTGATCTATTTTGGCCATTCGTTCGGGGGCAGCCTGGGAATCTATCTAACAGCTCAACATCAGGCTCCCGTTAAAAAACTTATCTTGTGTGCCAGTTCGTATAAAAGAACCGGTAAAAGTTCTGCTGTTGCAGTACGTATTAACCGTATAGTCGAAACCTATCTGCCGTTTTTTTCCCATACCTGGAAAGTGATTAAACCGCTGCTGTACCGCATCTTTTTTCCCAACTCGGACTACGGGAAGTACCCACACCTGATTCCCAACTTCCGCAAGATTGTCACTCACGATCTGACGCCGCTGGTCAACCAGATTACGGTTCCGACACTGTTGCTGTGGGGTGAACGGGATACCTATACTCCGGTAGCACTTGCTGATGAACTGGAAGCAACGATCAACGGATCAAAAAAGGTGATATTCCCGTTTAAACGTCATAATCTCCCTATTCGATACCCGGAAGTAGTGTACGAAAAAATGAAACCCTTTCTCGCGTCTAAGAAATAACAATCCCGAAGTGAGCATCCCGTAATGTATTATGTATCGTATCTGCTGCGCACTTCCATATACTATAATGGAGTATGATTCTCGTGAAGTTTATCTTACTTGTACTCATTCTGTTTGTCTTTCTTGCAAAGATGCTTGCGTTTCTCTATCGTTTTCAGATTAAAGAATACCGTTTTGACCGACTGTTTTCCTCTATTCGAGAAACCGGCTGGTTTCCGTTTTTATACAGTTCCGAGTTTCGTATGCCGGCAAAGTCCGTACGCAATCTGGGGATTATTGCGGTGTTATTTGTACTGTCCCTTCCGGTTACACTGCTTGCATACTATTTAACTGCTCCGATACTCTTGCTCGCACTTATTCTGATGCCTGTGCAGGCCTTTTTACTGGTTAGTATGTGTGTATTTTTCACCGATATTCCGGTCTTTATCTATCGTGAACTGAAAATTAAGCAGGCAGCACGTCTAGTGGCTGCCAGCAAAGCCCATATGATCGCCATCACGGGTTCGTATGGGAAATCTTCGGTGAAAGAACTGCTTTACAGCTTGCTCTCAACCCGATTTAAGGTAGGAAAGACAGATAAAAATATGAATACGGATATCGGTGTTGCACTCTGTATTATGCGCAGTCTCAAAAAAAACAGTGAGTTCTTTATCGCGGAAGTGGGTGCGTACCGGCTGGGAGAGACTGCAAAAATTGCGTCGTTTATCAAACCCAAAAGTGTTATTGTGACCGCGTTTGGTAACCAGCATGTAGACCTGTATGGCTCTAAAGAAGCTCTGGTACTGGCTGAATCCGAGCCGCTTCAGTTTTTGAATGAAGACGGAGTTGCCTACCTGAATGCTGATATCCCTGAGTTTGCGGAGATTACCCAGGGAGCACAATACCGCATCCGTACCTATTCCATGAAGAAAAAATCTGCATCTATCTATGCGTCAAACATGAAAGCTGACGCACGAGGAACCCAGGCAACCATCCACCTGGGCGAACATACCTTTGAAATCCAGACCAAACTGTTGGGATCGCACTCGATCCAGAATCTACTGCCTTGTATTTTGTTTGCCCGTGATCACGGTGTTTCTGTAACCGATATTCGGCGCGCCATTGCAGGGGTAGAAGCAATTCCGCATAAGCTTTCACTTCACTCCGGCTTACATGATTCAACGATCATCAGTGATAGCATCAACTCGAATGTAAACGGCTTTATCGAAGCCATAAAGGTAGCACACATGTTCCCTCAGAAACATAAATATATTGTCTCAAAAGGCATTATCGAACTGGGAGTACAAAAACAGGAGTCATATCATCAGATTGTAGAAGAACTGAAACATACTCATCTCACGTTACTGACAACAGATAAGGATTTTGCTGACCTGACAGTTCGATCACAGGTGCAAGTGTTTCCAAACGAAGCAGAGTTACAGACCTATATCGACAAACATCTCCATAAGGATACCTTGCTGGTAATCGAAGGCAGATTCCCGCAGGCATTTATCTCCCGCTATATCAAGCAATAACTCGTACTGCAAAAAGAATTAACAGCATATTTCTTTAAAAAGAAGCGTGGAATTCGTAGAAAAATGTGATGCGAGTGCGGTGGGGGAGTGACCCCCACCGCGCCTCTGACGACCTCCAATCCGATACTGAGTCCGGCCATGCCGTGTCTTACGCCTGTGGTACTACGGGGTCGGCGTGGCCTCCGGGGCCGTCACGTGGACGGTGACCGGAAGCTCGGCCAGCCAGTAGATCAGCTGCTGCTCGTCGTACAGGGCCATGTAGATGGTCCCGCTGTACGTCTCGCCGGCCCGGATGCTCTCACCGTGGACGTGGAAGTTCTCGCCGGGGTTGCCGGGCGAGGTCCAGTTGGCGGGCAGGCTGCCCGACGCGATGTGGAAGCCGATGTCCTGGTTCATCTTGCCGCTGTCGTCGACCAGCGGCGTGACCGCGATCATGAAGCCGTCGGCGCCGTCCAGGCCGAAGGTCTGGATGAGCACCTCCGTGTCGTAGTTGTAGCTGTTGGCGGGGACGGTCAGCTCCAGGCGCTCAGGGATGAACCGGCCGAGTGGCTCGGCCGACAGGGTGTAGCCGTCGAACCGCTTGAGGAACTCCGCCAGGTATGTGTCGACGGTGGGCTGACCGAGGTCCTCGTACTCCTCGGCACCGGCGATGGTGGCCTGCGTATCCGGGAAAACCGTCGGCTTGGGGGCCACAGCAGTGGCCTCGGTCACGGGGATGGCCGTCGGGAGCGGGGCCGGGTTGGTGCCGCCACAGGCGACGAGCAGCAGGCCGAAGACCGCGGCGATAAAGGCGAGCCGGATACGGGACGAGCGAACGATGTCGATGAACAGCATACGAATACTCCATGCTGGATGGTTGAAAGACGCGAACGCTGTGGTCAAAAAAATGGGAGTGAGCGCTACACCTCCATCTGAACCTCTCGTGTATATCGGATTGTCGGTCAAAGAGAGGTTCCTGCGTACCATATCGGTATTGAGTATGTTCCGGAAGCTTCGTCAGAAATACTCATGAAATGGGACACAACAACCTCTCTTTGGTGTCAAAGAACAACCTATAGTATAGCAGGCCGCTGATGCATTATCAAGTTAAGAATTAGTAGCAGAACTCCTTTAGATCTCCCCAGTTACTTTAATCCCAGATGACGGGTATATTCATTAATATAACGATAGCTTTTTTCGATTCCCAGTGCTTTCATAGCCTTCGTCCCTTCTTCAAACAATTGTTGGGCTTCGGTTTTGTACCCCAGACGCGTATAAACCTGCGCCAGTCCGATATTACTAAACCAGGTATATGTCCCTCTGGTAAGTGGCATAGCAGCTTCCGGTTTAAGCGCTTCTTCAAAATACTTCCGCGCAGTATGCCAATCCTGCTGAACTAAAGCAAGTACTCCATAATGAGAGTTCAAGACCGAGCGATACATGATGCGCTGATTGAGCGATGGCGACAAAAGCAGCGATTCAAATGATTTATCCAGCATCTGTCTTGCCTGATCAAACTGGGAAACAGCGACATAATATTCACTGAGATAGCGGTAACAATGAGAGACGCCCAACATCAGATCCTGAGACGCAAACAGCGCGCATGCACTTTCCAGCAGTTCTTTCGCAGTTCCGGTTGGTTCTTTCATAATAAGCAACTTCCCGTAGCGCATATACGCTTCGGCAATACTGGCAGGGGAGCGGGAGATTTCACTCAGCTCGACCGCACGCTTTGCATATGCCAGCGCCCGGTCAAGGTTGGTGTCGTAATAACAGAGCCGGCCCAGATCGTGAGTTAAACAGAAAATCTGAGTTCCCAAATCCTGTCTCTGTTCTGCAATCTGAAGAACAGATTTGCTACAAGACTGAAAATTCTTCCAATAGACCACATGAAAGTAATACGGGCTAAACAGCTTCCATAATTCGCACACGAGTGGTTGTTTACCGGAAATACCGGCCCTGAGCGCACCGGCAATTGAATCAATCTCAGGCATCATGAGTTCATAAAATCCTGCCTGTTTATGAATCCGTTTAATAAACCTGATGTAATAAGAGATGATCCAGGTGGTATGCACGTTATTCAGGTAGCGGGTACGAACATACGATTTCACAAACGGATGCAGCTGAACGCGCCCCGGTTGCGGAAACTGTACCAGTGACAGGTCATAGAGCTGTTGCACCAGCTCTTCCGGTGATGTTAGCGCAGATACCGCAACCGTTGCGCCATCGAACGACGCTATACGTGACAGTATAGTAAGCTGTACCGGACTCAGTTGCTGAAACACGTAATCGAGAGACCGGCCCAGGGTAGTATTATGATATGCCAGGGACTGAAGAGGTATTGTTGCCGGTGAGACAGTACTAAGAGCCTCTTCGACTGTTATGTGTTTGTTCAGAATCTGTTTTGCAAGCATCTGAAGTGCAAGCGGGTTATTTCCAACTGTTTCTGAAAGTTGCTGGAGTTCTGCTTTATGCATTTCTACCGATGCTTTTCCCAAAATACGACTGAAAAGTGCTTCACTTTCTTCCGTGGAAAACGGTTCTACCTGAAACTGTCTGCTGGTGGCCGAGACCAGCCCGGGATACTGCGGTCCAGTTACCAGCACAGCACTATGTGAAGAGTTTGGCAACAGAAGGTCCAGCGGGGTATCCGATGAAACGTTATCAAAGATCAGCAATACGCGCTTTCGGGCAATCGTACTTCGATAGAGCTCTGCTGCCCGTTCGAGCGGCACATTGAATCCGACCTGGTTGCCAAAGGTATGGCAGATAGAGCTGATAACCTGGTCGGGGCTACTGGTATCAAGCTGATACCATAAGATCCCGTCAGGAAACCAGTCTTGAAGCTGATGCGCTACTGCTATGGCAATACTTGTCTTTCCTACGGCTGACGGACCGTGGAGCAATACCGTATGAAACTCTTTGAGTGACTGTTTCACCTGTTCGATCAAGATTGTCCTTCCTTCAAAAAACGTCAGCTGACGTGGAACGGTGAACGGGAAGTCCACCTGCAGGGGATAGGGGAGTGTTTGCAGTTCTTCTGTCGTTAAGCCCGGTTGACCAGCAGCTTCCATAAACTGTGCTCCCTCCGCACGGGTACGAATAGCTTTTTTCTGGACAAATAGACGAACAATCGCGAGCAGTAGATCGCGATCCCGGGGGACACGGGATCCCTTCTGCCAATGAGAAAACAAACTTGATTCGTAAAAGTAGCCAAACTCCTGGAGGAGGTCACCAAACTCTGCCAATGTTTCACACTCCGATCGGAGCCGGTATTTTCTAAACAAACTGCCAAAAAGATACGAGTTTTTCATGTGGCTGTATTCTAGCAGAAATATTGTCAAAATAATTGACATTATACCTCGACACCACCTTTACACATTAGCTTTTAAGAAAAAAGCAAACTCTATCAAGTAACAGCATGTTCGAAATCAAAAATAGATCGAAGTTGAAATTTCACCTAACGCTCACTATAGCCCTATCCCATATGTAGGGATATGAAATGCACATTATTACAACAATCACAATTGAAACAACCACATCTTATTAATCACACCTCTAACATCTTTTTCTGACGAAACCAGGATTCAAAAACAGGGGAGTAAAAAATGAGAAAAGAAACGAGCCTCATTTTTTTTCTAACGTCTGTTTGTACAGTTTTTTTTATCAAGTTATCCACATACTGCATGGTACAGAAATCCAAAGGATCAACCGTTATGCTGATGGGGTACATGGTTCCCATAAAAAGTAAGGAGAGGAGCACAGATGCAGCACCGAGACGAATATACTATAATATGTCATGATATCTGCAGAGTTTGCGAGTAACGAACAATGGGATGACGCCTTTACCAGCATGTCTGTGATGGTTCAACCATGGAGATGGAAGCAGGGTCGGGAAGTAGAGGAGGTCAGAAAATGGCTCGCTTCAGAGTTCAATACTAAGACTTCACATATCCATCTATTTCTTTCAGGGCGTGCGGGACTGGATCATGTAATTGATGCTATCGGTCTAAAAAGTGGGGATGAGATTATTGTAACAGGATTTACCTGCGAGGCTGTCGTTCTGCCTCTGTTACGACGTGATATACATATTTCGTACGCAGACATCACCGATTTAGATTATTCTAGCAATCTCCATACTACCAGGGGGCTAGTTAGCAATAAGACAAAGTGTCTGCTAATTCAACATACCTTCGGTATTCCTCCTCAGCGGGATCAACTACTTAAGCTGGCACAACAGCATAATCTTGTAGTAATTGAAGACATCGCTCATGGATGGAGTAGGGGAGTATTTGACAATCAAAAGTATCCAACCATCAAGTTGCTTTCATTTGGACGATCGAAGTCTCTTTCAAGTGTTTTTGGAGGCGCAATCATCAGCAGTACCAAAGAGCAGTCAATTACATTAAACGACGTTGAGCACCGGTTATGTTATCCTTCGTTTTCTACGCTTCTCAGATTACTTCTGTACAAACCCTATGCCGTACTGGTGAAAGAATTGTACAATACTGCACAGATTGGAAAGATACTACATAAACTTTTTACCTCTGTCCAGCTGATAATTCCGGAAATTACCGCGCAAGAGAAGAGGGGAGAGTACGATCCCTTTTTTGATACCAGATTTCCCAACGCACTTGCCGTGTTACTTCTGCATCAGATTAAAAAACTCAAACATACAGAAAAAAAGAGGAGAGATAGCACCAGAATTTACAGAGACACCTTAAACGGCAAAATACCCGATGGTCTGGCACTGGCTCGTTTTCCCGTTTTAGTAACTGATCGCCAGGCGCTCCTGGAAGAGGCACGGCGCTATAGCATGTACTTTGGGAAATGGTATACTCAGCCCGTTGCTCCGGGAGAGATAAACCTCGACTTGATGAAGTATACTGCCGGAAGTTGCCCAACCGCAGAACATATTTGTGAACATATTGTCAATCTGCCAACCAATATTACCCGGGAGCAGGCGGAAGATATTGTTCAGATCGTAAAACCATACCTGCTTCCCGCATAACTCAACGTTCAAAAAAAGAAATACACGGGGTCGTGATACGACCCCGTGATTCCTGCATCGCGCTACCCACTTGGGTCAGCCGTTTACCGGTGCTCGCGGATTGACACGTCACTCAAAGTCAGGGCTGTCAGGGGTGAATGTAATCTCCACACCCGTCCCGTCGTCTTCGTCAAACCAGACCAGGTTGTAGAGCGTTCGCATCACGATGACAGCGCCGACGGGCGCAATCATGAGCAGAATGAGCGATGCAACCTTCCAGAAGTACTCGATCGGGCGGAGCCCGTATATCCCTAGCGTAGCCCACTTCATGGAGTCGTCGTAGCAGTGCATGATGGTGAGCATGTCCAGGCCACGGCCCGGGATGTTGATCTCCACATGGACCTGATCATCGTCGTCGCTCAGGCCCACGATGTGGATGAGCCCGCCTTTGTTGGTGCGTGGGTCCAGGTAGACGATCAGGACAGCGATCATGATCTTGAGCGAACCCCAGAACTGATCGTCACCACGGTCATTATCCTCCATGATCGAGGGAACCATCATCCAGGAAACGGTGTGCGCCAGCAGTGCGAAAAACCCCGTAGTGAAAGCCTGTTGCTGGAAATACAGGCCCAGCTCGAGCCAGGTTGGATTGTGGAAACCGGTCGTCCAGCCGAAGAACGAGGTGACCGGCACTACAATGAGTTTGCCGACCACCACCGTAAACGGATAGAGACCGTACCCCCACAGCACCACCCACCAGAGCAGAAACCCGATCCCGAAATGCAGCGTGGCCCGACGTGACAGGACATCATCAGGGATATGCCCCGGGAATTGCTGCTTCATGATGGTGTACTGCGTTCCGATCGTGGCCATTCGGACTGCGGTCTTGAGCACGAGGAGCGGGGACATGACTGTCCACGCGAGGGCACTGTACCGTGCTGCAGTGCCATCAAAGAGCCAGTCTGGCATAAGGTCCTCCTGGGTAACACTACAGGAAATGTAGCATATTATACCGTGGATAACGTCTTTTTCGCTTCGTAATAACAAAAACTATATCGATCAAGAAGATATGAGAAAGAAGAATGAGGGGCACACATGGGAATGTGTGCCCCCTGTGTCTGAGCAAGATGTCTGTTACCCTTACGCCTGGCGGGTCTGACGGGAGTGTGTTACCCCTTCTTCTTGTCGGACTTCCCGCCATCGGACTGACCACTCCGCCACAGCACCAGGAAAAAGAACACGATCGTGCCCAGGAAGGCTGCCTGCTCCGGGGTGATCCAGGTATTGGGGAGGATCAGCAGTGCATCCTGACGAGCCAAACGCGAGGTGAGGGAGGTGATGACAAAGGTCATGCCTCCACCAACAATACCCCCAAAGGCAGCAACGATCAGACGCCAGATCAGGCTGAAGCACCCGCGCACCAGATCTCCCAGGCTGAGATCTTTTCGTGCTTCATCCAGCTGGTTCTTGAAGATGGTCTGGCTAAGCACAAAGGCTACCATAACCACCCCGATCATGATGACCGCCACCGGCCCGATCCAATCTTGCGCCCTTGCAGTGCGTGCCCAGTCGATGGCCGACCGTACACCGAGCACACACATTACTGACAGTCCAAACAGACCGAGCACGACGATGACCGCGAATAACCGCCCCATTCCGTTTCCACCACGTGGCGACTGCGTTGCCATATCAACCTCCCGGTACATCTGTACCGATTACAGACACCATTACTAAGGGGTGATTATACTAGAAATTCGTGATACAATGGATGCATGATTCGTGAAATTACGGACCAGGCCGAGTGGCTTACCTTTTTTAATCAGGCGGGATCTCCTTCATTTCTACAAGCCTGGGAATGGGGGGAACTGAATCGCGTTTACAGTAACTATGAAATTCTTCGCATTGGTTTGTACCGTAATGACAAGCTAAAATCTATTGCCCAGGTGCTTAAAATCAAAGCAAAACGAGGTAATTTTATGTTTATTCCGCATGGACCGGTCTTTGATACGTCAGAGTATCCACAGCCGGAAAAGAGAGTAGAGGAGTACCTGTCAGAATTACTTGAGTACCTCAAACCTATCGCACAGCAGGAGGGATATGCTTTTATCAGATTCTCACCGGTTGAAGAGTACTCACATACATTAAACGACGTCTACACTCACCTTGGACTTCGAACTGCACCTATCTATATGCACGCTGAGCGTATCTGGGTATTACCACTCGAACGATCTGAGGAAGAATTACTGGCAGATATGAGAAAAACTACCCGGTATTTGATTCGACGTGCTCCAAAAGTTGGCGTCACAATAGAGAAGAGGAGTGATGAAACATGCATCGAAGATTTCTGGAAGTTGTATGCTGAGACAGCAACCCGGGAAAGCTTTACCCCATTCTCAAAACCGTTTGTTGACAACGAGTATAAAGAGTTTGCCAAAACAGGAAATGCCGATTACTTCTTTGGTAAAGTTGGTGACGAATATCTTGCCGGAGCGCTCATTATTTATACTGAATCTACCGCCTTTTATCACCAGGGAGCATCTCGACATACGAAATATCCTGTTCCCTATGCACTCCAGTGGGAAGCGATAAAAGAAGCGAAACGACGAGGCTGCCGAACCTACAATTTCTGGGGTATTTTACAAGAAGGCCGAACTCCTAAAGCCTGGTCTGGACTATCATTGTTTAAAAAAGGTTTTGGCGGTAAACAAATTGATTATATTCCAACAAAAGATTTTGTAATTGACCCGTTTAAGTACTTTATATCCTGGATCTTCGAGACATACCTCCAATGGAAGAGAGGAGTGTAACAAGAGAGAAGGGGAGACCACTCCCCCATTTAGACTGTCAAACAGCCCTTCTTAGCTCCCGTACTCTTTATGACAGAAATAGGTAAGAAATATGTACGAATTTAGCAGAGACAACCTCTGACCGTTAGCATCCTGGATTTTAACTTTAGATTGTTCCAATGCCCCCTATCTTTGACAAAATCATGACATATTTAATTTTAGATTACTGTAACGATCTAAAAGCAACTTCGCGCAAATACTTTTTATATGTTAATGAAATAAAACAACACGAATCAGCGTATTCAGCAATATAAAATTTAGGGCATAGTAAAGGGCTAAATAAATATTTTCACAGTGCTGCATGTACAAAAAATGTCAGAGATCAACAACACAGACAATCGAGCACTCACACCATCTGTACGTAGTAGTCTCAGGTTTACCAAAAAATTGGGGCGCATACCTGGATCTAGCCTGGATCAGGATCATACAGCGAGTTGAGCGACAATCCAGACGTTACAGGAGAAAAAGCAATATGATATGACGTGTAATCATACGTCTTAAAACACAGACATGCCTTAAATGGCAAAATTCACAACGATTAACAATTTAGATTGTCACGATAGTCCAAACTAGATTTATTTAATACATAGTCACTATGTTAGAGAGATTTTATGCGATAGTTCCACCGTTTTGACAGATGGTATCGTATGGTACCCAAAAAAAGCTCGTTTTGTACGCTAAAAAGCTCACTCTTCCGTATATTTCAAGTTAGTTGAACAACGGACTGTCATATCAACTTTGTGTTCTGAATTATTGAACAGAAAAAGCGCGATTTTATACTGTTATAACAATCTAATTCATAAACCACCTCTCTCTTGTAGTACAGAGGGTCCATAGAATCAGTTTGTACGTATCTTGAGCGTAGATTATGATATCGAGAAATGATGTTAAAGCACCCATAAATTAAGTGGATTTAGCCTGAAATAACAAGCTAAAACGCCACACTTCTCTTTTTTTATGTAGGCAGGGGAGAGGTGGATTGTCCTGACAGGCCGAACGATCCCAGAGAGACCCAAGAGCAGCCGGAGAGGATAAGAGGCATAATAACAATATATAAATATTAATAATAGAAAAAACGGAAAAAAACAACTATAAATTGAGCGTAAAAACAGCACTTCTCCGGCCTCCTCTTGCTTAAACGTCGTAAAAGATATAATTTACGACGTTATACTAATTTCATCCCCCGGGTCAAAATATGCTGTTTTTTGTCGACATCATTTCCGGAGAAGAAAGGAATTATATTTTTTTTATTTCCACCAGATCCACCCACTCACACTTCTTATTTTTCTAAAAAACGTTTTTTTTGCACCTCTCTCGTCACTAACTTTTTTTTGCTTTTTTCCTCGGGTTCTGAGAGTTATCAACACTCTTTCCACATTCCTGCCAAATGTCTGTTTATATATACACTTAGATTAGACTGTTTTATCGCTCTTTTTACACCTTTTTGAGGCTAATTTTAGCAGTTATCCACATATTTTGATATAGTTTGATCGATCATCATCCCCGGAAGAGGGGTCCTCTCCTCCGGAGTAGTGGATGGCATATTTTTTACCGTAAATTAGCCTCAAAATACGGGAAAAAATGTTTTATAACACAGCTATAATCTGAGAGAACTGTGTACGAAAAACGTCCGTTCGTTGCATTTTATGTCCTATAGCATTTCAGATGTACTGACACATATTTTACTATAGGATATAAATATTATAGGATACTTTTACTATAGGACATAAATTACACGTCCGTATCACTTTTCCCCCTTCCCCTCTCCTCTGCTTTACCTGATACCCGTTTTTTTTGAGGCTAAAACGAGAACCAATTACACAAAAAAAATAAAAAAAATTAGTATAAAAGAAGAATAATTACCACTGAATTGTCAGCAAGGCAATGATCCCGACAAAGATCATAACGAAGGTATACTCCCGGATGGTCTGCTTAAAGAGCTTTTCGTCTACCAGGTGGTAGATCAAGCCTGCAATACTGTAATAACAGGCCGTCATAACTAACGCGTAAATGGTAGAACGGATTGGTACAAAGGACAAAATCATCGACACCTGCATCATAATAAAGCTGATTATCAGCGCAAAAAACAATGCACTCTTCTCTAGCCTAACTTGAGGTTTAACACTCCACAGCAACTGCAACGCAATCGGAAAAATAATGACAAATGATGCCAGACCGTTGATCAGGAATGCCTGTCGGAAGGACATCAAAACCTGCATTGCCAGAAACACGATCAGTGTCTGAAAGAGATAGTTAACAGAAAAGGCTGCCCGGTATAGCTGAATGTTCTTCTCTACTCCTACATTAAAGATGTTAGAGGTGAGCAAAATGCCATAAAAGGAAAATCCGTAAATCACAATTAATGGGACACGGGTAAGCCAGCGAACCGGGAATAGAAAATAAAAGAAATAGGCAAAGATGGTAAAGAGCAGAGGCATCACAAAGAGAACCACCCATTCAATCTTGTTAACACCTTCGAAAATTGCAAAAAAGGTAAAGATATAGACTGTCAGAACAAGCACTGGCACAAAAACCCAGACCATATCAAAATCAAAAAACGTTGTCAGCAGAAGCAAGCCGGTCATAGCGATACTGCTGATCACAAATCGTAGACGTTTTGGAAGTGATGAGATCAGTTTGTTTAAAAAAGTTATCCTTGGCAGTTGCATATATTAAAGTTGTGCGTTGGTGAATACCTCCTGCACATCATCAAGCTCTTCAAGAGCCTGCATCAGGGTAATAACGGCGTCCTTATCAGACTGGCTCAGGAGAACCGGATTGAGTGGGCGGTACTCCTCCTCTGCCGTCCCCTGTTGGTGTAATTCAGGTGGAATACTATCCTTTATTTTACCTAATTGTTCAAACGGAAAGTACACAATAATCTCCGTCTCCGTTTCGAGGATATCGTTCGCACCGATACTATCACTAAAGAGCAGCACCTGATCCATGGCATTGGACGTACGTGTGAACGCAACTGTGCCGGTTTTCTCGAACAGATATCCGACTGATCCCAACGAGCCTATCTTTCCCCCATTCCGATCCAGAACATTCCGGATAAAGCCAATAGCGCGGTTTGGATTATCAGTAGCCGCTTTAATTAGCATTACTGTGCCACCCGGACCAAACGCCTCATACACAATCTCCTGCAGAGACTCCTGTGACGGCCCTGATCCCTTTTCGACAGCACGCTCAATCGTCTCTTTCGGCATATTTTCATACTTTGCTTTCTCTAGTGCCAACCGAAGCTTTACATTCAAAGCAGGATCAGGTCCACCTCCCTCCAGAACCGACAGCGTAATCATGCGGGACAGCTTGGCAAAGGTATTTCCCTTCTTAGTATCATTAATCCCCTTTTGACGTTTTATTTGTGCCCATTTGGAATGTCCGGCCATAATAAGGTAGAGAGTTAAAACTGTTTTATTATACTTGACATTGTCCAAAAATCACATATACTGATATCACTTATGGATAACCTCGGAATCTTAGAGCAACAAGCAATTGATGCTGCTATAGCCAACAACTGGGAACTCGCTATTGAACTCAACAACAAAATTGCTAAGCAGGATAAGACAAACATCGGGGCATTCCTCAGACTCGGATTCGCATACCTCCAGACAACCCAAATTGACAATGCCGCTACCGCCTACCGTAAAGCACTCAAGATTCAGCCCAAAAACCATATTGCGCTCGAAAACATGGAACGGATTCGTATTCTTCAGAAGCAGTCTCCGAACGGCAATCAAAAAGAAAAGAAAAATCTGGATCCGAATTTATTCCTGGATGTTCCCGGTAAAACAAAGACTGTGCAGCTGGTAAATCTGGGACAAAAAGCACACCTGGCTGAACTCTCAATCGGGCAGGAACTGGAACTGAAGGTAAAGAAACGTAAAATTGAAGTTCGCACCTTGTCCGGAACATACGTTGGCGCAATGCCAGATGATATTTCGAAGCGCATCATATACTTTCTGGAAGAAGAAAGTGAATACCGCACATATATAAAGGAGGCTTCACTAAGCCGCATTCTGGTTTTTATCAAAGAAATGCTCAAAGGAGATAAGGTTAAGGACTTTGTTTCGTTCCCGCAGTCTGCTTCTCCGATGTATCACCCTCTTACCCCATCTGAAGGCGAAGAAGAAGCAGAAGATGAGGAATTGAAAGATGATGACGACTCAGACGATTGGGAAGCTGAAGAGGAAGAAGAAGAGGATGATGAAGAAAAGCACGATCTGCTGCATATCAATACTCAGGAAGACGAAGAAGAATCTGAGGAATAATGCTCTACCTTATCTTTAAGGATATGAATTCTCCCCTGTTTTGAAGGATGGATAACCTCCTGTATTTTTTTCGGCACACGAAAGTCTTTCATTGAATACAGTGCCAGAAAAAATGAGATGAAAAAAATAATGACAAATATCCAGACCATATTACTTCATTGCCCAGGTTTTTTCTAACGAACCCAGTACGAACAGTATATCATATATCCCCGTTTCTCCTTTTTTGTGCTGACATCCAAAGTAACCGGTAATCAATTCGGCAGTTTTACTTTTTGTATCGCGGTCTTCCTCGATAACTGTGCACTTTTCTTGCTCACCTGATTGCTGGGTTATATCCCCTACAAGCACTCCATTTCCGTTAAGAACTGAGCTTATCACATCAGCCGTTTTATAAGATTTAGTATAAACTATCTGAACATTGAGATTTTCATTTCTATAGGTCTTCTGATAGAAGGTTCCGATATATTTCTCTAGGAATGTTTTATTATCAAAAACAGTATCGTCCTTGACCTGATCGTATGGAAGATAATCAATCTCATAGACAGTGTTTGGTTTTATTTGATTGAGAAGCGCCAAAAGGTAGATTTTATCGATCAGACTGGCATTTGATTTCATAAAAAAGAGATCACGAAGCTGCGGTTGACCTTCCTGCTGCTCAGAACCTTTCGATCCATAGTAAACCTGATCTGAGTCCTCATAAAAGTAATAGTCAACAGCAGTGGAAGTAACCGCCGAAAATGCCTTCTGAAGGATGACAGGTTCGTTTTCAAGTTGTACCAGCTTCCCTAATGCTCCTACGCGATAATAGCCATATCCGCCGGGTATCTGGACCCGTAAATCCGGGTAGAATGATAACGCATAGTTTCCTACTTCTCCTATTCCAAAAGAGTAGTATGTAGGCTTCGCACTATAGACCACAATATTAATACGATCTTTGCGCTGAAAAAACAGCGATCGCGAGAGGTCACGTACAAGGATAGACAGACAGTAAAGACCGATAAAGCCGAATACCAGAAGATATAACATCTTTTTCTGATTCTCTGAAGCATGCTTTCGTACGGATTTCGTATGAGTCTTTTTCATAGCTGTACTCTATATTACCGGGTTGATCGGTATGAGTGCAAGCTTACTCTTCTGAAACCAGAAAACGTGCTTCCGGAACCATCTCAAGACGTTCTTTGGGGATTGGCTTATTGGTTTTTTCGCAGTAGCCGTAACGGCCTTTTTCAATCTTTTGAAGGGCATGAATGATATCTGCAAGACGACGCTCAAGACTTTCTACCTGAGCTGCAATACTCTGATGGCCGTACTGTTCGCGGACATCATTGTCAACCGCTGCGTTATCGTTGGCATAATCGGGATCAGCAAAAGGATCATCCTTTTTCAGCTCAGCAATATCGTGGGTAACTCTACTTCTTTCCTCTTCCAGTCTTTTCTTTTGGCTTTGAATGAACTCCGGTGTGAGATGGTTTGACATGTTTTTTTTGGAAACTACCAATTAATGACTGCACTATTGCAGTTCTGAAATAATAGAGGAAGTATACACTTAATGTCAAGAGTAAGACGAGCGAGAATCCTGCATAAAAACTATAGTTGTATATCATTACTCTCCCCTCGCGAATCCAGTCAAATGCCAGATACACCCCTGCGGAATACCAGATAAAGAACCAGAGCAGAAATCCGCGGGAAAGAGCTTCGCGGCGAATCGTAAACATAATCCGGAAGGCAAAGAAACTGCCGATAAAAAGCAGTGCCGATTCGTAAAGTGGTGTTAAATGACGCATGCCATCGTAGTTTGCATACTTGATAGCGACCGGCAAACTCGTCTGCGTTCCGACCTCAACGCCAGCAAAAAAACTGCCGATTTTTCCGATTGCCAGAGCAAGAAACAGTGCCGGAATTACGTAGTCGATCAACTCCATAAAACGGAGCTTCTGCGTTCGGGCAAAGATAAGATATGCGAGAAAAAACCCGATTAAAAAGCCAACCAGAGAGAATCCCGGATATCCATTAATTAAGATAAAACGGACTATATTAAAGCCGAAATCAGAAAAATGAAGTGCAACGTACATTAAGCGGCCGACAAACGCTCCTCCAATCAGGGCAAAGATCAGTCCATCAAATACTTCCTCTTCTTTAAACGCCGTCAGACGGATATTTTTCCACAGGAAAAATGCGCCCCATAATAATGCCAGTACGAGAAACACACCAAAGGTATATATTTTTACAAAGCCAATCTGCAACAATATCGGTAACATATTCTCAATAATACCATATCGGATTACGGCTGTCAGGCCCTACGAGTTGATTGTCATACCGCCTCCCCTTCTGTATAATAGAACAATGTCTCGAAAAAAGTTGAAGGTGGGATTTGATTTAGATGGTGTAATTCTCTACAACCCGGCACGCATTATGAGGCCTCTGGTAGCCTCATTCAAATCAATTTTCCTGAAAAAAAAGAAGCTGAAATTTTATGTCCCGCAAACAAAACACGAACGCTTCATGTGGGATCTGTTTCACAAATCCAGTCTCTTTATTGCCCCTGGCTTTGACCAGATCGAAACGCTTTCCCGCTCCAACCGGATTGAGCCATACATCATTACCGCTCGCTACGATTTCCTGAAGCACGACTTCGAACACTGGATCACCAAAATGAAGGCACGCGACTATTGTAAAGGGTGTTATCACAACAAAGATGATAACCAGCCACATCTGTATAAAGAAGAGATGGTACGCCGGTTTGATCTTGATGTCTTTGTTGAAGATAATCTTGATATTGTCCGACACCTGAGTAAGACGTTCCCCGATAAAAAAATTCTCTGGATCTACAATATCCTTGACCGGAACATCGAGTACCCACATAAGTTTCCAACGCTGCAGGCAGCTATTGAATATATCAAGTCGTTATGAAACTGCTGTTTTATACGTCCTATTTCTATCCGTATACCTCAGGCATAACTACCTATCCGTTTGCATTATTCTCAGAACTGGTACAGGAAAACCTCGTCACGGTACTGACCTTTCCCCATACCTCCAAACTAAAAAAATTTGAGGTAAAAAACTCCATCCATATTCATCGCATGCCCTATCTTTTTAAGGTCTCCAAGGGATATATTTCACCACAGTCACTGGGATATTTTTTTAATGAAGCCCGAAAAAACGACATTATTATTTTGAATATGCCAAACTTTGAGGGACTGTGGCTTGCGGTTATCGGAAAGATACTACGCAAACCGGTGATCGCACTCCTCCACTGCCAGGTTGACCTGGGAAGCTCATTTATCAGCAGGTGTATCACTTTTTTTCTTCAGCTTTCTATTTCAATACAGCTTTCGCTGGCAGATACAGTGGTTATCAACACCAAAGAATATGCCCGACGGATTAATGTCTATGACCGGTACAAACAAAAGATTGTTGCCATTCCCCCACTGGTTCCGGACGTTCCGGTTGATGAAACCAAACTGCAGAAACTGCGTGAAAAGAAAGCCACTGAGACATGGGTTGGTTTTGCCGGACGGACGTCTCGTGAAAAAGGAATCGAGTTTCTGATCAAAGCAGTGGCACAGATTTCCCAGCCGATCCGGCTGGTATTTGCCGGACCATACGGGAAGGACGTCGCCGGAGAGCAGGAATATTACCAGAAGATCATGAAGCTGTTGAAAAAGTATAAAATCCCCTATACCTTCCTCGGAAAAGTCTCCCGTGGCGAATTAGGGGCCTTCTACAAGAGCCTGGATGTGCTTGTCCTGCCCTCGATTAACAAAACCGAAGCATATGGGATGGTTCAGGCAGAAGCCATGCGTCTGGGCACTCCGGCGATCGGCACCAATCTACCGGGAGTACGGATTCCTGTCACACAGACCGGTATGGGACTGATTGTAAAACCGAGTAATACGAAATCGCTCGCGGCGGCAATCGTCAAAATTCTGAAGAACAAGGATGCATACGCCAGTCCGGAGATGACGGCAAAGGCACAGCAGGTATTTGATCCGGTTACTATTATTGCCTCGTTTAAAAAACTGTTTGCTTCGTACCAGAAAACATTACCGAAACAGAAATGATCTTCTCAGCGCGTTGTTCCCGACAGGAATGCCTGCACTTCGTTACCGTGAAGCTTCAACAATGTACCGGTATGCGAAGAGCTTGAGAACCGGCAAATTTCCCGCTTTATGATTCAGCCAGGTAAGAAATTTTGACCAGTTAAACAATGGGGTGGGTAAGAGTCCGACGCCAGTCAGAGTAATGTTCCGGTAGTTGTATTTTTTGAGCAACCGCATCAGGTTAAAGTAGGTACAGTTCATCATGCCCTTCTCTACCTCCCAGTTATGGAAAACAAACAGAAAGATGTACCACGCAATATTAAATGCTCCCGGTTCGGAAAACACTATCTTTCCTGATTTTCTGAGCCGTGCGTGAAACAGCGGCAGAAACTCATCCATATCAACGTGGTGTAACACATCAGCACCGACAATTGCGTCGACATCAGTTTCTGGTACAACGTCGGTTGTTTTAAGACCGGATAATCCGAGTTTTTTAGCATTCCGTCGCAGCACCTTCAGCGACTCACTACTAATATCAACTGCGGTAACGGTATACCCTTGTTGCAATAAGAAGATGGAGATACGTCCGCTGCCGGCACCAAAGTCGATAACTGAGCCCTTTTTATACGGCTGAACCCGCTGTTCTATCTCTTTCTGTTCGAGCAGAGTATGATAGAGCGGCTGTTCGAGCAGATGCTCAGGGTACTGATGCATCAGAACATCAAAAAACTTCCGCTGCTTTTCTGTATCGACGGTGCTCACTTGGATGTATTTTCAAATATATAAACTTCCGGGTGGTCATAGACCGTAAATGACTCCTCCAGCCAGCCATCCGGAAACTCTACCGGGATACCGAGATACCGGAGAGAAGGATACGACGTAATTTTAGCAATCTGCTTATAGGGTGTTTTTCCCGCAAACAGATCTTCATAAAACTGCATCATCCGTGGATACCGTTCGGGTACGGTAGTAATACTTCCCCATCCCCGATTGGAACTGAGGACATAATAATCTGCCTTTTCCAGTTTGCTGTTCATAATTTCCCATTTTTCCGGGGTATCAGGATCAAATACCGGCAGCTGATCCATGATAAAGATCTTCCCCTGCTGATCCGGGATCATCAACGGAAGTCCGTCATCCCAGTGCTCTGACAGCAACACTGTCTCTCCGGGCAAATTTTCATAAATCCAGTAAGAAGCCTGCACCCGTGAATGGTCGTACATATAGATCGAGTTAAACATAACCGGCCAGATCATGATCGCGGCGCCTGTGGCAATACATAGACCGATTCTCAGCTTCTGCTGTCTGATCCTCCAGAGGGCTGCCAGTGCAATACCACCAAAGATTGCCAGAAATGGATAGATATAAATAAAGTAGCGGATTGTTTTGAGTACTACGGTTGATTGATACAGAAAAAACATTATTGTCGCTGCCAGAATAAGCATGAGAGCAGTTTTTCGATGTGAACGGACCGCGATGATCATCCCCGCTACGCTGGTGATGAAAAATCCAATCCCTACACCCGCAATAACCAGGTTGTATAAGGCAAACCAGACAGGTGTTTTATGTACCCATTGTACCGCCGGCGGGAACCAGGCATCCGGAGCAGTAAAAGACTCGAGCTGGCGGATATTCTGCAGAAAAGCCTCTGACAGATGAACCGCAAAGAGGTTCGCGTCTTCAAAATAATATGGATTAGCAAACCGTAGTGTCAGATAGGCGAAAAACACAAACCCCGCCCCATAGAGCAACATCGTACCAAATTCTTTGGGAGTGCGCTTTTTCTTATGCTTAAGGAACATTGTCACATACGGAAGAATAAAGAAGATTGCGATAAGTGGAGCCAGATAGATTGAACTGACTTTGGATGCCACACCCAGGGCAATCATACTCGCTGATAACACCACATTCACAAAGCGAGGTTTAAAGTAAAATGCCATTGCATAGTAAATGCTGGCAATGGTAAAAAAGTTTGAGAAGGTATCTACCGCATAGAAATGAGACAGCTGGATTGGCAGAACTGCTACTGCGTACAATCCGGCAGCGGCATACTTGACTCCCCGGGAAAGCTTGTAATGGCGTTCCAGCAACTGAACCATCTTAAACACATACACCACGACCAGAATGTCAAACAGGGCCGAGATTGCTCTGCCAAGAATAGCCGTATTGTTGTACGTATCCATATCTGTACCCACCGCGAGCAGTTTAACCAGAATCAGAGGAAAGGATCCATAGACAAAAAAATCAAATCCGACATTCCGGGCATTCATGGAAGATTCAGCCGGAATCATGTACTGGATAAAGGATTCCGGCAGTTTCATGGCATTCGTCACCATAACCACAAAGCGTTCATCCGGATGGAGCATATACCCTTGATCCCAGTTAATACCGTTAAAACGGAAGTAGATTGCCACAATAAAGATAATGGCAATAAGAAGCCAATGCACTCGCTTGTCAGACATGAATTTAGTATAACAGATACATCCATCATTGTTGAATGTGCGAAAAATATTTCGCACATTCAGCGTACGAAGGTGGATACCCGTCGCATTTTTAAATGTAAAGGGTATATCCCCTGCCCCGAACAGGAAACTACGCGGGAAAATCAGTTATTTTTGTTGATGGTCTTGAGCACATCCACCAGCTTTTTTCCTTCTTCAGAATAGACAATGGCTTTCCCTTTACGCGGAACGATATGAATAGTTACTTTGAAGAGTCCCCCATTCTTCTCTTCTTTTACCAGCATATGACATCTCATGACATCTTTCATCTTGGCTATCCAGCGTTCGAGTTTTGGTCCATAGTCCTGAATAATCTCCATGTTTCCCGGTGATACATCATTAGTGGAGAGCTCGATAAACCCGCGCGGTTCTTCATGCTTTAGACGGCGCAGTAAGTCCCGGATCGTGATAATACCTGCCGGGAAGCCCTGTCTATTCACAATCACGACACTGCCGATCTCACGAGACACCATATCCGTCAGACACTCTGCCAGCGTAACATCGGGTTTACGCATATGTACTCGTTGCTGCATCACGGTTCGGACTTTCATATGAACAAAGGGGTCATGTTCATTAATGTTTTCTCGGGCATAGTCAGGCTTATCAGTTGGAGCGATCAGATGTGGAATCAGATCATAATAACTGAAGATACCCTGAAGCTTCATATCCTGATCGATCACTACCAGCTTCGAGACCTGCTCTGTCTCGAAGAGATTTATCACGGTGGAAACCTTGTCGTCGGCGTAGACACTCACCAGTGGTTTGGAGTGCTCGTTGAGGGCGTCCATGACAGTGGAATGAAAGACCGGATCAGCTGCCATCTGTTTGAGGATACGACGGGCAGAGACCACCCCTTCAAATCTGCCGTTCTGGTCTATAACCGGCAGGTAATGCATCCGGGACTCCATCATTAAGCCAACTACCCGCTCGATTGAGTCGTCCATCGAAACTTTGGGTGGATGAAACAGACAGTGACGTACCAGAGACTCTCCCTGATATTTCTGATGCTTAATCAGTGAGTAGTAGGGATTTATAACGCCAACATACTTGCTGCCGTCTTCTCCATCAAATACAAAGCATGCATCATGCGATGAATGCAGTTTTGAGACCGCTGAACTTAACGTGTCATCAATATGTGCTCTCACGATCCCTGTTTTTTTCAAAACATCTTTCGCTTTCATAGATTTGGTGTGGTTATAACTTGCAATAACGTTGCAACCCCCCATCCTGTTGCACCTGTATCATAAATGCCGACCGGTTTCCGTGCATTGTATGACGGCCCGGCAATATCTACATGAATCCACTTCATCTCATCGACAAACTGCTTGAGGAAGAGCGCGGCAGTTATCGCACCGCCATACCGCATCCGGGTAATATTCCGCATATCGGCAATCTCACTCTTCATATCTTCAAAGTAGTAGTCATGAAGCGGCATCGGCCATAACTGCTCCCCGTTCTCCATAGCCGCGATCCGGAACAGATCGGTAAACTCCTCATCATTTCCAAACAGTGAGGCGATATCCGGTCCAAGTGCAATCATGGATGCTCCGGTTAAGGTGGCGTAATCAATTGCCATATCAACCTTCAGTTCCCGACTGGCATATGCAAGAGCATCAGCCAGAGTTAAGCGTCCTTCCGCGTCAGTATTCAAAACCTCGATCGATTTTCCGTTCATTGCAGTGACGATATCGCCCGGACGGAACGCATTTCCGGAGATCATGTTTTCGCAGGCAGGCAGAATTCCATAGAGTTCGTACGGAATAGCTCCGTCCTTTTTCTCATCCCATTGGGACAGTATGGTAAAAAGACCAATCATCGCGGCACCGCCTGACATATCAATCTTCATATCTTCCATGTACTCTGCCGGCTTGATTGAGTAGCCTCCCGAATCAAAGGTGATAGATTTTCCGATGACACATATTTTTTTCCGTACCGTTCCGGCCGGTTTGTAATGGAACACAATAAACTGGGGCTTCTGATCGCTCCCCTGCGCAACCGCCAGATAAGAGTTCATACCCAGCTGCTGACAGTCATTCTGATCGAGAACCTGTACGGATATTTTTTTCCCTGAGGCTTTCGCTATCTGTTTGGCTTCGTACGCAAGCAGCTCAGGAGTGGCATGAGAAGCCGGCTCGTTTACCAGATCACGGGCTTTAGTTATACCTGCGGCTATCATCTGTCCGCGTCGGATTCCATCCACCAGTGCCTTTTTATACGGCTTTTGTGATACATCAATGGAAACAGTTACCGTTTCCATGTAAACAGGCCTGCTCGTTTTTTCCTGGGTTTTGTATTTGGAAAAATGATAGGATGCCAGCTCCGCGCCAACAGCGATCATCTCTCCCATCTTCGGGGATGATTCGACGACATCTGGAAGCAACACTATTTCTACGGCTGCTACCTTCTGCTGCTGTAATGCACGACACGCTTCGGCGACAATATCCCGGACAATCACCGGGGTAGCTGCTGTTCCTGCTCCGGCAATCATCAGCAGTTGATAGGGCGCGTCCATCTCGATAGTAAGCGTTTGACCTTTTTTCCCGGTAAATCCGCGTTCTTTCAGTCTGGCTTCAAGACGTTTGAGAGGAGCACCAGGAAGTGACGAAATCAATTGTTTGAGTTTGGTAGATTGACTGGTAATAAGAAGAAGAGCAGTTCCCTTCTCTGGCAGGGCCGTTGCACGTTCGGTGACGGTAATCTTCATAAGGGTAGGTGGAAAATTGTAATGTACGCTTCGATCATAGCACAATTACACCTAAAATACAAAAACAGAGAGTAAGAGAAGATTAATAAGTGAAGCTACGGACCCTCATGGACTGGATGGGGCACGAGAACCTAAACATGACCCAAATCTATGTCCGCATGGCTGAGGAGAACGTTCACCGGGTGATGGAGCAGACAAGTTTGTAAGGGAGGTTGGATCAGCCGCAGATGGAGTGTTTCCTTAGCGGACCGTCCTATCAGTTCAGAAAGGAAATAAGAGCCGTAATTCTGTTATTCCCACCATATCGGAGGTGATAAACTTAAAAGAACCGCTTATCGGTTTCTTGTGTTGTTTTCAGATTAATAGTAAAGCCGCCTCCATAATTTGCTATGGTTATGTAGCACGATTCTGGGCGATGTTGTCATTCATGGCTGTAACGCACCTGTCGTCCCCTTTGCAAACATGAGCGAAACAATATAGTATCGCTACACCGCCTCGGTATAGCCCATTATTATGCTTCGACACGTTTTGCTCCTCTGTTTATTTTGCAACAATTTCTGGTTCCCACGAGACGCCTTTGTCTTTGGAGATGAAGTCAACGACAAAGCTTGAATTGACCTCCGCCGGCTCGTTGTTGAGTTCTACAAAATCGTAAGCAAAAGGTTTGGTAGTGTCAAAGGTTTCGCCGATACCGCCAATGAACGAGAGACGAAAGCTCCCATCTTGCTGTTCCTGCAATGTGTAATTGTCTGCGATATCCTGTATAACGGCATCGATATCGTAAGGCTTGCTGCTATTCACAGGGACATACGCCTGGATATTCATCGTTATGCTGCCAAACGAAGTGTATTCATCGCCATCGCCTATTTTGCCCACAGATACAATCACTCCTTTCGATTGATTCCTCAACTCTTCAGGCATATCTTCAAAATTGGGGACTTTAGCTATACTTGCCATACATTCAGTAAATTCTGTTTCTTGACCTGAAATCGGTTTGAGAAGGTAAGACCAAGATTCGAGATTTTTCTCCTCAACACGCATAGAGAGATTTTGGTTCGGGAGTGATGTGTCTATTCTATATTCGTTATCCTTCCAGACCATCTCTTTTTTCTCACACAAAGTAGTGGTATTGACTTCAGTAATCGAGTTATCTTTAACGGTTGACTTACTGGATTCCTCAGGACTTTTTTTGCTGCTAAATAAGAGAAACGAAACAGCGGAAGCAGACGCAACCGCGATTAACAATACGAGTAATATTTTTTTCATGTGTAAATTATAGCAATTGAAAGTTGTGTTTATCAAGATTGAGGCTCTGCACTGACAGGTTGAATTGTCAGCACAGAGCTTAGGAAAGCATCTGCCCAAAGGTTACTCATCAAGAGTGTGCTGGTATCTCTGAAGTAACCAAGTACTGGCAAATATGCCTCCCCGCCGCTGGCATCCTTCTTATCAATATAGTGCTCAGTTTTGGCGATCAGTGTGATGCCGACGGGAAAGGAAACGTCCTGGCTATGGTACAGTGCGGTAAGAAAATTGACGCTCTTGACCATCCGGTCTTTGGAATGGTCATAGTGCCAGCAGACGATATCGTTCTCGTCGGTGTACGGCTTTTCTGCGACACTGTCGTCAAGGATCAGCACACCATCATCGCGCTCGATTGCACGAACGTGTGGCTTGACCCGCTGCCACAGGTCTGCCGACGTACGAACCGCGCCAGCGAGAAACCGCCGGATGCGATCGTGGCTGACCTGTCCGTCAAGGAGCGCTGACAGCCCGGTAGCCGTGGTTTGGGCTTATCAAATAGTCGCTATACAGGTCGAAGATCTCATCGTCTGTCATACTCTGAACTCTACCACACTACTTCCAACCCTGGTGCGTTAGGTGAGTTAATAAAAGAGTGAGAAGATCTCCAGTACGATGCACGCCAGAAAGATAAGCTGAATAAACAGGACTTCAAATGCCCGTTTTTTCGGGAAGACTCGTGCATATGCCTGACAGATCATCATGCCGACAGCCGCGATAAAGACACCGCCGGTAAAGGAGAGCACTTCAAGAAATGAGCCGATACGAAACAAAATAAACAGAAATGGGACGAATGCCATGACGCCGATCGCGGTTCGTTCATGGAACCGGACATCCTTGATCAACGTCTCTCTGCCAATCATCGAAATAACCAGATACGGAGTTAAGACCACAAATACCCCTGCAAGATTGAATAACAGATCAAGTTGTCTATTCGGCAGCGCAAAGCTGGTAAAATCGATAAAAAAGTATGCTACCAGCGAAAATAGCAGATACGTTACAAAAGTAACGAGCTGTGCAACATGGATTGATTTTTTGGTCATCGCGCCTCGATGGAGTACCGCGGACGTAGAAAATCCGGTATAGGCAAACAGTATAGCTCCCAGTACCGAAAACGGATCGGTCGCGGTGAACGGAACTTTGGCTGTCTCAAAGGGAAGCACCACGATCATCGCCAGTACAATAACCGCCAGCAGACTCATCTTAATGCCGGTAAAAACCATATCGACAGCCTCAAGTTTAGTTCCTGCAAGCAGAATTACCGCTGTTGCGAAGGTATAAAACAGCATCGTCCCCAACTGTTCGGAGATCGGCAGCAACTGCGCGATAAACGTTCCCCCCAGAAACGCAAAGGCAACCAGACTCCCTCCCGTTGCAAACATCATCATATAGAGAGCAACCCTCCCCCACCCGGGTCCCAGAATTAACGAGATGTACCCCGGAATCTGATGTTTTGCGCGAGTATGGGTAACGATTTCGTAGACAAAGATATTCACCCGTACCATGACATACCCAACTATCACCAGCAGTGTAACAAACAATACGATACCACTTCGTTGCAGCGCAAAAGGAAGAGAAAAAATACCCGCTCCAATCACGGTCCCTAACATAAGAAAGATATTTTGAAAGAACAGTGGCATACGATAGTATACACAAAAAAAGCGGGAGGGGGTCAACCCGCTCCCGCTGTCCGTTCCACACCGTCCCAGCAGGTGAGTTTGCACCGCCTGTCTGCTCAGGGCTGCATGATCCCCATAGTTGGCACGACCTGCTGGAAGGTATCCTCCACCGGGACGATCGAGGCAATGACGGCAGGCAGTGCCGCCAACGCTGCCATAAAAAGCAGCACGAACAGGATGGTACGCACCGAACACCAGCCCCGTCGTCTCCGCTGCGGTCGAACAATCTGCCGCAGGGAGCGCGGCCGTCCACCTCTTGGCTTACTCATCAGAGCACCTCCTGAGAAATAGAACTAGTTTGACATATTATAATTATAACATAGTTAACTCAATAGCACAATCTGAAACGTCAGAATACGCTGAAAGACGAATGAAAGTAAACCTTAAAGCGAGTATCCAAGAAAGGACCCAAGAAATTACAGACCCTTTTGCTGCATATATTTTTTTCCATGACCAACACTGGTATTTACGGGTCGTGATTTGATTCGTTCCGGTAAGTCTGCTTCTTCCCATGCTTCTGCTGGAAAGGTAGCCAGTGCGGTAAATGGAGCGCCGATCTGCTGATCCGTAATTGATGGATCACGATTTACCATCACACAGACACCAACTACGGTCCCCCCAACTCCGTGTACCGCATCAACAACTTTTTTGGCTGAGCCACCGGTATTGGTAATATCCTCTACTACCAACACTTTTTTTCCGGTTATCAATTTGTCGTAGCCACGGGTAAAGACCTGATTTTTCTGTTCATCTTTGTCGGTATACACCCCAAGCACTTCCCGCCCTTCGATCTCGGACAGATGATTTGCAGTCCATGTTGACAGAATAATGCCACCCAGAGCCGGCCCGACCACTACCTCCACTCCTTTTCCGGCATGTGCTTCTGCCATCAGCCGGCAGACCTGAGAAGTCTCTTGTGTATGCGGATACAGTGCATCTTTATTAATATATACTTCCCCATGTTTTCCGGAGGTATAGACAAAATGATCGTCAGTTAAAACCGCACCAATTTTTTTAAGGATTGAGATGACATCTGACATAAGAAATTAAAATACTGATAATCCCCGCCTGCGCGGTAGCTGCTGTTAGGCAGCCGGATGAATGTGTTCTTTAATCTGTTTCGCTAAAAAGGGATTCCACATTGCCCCGGTCGCACTCATAACGGCGTCGGCGCCGGCTTCCATATACTCAGTGTAATCTTCCGCTCTGGTAACGCCGCCAACTCCCACGATCTGATAGGTATACCCCAGTTCGTTTCGCAAGGCATGGAGCCGCTTTACCATATCGAGGCCTGCCCACTTAATTGGAGCGCCACAAATACCACTTCTCAACCTACCTTCGCCGGGTAATGCGGGCGAACCGTCAGGATTAAAGACAGCGGCCTGAATGGTATTAATGGTAGAAAACCCGTCCACTACTCTACCGATCTCGGTTACATACTCACGCAGGAATGCTTCATCTTCAAAATACGCCAGTTTAATCAATAATGGGAGATTTCCAATCTCTTCTTTAATCCGGCTGACAATGGTCAGTACGCGCTCTTTGTCAAAGCAGAGCAGATTCCGAGTGCCTTCGTTCGGGCAACTCAGGTTCAGTTCAGTTACTTTTACCCCGGTTTCCTTCATTAACCGGGCTGCCACCACATGATCTTCGATAAAGGCATCCACACCTTCTCCCCGATTGGTTCCCTGAAAGCTCCCGATTACTACCTGTCCCGTGCCCTCCTGTTTCACACAGTCTGCCAGATCGGGCTGCCAGAAGTCAGGATCAAACGAGGGAACTCCAAACGAGTTGGTTATGGCGATCGGTTCTTTGTAATCTGCCGCACGGGTCAATCCCTGTTCAGCCTTTTCCAGCGTCAGGTCGCCCTCTACCTGCACCGGTACCACATTTGGTAACGGATGACATCCGTATTTTCTGGTGCGGACTGTTTTATACATTGGCAGATCAAACCCTTTTTGGAGAGATGCTTTTACAAATTTCCCGTTTACCAACGGACCGGCAGGAATACCAAACGGTAGATAGACCGGGTGTCCGAAAAAAGAATACTGCGGCTCTCCGGGAAGCTGGTAGGAAGAAGCATCCGTAAACGCATTGAATGGACCATTGTGAAAGTTATCTTCGTACGACTTTTCCGGGTCGTAGAATGGCGGAAAGAGCATACAAAGAGTATACCAAATCAAGGCAAAAAATAAAGAGAGTCAGCGGCTGTTACCGCAGCGTATGCCGATAGGGTTTCTGTACCAGAAACACAACCAGCAACACTAGCTCCAGTGGCAGTCGGACCATGCAACCCAGTGGTGTGGACCAGTCAGTTCCTTTTGCCATAGAGAATTGAATTTATAATGTTCTAACACCCCTTATTCTCTTCCCTCTGAGCGATATCTATTAATTTCATCTCTGAGTTTTTGAGCTTCTTCACGCGGATTATCTGCAAATATGATACCGCGTGACGAATTAATCATCATCCCTTTTTTTGAAGAATTTAACCCGCTTCGGACAGTTTTTTCCACATCTCCTCCCTGTGCGCCAATTCCCGGTACCAGTAACGTCATCTCCCCTACTATAGTACGCACTTTTGCGATTTCTTCCGGATAGGTAGCCCCAACCACCAACATACAGTTATTATTTCCATTCCATTCAGTTGCTACTTTCCGCGCAATATGGAGATAGATTTCTTCACCTTCTGACAACATGTCCTGTATCTCTGCAGAACCTGGATTTGAGGTACGACATAAAATAATAGCAGCACGATCAGATCTATCAAAAAATGGCTGAAGCGCTTCTTTTCCTAGATACGGGTGCAGCGTAACTGAGTCAGCTCCAAGGTATTGATACGCGAATTGCACATATCCGTTATTGGTGTTGCCAATATCGGCACGTTTTGCATCCAGTACCGTAATAACTTCCGGACAGGTTTCGTGGATGTAATCCATGGTCATCTTAAGCTCAGCAATGCCGGCTTCTCCCTGTGCTTCATAAAACGCTGTATTCGGCTTGTACCCACAAACCAGATCCTTTGTCTGATCGATAATATATTTATTAAATTCAAATTGAGGATGATCGAGTGAGGTAAAACGGGAAGGCAGTTTATTGATATCGGAATCTAACCCGACACATAAGAGTGAATTGTTTTTTTCGATGATTGCATCAAGCTTTTGGGTGATATGCATACCTCAAGTATAACAAATTGCAGGTGAGGTACGGCCGTTTTGCCGTACCTCACCACTGTGAACAACCAGCAGGATGCCGTGGGTAATTGGACGGGCCAGGGTACATGATGATGTTGGCGGCTGTCTAGACAATACCAGCGCCACACATCTGGTCGGCCAGGTAGCGTACCCCGTCGATCATCCGCCGCAGCAGCCAGTCGATGCCGAAGAGCAATGCAAAGACAAGGATGGCCCACGCACGCTTGTCCGGAAGCAGGTAGTTCTGCTTGTTCCACACCACCAGTGCGGCGATGAGAAAGCACGCAAGCTGTGCGCAGAACTGCGCCAGTCCGTTGAGCGGCAGGAAGCGCAGGATGCCGTTCAGACCAAAGATGCTCACGACGTACGCTCCCATGAGCAGCAGATAGGCCCTCCTGATAATGACCGGTCGTCCCAGGCTCATCATCACCAGAAGGAAGATCACCCGTCTCGCAAAGCGCTGAGAGATGCCAGCCAGCCACCGATCGAAACCATCCCATAACAGAGCAAAGAGCACGCCGACCACTGCGATGCGACCCACCGCAATCAGGTACGCAACTATTGTCTCCATACGTCACTCCTGGTTATACCAATATGTTCCCATAGTATACACCATTACATCTTGATACCATGGTCTTTTTTGCTATAATAATTGCTCGCATCAACCAACGCGGCTTTGCCGCACACGCGAGGAGGCTATCACAATGGCTCAGAAGCAAAAGAAACTCTTCGTCGGTCTGTCGTTGTACAGCGGTACCTGGTATGCCGCGGTCGACGGCTCCGACCGCGTCGGCGAGGGCGACAACCCGGAGAGCGCCGTGCAGTCGCTGATCCGGCAGTTGCCGGGCGACGACTTCCCGAAGGACCCGGCGGCCTACACGCAGACGTTCTCCCCGATCCAGGTGAAGATCGACTCCCACCAGGGCACGCTCTACGCGGCCGTCCTGAACGAGAGCGTCATGGAGGTCGGCAGCGGCACGACCACCGAGCAGGCGCTGGGCGACCTGCTCGGCCAGCTCTCGAGCAAGGGCTTCCCGATGGACGCGGACTGCTACCAGATAGTCTACTAGGCGACAGCTGCCGAATGTAGAGTCAGGAGCAGATGAAGGCCAAGAGGTTTGGTTTGAGGTATGGAGGGCGGCGCGGATCAGTATCTGCGCCGCCTTAATTTTTATTGCTGCAACAGCCACTTCTTAAACGATTCCGGTTCCCAGGTATTGACCACCTGTGCTGGTTCCAGCCAACCCCGCCTTGCAACCGTCACGCCATATGGCATACCATCCAGTTGATCAGCAGCGTGTGCATCGGTGTCGATACAGAATTTCACCCCTTGTGCCGCTGCTTCACGTACCATACTATCCGGCAAATCAAGTCGCATAGGGCTTGCATTAATTTCCAGTGCAATATCATGTTCAGCCGCGTACGAATAAATCTGGTCCCAGTTGGCAGTAACTCCTTCCCGTTTATTGAGTAACCGTCCAGTCGGATGCCCGAAAATACGAACTTTAGGATACGATAATGCCTTGAGAATACGTTCCGTCTGCTCTTCTCTACTCTTGGTGAAGGCACTATGCAGAGAGACAATCAGGTAATCCACATACGGTACTGCGGACTCAGGTAATGCCAGAGATCCGTTTGGCAGGATATCCACTTCCAGTCCAATATAAAATGGAACCGGGGCATCTTTCAACGAATTGTGGATATCTTCGTACCGTTTGTGCATAATTTCTGTAATTTCCTGCTCTGACAATCCACTTTGGCGAGGGTTATGGTCTGCAAAACCGAGGTATTTATATCCTCTTTCCACACATTTATCCACAAGTTCCCGATAGGTATTTTTGCCGATATCATGCGATGTTTTCAGATCATACTGTGCATGCATGTGGAAATCACCCTTAATATCTTCTACCGTAACCAGCTGTGGCAGTGTTCGATCTTTGGCCTGCTTTATCTCTGTGGTCCCCTCCCGCAACTCAGGCGGTACATACGCAAGTCCCAAAAAGCCATAGAAATCCTCTTCATTTGAGAACAGATGCAGCTCTCCGGTTTTGGTATCTTTAATTCCGTACTCATTCAAGGAATAATCCTGCTTGAGGGCATATTCCCGTAGATTCACATTATGCTGTTTGCTTCCGGTAAAGTATTGCAACATCGAACCATATTGTTTTTCATTCTGCGTGCGAAGATCGATGCGTACATTGGGAGGAAAGATAATGGATGCTTTGGCATCACCCGCATTATCAATTGCTAATTTGCCCGGGATAGCCAGAAAGTGCTCAATAATTGCTTTTGAATGCTCGTCATCTGCCATCACCGAAACATCAACATCCCCGATGGTCTCACGCCCGCGTCGCAGAGATCCCATTGCGTCAATCCGTTTAATGTACGGTAACTGCATAATATGCGCTTTCACCTTCTCGAAGATATCTGCCGCAATCGGATACGGCATACGCCCATCCCCTGCGCCGGTTGCCATATACAACTCTACCGCAGCCTTAATATCGTACTGGGATTTTTCTCCAAACTTATCCATTGGTGCAATTCTCCCTTCATTTGCTACCCGGACAACCTCAGGCAGTACTGTTTTTGGATCAAACAGTTCAAACTCCATAATTAACCGGTATGCCTTTTTAGGACCGATGCCGGGAACCTTCATCAGTACCGGCAACGATGGTGGCACCTGGGCGATAACCTCCTCAAAATGAGGTGCGTGCCCGGTTGAAAACAGCTCTTCGATACTTTTACCAATAGATGAACCAAAACCGGGAACCTCTTTGAGCTTTCCCTCATGCCAGATACTATAGAGCTCCTGCTGGAGCATCTCTACCGATTCTGCTGCTTTCTGGTACGCAATAATCTGGAACCGATTTTTATTTTGCAGTTGATAGATAGCGGCAATCAAGGCCAGCATCTCATGTATTTCGCGGTTTGTGTAGTGCTTCTTCTGGTCTGTCATTCCCCTAGTATAGCATTCCCGGGTCGGGTATACTGGAGGCATATGGCACCCCACCGTAGTGCGCCTAAAAAAAAGCGCCAGCCTACCACAAAAGCCACATTTGAATTTGAACTCCCGTACTGGAATAAGGATGCATACATAATCGGTGTTGACGAGGTGGGTCGGGGCTGTTTGGCAGGACCGGCATATGTAGGTGCGGTCTGTTTTCACCCGGAAAAAGCAGCAGAAATTAGTACTCAAGGGATTCATGACTCAAAAAAGCTCACCAAACAGAAGCGGGAGCTGTTATCCCCTTATATTCAAGATGTAGCGCTTTGTTACGCAATAACACACTCGCCGGTTACCGCTATCAACCGCTACGGTATTGTCAGGGCAATCGAAGACGCCGCCGTGGAAGGGGTTCAACAGCTTATCTCTACACTCCCCGCGCACGCACCCATCTACGTATTTACCGATACCCTCAGATTTAAAAAACTGGACTCAATACGGTCAATTCAACAAATTCCCATTCCCCAGGGTGATGCCCGCAGTATCAGTATCGCGGGAGCATCAATTCTGGCAAAAGTAGCCCGTGATGCGCACATGGCGCAGCTTGCAGTCTCCTATCCGCACTATGGGTGGGAAACAAATGCCGGATATGCCACTACTGACCACCAGAATGCCATTCTCGCGCATGATATCTGTCCGGAACATCGAACTCTCTTTGTAAGAAATATTCTAAATCGGCGCAACATGACTGTCCAAAACTAAAAGTGTTGATCCCTTTTTACAACAAAATTAAATTACACACTTGATATGTATAAAACATGTGTTATAATACTTATTAAGACGAGATTAGCATTCGTCTGAACTTTTATTTTAATCGCGTACCCAATCCGCTTAGCAAGGATGAAAGTACTGAAAGTATGATAAGTACAGTCATAGGTCTAGGATGAAAAGATCATGGCTCTATGTTTGTCCTTATTCCCACTTAATTTTCTTCGCTCCACTTCTCTATCCCATCACATCAAAATTCACCCCTACCTCTTTCTATGCCCCAATGAACGGATATCAACAACAATTTATACGATAGACAGGAGAATTCTAATATAAGAAAGATTAGTAGTGACGGTACTCTCGCCACGACTTTACTTTGAGTTGATCAGTTTTCAGGTCAGTAATTGCTTTGATGAATAACTCAGCCTTGCGGCGGTTAGTCAGGAGATAGATATTATGGTCTACCGTGGCACGTCGGATGCGATAATCATCGTCAATATCTTTCATCAGATTGGCATCGACAATATTAATGGCGAGGTCAATTTTGCCATCCTGAAAGTAATCCAGAAAGTTAGGAGACTTGTTTTCATGGATTTTGTACAGCTTGGTAGCCTCTACGCCATTCCGCTGTAGGAATTCAGCCGTTTTTTCGGTTGCGTATAACGGCAGGTTCAGCTCTTTCAGACGCCAGATACTATTTAAGAAGCGAATTTTATTTTCGTCTCCGCCCAGTGAGATAAAGATCCCTTTTTCCGGTATTTTTGCCCCGACGGAAAGCTCTGATTTCAGGAATGCCTCTTCGACGGTATCACCAAAACAGGCTGCTTCTCCGGTGGAGGCCATCTCAACCCGTAGAACTGGATCAGCACCCTCTAATCGTGAAAATGAGAACTGCGGCGACTTTACCGCCACATAATCCGGGTATTCAATCTCTTTTTTCTGTGCCTTACCGTAGAACGAGTCTACGATAACTTCTGCAAAGTTAGTTCCGGTGGCTTTGGATATAAACGGAGTGGTACGGGATGCACGCAGATTAATCTCGATTACCGAAACTTTATTTTCTTTTGCCAGGAACTGGATATTAAACGGGCCACTAATCTCGAGTGCGTTGGCCAGTTTATGAGCGACATCCACGACCTGTTTTTCCGTCTGCAAAAAGATACGCTGTGGTGGATACGCAATGGTAGCATCACCCGAGTGGACGCCTGCCTCTTCTATATGTTCGGAGACGGCATAGACCATAATTTCGCCGTTCATCGCAACACCGTCCAGCTCAATTTCCTTTGAATTTTCAAAAAACTTCGAGACCGTAATCGGATATTCCTGATTAATTACCACTGCTTTGGAAAGGAATTTTTCCAGTTCCGCTTCGTTATAGCAAATACTCATAGCGCTTCCTGATAAGACATAGGAGGGACGAATGAGCACCGGATAACCAACCTCTTCCGCAAACTTTTTGACATCTTCCAGCTTGGAGAGCTTCTGCCATGCGGGCTGGGCAACACCGATATCATCCAGGAGCTGGGAAAACTTACTGCGATCCTCTGCTTTATCAATGTTTTCAGCTTTGGTACCCAGAATATGACAGCCGTAATCGGACAACGAGAATGCCAACGTATTTGGCCGTTGACCACCGACCGAAACGACTACCCCTTCGGGATGTTCGAATTCGTAGATATCGGCTACCCGTTCAAACGACAGTTCCTCAAAATACAGACGGTTTGAGATATCATAGTCGGTTGAGACCGTCTCCGGGTTGCAGTTTACAATAATCGATTCGCGCTCATATTTTTTCAGGAAGGTCGCCGCATTTACACAGGTCCAGTCAAACTCGACAGAAGAACCGATGCGATAGGGACCGGAGCCAAGTACCACTACTCCCTTCTCACCAATTGGCTCAACATCGTGATGAGACCCGTGATAGGTCATATAGAGGTAGTTTGCTTGCGCCGGAAACTCTCCTGCCAACGTATCGATCTTAAAGATTGCCGGAAGAATGCCCAGTTCTTTGCGTCGTTCCCGGATTTCAAGCCCCTTTTTATCAATCAGTTTGCCAATATATTTATCAGAAAATCCATCTTCTTTGAGGCGGCGCAACATTGGTTCTTCCAGACTTTTTGACTCAACAAACTGCTGCTCGGTCTGCACCAGGGACTGAAGCCGGTACAAGAACCAGGGATCAACACCTGTAATTTCATACAGTTTTTCCACACTGTATCCATTCTTTAGGGCTTTACAGATGGCAAAAATGCGTCGTGGCGTTGGTGTGTTAACGTAGTATTCATAGTCAAATTCATCTTCTGAGAAGTCATAGTCAGTCACCCCTTCGACCTCGATATCCAGCATACGAACTGCTTTCTGGACGGCTTCTTCGAACGAGCGGCCAATTGCCATCACTTCACCGACAGACTTCATGCCAGAACCAATCTTATCTTCTACTTTGTCAAACTTCTGGAGATCCCAGCGCGGAACCTTTACCACCAGATAATCCAGTGCCGGTTCAAAACAGGACTGTGTTACCTTGGTCATCTGATTTTGTACTTCGGTTAAGGATTTCCCCAGAATCAGCTTTGCCGCAACATAAGCAAGCGGATAGCCGGTAGCTTTGGAAGCTAGCGCGGAAGAACGGGAAAGACGTGGGTTCAGCTCAATAATCTGATAGTCAATCTCCCCGTCCGGACGAGGATTGAGTGCAAACTGCACATTACATTCGCCAATAATGTTCAGACTGCGCACCAGCTTCATAGAGACGTCCCGCAGGTAATGGTATTCGTAGTTGGTTAAGGTCTGACTGGGCGCAATAACGATTGATTCTCCGGTGTGAATACCAAGAGGGTCAAAGTTCTCCATGTTACATACAGTGACGCAGTTATCAAACTGATCGCGCACTACTTCGTACTCTACCTCTTTCCAGTGATGTAGATACTGCTCTACCAGAACTTGATTGGTAAACGCAAAGGCATCCTTCATCTTTGTTTTCATTTCTTCAGCAGAACGGATTACCCCGGAGCTCTGACCACCCAGTGCAAACGCGACACGGGTCATAACCGGATATCCCAGTTCTTCGGCATACTGTAATGCCTCTTCCGGGTTATGAGCTGCGCGGCTTTTAGGAGTCATCATGCCCTGTGATCGCACATGTTGTGCAAAGAGATCACGATCCTCTGCCCGTTCGATCGAGTCTACGGAGGTGCCAAGCACCCGAACTCCATACTTTTCCAGTATTCCCTTTTTCTGCAAACTGAGGCCGGTATTCAATCCGGTCTGACCGCCAAAAGACAAGGCGATTGCATCAGGTTTTTCTTTTTTGATGACCTCTTCGACAAAATGATCGGTAACGGGTAAAAAGTAGACTTCGTCAGCGAGCAGTTCGGAGGTTTGGATGGTAGCAATATTCGGGTTGATGAGGACTGTTTTGATGCCTTCTTCTTTAAAGGCTTTGATTGCCTGAGATCCTGAGTAATCAAACTCTCCGGCCTGACCTATTTTAAGTGCTCCGGAACCCAGAATCAGAATTTTTTTCGGCAACTCCATAGTTAGATACATTATAGTGATTTAGCGCACGTTTGCAACTGATAATCATCCCCTGCTCAATTACAGATCAGGCTTATGGTACAATATCTTTCGGCTACGTATTCGGTTCAGTTCACCCCATGAAGGAGGTACGGGATGCTATTTATCGTTTTTGGCGGAGCGTTCATCGTACTCTTCCTGGTCGGGTTCAGCCAGCTGGAGAAGCGGGCTCAGCTCGACGAGGATCTCTCGGCCACGCCTGCCCTGGTGCCCGATCCTACGGCGGTGCGCCATATGATTCGACACGAGCGCTGGGGCATGCTCAACATGACCTGGGCGTTCTACACGATCGTCTTCCTGATCGACCTGAGCATACCGCTGCTGATGCTCGGGCTGGAGCTGGTGCGGCTCGCGGAGAAGAACTACTTCAGCTAGGCTCCGGAACGCGCTGAAATACCAGAAAGCGCATGCGCGGGCAGCTGGTTCAAAGTGGAATCGACTACGGATAACGGCAGTGGCTTCGCGCTGCTGCCGTTTACTTTTTTAAGTTTATCCGGTCATGATCTTGTCAAAGAAGTGATCGAAGAGCCATTCCGTATCTGATGGACCAGGAGTAGCTTCGGGATGGAACTGAACGGACATAAAGGGTAACGATTCGTGAATAATACCTTCGTTTGTCTGATCGTTGGCGTTGATAAACCAGGGCTTGAAACCCGGTGGAATTACCCCTACGGCATAGCCGTGATTCTGAGTCGTTAAGTAACAGCGCTTAGTGCCTTCCAGCATACACGGTTGATTCTGACTGCGATGACCAAACTTCAACTTAAAGGTATCCCCTCCTGCTGCCAGAGCCAGTACCTGATTTCCCAGACAGATACCGAATATCGGTTTTTTTGCTTCAAGTGCCTTACGAACTATCTGAACTGTTTTATCTACGGTCTTTGGATCGCCGGGTCCATTGGAAAGCAAGATGCCATCGTACTCGATATTATGTTCAAAAATATCGTAGTCCCAGGGAACACGGATAACCTTCAGATTGCGCTGTACCAGATTGGTAATCGTATTGTTTTTTACTCCACAGTCGTACACAACAACTGTTTTATGACCTTCGGGATTGTAGGTTTTTGGTTCTTTGATTGCGACTTTAGCCACCAGATTTTCAGCATTTGGATCGTTAAACTCTACATCGTTACCATTAACAACGATTTTACCCAGCTGTACCCCTTCATTCCGGATTTTTTCTGCCAGAAACCGGGTGTCTTTTACTTCGATGGCCGGAACCCCTTCATCTTTCAGCCATTTGCTTAAGGTACGCTGACTCTGAAAATGATACGGCGTATCGATATAGTTACACACAACCAGTCCCGCAATCTGCATCTTGTCCGATTCCCAGTATTTCGGATCCGGAATACCGTAGTTCCCTACCAGCGGGTAGGTACAGACCAGGATCTGTCCGGCAAACGAAGGATCGGTCAGACTTTCCGGATAGCCGACCATGCCCGTAGTAAATACCACTTCTCCCGGAGAGGAGACATCCGCGCCAAAACTGACGCCATCAAAAGTAGTTCCGTCCTTCAGGATAAGTTGAGCATTCATATGGTTATATTCTACCAAGAATTAATGAAAGCAATGCCATTCGTGTATACATGCCGTTCTGAATTTGCGTGGTTAGATAGATTGCGCGTGGATCGGCATCAACCGCTTCTGTGATCTCCCCTACACGTGGCAGCGGATGCATCAGCAAGAGCTGCGGATTGCCCTTTACGGTAACCAGTTCAGGAGTTAAGATAAAGCGGTTTTTTACGGCGTTATACGCCTCATCCGAGCTGAACCGTTCTTTCTGGACCCGGGTCCAGTACCAGAACG
Source organism: uncultured Gammaproteobacteria bacterium (assembly GCA_964412815.1). Taxonomy (GTDB): domain Bacteria; phylum Patescibacteriota; class Microgenomatia; order UBA1406; family GWC2-37-13; genus JAOAFZ01. The sequence goes on from CAYPQF010000050.1 coordinate 89,611, forward strand.
CACAATCAGCAGGAATCTCCGATTCAGACTCAATCTCTATCATGTTCAGTCCTTTTGCCTCAAGCTCTGCCTTCAGTGTCGCATCGATGCGTAACTCTGTGGGAGAGAGCATATAGAGAGTGACATTCGTAAAGTTTACAAAGCCTTTGAGCAGTGAATGGACAGTTCGACCATACAGGAGATCTCCGGCAAATAATCCGGTAACCCCATCAAGCGTCCCTTTTTTTTCATAGATAGTATACATATCCATCAGTGCCTGTGTCGGATGCTCCCCTGCCCCATCTCCAGCATTTACTACCGGAATTTGAACTGAGCGGGCAACCCGTTCGACAGAGCCGACGTCCGGATGACGCATTATTATTACATCTGAATAGTTTTCCATAACCCGTGCCATATCTTCGAGCGTCTCTCCTTTTACCGCAGAAGATGTCTGCCCCGGATTCTGAAACTCGAGGGTTTGACCACCTTGCCGTTTGACCGCTGTCGCAAACGAAGAAAACGTTCGTGATGATGGTTCAAAAAAGATCAATGTGGCAAGTAGTTTTGAGAGACGTTCAGAGAATCGGTTCTCCTGCATCTCCTGTTTTATCTTCTGTACCGTTGCAAATACCGTCTCAAAGGAAGCACGGTCAAACTGGTTAATAGAAACAATATCTTTATGAAGAAACTGATTGGCTATCGGAGCAAGTGGTTCTTTCAGCATAATTCCTATCTGCGAGTATAGCGCAGTATGAAGGTAATGTCAATGAAAGTTTTTGAAGTACAGGAGGGAGTTTTACTCCCTCCTGCCGCTCCTGTCAGCGCTGAGGTCGTCAGATCTCAGCAGGAACCTTGTCCGGTTCTTTGAGGTGAACCGGCGAACCTTTGCGAAGCTGTTGTACAGCTCGCTCTGCCATCAGGATGATCTGCGTGTGCCCTTCCATAATTTTCAGGGCGCATTCCTCGCAGAACTCACGCTTGTGCGGGACACTGGCGCCGCATCCGCCTTCGCACGGGAACATCTCTTTAGTCCCCCTGGTCGGCACGACGGCCCCAGGACACCCAGCGATCGAGCAGGCCGCGCTTGGCCGGCTTGTAGACCAGCTGCGGGTGCTTGCCGCGGTTTCGCTCAATCGAGCGCAGGCCGGTGCAGATGACGCACTCGCAGCCCTGCACGGGCTCGGTCACGTCAAACGCATGAGTCGCGCCGCTTTCCTGCCGCCAGGCCGCGATTACTCGCTGGCACCGGGGACAGTTACAGTCTTCGTGGACATCCAACAAACCGTACTGGATCTGCATTTTCGTGCTCCTTTGGTGCTTGGTTGCGGGGTGCAACGTGGCTGTGTTGAGACAATGTTATCCTTTGCAGGACAACCTGCTAATAAGTTTTACTTATCAGAAGGCTATCCTGGATCAAATTACATATTTGATACTCATATTATAGGATATTGAACTAATTTTATCAAGTTATCTGATTAACATGAATGCAACAGTCTAAACCCCTCATTTCCCTACTGATCAGACGAACTTAAATATCATAGTTTTAGACTGTTATAACAATATAAATAGGCAAATTAAAAATAGGTATTGACAAACACTATATCCATGTTATAAGCTTATAATAATTAATTATAAGTTCAATGTTCCGATGTAACAAAACACATCTTAAGAACGAAGAACAAATACTAGTTCTGTTCACCGTTCAACAAACAAACTAACGAAGAAAACCAACAAAGCACTTTGCAATAATAAATCTAAAAAAATAAATTCGATATTCGAAAGCTGATGGTAGCCCAAAATACGGACTCCCGTCGTGTAATCACCCATCGAATGTTCACACAACAAACAGTGAGTTATAAGTTATGTATTATTCGAAACACTTAAGGGCTCGCTCAACAGCAAATCCTGAAGAGTGGCCCACCTTAGGGCACGCTCGCCTGCCAACCCAGGCAAGTGGCCCACCGCGTAATTCAACGGTTAACAATTACAATCACCAGAAAACCCCGGGTTCGCCCGGGGTTTTTTTTATTGGGAAGTCTCTCACAGACCGTGTATAATACCTCTATCCCAACGCCGCGGTGGTGGAATGGCAGACACGCAGGTCTCAAAAACCTGTGCCCTCAAAGGCATGTGGGTTCGACTCCCACCCGCGGCACATGCTTTCCGCACTTCTCAACCTGGATGAACGAGTTTCCAGGTTTCTCTCCGGCATCGTTCCCTCAACTCCTGTTACCGACTGGATCTTCCTTTTTTTGTCGTTTGAAGTCGATGTCTTACTCCTGCTTGCAGTTGGACTCGCCGTGGCTGTTCTGTTTCGCCGGTATATTACCAAAGCATTACTGCTTTTGCTGATTCTGTCGCCAGTAGTATCGTTTTTTACAACCGAAGTGCTGTTAAAACCGCTGTTTCAGCGTCCCCGCCCCTATCTGCTGTACCCTGAGAATACCTTTGCCTGTCCTGATAACTACAGCTTTCCCTCGGGCCATGCCTCACTCGCAATGAGTGGCGCCGTGATTCTTGCTCACTTTGATCCAAAACGGGCACTCTTCTACTATCTGGGGGCACTGGGAATCTGTTACTCCCGTATCTACCTGTTGTGCCACTATGTGCTGGACGTAGCCGCAGGGAGCCTGGTCGGGATCGGTATCGCACTTCTCCTTCTGTACCTTTGGACTACTCTTTCAGGCAAAAAAGTCACCCAGCAAACTTGATTGTCCTATAGTTTTTTGTTATAATTACGTATTCCTGCCGACGCAGGTACCGTCTTTGATGGAGGACCTATGAGCTCGGATCAGTATTGGGTGACAAAGCAGAACGCCGTGAACTGGGCCAACAAGCTCGGCGGCCGCGAGGGTAGTCAGATGACCCTCCACGTGCAGGCCGGCATCTTGGCTGACCAGGGCGACGCTCGCGCCGCGGCGCAGCTCCGGCAGCAGGCCGACCGGCTGACCGGCGGCATCCAACACATACCCTTTTGCGATTTACAATACCTCTATTTGTCCTGCAACAGATCCCGAAGAACACGAAAACGCGATACTTCCTTTCTCAGCAGGAGTAAACTCTACAATGTTCTCTCCCCGTTCCAGCACCCGGGAAATGCCAATTTCGGGCACCTGCAGCAATCCTTGACACCCGAATACTTCTTCTCCGGTAATAATCCACTTTACGGGCTTGCCATGCTGTACCGTAAAACGGCTGGGAGAGTAACCGGCATTATTGACCGTCATCCGCAATACCTGCGTACCATCTGCGGTTACTTCAGCCATCTCTGTTTCTGTTGGGTTGGCCTCGGCAAATACCGTTGAGGTAACCCGGGCGAATGGATTCAGATTATGGAGTGTCAAAAAGTTAAGACTATACATCAGTCCCACCAGAAACACAAACACGCCCACTACTTTCATAAATACCGCGTAAGATCGGTGTTTTACTATACTTGAGGCCAGCCCGATACCGATGAGGGACGGGGTTGTCCCTAAGACGAAAACCAGCATTATCAGCATACTCTGGAACGGGTCGGCCACAGCCAGAGCGTACAACTGAACTGACTGGGTAAACCCGCACGGCAACCAGTAGGTTGAGGCACCCAGCAGAAAAGACGTCTTTCGGGGATTACGTAATAGACTCTTCTCTACTTTCAGAACCGTATTGCGTACCAGACTATGGGGGAATAGTGAACGCAGCGAAAATATACGTAACATATCCAAACCCACCAGAACCATCAAGATACCAATAATAATATTCATCGAAGACTCCATCTGAAGATCTTTAGAAATTACCTGTCCTACTGCCCCATTTACAAACCCCATCCCCGCATAGGTTGCGATTCTCCCGGCATTAAAACTAATACTCGGAATAATACGTTGCACCATGTCTTCTGTTTCATGTTTCATACGTCCAATAGTTGAGAGAAACAACGCTCCGGTAGTAGCCATACAAGTTGAAACCGATGCAATCACCCCGATCACTGCAATAGTTGCCAAAGATAACGTTCCACTGGTATCAATCGACGGAATCAGCTGAAACTCTTGCGCAAATAAGAACAGAATCAACAGTATCATTGCAATCACCGCAGCATCAATAACACGCTTCCCATAGGGCTCGTCCCCTGCTTGAGCAGTGTCTGGTTCGGTTATCGTATAGCCATATTCTGCAACACGCTTTTGGAGCTCGCTTTTATTCAATTCCCCCACATACTCGATTTCTGCAATTTGTGTGGTATAATTTGCTGTGACATTTGTCACATTATCTAGTTCGGACAGTTTACGCTGTACGAGCAGATCACAAGAGGCGCAGTGCATACCTTGGACGCAGACCCGGGCTTTTTTGGTGTTTTGCATAAAAGTATGATATATTGTATATCTTAGTTTTTTTTAATGGTTTATTAACGATTTATTAACGTTTTCTTAACCTGTCATTAACTAAATGTCAGGTATTATTTACATATTAATTTCATTTTACAAGGTTTTATGAAAATTGTCATCCTCACCCCCTTCACCAAATCGGCTGAAATCCAGAAAGATACAAAAGCGTTTGTTGATTTTTGTACCCAAAAGGGCCACAAAGTAAATATTGTGAGTACCTCAGCTCCACAAAAAGAAACTTCGGAAGACACTGAATATACGATCAGTATCTCAAACGAGATAAAAAATGCAGATGCCGTTATTATTACGGCGAGTATCTCCGGCATCGAGCTGGGAGGCTGTCTGAGTCTGGCGTTGCAACATCGCAAGTCAACCCTCCTCTGTTATACCAAAAAGAAGCCGGAAAGTGTCCTGTTTGCTTCCACCAACATGATCACCATGGTTAAGTGTGATGACAAAACCATGAACAATCTGGAAGAAGTAATGAAGCCGTTCTTTAGTGATACCAAGAAAAAGAAACTGCTCTATCGCTTTAACTTAATGTTAAGTCGCGAAATGAATATCTTTCTGTCAAAAAAATCCCGTGAAAACGGTGTCAGTAAAGCTGACTATGTCCGCCAGCTGATTACCCGCGATCTGGGTCAGGAAGAATAACACTCGTCAATCTCTATTAAAGAAGCCGCCGCAAGGCGGCTTTCTTGATTTTAACCCCATCATACTGTATCATATCTCTTACGTTTTACTGGACGAACCGGCTGCCGGCATCCTGTACCAGTCGGGTGTGTCTGCTTACTGGTACGTGGTGGGAATTGAGGCAAGCTATCCGCTCACCCCGGAGGACCCGGTACCCGCACAGCCGGTGGACTGGCGCCTGAGAGCTATGCTGGTAGTGCTGGGCATACTGGGCGTGATTGGCCTTTTGATTGCGGTGTTCGCACTGTAGCACCCGCATTCGTCCAGGCTATTCAGGAAGGTTGTGGCGGCGGCGGAGGAAACTCTGCCGCTGCTGCATTATTACAGGGAGATGCCACTTGACTCCATATTAAAGAATTTGACACGATCACCACGGAACAGCAGATCAATCTCCCCTGTCGATCCGTGACGATGTTTGGCGACATCAAGTTTTACAATCCGTTTGCTGGGATCAATCAGCTCATTATCGTCACCCTCTTTATAGATAAACATAACAACGTCTGCGTCCTGTTCAATTGCCCCTGATTCACGAAGGTCTGCAAGGACCGGTTTTTTATCTCCACGCTGCTCTACCGCACGGGATAGCTGTGATAATGCCATTACCGGAATCTGCAGTTCACGGGCAAGGTTTTTGAGACCAAGTGAGATATACGAGACTTCCTGCGTGCGTGACTCGAATTTTCTGCCTGGATCGGCAAGCTGCAGGTAATCAACTACTAAAAAGCCGAGATTATGCTCGGATTTGAGACGGCGCGCCTTAGTTCGCATCTCAAGAATAGATGCTCCCGGGGTATCATCAATAAAAATTTTTGTTTCGGAGAGTTCTCCCATAGCCTCGACCAGTTTCCGGTTATCATCATCCGAAAGTCGACCTGTTTTCAAGCGCCAGGCATCCACATCGGCATGACCTACCAGCAGACGGTCTACCAGTTCTTCCTTACTCATTTCCAGCGAGAAAAAGCCGACGGTTGTTTTCGCTTTTAGCGCTGCATGAAGGGCTATATTGAGTGCAAACGTGGTTTTACCGACTCCCGGACGGGCTGCCAGAATAAGAAGATTTGATTTACCCATACCTGCCAGCTTATTATCAAGGGCCGTAAAACCGGTCGGGACACCGCGAATACTGTCCTGATTCTTGGCAAGTTCTTCGAGACGGGTAAAACTTTCGCTTAAGACTTCTTTAATCGGGATAAATTCACGGTAGTGATGTTGTTGCGCCAGGGCATAAATATTCCCTTCCACCTCATCAATCAGTGTTTTGACATCTCCTTCTTCGGCAAATGCTTTTTCAACGGTACGAGAAGAGATCTCAATCAGTTTCCGCTTCATGTAATGGCTTTTGACGATTTTGCCGTAAAACTCAACGTACGCGGATGTAGCAACACTGTTCAAGAGCTCTGTCAGATATTGGGTACCACCGATTTTCTTGCCTAAGCCACGGGATTGTAAATGACTTTTTAGAGTGACGATATCAATCGGCTGCTGTGTTTCAAACAGGGAGATCATCGAATCATAGATATCCTGATGAGCTTTTATGTAAAAATGTTCCGGACGAAGAAACTCGGTTACCAGATGCATAGCGGATGCATCCAGAAGAATCGCGCCAAGTACGCTTTTTTCCGCATCAAGATCATGAGGAGGTGTTTTAATCTGGGAAGTGGAAACCATAGAGTCTCTATTGTAACGGATTTCCGGTATTTTTGACAAGAAAAGGAGTAAGAAATCCGGGAGGAAGCAGTTGCCTGCTTCCTCCCGGGCGAGGCCGGCTTCGCGCGTACCGGCGTCCTACATGTTCCGATCTCACTATCGCCTCGGGGGCAGCTGGCGCGAGTGATGTGCCTGCGTTGATTGCTGGTCGTCGATCACCTCCTGGCCGGGGTCGGAGATCTGGCCTCGCTGAGCGCCACCGAAGGCATTTCCCTCGAGGCTCTCGGCGATGTAGTCCAGGTAATCGCGGATGTCACTGTTGTCTTCCAGCGACCCGAATGGCAGTGTGGCACCACTGACGGTCTTGACCGAGGTGCCAATGTCCTGCAGCGTCTGATCGATGCCCCTGACCAGACCGCGCATCACCGCTGCCAGCTCCTCCTTCTCCTGAACGGTCAGGTTGGCAAACCCGATGAGAGCCTTCTCCTGCGCGCGCAAGAGCGTGGCCCGCAGGATCGCGATGTCCGCCTGTGTCTGGAGCTCGTACCGCTTTACCAGGTACACCTGACGCACCTGCTCCACCAGCTCCTCGCTGGTGACCGGGGTCCACAAGAGGGCCGGGATTATGATGAACCCGATGATCCCGATGATGACCTGTTGCAGGATCAGCCCGGTATCCCGCACGACAGGCTGTGCCGCCCACCAGCTGTACTGCACCTCAAATGAGTAGTACAGCAGATAGAAAGCGGCCCCCACGACCACCGTGTACCCCCAGGTTCTGGCGTTAATACGCTGCAAGAGCATTCCCCCGGGGCTCCAGGGGATCAGAAAAGACGTGAGGCTGGGTGGCGCAAGCACCAGAATCGCGGTGAAAGCCGCCGCGACAACCCAGTTGGACGTAAGCTGGCTTTGGACGCCCCACCAGTAGACTGCTGACCCGCCCATGGCAATCACTGCCAGGAGAGCCAGGAGTGTCTTGGCAGTAAACTTCCAGCCGCCGGACTTCCTGCCTCGCGGCAGGTCCTGATAACGCATCGTGTGCTCCTTTCTGCACAGGTGAGATTGTTATAAGCGGTATTATAACTTATAGTATTATATAATACAATAGAAGATTGCTAATGAGGCTGTTACAGAAGGTCAAAATCAGACTTTAGACAGTATGTTACGCGGACTGGAGTAACACTACTTTCATCTCTGTTTCTCCCAGTTCTTCCTTTTTGACCGTCAATTTTTCGACTGGCTGAACCGCTTCGGCGGCCATTTTCTGGACAAACGCAGAAACCGGCTCCAGTTTTTCTTTTAAAGAAGGATCCATAGCTTCGTTCTGATAATGCATGGGAATGACAATAGCCGGATCGAGTTTTTTGACAACATCAGCAGCTTCTGCCGAGCCAATGGTAAAATGGCCGCCAACTGGAATCATCAGAATATCAATATCGCCCAGCTGATCGATCAGTTTATCGTCCGGTTTATGTCCGATATCACCCATATGTACAACCGATAATCCTTCCGTTTCAAAACGGAAGATAACATTCTCTCCCCGCTCGGAACCCTTCTGATCATCATGAAAACTCTGGAATCCGAAAATGCGTACTCCTTCGATCTCAAACTCACCCGGCCAGTCGAACATGCGCTTGTAGTCCTTTACGCCATCCACATTGTCGTGATCAAAATGATGGTGAGAAACAGTAACAATATCAGCTGACTGCTTCGGATACGGAAGGCCGACCTTTTTCGGATCAAATGGATCGGTAATAATTTTTGCGTCTTTTGACTTGATTAAGAATGATGAGTGACCTAAGTATGTGATATCCATATAGATATACTACCATACCGCACGCAGGAAACAAGGAAAAAACAGGTGGTTTTGAGGGTGTTATTCAATCTGAGCAGCAGGTGATGCTTCCTGGCAGCCTTCTTTTTGACAGATGGTCTCTATTACTTTTTCACGCGCACCAGCGGGAAGTTTTTCGATCAGATTTAGGATCACGGCTCCTACGGTATACTCGTAAACCGCGTTTGTGACTGTATCTGCTGACTTTGAGGCTGTTTCCTGCGCAATCTCCGTCGCTTCTCCCAAAACCTGTGCTCCTACTTCGTTGACCTTAGATCCGGCAAACGCGATCGACTCCCCTACCAGCTTCTGAGACTCCAGTTTGAGTTCATCTACGGTCTGCTCCGGACTCATAAAGTACTCCTCTTTCGTGTTAAAAAACGTATAACCTCGAGTCGGCTCAGGGTTTTCTGTTGCTTCGTACCGCCCGGTCTCCTCCCCCATCCGTGTCCAGTTTGAGGCAAACACCACACCAATCACTACCAGTAATCCCAGAAACGCAAACTTTATCGTTTTTCCATGGTCTGGAGAGGTTGACTCTTCTTCGTATACCTCTACATACTCCCCTTCCGGATCCAGCGGTCGAATAGGCATAGATTAAGTATAGTACAAGACTAAAAGGTTATACTCGTTAAATTGAAGAGAGCGCAATACATAAACCTGAGTGTTTCGAATTGGTGAAGCAATGAGTCTTTTCATTAGTGTAGTGTAAAGTATAATAATTTGACTTTTATGGCTAAATACTATATACTATAAGACTGTTTATTAAGCTCTTTAAATCATTGGAGGAAATCATGAAACCAGAACCGATCTTGGTGTTGAAGGATCCTGACCTTGAAGTAAAAGGTCAAGAATTCGATCTCCATGCAAAGGCTGTTCATCACAGGATTTTAGCCATCCCGACTCGAATCAATGTCTCGTATATTACGATATACGATATAGATCCGAATCCCCATTGGGAACCAAAATACAGAGGGGACCAGGGGACAGACTACTATCAGCGTACTTTCAGTGAGGCATTCCCTCAAGCTGAAACCGAAGCAGGCTATACTCTGCCCTATGAACCGGAGTGGAAAGGAATTCTCGATGACACTCTATCGGATGTCCCATACACTCTACATTCATCTCTTGGTTGCGTGATTGTACAGGTAGCATATTTCTCACAGGCTGAAAGGTATCTTAAAGCTCTGACCAGTCGACCTGTCAGAAAGAGAAATAAGCTCAACCCAGCACGATTTTTTTACCTTGCAAAAGAGGTAATTGCCCAAGGATGGGGACTAATTCATGCTGACAGCCAGTACAACTTGTTCTACCCAAAAGGAGATATAGACAAGTTTAAATGTCTTGAGTCAGCTTGGAAAAAATCACCATTCTACGTAAGTGTCTCAAATAATGGATACCGGTTTGAGATGAAGGGATCAGGAAAACATATCCGCTTCGTCTTGAGCAAGTTCTATGCAATAGACACAGAACCTCTGTGGGAATTGGATATCACTTCAACCAATCGTTTGCCGAAGAGCTTTCTAAACGACTAGCGTCCGCTTAACCCGATTTAGGGGGAGCGGACGCTCCCCCATTTTATCAACCTTCTTATTCTATTATTTAACTATATCCAAAACTACATTCAAATAGTGTTGTAAAAAGTAAGCATATGTAAACTGATGAGCCCGAAGCGGGCGACCGAAGGAAGTCCGCGCCGTACCTGTGACATATCAGAGCCCGAAGCGGGCGACCGAAGGAAGTCCGCGCTCTGCCTGTGACATATCAGAGCCCGAAGCGGGAATCGAACCCGCGACCTCCTTCTTACCAAGAAGACGCTCTACCACTGAGCCATTCGGGCATACGTTACATTTAGGGTTATGACGCTGAGAGAATGTAAGTTCCAATTATAGTAGAAAATTTCGAAAATGTGGGGAAAAAATTAACTGTTTTGTAGCTGCCCCATTGCCCAATAGCTCACAATAGCCGCAGATACAATCACATTCAGAGATTTATTAATACCCCACATTGGAATTTCCAGAATTTCATCTACCCGTTCCAGTGTCTCCGGAGTAACGCCGAATGTCTCATTTCCTACCAGCAATGCAATTGGTGCCGTATAGGTGGCTTTCTGGTACTCAACAGAACGTTTATCTTGTTCTACCGCTGCAATTTTTATACCTGGTTCCTGCTTTTTGAGTTCTTCAATTGCTTCTATAGCCGTTTTCTTATACGCCCAAGGTACAACCTTATAGGTACCAATCGATGACTTGAGAATACGACTGTTCGGTGGGGTTTCCATCTCTCCGCACAGATACATCTTTTTTACTGCTAACGCATCCGCAAGACGAAATAATCCTCCAATATTGTAAGTGTCATAAACATTTTCCAACAATAAATAGATATCATTTCGTTCAACTTTCTGGATCTCAGGATTAGAATTTTGACTCGCTGCTTCGCGTAGCTGTTGTGCGTTCATTTTCATACGGATATCATTTCAATTAAAATTATTACTATAAGTTTATTTTGTACTACTCTATAGCATGCCTTGTTGAGTTCTATACAAACTTTTATTATCGGACGAAACACTATTACACAGTACTTCTACCTGTTGTGTCCTCAGCATTCATGTACCCTATAGATAGGGATGATTTTGAGAAGAGAATGCCTCATCTCATTTTTTTCACATTTATTATATATCAATGCTTCATTTTCTTCGTACACTTTTCGTCCACACTCAATAAAAAAAACATACTTCGTATACATCTATCAAGCCCGAGATAAAAAACCAGGGAATAGCAAATTTAACCTCAAACTGCTAAACAAAAAGTTATCCACATCACTTTACACAATTTTTTTAGCCTTGATGACAGTCTAAGTAAGAAAATATATCCTATAGTTGACAAATGCCGAAACCTGTAGTATACTGTACTTCATATGAAAAACGCAAAGCTTTTTCTATCTACCCTTGTGCTTACAGGAGTTCTGGCGACAAATGTAAGTGCAGTTAATGCAAACTATGGTCAGTATGGCCAGGTTACAGGAGATCAGCCAGGAAATAATATAGATATCGACAAAAAAGTTGCTGCCCCCGGCACCGCAACCCAGAAGGGTGGCGTCCAGGCAGGACAGTATTTCGATAATCTTACTGGATCAGATCAGCGATTTAATCCAGGAGACAAAGTAGTCTTTAAGTTAGTCGTAAAAAATACTTCTAACAAAACGCTGAAAAATATCACCGTTACCGACACTCTGCCGGCCTATATGGAACCGCTGGTAGGACCAGGTACCTATGATAAGAATAAGAGAACTATTTCGTACACCATTGCTGAACTGCAACCGGGTAAAGAAGATGTTCGTTACCTTGAAACTCAGATCTTTACAGTAGGAAAATTACCTGCTGATAAAGGAATCATTGAATTCGTAAACGTTGCTGCTGCAAAAGCTGACGGCGCGTATGACGAAGACAATGCCAAGTACTACGCTGCTAAGGAAGTTATCGGAGTTACATCCGTTCCGAAAACTGGACCTGCGCTTGGATTGGCATTCCTTGCGCTGCAAGGCGCTGGTCTTGCAGCCGGTATCTACCTGGTTCGTCGTAAGGCGTAATCAGTTAGGAACCTTCATTCAAAAAGCCCCGCACTCCGCGGGGTTTTTTGATGGAGCACAATAATGAATACTTCTTTACCATATTGTATGGGTGTACTCTAATCCCCTGCCCTGTTTTTTGAGGCTAACACCCTGAAATTTGCGATTTAAGGTGGTTTAGATGAATAATGACCGGTATTCATTCCTTTCTAAATACCTATCACATACATTTTTCTTCAGAAACGGATACCCGCTTCTTATTTAACTATACACTTATTTTATATAAGATATCATTAATTGTTATAGGTTTTACTACGCTACAAAATTTCATACAAATAAATACTATCACTTCCTCTTGACATACTATAGGATTTATACTATACTTGTTAGTGGTTGAATGGACGAATAGTCCCTTCAGCCCGAAATGCGGCACTCCCGGCGCATGTTTCATGAACCGGCGAGATATGCCCGTACTTTCACATTGAGGTTCAGGATCATTACCAATTTCAGTTGCAATTGGTGGTCCTCCACTGTCCCGCTCTGGGTATATACGTTTCACGATGGAAACATTGTCATTCGTTGTGCTCAAGGCGGGACAGGCGCATGCTGGCGCGCCGCCCGATTTTATCGGCAGCGGCCGCCGGCCGCACGCTCATTCACTTGATGGAGGTTACCACCATGTCTAGCACGACCACTCGGAAGATCAACTGGCCCGCTCTCGTCGGCAGCATCCTCGGTATCATCGCCCTGATCGTCATCACCGTCCTTGGCGTCCGCTATGCGGGCACCAACGACGCGGCGGTCGCGGCGCTGGACACCCGGGTCACCACCACCGAGCAGGGCCACAACGCCCAGCAGGGCCAGATCGACAGCCTGCGGGCCGACCACGACGGCCTGGCCACGCTGGAGGCGAACAACAACACCGCCCAGCAGGGCCAGATCGACTCCCTCGCCGGCCGCATCGGCACGGCGGAGGGCGAGATCGACACCATCCAGGCCAACGAAGCCACGCAGAGCAGCGCGATCACCGACCTGCAGGACGACCTGACCGACGTGATCAGCAGCACCGCCGACCTGGAGTCGCGGCTCGCGGCCCTGGAGGCCAGCGCCGCCACCACCGCCACCCTGCAGATCACCAACCCGACCACGTCCACGACCGTCTCCGGCCTGACCGTCACCGTCGGCTCCGCCCCCGCCATCACCGGCACGGGCACGCTGACCGGCACGACGGGCACGACCGCAACCACCGGCACCCTGACCAGCGGGGCCGGCAGCGCCCTCAGCGGCGCGGTCACGATCACGGACACGATCGGCACGATCTTCAGCGCCACGGGCATCCAGCAGAGCGTCGACCCGGCCACGGTGGACACCGCCAAGGGCGGCTTCACCAACAGCCTCGGCCTCGGCTCGGAGGGCTTCATCGCCGAGCCCGGCGTGATGATGATCGACTACCCCGTCTGCTCGGCCCCGCAGGTCGACGTCGACAACTTCACCGACCCCGTGCTCAGCTTCTGGGCCAAGAAGGTGAAGGAGGCCAACGGCGCGATCGGCTGCACCGACACCAGCAACCAGGCCCTGTTCACCACCCGCGAGAGCTTCATCAACCTTCCGGAGGGTGGCTGGGTCGTGGCCACCGTGAACGGCACCAGCTTCGAGATCGGCGACGCCACGTTCACCATCGACGGCCGCCCCGCGCACAACGCCATCATCATCGTGCGCGGCATGTACGGCGACCAGCAGATGGACACCGACCGCAACCAGACGATCCGCTTCTTCGACTACACCCCCGGCCACGGCATGGCCACGCGCTACCCGCTGGGCGGGTTCGTGAGCGAGGAGCACTTCCTGCAGCTCGCCGCCAGCTCGGCGTCGTCCAACACGACCAACTGCGGCGACGGCGGCTGCAGCACCCTGACCGCGGTGATGTACGACATGAACACCGGCGCCCTGACCGTCCTCTACCGGCCGTCGCCGACGGCCCCGTTCGAGGAGGTCTATCGCAACTGGTAGTCAACGCGGCGCAAGCTGCTGAGACTTACGCCCGGGAGAAGGGGCTTGCCCCTTCTCCCCGGCACGGAAAATGAATCCTGAACCTCATTTTCCCTTTCCTTACAAGTTTTATTGTGATGAGAGGGAATCTTTGTGAACAACCACTTCTTTTTGTAACCCTGTTATAACGGTATAACAAATCACTTGACAATACTATAAGATATGATATATATTGATATCATGCTGTAGTTTTATTACTATGGCAGAATAGTTGCGCACTTTTGCGCTGTACTATAACAACGAGGTTCAGGATATGATCTGCCCTTCTTAGGGGTGATATCGCACTATCATTCGTAAGAAGGGCAGAAGCTCGCGCTTTGCGCTGCCCTGAGAATCTATTGGATCGCCTGAAGGAGGCCCTTTGTGAGCACCCAGACCATCATCGATCGTGACGGCTCCGAATTCCACCCCCGCCGCCCGTTCCGCTGGCAGCCCTGGGCACTCGGCTTCGCGATTATCGCCTTCGTGGCGCTCGTCGCGGCCTGGCACCTGCTGCCGGGCTCTGGCCCCAAGGTGTTTATCATCAACCTCGGCTTGAACGCCGAGGCCAAGATCAACCACCCGGGCGAGAACTACGGCTAGCGTCTCAACTTCGGTACCGAGGACGCCCAGCTGATCGTCGGCCAGGACTTCCCGGCCGAGCAGATCGACGGCAGGCTCATCCGGCCCATCGGCCCCGAGACCTACCAGCTGCTGCAGAACGAGACGGACGTCATCAGCATCGACCACGCCGCCGCCACCATGCTCATCGGGGGCGAGATGTCGCTCAAGATCGGCGCCGAGAACAACATCATCGCCTTCCCGCGACTCAGCGACGACCACCTCTGGCTCGTCGTCGTCCGCGCCGGCAGCCCGATCAACGTCACGGTGAACGACCACGTTCCCGGGCACACCATCGCGCTGAACTACCTGTTAGGCGCGGCCCGGATCCACGAGGGCCAGCTCAACCAGATCGCCCGCAACGGCTATCATGCCCCCAACTGCATCACCGGCTGCACCTCCGTCACGCTCGTCACCATCGACGAGATGACCGAGAACGTGGAGGCCTACCGGCAGAGCGGCTCGGGGTGTGGAGGCAGGTCTGGAACAACTTCCAGCCCTAAATCTACAGAAAGGCGAGCACAAACCATCATCCTGAACCTCGCCTTTCCCTTTTATGGATACAATTTCTTGAAGATTAAGACCTTATCACCATCTGGAGTAGTAAATGTTTCGACAATCCCGAAGTTGGCTGCTCTCCCCTGCTTCATATAGTCACGAATCTGTTCACGAACCTTATAATCACGGATACTTTCTTTTGGCCCGACACTGTTTTCCGGCACAATCACGATATCATTTGATTGGACATATAGGGTTATTTCTTCGTCGGTAAACACTTCACGTTCTCCCAATTGTGCAATAAAGTTCGTATCCCATTCACGAATCTCGTCCGGAACATACTTGAGTTCATCATACTGTGCCAGCAGAACCGACGCCGCATTCAGGTGAGGTTTTTCGATGATACTTACATAATGCAGCACCATCGGTGATGGTTTCCGATTATCTATCAGGAAGCGGGCGATTTCACGATTCGGCCACTGTTCATTATTAAAGTAGGTATCAATCGGGAAGGTATCAAAATAGACGACATCCAGATACCCTATGAGCGGAAACTGGACTGGTAACTTAAACTGCGGCTTAATCGGGACACCAAACGAGAGAATACCGTACGATACCACATAGAAAAACAAAATAAAGGTGACACTCCAGATTGCCCACTGTTTATGACGCATATGGAGGGCTTTATCTGCCGCAACACCCATTATCAAGGCAAAAAATGGCATTACCGGCATTAAGTAACGGATATTTTTGTTATACAAGCCAAAGGTAAAGACCAGATAGGCAGCAATAATTGAACATACAGGAATAGTCAGCGGATGGTCAAGCAGATCGTTGAAGGAAAAAGATGTCCGCGGAACATGTGTATGCGCTGCGTGACTGTGCGCGACCTGACCATGGTGTGCTAACTTTCCGACTGTCTTACCCTCGTATCGTGTCCGTATCTGTTTCCAGACAAAAACACTTACCGCACCAAGCAAAAAGAGTGATCCAAAAAAATGAAACTGAAACTGGGTAAATACCCGGGGATAATACAACACATTCTCCAGACTCAACAGTTGCTGCGGATCATCCGCTTCTGCGGTACTAGAGACACTGGCAATCTGGGTAATGGTCTGGAAATTTGCGCTATACCATGGGAGACAGATCGCAATAATTATCATGATTCCGCCAATCGCATAGGCTATGACATGTGGGAGCTTATGGGGAATTACCCGGAATACCCGGATCGCGGTGAGCAACACCGGCATCAGCAGGAAAAAACCGGCAGTCCAGCGTGTCAGAATTGCAAATGCGGCGGCTACCGAAAATAACAGAACATAGCGCTTTTTGGTAAATAATCGGCTTTTTGCCAGCGCTAACAAAGCCAAAATATACAACGCAGTAGACGGGATATCAGTCATGAGTAATCGAGATTCCTGACTGACGGTCAAAAAAAATGACAAAAAGAAGGTCGCCAAAAAAGCAATCCTGCCATTCTGGGTAATTTCCCGGGTGTACCAGAATGTCGCCAGCAATAGCGCGATAAAAAACACGGTTCCGGTTATCTGTATAACAGTGGTGTTATAGCTTCCCAGAAAGACAAATACCATCGCGATCCAATGGGTAAACGGCGGGTAATATTTTGAAATTTGTAAGAATTGCGTTAGATCAAAAGAACCTAAATTATGCTGAAGATAGTCGAAAAAGCGGATTGAGAGAACGGAATGGAATGCGGCATCAAACTCTGGAGGGACTTTGTTCAACCAGATCCAGATCAGGTTGGCGATGGTATGAAACAGCACCAGTGCAAGGGTGAATAAGAAGTAACGATCACGGTACCATGTATTTTGCTTGTGCCTCATATTATAATGATATTACTATGCCTTTTTTGAAACGTATCCGCATCGATTGGTTTGTTGTAGCGCTCTTTGGCATAACGATCGGCCTGATCATTTCTAATTATACACCAGGCACGTATATGTCCGGCTGGGACACGGTACAGCCGGAATTAAACCCATCGTTATACTGGGAACGGATCACCCATGTCTGGCAGGAACACCAGGGGCTGGGGGCACCTCCTTCACAATCTCACGCCGCAGAAACTCCCCGTATGCTGATTATCTCACTGCTTTCTGCATTGCTGCCCGTAGAACTGGTCCGGTATGCGTTTTTCTGGATTACGATGATTCTAGGGCCGTTGGGTATGTACTACTTTATCTTGTACATGACCAGCAAAGAGGATCGTTCACACACCAACATTTTTAAGATTCATAATATCGGCGCATTTCTGGGGGCACTGCTGTATCTGCTAAATATTGGGACGATGCAGCAGTATATTGTCATTCTGGAGATGTTCGCGATCAAGTTTGCCGCCCTGGGATTTATCTTTCTGTTTATTACCCGGTTTATTGATACCGGCAGACGACGTGATCTTGCCTGGTTTGCCCTCACCATTATCTTTTCCAGCGGTATGGCGCACACTGCGACGCTGTGGTATGTCTTTTTTGTGGGAATCACCGGATATGCAATCCTCTACTCTCTGCTCCACACCTTCGGCCATAAAAAGCGACATGGGGAGTTCTTTAAAAGAGGCCTCATTACGGTAATTATTACTTTACTGCTGAACTTATACTGGATCTTACCAAACCTCTACTACTCGTTTCACTATGGTCAGGATGTAATCACCTCAAAAATCCACCGCCTGTTTAGTGAAGAAGCCTATCTGAATAACCGTGATTATGGTTCGGTAGATGATCTCCTGCTCTTCCGTAACTTTCTCTTTAACTGGTATGTGGCAGAACCGCTGTTGGCGCCTGATGGAGCCCTGTTGAACACGATTTTTAAGGAAAAACTGCTCGCGGCCTGGGTCGAACACCTCAAAAATCCGTTTGTAGTGATGGTCGCGTTTCTATTTAGCGCACTGGCACTGGTGGGAGCGTATTTTGGAGCACGGCGGCGGAACATGATTGTCTGGACACTCATCCCGCTGACCGCCGGCTGTGCATTTTTTCTGCTGGCTGACACTCCGGGTATTAGCCAGATCTCAACCTGGCTGCGGGAGCAAAATTCCCTGATGAAAGAGATATTGCGGTTTCCATTTACCAAGTTCTCGTTTTATTACATCTTTGGCATCTCTGCATTCTTTGGATATGCAATGGTGGTTCTGTTGCGCATCCTCCAGCAGTATCACCTCAACCATATCCTCTCCTCTGCCCTGTTTACGTATATCATGACCTTCTGCATTCTGATTTACGCGCTGCCAGCATTTCAGGGGCACTATATCAGCAAGATACTCCGGGTTCGAATTCCGTACGAATATACGAATATGTTTAAGCGGTTTGGGGATCTGGAGGGAGGACGGGTTTTGACACTGCCGATCAACTCGTTGTATGGCTGGGTTACCTATCAGTGGGATATGAAACCCGCAGAAGTCTATCAGGGAGCCGGTTTTACCTGGTTTGGACTGAGTCAGCCTACCTTAAATCGGGAATTTGACCGCTGGTATTTTCCCAATGAGCAGGCATATCGCGAGTTTTTCTACGCAGTTTACTCAAAACAGCCTGAACTGTTTATCTCACTGCTGGAAAAATATAACATCGAGTCAATCATGCTGGACGAGAATGTCAGCTACCCCGGTGACCCGCTCGAACGACGAAAACTGTTTTATACCGAACTGCGGGAGATGCTCGACGAAGAGCTGTCTGAGGACATTGTTCTCAGCTATCAGTATGGCACCAATATTCGCATCTATACCTATCTCCCCAACAAAGATGAACAGCCGGTAGCATTATTGCAACAATATGATAAAGTCCATCCTCCCTTCCGCTGGAACTACCTGGATTATGCCTATCTGTCTCAGGGAGACTATATCTCGACACCATATAACAGCAAGGACAATACCCCCTCAGGAACTGCTCTGGATAACTCGCTGATCTTTCCTGCCCGTTCTATGCTGGATGATAAAGAACGTATCTATCAGACCATTATTGATCTTTCCAACGACACTTACTTTTTACGCACCCCCGATGATGCCGCGGAAGGCGGACAGTTTATCAGCTCACCAGTTGCCTCTTCTGAGGCTGTACTACCGGTACGAGTGAGCGTCCGGAACGAAAACAATGAACAGCTCCTGCATCTGAGCTATCTGGTCCCCCATCTGAAGTTTACCGACCCGCCCTCAGATCATGTGGTGCTGCCGGACGATGCAAATCAGGTCATTATCGAGGGAAATCTCTTTAATATTGCGACCGCCGGTGCAAATCTCACAGAGACTCAGTATCTGGGCGATCTGTTGATAAATACCGCAAAGCCACTGGTAATCGAGCCGGTTCGACCGGACGGCTCCTATGGTGAACAGCGGACCTTCCTGCCGAATCTGGTGAAGCCCGTGACGGTTAACTCAAACCGGCTGGATTTACAAAGCACCACCTACGAGGGAGAAGAGAATGTTCTCTCAATCGAACAGGTGACTAAACAACCGGTAGACTGTACCATAGACCGGGCTGCCATGCTGCGTAAGCAGTATATCGAAGGAGAGACGGGCGAGATTATCATCCGCTATCGGACGGTGGATGGCACACTCTGCGATACCATTACCTTTGATACCGTACCTCAAACAACCGGATATATTCTGACGATCGAGTCCCGGCATATCTCAGGGCTACCGCTTCGTATCTGTGTAGATGACAACACAACCTCTCAGTGTATTCTGGATGATGAACTCTCGAAATTCGATACCTTCCAAAAGGACTATTTTGTGATTCCACCCTATCAGAATGAGGGTGGATATACGATCGCGATCCGGAATATCTCGATTGGTACCGTAGAATCGGTAAACGAGACACGCGATATTCGCCTCATTCCCATCCCCTACACTCTCATGCAATCTCTAGCCTATACCCCGCCTGAATACACACAGCACCTTGCATCTGATGCGTATTCGGTACAAAAGGTACAAAAAGACTCTCCTACCCGTTATCGGGCTCAGCTCACCGGAGCTGCCGCACAGGATGTCATTACCCTCGATCAGGCCTATGAAAAAGGCTGGCAGGCATATTACGTGGATTCAACCCTGAGCCGTATCTTCCCTCCCCTGTTTGGTACACGTCTGGATCAACATATCCTGGTCAACAACTGGCAGAATGGCTGGATTGTTCCGGCTGATATCGCGCAAACGCTTGGCAATGGCGAGATTGTGTTTGATTACCTGCCACAGTACCTGATGGTGTCAGGATGGATTGTGTTTGTGATCGCGCTGTGGATTGCGATACCGTTTGGAGCAGTCGTCAGTACCCTGATCAGCAGCATAAAACGGCTCTTACATCTGCTGTCCCGGCTGTAAAATACTATATAACTAAAGAAAGCCTCCCCTATTTCGCTTCGTGCATATGCTATAAATGTAATTTTGTTACAACCTCTTGACAATTACATTATTATAGGATATACTTATAGATGCGGAACCGGTGTTATACCTGTTCCTGCACATTAACGTAAGAGAGGAAGGATGAGGACGGTTGCAACCGAGGGATATTCCCGCATATGTCCCCCGGTTGCAGCCATCCTCACATACCTAGAAAATAGAGATGGCTGGCGAAGAATTTTGGCTAAGCTGCCCGGCAATTGGCAGCTCATGACTGGAGACACCGATGCAGACTGAAACCACCCGCCGCCTGTCCGACGTGACCGCCGCCCAGGCCCTGATCATCGTGGTCGGCACCCTGTTAGTGGCGTTTATCCTGACCGTCTCCGCCACCCTGCTCTTTCCGAGCACGGTGATGAACGCGCTCGAGACCATCGCCAAGGCCAACCCGGCCTACACGCAGACGGAGACGCGCCAGATCACCTACACCGTGCTCGACACCTTCGAGGTGAA
This sequence comes from uncultured Gammaproteobacteria bacterium, assembly GCA_964412815.1. Lineage (GTDB taxonomy): Bacteria > Patescibacteriota > Microgenomatia > UBA1406 > GWC2-37-13 > JAOAFZ01. Next base: position 110,693 of record CAYPQF010000050.1, read on the forward strand.
CGACCTCGGGGGCTACCAGCCCTTCGATGGCCGGTTCGAGCTGGTGGAGGACGCCCAGGGCAACCGCAGCATCCTGTGGTACTACTGGAGCCTCGAGACCCCGGACGCCGCCGGCTTCGTCTTCGGCGACGCCGAGAGCGGCCACGCCAAGATCCTCTGGACCGGCAGCACCGGGATGAGCTTCAACGGCCGCTTCGAGATCACCCACGACCAGATTTCCGGCGTGACGCTGTGGCACCTGAGCAGCCACACCCCCTGGAACATGCTCTACCCCTAGGTATCACACGCGCCCCAGAAAGAGCGCGGGCTGTCCTTCCTCTCTTACGGACAGCCCTTCTCCATTGACGTACGTTTAAACGTACGTTATACTATTCTTATGAATAAGATCTACAGCATTTCCCATCTCAGAAACAACCTGAGCGAAATTGTTTCGGAAGTTGAGAACAGTAACGAAGAAGTTCTGATTCTTCGAGACAGCTCACCAGCTGCGGTGCTCGTCCCCTATTCAAAATTTGAAGAACTGCGACAAAAAGATGAAACCAAGCCAAAAAAGCAAAGCCATTCATTTTTGAAACACGCAGGTAAATTTGCTTCGTATGCCAAAAGCACGAGCTTCGATGTTGAAAACCACCGAGAACTTTCCTATGAAGAAAGATAACCCGGTTGATTTAGGGCGTATAAATAATGTTTTTATTGATACTAATATCTGGTTACGGTATTTTTTACGCGATAACGAGGAACAATTTTTACCGGTAGTGAATTGTTTCAGGTTCCTGGAACAAGAAAATATCGCGGTTTTTACTTCAAACGTTGTGGTTTTTGAGATTATTCACGTGTGTCAATCGGTATATCACATCCCAAAAACTGAGATAACGGCAATGCTGGATGATATTCTTACCTATCCTAATATCTCCCTTATCGAGAGCGCAGAGACCGAAAAAGCAATAATTCTCTACGTAAAAACAGGTATTAAGTATGCAGATTGCCTGATTTCTACACAAATTCCTTTACATTGTCCGATTCTGACCTATGACAAAGAGTTTTTACGCATTCCGGATATTAATACAATTCACCCCTCTCTCATTTCAGCTACTTTTTAACTGGTCTAGAGGACATTGCCGGACCTCTTTACAAAACCTATAGTAATTGTTATAATATGTTAATTATCATTTATTAACCCTATGGAAAATAGATCAAACGCATTACCAGCCATTGCACAAATCATTACGGTTATTGCTTTTGGCGTAATCGCTTTCTTCGGTTTTCAGCGCATCGATATATACATGCGTATTAAAGCCGTTGATGACTGTGGACGCGTAGCTCGCTACGAGCGCACAGTTAAGGAAGAAGGCGCGGTTGTCACCTATCCTCTGACCGACATGTATCAAGCATGTCTGCAGGATAAGGGATATTAATCCCGCCTCAACCCCTCTAAAAAAGGCCCTTCGGGGTCTTTTTTAGTATAGGGAGCCTGAGAATAGTCCCCTACCCTTTTGAACAAAATAAATCATCCGTTCTTGAAACCGAGTTCTTCTTAAAGTCAATACCCATTTGTAAGTCTTTATGTTTATAATACACATACCTATTGACATGACCATTATTTAGTACTATACTATAGGTCTATGGTTAGCCTGGGGGCATTTTGCTCTCATCCAATCATAGAATGCTCTTTAACAAGCAGTTCCAAGACATTTTTCAGATTCACCAGCCAACCGAGCTGATAGGAGAATTAGAGTGATGTTTCCGTTGTAGTGGAGGCCATTCGAAACGACTATCACATCCCCTGTCATTTCAGTTGGCTGGCGAAATCCTGAGAATGCCAAGCCAATCGACAATCATCGTGTACAAGTTCGTATCGAGGAGGTTCATCGTGTCCAAGCGCAGCCTGTCCACCCTGCCGATCGTCGCCCTGCTGCTCGCCATCCTGGTGAGCATCGCGGGCGTCTTCGGTGAGACCGCGGCCGCCGCCACCAACGGCGCGGCCACGCAGAGCGACCCGTGCGACAAGGAGTTCCGGACCGAGTACGGCCTGAGCGAGGCCCAGATCCGGATCTTCGAGTTCGCCGGGGCCACCTGCGTCCGTGTCAACCTGGCTGAGAACGAGGTGCTGGTGGTGGGCGGCGCGCAGCTGCGCGTCGTCAACGACACCAACCAGCCCGCCCAGGAGGTCATCAACGGCTCCGCGACCATCGCCGCGCTCTCCGGCCCTGGCGTCTTCGTCATCAACGACGGGGCGTACGGCGCCGCGCGCGTCGTGCCCGCCCAGCGGGCCCAGTGCGAGTTCGAGCGCTGGAAGGCCAACGAGACCGGCTTCACCTCCTACTGGCCCCTGATGGAGTGGGCCGCGACGACCGCCCAGTGCGGCCCGCTCGCGCCCATCGACCCGACGCCCACCCCGACCGAGTGGCCGACGTGGACCGTCACGCCCAGCGTGACCAACATCACCGTCGGCGCCACCATCGACTTCCGCTTCACGGCCAACAAGCCCGCAAGCAGCGGCGTGTTCCGCATCCAGAACCAGGAGATCAACGTCACCGCCCCGGCCACCATCACGATCGCCAACCTGACCGTCGGCACCAACATCCGCTGGACCCTGTTCCAGGCGGACGGCCGCACGGAGGCGGCCTACGGCTTCATCACCGTGACCGCCCAGCCCGCCTGCACGCAGCTCCCGGCCCAGAACACCTGGACGCAGATGGCTGACGCCAACGGGCACCGCTTCGTGATCAACACCAGCGGCGACCAGATCCTGCGCCTCTGCGGCCAGATCCCCAGCGGCATCACCATCGTCTACCAGGGCGTCATGAGCGACGGCAAGGCCAAGCTCGGCTTCGTGAGCGGGCCCGCCCAGCTCGACCTGTCCCTGAGCTACGGCGTCGTCTTCGGCGTCGACAGCTGCTGGGCCTTCGAGAAGGGCAACCTGCTCAAGGACGCGGCGGCGTCGGCCGGCAACACGCTCGACATCGTCGAGATCGCCCCGAACACCGACTGCGGCACGAACCCGAACCCCGATCCCAACACGTGCCCAGCCGGCGGCTGCCGGATCTTCCTGGCGCTCGTGTCCGTCCCGGCCCCGGTCTACAACCTGCCCACGCCCAGCACCTACAACCTGAGCGCCCCGGCGGGCCAGCCGGTGGCCAGCCAGAGCACCGGCGACGGCCAGACCTTCGAGATCCAGGGCACCATCCCGGCGGGCTACACGATCGTCATGTGGGGCACCATCGAGAACGAGACGAGCAAGATCACGGCCGCCCGCGGCCAGATCAGCATCCAGCTCGGCGGCGGCGCCTGGGCCATTCTTCGCAACAGCGACGCGCAGGCGTTCTTCAACGCGCGCAAGGCGGAGTACAGCCTGACCAACTGGGGCAGCCTGCCCTGGTAATTCGAACAGCATCTTGGAATTCGCGTTAACGAGCGGGGTGGCGGAGCTTTTAGCTTCCGCCACCCTCCTCACCTTTCCTCTCTCTTATACTTTTAATATCCTATAGTATTGACAAAACCTCTATTTCCTGATAAATTAAGCACTTTCACATTATCCTATAATTTAATGTGGAACGTACCTTTATAACCCCTATGACAAACCTACTCGAGGATGGCATGTGGGAGATATACCAGGATATCTCTCGCATGCCGTCCTTGAGCAAAGCGGCACCCGAAAGGGACTTCCTGACGGGTAAACGCTCAGGAGAATCAGCCATGGCCAGCAGCTACATTGCCCGAATCAACCTGAACGTCGAGTTTGACGGCCCGAACGCGACTGCCTTCAACTGGCAGCGGCGATAGCACTGCGTCGAGATCACCATCGGTGATACCGGCGTGTGCGGCAAGTTCATTAAGATCCTGGAGTTCCGGCCCCACGTCATGTGGGGGTTCGACTTCAGGGAGACCTAGCTGCGCGAGCGCGCGGAGGCTGGTTTCACCCAGCTCCCGATCGAGTTCGAAGATCCCGCGATCATGTGGGTCGAAAAGACGCACTATGGCATCGAGATCAAGCTCTACCCGCTCTACGACATGTACCCTGACCGGATCGTCACGCATCTGCTCAACATCGAGCAGCTCAGTGTCGGTTTCGGGATGCAGGGTGAGTGGGCCGATTTCGACTTCCGCGGACACTTCCACGAGAAGCACGAGATCGAGAACAAGCGCACCAAGGAGATGTCGTTCGATGAGGGATACGCCGACTGGTCGGACTACCTCATCTGCACGGTGACCTCCCGCAATGCGGTTGGGGTGATCTTCCTGCAGCCCAATCAGGATCACTGGGACCTCGGCTACGTCTGGAAGAAGCGCGAGCGCATCACGCTCGGCTACTACCGTGACCGCCACGAGATCCAGTCCTGAAACAGTATGCAGTAGATTGCCTGAGCCTCGAATTGTGCACTGACCTATCCTGAGTCTTGGACCTCTGTAAGGCCCGAGTGACCGCTGGAGTGATTCCTGGTCTGGTTCCCGTTAGCGAGCCCTCTATTGTCGGCCCTGCTGATCTGAGCCTGAATGACCCGACCTTGTCCCGCCCCGTGTGGCGAGAAGGACAAGGATACAGTGACCTCACTCCCCTATGGTTTGTCATAGGGTTTTTCCTTTTTAACTATATTCTTCTACTTCACCTCCTTAAAACTCATTCTTAAAATAATTTTAGATTGTTTCAACAAAGTAATTACACTATTATTTAAAATACCTCTTGACAATACTATAAGCCATATGTTACAGTTATTCTATTACCGCACAGGGCCTCCTTCACCAGCTTACAGGTAAGGACAGTTCTGCACTATGGGGGAACATTCCGGGGGGAACGACGACTAGTACGCTGTATTTATACTCATTACTTCTTACGCCACTTCATAAGACTTCTTTTATATCCTTTTGACCAGGTTAGACACTTTGACACACCTCATAAATACGTATAAGATATGTATTACCGCGAATGAGAAAAGGAGGTGCCTTTGATCGCATGGGTACGGAAACGACCTGGTGTTGCTATCCTTGTCGCGTTTGGACTACTGCTGCTGCTCGCGGCAGGAGGGTACGCAATCGCACAGGAACCCGGCCTCTTCCGAACAGAGAGCCGTGGGAACAACACCATCCGGTACCAGCTGACCCAACAGCTGCCAGCCGGGTTCACTGGTCGGATTGAGCCGGGCGACGGGTCACTATACGTCATTCCCACCGACCTGACGAACGGCCAGTATGTCGACCATCAGTACGACCAGAGCGTGGTTGACGCGCTGGGCCCGAACGGCGAGCTGACCTGGCGTGTGTATCAGAATGGCGTCGTCCAGCCGATTCAGGACGAGAAAGTGACGGTGGCACAGATCACCGCCCCTGCGCCTACTCCCACGCACACGGCTGTTCAGCCGTCAGCGACGTTCACGAACACGCCAACACAGGAGATGCCTTCTGCCACGGTGACGAGCACGCCCAGCACCACGAGTACCAGCAGGGGCGCCACTGTTAGCCCGACCGTGACCAACACGGCCCTGAGCGAGACACGAACCGCGACGCCAAGCGGCGCCCCGGAACCCGGAGCAACACAGACAGCAGCGAGCCAGACGGCCGTGGCTGCCACCGCGATTGCCGGGACCGCGATTGCGCAGACCCAGACCGCCGCGCTACCCCTGGTGGTGCCGGATACGTTTCTGCCGCTAGTCGTGTCAGACAATGCGGCGACGCCGACACCCGAGCCTGCGCCCGTCCCGGTGCCGGAGTAGGTCCCGCCATCATCCCCGCACTCCATCTGTCCTCAAACGCAGCGGTGAGCGTGCATACAGCACGCTCACTTCTCCCCTCTTTTCTTCCTCTCTTGCTATTGCGCACCGTTGGTTTGCTATAATACACTATAGCAATGGCTAAGCTTTCTCACCTCCAAATACGGAATCCGAAAGACGATGAGACCGCAATTGAATCAGCGACTCAGATCTTCTCCTCCCTTCTGACCAATAGTTCAAAAGGGTTCTGGGACTATCTCTTCGGACCCCCTGCCTGTTTCTCATTTGAGTTGTTTCTTCTTAACCAGACACTCTATTTTTATGCCTCGGTACCGGAATCAAACGAGACCTTTATGCAGAGTCTGATGGCTTCCAGTTATCCAAACTCAGCGGTTCAGAAAACAACCGATCCTGCTGATATTCTGTTCCGTTCCAAACATCTTTCTATTGGAGAGCTGGCATTACTGAGCCCCTACTACTATCCGTTTAAGACGTATACCGACTTTGCCAATATTGATCCGCTTGCTTCGGTAATTGGATTTTTATCAAAAATGGATCCGAATTTGAGAATGGGCATACAGGTTCTGGTAACCAATCCGTCGTTTGACTGGCAGTCTTCTGCTATCGGTCTCACGCAGCCAAAACCGCCACAGCTGGATGCAAGCGGAAAGGCAAAACCACAGGCACCGGGTCCGAATGCCAGCTTGGTACAGCGAAAAGTAATGTTTTTGGGAGGAAAGACCTGTATCCGGCTGGTGGTTGCAACTGACAATCCAGCCTTGCCGACGGGACAGTTTTTGCAAAACCTGGCCGGGACCTACGGAGGTTTTTCGCTGGGTGAAGGAAACAAATTCGGGTTTGCAACGCCGGGATGGGGACGCGAGAAGTTGATTGAACGGTTTAAAACCCGTACAACCACCTACTACGAACGTACCAGACAGGTCTTAAATGCCCAGGAACTGGCTACCCTCTGGCATCCACCGGGTAAGTTGCTTTCCGGTATCAAGAACATTGCCTGGGGCAAAACACTGGCTGGAGAACCACCGGAGAATCTGCCAATTGCCGATGATTTGACCGAAGAACAGCGGCGCGATATTAACTTTTTTGCAAAAACCGAGTTTAAAAACAAAGATACCATCTTTGGCTTAAAAACACCGGACCGCCGGCGACATATTTACATCATCGGAAAGACCGGTGCCGGTAAGTCGACACTCATTGCAAATATGGCGATTGATGATATACGCAAGGATCGTGGGGTAGGTATTATCGATCCGCACGGTGATTTGTGCGACACCATTCTGGAGTATATCCCCAAGCGTCGCATGAATGATGTTATTTATCTGGAGCCGTTTGATACCGCTCGCCCGTTTGCGCTCAACGTGCTGGAAATTAAAAACCTGCAACATAAGCACTTAATCTCGTCGGGTATCGTCGGCATTTTCGCCAAGCTTTATGCGGACTCGTGGGGTCCCCGCCTTGAGTATATTTTGCGCAATGTTATTTTGACCTTGCTCGAAGTACCGGATGCCACCCTGGTAGATGTCCTTTCAATTCTGGCAAATAAAAACTATCGTAAGAAAGCACTCTCGCATGTAACCGATCCGGTCATGCTGAACTTCTGGAGTAAAGAGTTTGACGCGATGCCGGACCGCATGAAAGCCGAAGCACTCTCCCCGATTCAGAACAAGGTGGGACAGTTCGTCTCTGCCCGTATGATCCGGAATATCATTGGACATCCAAAATCGACCATCGATCTGGAGGAGATTATGAATGGTAAAAAGATCTTGATTCTGAACCTCTCCCAAGGAAAGCTGGGAGAAGACAATGCCGCACTGCTGGGCGCCATGATTATTACCCAGATTCAGCTTGCTGCTATGCAACGTGCCTTTATGGCAGAAGAGGATCGTCAGGATTTTATGTTGTATGTCGACGAGTTCCAGAACTTTGCCACCAGTTCGTTTATTAAGATTTTGTCCGAAGCTCGCAAATACCGGTTATGTCTGAATTTGACCAATCAGTATATTGATCAACTTGACGAAACAATCCGGAGCGCTATTTTCGGAAATGTCGGTACGCTGATCTCGTTTGTGATGGGTGCCAACGACGCAGAGATTTTCTCAAAAGAGTACGGGAGCCTCTACTCTCCTGCCGATCTGGTTGCGCTGGGTAAACATGAGATTGTACTCAAACTTTCGATCGATAACATGATGTCATCACCGTTCCCGGCTAAAACCCTGCCCCTTCCAAACCTCAAAAATTCCAACCGGGAAAAGATTATTGTTCTGTCAAAAGAAAAATACGGTCGTGATATTCCGCCGGATCAACCGATTATGCCTGCTGATGCCGATCCGCTTGACATGACTGGGGACCTCCCTCCATGGAAACAGAAAAAGATGGAGAAAGAGAAGCAGGCTGCTGCACCACAGCCGGAACAGTCCGTGTCTCAGGTACCCGCACAACCTCCTGCCCCGCCACAAGCACAACCTCAAGCGCAGACTCAGCCACAGCCACACGTACCGGCTCAGGTGCCGGTGCAGCAATCAGGGTCTATACCGGTGTCTGCCGAACCGCAGCTTCATGCCGCCACGCCGCTTCCGCAGTTTCAGAACGGCAGTATTCAGCTGCAAAATCCCACCCGGACATCACCACCTGCAAACGGACAGAATGGTTCCGCGGCACAGAATCCTCCCGGATCAGGAAAAAAGAAAAAACGAAAGAAGAAAAAAAATAAGGGTTCGGGCGGTGGTGGTACGCAACCCGCGGGTTCTCCTCCAAACTCTTCAACTGGCACTGGTTCTCCCGGACCGTCTACTTCCGGAGCTTCTGCCGCGGGGGCACCAACGCAAGGGGGATAAAAAACCGGAGGGGCACCCGCGTGCTTCTCCTCCGGTAACAACAGCTCAGCTATACCGCTGAAATCCGCTTATTTTTTCTTTCCAAAGATCTTATTGCGTAAAGAAGTCATCACAAAGCCGGTTACTGCGGTACCGACCAGCCCCAGTAATTTTCCTTTGTTTCCTTCAATCATCTCCTTACTTTTCTCGATGGCTTGGAGTTTTAACTCCTGTACCTCGCGTTTTACATACTCGGAAGTTTCATCAATCTTGTTCTTTATCTCGAACAGGACATATATTACGATAATGATCGCAATAACTCCCCCGAGCAGATAGATGCTGCCGAGTAGATAAAATATGTACTGCACTGTTTCTAAACTCATACGGGTTGGAATTTACAATAACCTTAGTTAGGTTTTTTCTCCGTCTTTTCCGTTTGTTTGGCAACTTTTTTTTCAGCCTTTTCCGCTGCGGTGTTTGCCTTTTTCTGGTTCTCTTCAATAAAGTTCAGCAGATATGTTTTTGCTTTCTCAACTTGTTCAGAAGACATCTCTACCTGCTTACGGACATTTACCAGTATTTCATCAACCACTTTCTGGTACTTACCTGTGTCAAAGGTATCAATTGCCGACTTCATCTGGTCCATCCGGCTATTCATCTCCACTTTCATCTGCTCATACATTTTTTTGCTCTGTTCAGAAACATTGCCAAAAATTTCGCGAGCACGCTTTTCAGCCTCTTTACTCTCAATAAATTCACGGAGCTCATTCAACTTCTGCTGAGCTAACTTACGATTCTCTTTTCCGGATTTCGGAGTGAGGAAAAGAGCGGCTACGGCTCCAATTGCTGCTCCCAGCAAGATTCCGGCACCAAAGTTGTTCTTTTTTTCTGCCATATGTCATTCTATAAATTGTAATTATCAAGATTATAGTAGCAGAGAGATTAAGGCAAGTCAAAGAAACGTAAGAAGTGTGAAAGATGAAAATGCCCAGGGCCGGTTGATAGACCGGCCCTGGAACAATAAAGCAGCCATACAGGGCTCCTCAGCATCGAGACTGGCGCTGACTACATGGTCAGCTAAGCCGCCGCGGCTGGTGCCTGCTGCTCGGCGGGGAGCAGCTCGAAGCGGAAGCGGCCGTAGGACACGAGGTCCGCGAAGTCGGCGAACAGCATCGAGCCGACGCGGTAGATCACCGCCCCGTCGTTCTCGAGGATGCTGTTGTCCTGCTTCAACCGGAACGCCGCGATACGCACTCCCTTCAGGCTCTCGAGCTCCGCGGACTCAGCCTGCAGCGTCACCTTGAGCACCATGCAGCGCTCGCCCGTGTTGTACATCAGCGCGAGCCGGCTGCCGTCGCCGACAAGCTGCTCGGCCCACACATCGACGTGGGTGACGTGGAAGATCACCCCCTGCAGCAGTTGCTGGAGCCTGCGCCCGATCTCGGTATCCATCGGCGGAACCTCCTGGTGTGCATGCGTTTACACGCGTACACAGTACGTGGCTTATAGTATGAACATTATACCAGATTTGCCATGATTTAGCGCGTCTGGTACTATTAAAACATGATCGAACTGTTTTGGCATCTGTTTACGATATTAATGGCGTTTGTCCTGGTATGGGTAGCCTCTGACTATGTCCTCAAAAGTGTGGATCATGTCGCCAGTAGATTACAGATGTCTGCCTTTGCAACCTCTTTCATCATCCTGGGAATGCTGACATCGCTGCCCGAGTTCTCAATCGGTGTAAATGCCGTAGTTGAGGGAGCACCAGGGGTGTTTGTCGGTAATTTAATTGGCGCATCATTTGTTATTTTTACCTTTATTATTCCGTTGCTGGCAATTCTGGGTAACGGCATCACCCTTGCCCATCAGTTATCCAGCCGGTATCTGGTATTTGCACTATTTGTCATTCTTGCACCAGCCATTCTGACCGTGAACGGCGCCATGACCCGCAGTGAAGGAGTTCTCTTGATGGTGCTCTATCTGATTCTGATTGTTACCCTGGAAAAACATAAAACATTTCGGGAAAAAATAGCCTCATTATTTCACCGCGAAAACTTCGGCAATATTTTTGATTTGATCAAGATTGCAGCCGGGGCAATTGTCGTGTTCTTCTCCAGCCGGTTGCTGGTTAACGAAGCCCTCTACTTTGCCGATGTATTCTCTATTCCGACCGTGCTGATCGGCTTGATTGTGCTTGCCATCGGCACCAATATTCCGGAATTGTTTCTGGGTATTAAATCAATCTTATCCCAGCAAAAAGATATAGCGTTCGGCAATTATATTGGATCAGCTGCGGTGAATACCTTTTTATTTGGACTGTTAAGTGTCATCTACGGACCGTTTAAACTGCCCGATAACGGGTTTCTGATGACCTCACTGCTCTTGGTAGTCGGAATGAGCCTCTTCTTTTTCTTTGGCCTGCGAAATGGTGATATCAGCAGAAAAGAAGCACTGCTTCTGCTCTCTGTCTACGTAATCTTTATTGTGGTCGAAGTAGTAATGTAATGATCAATTGTTTATTGTCCGCTTCTCATGATACAGCGGGTATAATTGGTGTCTATGAAACTACAGCAGATACTTATTGGAATCGGGTTGGTAGCCGGTATCGGGCTCCTTATTCTGATCCTGCGCCGACCGGACGGAACGGTACTGATTCCGGAAAGATCAGAGAGGCAGTCCCGAATAGCTACCGCTCAGTCAGTCATTTCACCTTCCCCTACTCCACTGGTCTATCTGGAAGCGACTACCTCTGCAATGGTTCAAAACGTTCCCCAGGTTCCCCAAACATTTAATAACTGTGGACCAGCAACACTTTCGATGGTCATGAGCTGGGCAGGAACCCCCCAAGACCAGAACTATCTGGGAAGTGTAATGCGTCCGTATCAGAATCCGGCCGGCGATAATGATGATAAATCTATTTCCTCGGCGGAGTTTGTACGCTGGGCACAGGAATTTGATCTGTACGCAATGAATCGTCCCAACGGAACCATTGACTTGCTCAAGACCTTTACTACCAACGGAATTCCGGTTGTTGTCAAATCGTGGTTGAATCCGAACGAGGATATTGGACATTTCCGGGTGATTACCGGGTTTGATGAGGCATCACAGACAATCTACTACGAAGATTCCTATAACGGTCCCAACCTGGCAATGAGTTATGAGGAGTTTACCGGGATGTGGCAGCCGTTCCACTATGAGTATTTTATTGTAGTCCCTCCCCGGTTGCAGTCAATTGTTGAGAGTATTGTCGGACCGGAGATGGATAAATCCCTTGCATGGCGCAATACAGTAGACCGGGCGAACACCGAACTGGTAGCAGATAGTACGGCGGTATATCCCTGGTTTAATATTGCGGTGGCTTCGTATTATCTGAAAAACTATCAGGAATCCGTAAACGCGTATGAGCAGGTAAAAACACGTCTGCCCCGCCGCATGTTGTGGTATCAGATCGAACCTATTCAGGCATATGCAGAGCTCGGGAATACCGAACAGGTAATCAGCCTGACCACTGCAATTCTTTCTGATCAGAACCGGGCTTTTTCCGAACTGTATCTGATTCGAGGTAATCTCTACCTAGAACAGGGTCAGACAGCGGCGGCTCGACAGGAATTTGAACAGGCCATTCTTTATAATAAAAACCTGACCGAAGCACAGAAAGCTCTGAACAAACTCTAATCTCTTATGAAACACATTGTTATTGCACTTGCCTTTCTGGCGATGAGTGCTTTGATTATTACCGGTGCCTTCTTTTACCAGCAGAACCGACAACCGGAGGTTCTCTCAGAAGCAACAGAACAGCCAAAAAAGATGTACTGGTTCTTGCTGCACCGGGAATCCAATATCGAATATCTGTATTTTGGATTACCAAACCAGCCGGAACGCAGTACACTGATCAAGACATTTACGGTAAAGACCGGCCGTCCGGGAGAACGGCCGACTCCCCTGCCAGAACTGGTTGGTCGTGAATACTGGCTGGTAACGGCAAAAACACCGGTAGAAGATAATCCGGAAACAGCTCCTTATTTTATTACACTTGATGTTCCCGCTCCCAGTGAACCACCTTACGGCCCGTCTCCCTATCTGGAATGTGATGGACAATGTGACTGGGTAACGTATGGGGAGTTCGGCTTACATGGCGTAAATGGAGACCTGAGCCGGCTGTCACCGGAAGATCCCGGCAGTTCCGGTTGTATTCGTCATACCGATGAAGATATAACGTTCCTCTATAACCTGCTGCAGCCTGAAACAGAGGAAATCCGCTATTATATTAAAGCAATCTGACGAATCACGCCGATTCTCTCTACCGGCATTCATCACCACTCACAATCTTAATGGTATCCTAATATCCGTTGTCTATAATAGGGGTATTACTATTTTCACTGTTCTTATGAAGTACACATTACCTCCATTACCCTACGATTATAAAGCCCTGGAGCCCCATATCGATGAACAAACCATGATGATTCATCATGATAAGCACCATCAGGCATATACCGATAAACTCAATATGGTTCTGGAAAAATATCCTGATATTGCCGACCGGCCGCTGGAAGAGCTGCTCCGTGATCTTGAATCACTCGAGATGGAGGCCGCTGATAAAAAAATGCTGCGCAATAATGGTGGCGGCTACCTGAACCACAATCTGTTCTGGGAAGTGATGGGTCCCGAAAAAGAGATTGACGAAGAACTGGTAAATCAGATCAAGACCACCTTTGGATCGATGGATGAGTTTAAAAAGATCTTTAGTGAAAACGCAGCCAATCAGTTCGGGAGCGGTTGGAGCTGGCTGGTACGTGATAGCGCCGGAAACCTGAAGGCGTATGCTACCCCCAATCAGGACTCACCCTATATGAATGGTGACACCCCCGTTTTTGGCTTGGATGTATGGGAACATGCGTACTATCTAAAATACCAGAACAAACGGCCTGATTATATTCAGGCTTGGTGGAACGCACTCAAACTGATTCCATAACCGCTGACTGAATCGTTTTCATTTATGCAGGAGCCGGCGTATGCCGGCTTTTGCTATACTATACACTTATGAATATTCTTGGCATTCACCACATTACTGCGATGACGAAAGACGCGCAGACGAATATTGACTTTTATACAAAAGTTCTTGGGCTGCGACTGGTCAAACTGACGGTAAACTTTGACGATCCGTCTGCCTATCATCTGTACTTTGGAGATGCTGCCGGAACACCGGGGACCATCATGACATTTTTTGCCTGGCCGGGACTGAATGAAGGTTCCGCCGGAACAGGTATGGCAACGCAGATCTCATTCAAAGTTCCTCCAGACTCACTTGAGTTCTGGGAAGATCAGCTGGGGCGTCATCATATTGAACAGCTGGGCATTCTTACCCACATGGAAGAGGACCATATCACGTTCGAAGATCTGGATGGTCACCTGCTCCGACTGGTTGAAACAAAGGACGAAGTGCCCGACTGGCAGTTCTGGGCCGCGGGAGATATTCCTAAAGAATACGCAATCCGCGGGTTTCATGGCATTCGTTTAGGCTATAAAGAAGCCTCAAATACAAAATCTTTCCTTGAACAGAGCTATGGGTTTAAGCCAGGGAAATCCGACCGGAATGTCGAAGAATATATCAACGGGTACACCCACATCTATCTGCAAACAGGGGCACAGTTACCCGAAGGGATGCCGGGGACAGGTACCATTCATCACGTTGCCTGGCAGGTTACCGACGATGATGCAGAACGGAATGCCCGAATAGAACTGATGAAAGCAGGCGTATACCCTACCGAACAGATTGACCGGAACTACTTTCACTCGATCTATTTCCGGGAACCGGGAGGCGTATTGTTTGAGATCGCAACCAATGGCCCTGGATTTTCAGTAGACGAAGATCAAGATAAACTGGGTACAAAACTTGTACTGCCCCCACAGTTCGAATCCATGCGCGAAACCATCCAGAATCAGCTCCCCAAGCTGATCCTGCCGGAATAACGTCACTAGACAATCGTTTCAATCTGTACTACCATAAATCTATGCCAGAGATTCGCGGATTTACTCATGTCTATAAACCACCAACTGATGGGAATACACTGGTGATTATGGCATTACATGGAACAGGTGGTGACGAAAACGACCTGGTTCCCTTTGTCGAACAGATTGATCCTACGGTGGGAATCTTAAGTCCACGGGGAAAGGTCGACGAGAATGGACATGCCCGCTTTTTCCGCCGGCTCAAAGAAGGGGTGTTTGACGAAGAAGATATTGCAGTTCGCAGCAAAGAACTGGTGCAGTTCGTGAACGATGCCGCAGAGACATACCACTTCGATCGTAAAAATCTGATATGGCTGGGATATTCAAACGGGGCCAATATCACCACCAGTGTGATGCTCCTCCACCCCGCGGTTATTCACCGGGCAATTCTACTCAGACCAATGGTCACCATTGTTCCTGAGTCTATTCCTACCCTGACCGATACCGAGATCTTAATCTCTTCAGGACGCCAGGACCCGATCGTCCCAGAAGAAAATACCCAGCGTCTCATTCATATCTATCAGCAAACCGGTGCGATTGTTGAGCTGTTCCTGCATGAAGGAGGGCATCATCTGGAATCAAAAGATGCCGAAGTCGCACAGCAATGGTATCTCAAGCAGCAGAAAAAGCTGAAATAATCCCGGCACTTCTTACCACTTTATTATCACTTCCTGTTCTTATACTCCATATTACAACCTGATAATAGAAGATATTACGAAATTATCTTTTTTTATGGACGAACAGCAACTCAAAAATCTGAAAGATCCAATTACCCTGGAAAATCAGGAGGATCAGGTTGAACATACGCTGGTGACCCGGGAAGAACATTATGGCCTTGATCTGGGACGGTCTTCTAATGAGGAGGGGCTGGAAGCCCACCCTTCCGATGCAGGAGTCACTGATCTGGGTGGGGTACGTAACCGTAAGGACGTCTTCGACCAGCAACCAAACCTTGACGAAGGTCCCGCTGCTATTGATGAGGCAGGCTTGCCCGGCCACTGGGGTATTGACGAAGACACTGAATAATCCGTTCCGGCAATACTGATACTGACACCTCTACAGCCCGTTATTTTCTCTTTACCCGCAGATGTATGGTTCCCAGATTGGATACCGGCTCGTAGTTTTTTAGACGTACCCGTTTCGGGAAAAAGCCCGTGTCAGTGGTAAAGTAGTAGCGCAGCTTATAGTCCCCTGCCTGGGTAAATTTCATACGCAGGACAAAAAGCTGTCTACTACGCAAGGGGTATACTTTCACCTTGATATCTGCCCCCAGTGTCTGGACATGTTTGTCAAACGCATAGTCGTAGGAGTGTGTGGGAAGGAACATCGTTCCGTTCTCAGTAACAATGCCCTCAACCGCGCGGATTCCAATTGATTTTGGCACCAGTAGTTTATAGTTGGCAGCATTCTGTTCTATCGAGATATTCCCTTTGTTAAACACATAGAAGGGCATATCAATCTCAAATGGGAACTGCACTGCTGACAGCTCGACGGCGTCGTTCCCGTGCTGCATCTGCATGATCGGCTGTATGTACTTGGTTGAGTTCTGAATAAACTGATACACGGCAATTAAGGCTATGTAAAAGCCATAAACGGTGAAGGCCATGCCAACAAAAGCGAACTTATCAGACCAGGCAGGAAACAACTCAGCCAGTTGAGGAATATATGTTACCGCCGCAAACGGAAGAATTACAAAGATTGTACCAACCAGAATCAGCTTACGCATATATTGATTATAGAGAAGGAGTTATGCGTTTTCCAACTGTTCCTGCGGGTCTGCTATCTTAAACGAAACAATCTCCTGAAGTGGGATACGTACACGTTCACTATCGGACTGACTGACACCTGTTACTATAAGTAAATTGGTGCCGTTTTCAAAATCTTCCTCAAGACGCAGGTCGCGCAGAATCATAGTCTGAGACACATCGTCTGAAGAAAGATGTCGGAGTTTGATAAACTGGTTACTTTGTATAGCTTTTTTAACTGCCTGTGCACGAGCATCTACCGGCCACTTCCAGGCAGCTATGTACCATTTTATCCGGGCTAAAAACTCCCGTACCCGTTTATCCGAGATAATATCAAATTCCTGTAATGGACGACTGAGAGTGATCCCTTCTTTCGTGCGGCACCGGCTCAGCGCAACGTATACCTGACCGTGCGCAAACGATCTGTTCTGAAGCAGAATAACGACATTATCAAATGTCTTTCCCTGACTCTTATGAATGGTCATTGCCCACGCAAGTCGAATCGGAAACTGTTCGTAGGTACCAATCTCTTTTTTGCTTATTGCATGTGTCTGCGGGTCATAGAAAAATTTGTAGTTGCCCCAGGTGTACCGTTCGATGGCATACTCTGTTCCGGAATCAAGCTGGACCACGATTTTATCAGGTTGCAGACCGGTGACCGTCCCCAGAGTGCCATTCACCCAGCGTTTATGCATATCGTTATTTATCAGCATAATTCGGGCTCCTGGTTTAAGATACAGTTCCATCTCTGTCGGCAGTGATTTCGTGTTGAAATCACCGATAATTCTTCCGGTATAGCGTTGTTCTTCGGCATCAATCTCTTTCAAATTCTGGTTATTAATGCGCTGAGCGAGCGCATTGGTATCGGTCAGGTAGATAACACCTTCCCTGTTCAGTTCCAGATACTCATCTACCTGACGATTCAGGTAATCCAGGGTATCAAAGTTGATATTGTTCCGGCGAATCCGGTCCAGTACCTCGATAAACTCAGGATCAGACTGACGGTAGATGGTCGTGAGTTCAATAAACTCAATCTGCTGTTCCCGGGTGTTGGATACCAGCTGTTGCATAACATCTGCGCTAAAGAAATAGGGAGTATCGTATCGCATCTGAATCACAGAAATCTCATCCCGGGTAACTACCGGTTCGAGTTGATAGAGATCACCAAACACAATAATCTGGACTCCTCCGAACGGCTCATCCTTTTTGCGCGCCCCCTGTAAAAAGGCATCTATACAATCAAGGAGATCAGCGCGTACCATCGAGATCTCGTCGATAATGATAATCTCAAGCCGACGGTAGATTTGATTGTAGGACTTATCCCCCATCTTAAATGCCTCTTCCACGGTGATTCCCGGTTTGAACCGGAAAAACGAATGAATTGTCTGTCCGTTTACTTCTACTGCCGCCGCACCGGTCGGAGCCAGTACCACAAAGTTACGACGTGTTTTACTTACCAGATGTTTCAGCAGTGTTGATTTTCCCGTCCCGGCGCGTCCGGTAATAAAGAGCATCCGTTTACGACTATCCAGGATATGTTGAGAGACAGGTGAACCCTGTTTGGTAAGAGGAGCGGCTGGTGAAGAAAGTGACTGTTCTGGCATGTAGGCATTCTAACAGATCATCCGGGGTGCGTCGAGTAAGGGACACGAAGTTTTGAGGCGCCCAGTCTTCAGCCGGAGCGCCGTGATGGCGCTCCGGGTGCAGTACGGATTACCATTCATAATAACGTATTTTCTTTTTTCTCCGCTCCTGTTTACGCGGATTCTGGCTGGACGAGCTTCGGATTGTCATATGCCTTGAGTAATTGGTAATACTCAGATAATACGCTTCGAAACTGAGAGTACCCTGAAAATAGTATGAAGATCAGGATTGTTTTACCGAAGGAATATCGGGATTACCCTTGTGCAGGGCCTGCCAAACCTTAATATAAATCGCCCAGAATCGAACTGAAGAAAACAAAGAGAACACAAAACCCGGAAAGCCATCCGCATACCCACGGTGACGGATGTAGGTAAGCAAAAACCAGTGAAGCGGCTTGATAACAATAAACTCAACTCCATCCATAAACGAAAGGCGCCGCTTTTTTTTGAGCACCAGTCCGGCATCAAACGTTGTATACCGGTTCCAGCGGGTCAGATACCGTTCAAAATCCGGATCAGCATAGTGCAGAAGCGCTTCTTTTGTTTCTCCTACGTCTCCGTCAATAATCACATTTTCGTGCACATCCCGCAGTTTGAAATGAGCTTTGTCACGTCGGTATAGTCGTGTAACAAAGTCAGGGTACACTCCCCCCTTCATCAGGTAGCGGTTTAAAAACCAGTTTTTTCGGGGAACGTTGTATCCGGCATAGGCGGGGTTTTCTTCCTGCAAGAGCTGTTCCAGTTCTTTGCGTAGTTCGGGACTGACTGCTTCGTCAGCATCCAGCTGAAGAATCCAGTCTCCGGTAGCATACTCGATGGCGCGCTGTTTATTCTTTAAAAAATTAGGAGGATTATCTACATGGAAGACCTTAACCTTTTTCCCGTAGGATTCTGCAATCTCAACAGTCTTGTCTGATGATCCGCCATCGACAATCACCACTTCGTCGGCCATGTCGTATGCCGAGTCCAGGGCAATGCGGATATTTTTCTCTTCATTGAATGTTGGAATCGTCAGTGACAATTTTGCTGCCATGTGCCCATTATACAGGAAAGCAGGCAGGATTTACCGCCTGTCGCTCAGTTTGTCAGGCGGAGATCTTCTGAAAAAACTTCTTTCGATGCTTTACATTGTGAGATATCAGGGGAACCCAGATTC
The DNA here is from genome assembly GCA_964412815.1 of uncultured Gammaproteobacteria bacterium. Classification (GTDB taxonomy): domain Bacteria; phylum Patescibacteriota; class Microgenomatia; order UBA1406; family GWC2-37-13; genus JAOAFZ01. The sequence continues at coordinate 129,788 of CAYPQF010000050.1, forward strand.
ATGTTTGCAGGGCAACTGTAAAAGATTTTTGTGCGCAATATATACGTTCCCTCCTGAGGTGCTGTTCCATTGGTACAGTTTGAATACGGATCAGCATCCGGTGCAATGATTCCGGATACCGTGTCATTTGAACCATATCGGGCACAGACAGTTCGTGATGCCGGCTGGTCAAAGTAATCACACAACCGCTCTACCTGGCTTGAACTCCGTTTAATCGTAAAAAAAGTATCATTTGTCTCGTAACAATACACCTCTCCCGTCTGCAGAGGGCCTCTGAATAATCCACTCGTTGACATGGTACGATAATTCAACTGGTTCGGATCCCGTGTTGGACAAGCCGCTCCCGGTGGACAGCTCGTCAAAGCTAATGCATAGGGATCGAGTTGAATCTGTTTTGGATTTGGAGCAAAAGAGATTCCCCACTCTGTGGCAATGGTCGGCGTAGCCCGTGGCGTAGTGGTTGCGGTAGCCGGTCGGCTACGCAGTGTCGGAATAGGCGATGGCGTAGCGGTTGGGATTGGCGTATTGGAAGGGAAGAGTGCAATAGTAGGCCGTCCGGTAGGGGTTCCGCTCGCGACCGCTTGCCCCTTTTTAGGCGTTGGAGACGGGAGATATACCGAAACTCCAGCCGTTGGAGACAACTGTGTTACCGGATACAACCCCGTCGATGCTCCTCCATTTTGCTGCCCGCTTCCTCCCGTTACCAGCGGTACCGCTTCGAGGTTTTGATTTGCAGATGCCCGTTGCGAGTTGGCATACATAAAAAACGAGATCGTGATAATCAACGAAATGCCGAACAGGACAATAAAGATAATGTAGATAATTCTATTTTTTTTAGCAATATCCTCATCTGTTTCCAGAACTGATCCGGCACGTCCCTGCACCTGTACCGGCTGGTAGGTAGTTGTCTGCACACCCCCGGCATCCGGCATAACACCAGTAAAGCCACTAATATTAGGGGTTTGATCATCCATAAGCTAATTATGACAAAACTCTACCCAGAAATCACTTAGATATGGGTATATCCCAGCGCGCGTAACGCATCGGTGGTTTTGTCGAAGATCATACCTTCTTTTTTCAACTGCCCGTAATGATTCAGTTCTGACTTGAGTCGCGTCTTAATAGAATCGCTTACTCCCGATAGGACCACCTGTTTCCCCTGCTTCTGTATCAACTCGATCATCTCATCCAGTGCGTTTATGCCATCGGTATCAATAAAATGCAGTTCACGCAACCGGAGTACAACACCATAGTACTGCTTCAGACTTGTCTCAAACCGGGAGATATGCGCTTGACCATTGATATAGAGCAACTGTCCTTTAATCGAGTAGACCAGAATATGAGATTCCTTTGAGATCTCTTTCAGCTTTTCACCGCTGTACAACTTTACTTTTCCGGTGTGGACATCATTCATGACCACATCAAAGTAACCGCGGGATAACGTCTCCATAAACAACAGCAATGACATTGCGGTTCCGAAGAGGATCCCCACTATTGGATCTTCGTAAATCGTTACACCGGCTACCACCAGTGCCAGCCAGAAGTTCTTTTTGTCGTTGGCCCATAAGTGTTTGACATGATGCATCTCGACCATTCGAACCGCGACAAACACCAGTATTGCAGCAATCACAGCCAGCGGAATAAAGACAAAGTATTGCAGCAGTAACAACGAAATTACCGCGACTGAGATACTACTGATAACGGCAGATAGTTTGTCGGTAGCGTTGGATTTGATATTTAATGAAGTACGAGCCAGGGCAGCCGTCGCCGGAATACCACCCATCATTCCGGTCACCACGTTTGCCAGCCCCAATCCTAACATCTCTTTGCGAGCATTATGTTTTGTTCTGGTCATACCATCAGCAATTTTGGCTGAGATCATGGTTTCCAGAATCGCTACCAGCGCAACGGCAAAACTGGTGATGATCAGTGACCGGTCAAAAAAGAACTCAGGCATCAAAAAAAGCTTTGGACTCAGGTCAGGATATTGCTGCCCGAGCGTCAGTAGCTGGATGGGAATAATCCCCTGTACTGATGCATACCCCAGCAAAATACCAACCGGAGCAAGAATAATAGCTCCTGGAATACGGGGAACTATCCGCAGAAAGACGAATAGTAATGCCAGAAAGAGAGCAAACACCCCCAGAGTTGGGAGTGAGGCCTGTCCGATATGTTGGAGAGACTCAAACACATTCTCAATAAAGTGTTCATGCTTTTCCAGTCCCTGCAAGCCAAATGCAAAGTTTAGCTGGTTGAGCGAAATGATACACGCCACTCCAATCGTAAAGCCAAGAATCGTGCTGCCCGGGACAAAAACCAGAAATCGCTCCAGCTTCATGCTGTACGCGAGCAGAATAATAACACCCGCTACCATAGCAACCATTGCTAACGACCCTGCCCCGTGCGTAATGGCATACGCGGCAAGAATTCCGGAGAGTGCTCCGGTTGGTCCGGTGATATTAAAGTTACTTCCTCCAAAAAGCGCCGCGATGAGGCCTGCCCATACCGCAGTAATAATGCCAACAACCGGACTGGTTTGTGATGCTACCGCGAGTGAAACCGAGAGAGGGATTGAGACAAGTGCTACGGTAATTCCCGACTTCCAGTTTTCGCGCAGCTTCTGAAAGATATTCATGCGTTTATTGTAGTACTATTTTTTTAAAAGTACATGCAGCGTTCTTACATATCACTGAGAGGGTATTTTTCTGATAAACTATAACCAGTTATGAAATCTGTTGAGCGAAACAAAAAAACCTATATAGCCCTACAACAGTTCCTCACTCTACTTGATCGTCGCATTATTACAACAATATCAACAAAGACTCTCTTAACCTATGCTCAGTTTCAAGTACTGAAAATAATTGCCGATAATCATCTTTCTACACAGGACTCGATCGCCTCTATCCTGGGTATTTCACAGCCTGCCGTGAGTAAACAGGTTCGATTGTTACGAGAGCATGAGTTAATACACGCAACCGCTGCCTCCTCAGATAAACGAAAAATAATTTTGCATGTTACCGCTCGAGGCAGGATTCAACTCAAAAAGGCCACTGCTTTGATTGAAGGGCAACTTGAAGAATTGTTGGGGAATCTTTCTGCCAAAAGCCGCGTCTCTCTGGAACGGACTCTCAACACACTCACCGTTGCGCTGTTACTGAGTGTAGACGGGTAACCGGAAATAAAATCTGGATCCCCTACCCTCTTCGCTTTCGATCCAGATTTTTCCTCCCTGACGCCGAATAATCTCAGATGAGATATACAACCCCAGTCCAATACCCGGATACGTATTTTCTTTTGATCCGGAAACCCGGAAAAACCGGCTGAAGATACGGGACTGATGTTCTGACGCAATACCAATGCCAAAGTCCTCAACACAGACGGATACTTCTCCCTGTTTAACTGAAGTTGAGATAACTACCGTATCAGCATGAGGCGAGTACTTGATCGCATTGGATAAAAAGTTGATAATAACCTGCTCAATTCGATTCCGGTCCGCAAACAGCAACTGTGTCTTTCCCAACTTCTTTTTGATCTTATGAGTGGTGGTGCGCTGCATCTCTTCGACAATCTCCGAGATTAATGTATTGAGGTCAAATACCTCGTTATCAAACGAAAATTTACCCGTCTCTATACGGGTAATATCCAGGAGATCGGTAATCAGATTGGTCAGTTTGTCAAGCTGCACATCCATCTTCTCCAGTAACGAAGCAGACTTGAGGTCTCCGGCTTTGAGAAACTTTTTTTGCAGTACCTGAGCAAAAATCTTCATACTGGTAACCGGTGTTTTGAGTTCGTGACTGGTGATACCGATAAACTCATCTTTCTGACGGTCCAGTTTAACGCGCTCGGTAATATCACGAAAGATACACACCGCTAACCGGTCCTCTACATCTTCGTCCTCTGTCCAGTTAGCTGAGCCTTCAAAATTCAAATATTCTCCGTTCTTATGGCGGTATCTAAGGCTGATCGAACCAAAAGAAGTAGATAATGAGCGTTTAAACTCTTTTTTGGTTTCTTTCAGATCGTCAGGATGGATCAGCGCGAACGCGCTGGTATCCAGGAGCTCTTCCGGTTTGTATCCCAGAATACGCAGATACGCAGGACTGATGTATTGAAACATTCCTTTATGATCGATGATGCTAATCAGATCGTTTGTATTCTCTACCACCAGCCGGTACCGCTCTTCGCTCGCTTTTAGTTCTTCTTCGATCTCCTGCTGTTCCGTGATGTCATCCTGAATGCAGACCCAATGAGGCTTCCCGTCAATCTGAACAGTGGTGATATGTGTGTTGGTAATAAACGGTGTGCCATCCTTTTTGTTGTTATACAACTGTCCGTGCCACTCACCTTTTTCGGTAAGATGCTCCTGGATCTCCCGAATCAGTAGATTATTTTCCTCGGACGACCCCTGATGTTTTTTTGTGATATGACTGCCGATCAAACCTCCTGACGGGTACCCGAACATCCGGTCTTCTGCGGGGTTTGTATAGATGATACTCCCTTCCGGATTTGACACACTGACACCCTCAGTCATACTGTCCAGAATCTGCGTATGCATTCGTAACCGCTCGGCTGTCCGCTTTTCCTCGGTAATATCGCGGACAACAATCTGAATCGCCGGTTTGCCTTCGAATGTGACCAGCAACGATGTCACTTCAACATCTATGATCTCTCCGTCCATACAGATAAATTTTTCCTCAAGCGTATTGGTATATTCCAGCCCCGTATATATCTGGCTAATACGCTGTTTCACCAATTCAGTATAATCCGGATGGACAAACTTCCAGACATTCTTTCCGATCACCTCTTCTGCTGATTGCGCATGTATTAAACGGACTGCCAGCTGGTTTACATAAATCAAGATCCCTTTTGCATGCAGTGCGATAGGTACCGGTGAGTGGTCGAGCAGACGTCGATACTGCTCTTCCTGTGTTTTTACCGCGGTTACATCGTTATAATATGCAGCAATGCCGAACTCAGTAGGATAGAAATTAGCCTGCAGCCAGCGGCCGGTAGATGGAGACAGGTACTCTACCCGTTGCGGAGTGCGGGACTCCATTGCCGTTATTGCGAGCTGGAAAACAGGATTCTGATGAATACCTGGAAAAATATCATACACCACTTTGCCGACTAACTCCTCTTTGGTTTTTTGCACCATTGCTTCCGCTTTTGAGTTAAGGTACATATACCGCCACTCGGTATCAAATGCAATAAACGCGTCAGGGATATGTTCAATAACAGAAGCGAGATGACCTTCCCACTGTGGAGAGATTGCAGCAGCAGTACGTTTTGACCTCCTGGGTTTAGTATGAGGCATACCTATTAAATTGCAGAATGGTATGAGTACTATAACAAAGAAGTACCAGCAATACAATAAAGATTCCGTGAGAAACAGATACAGGAAGTACTATACCCAGCGTCTGCTCGGCAGCAGCATTACTGTTGCGAGGCAGTCCGGACCTGATCGAGCAGTGTCAATTTATAGCGATCACTCCGTTGCTGGATATATTCACGCTCAAATTTCTTGAGATCTGTGGCAGAAAACTGTACCGATGAATCGTTCTGTAAGACATCGAGCACCTGAGAAACCTGAGTGTGCGTATAAAAACAATCACTATTGCACAACTCGAACGGTTCTGTTTTACCCGCAACAAAGACATTCAATGCCATCTTTGCGTTAATCTCCGTTTCATTATCAGTGGTTTCTTCAACCAGACGAAGTGACGCATCGACCCGCTCAACATCGGTCAGCTGATAAATAGTTTTTGTCCCCATCAATGACTCCGTCCAGGTTTTAGGAGTAATCTGACGGTAGGTTGTCCAACACAGATAATAGACCGGCAGACAGATAAGCAAGCAGAGTATAATCGCGAAGCGGTGCGTTTTGGCATCCTCCCTCAGTACTGTTTCTATGTGTTTTTTTGTAATGCCGCGTTCCCAGGGAATACTATTGGAGTACGCGCCCCAGTACATTTTGTTTGCAGTGATGATCGTTGAATACGCAGAGGCGATATCTATTCCCGGCCAGACTCCCCGGATCAGATAGTAGAACAGGGTGGAAAGAATATATGCCATGCCGATACCGGGAAACAGAGACAACACTGAAGGAAGCATATGTTCAAATAAAAGAGTATCCGGGGTACCTAAGACAGCTCGCTGTAAAAAGTAAAAAGCAAACGGCAGACCCAACATGCAGGCCAAAAAGAGGAGCACAAAGCCTACTGCTATCAACTGGTGATAGCGAAAGGCAGGATCTATCTTTTTTTCCGGCATACCCCCTACCTCTTCCGGATTAAGCAACGGGACAATCCCCTTCTCTATCCGTTTGAGATGCATGTGCTGTGCGGCACGATACCCGGCCGCACCGGAGTTAAAATACACCATAATTATTGAGCTGTCTTTTGTTGTTCAGCAGCTTCAACGGTCTGCTGAGACATTCCAACCTCTTTCATCTCTTGTAACCGGGGACGAATCACGGTCAGATATTTAAATGCTTCTACGATAAAGTATATAAGACCACCGGCCATCAGACCCCAGGTAATCGTATAGGTGGAAGAACCACTATATTTTGCATATTCAAATGATCCAAGGGTTATTGCAGCACCGGCAAGTGGTACCAGCGACTGGAGAAACAGACGATGTAATGCTTCGAAGCGGAGCGGTTCCTGTTGTTTCTGTACCCGCTGGCGGGCAATAAAGGTTCCGGCCGTCAATGCAACCGCCGCAACAGCAGCAACAATATACATAAGTTCGGTACGCTGATCTTCCTGTACAAATCCGTCAATTTTAGTTTCCAGCTGACCGGATGCAGTGGTAATAGTGTTAGAAGCTGCTTCCAGCTGTGCCAGCGCCTGTTCAATCTGCACCGGATCATCATTCTGAATTCCCTGTTTTAATGACTGCACTCCTTTTCGTGTCTCGATCAGAGCGTTGGTAATCTGACGAACCTCGGTTTCTACCTGTTTTTCTGTTTTGTCGGTAATTGTATAGCTCTGATACAACTCCTCAGACTCGAGCAGCCGGGTTTCCAGCTCTTCGATCTCCGCAATCAGTTGTTCTTTCGGCATATCGGGATTCGCGGTATCAACCATAAACTGATCAATAGCAGCGTAGTCTCCTTCGATGCGCTGTCCGACCAGATCAAGGGTCGTTGTTGCAGAAGCAGGAGCGGCAAGAAGAATTACGCTCAGCAGAGTAATAATAAAGGTTTTTCCAACCACAGAAATAAGTGATTTCATACCTATAGTATAACATACTATCGGTCTGCAGTCAAAATTTACGCTTTTGCAGCAGGCTTTTTATTAACAAAGGCGTAGATAAGAGACACAGTTTCCAGAAGAGCTGCAATCCCAATCAACACAGTCCAGACTGAGATTGTAACCAACGCGACGTGTAAAAAGATGGTCCACGCAATAATGTAGACAAGCGCATGAATGCGTGTCCACCACTTCCCCATCTGCTTAACAGCCCAGTCGTTTGAGGTAAGGAATAATAACGCCATCGGATACAAGGATAACACTCCCATGATCTGGAAGAGTGGCGGATTGGTGGGAATGACACCCGAGCGAATGGTCGGGGCCAGAAAAATGAAAAAGTAATGGGTCAGTCCCAGTAAAAAGGTAAGAATCCCCAATTGACGGCGGAACAGCATGACGAGTGCAGTGGCATCATTCCGAATCCCAAAACGGCGGGCAATTCCGGGTAGTAAGGTAATGATAAACGTAATGACAGCTGCCTGACCGGTTGGTCTGCTAAACAAATAGTAGAAAGTTTGTGATTCCGCTCCTGAAATAATGGCATTAAACCCTAATACGGCAAAGGCAAAGAGTCCGATAAAACTGATAAGAAAGAGATTTTGGATGAGTTTTTTGTGTGCAACAGCTGTTTTAAGCATGATGCGTTTATTATATCAGGTTTGAAGCGTATGTAAGAAAAAGATACTCATCGAGAGGGAAATGAGAGGAAGGATTTTCAGCTATGAGTTATGTCAAAATAGAAAAGTATAAGCCATAGAAGAACATCGTGGTTCTCCTATGTCTATTTGTATATCCAACAGCGCCTACTTTTACAGTTTACTTCGCCTAGCTTTTAGAGCGTCAATCTGATCTTGAAGCGACTGCCGCTCAGCCTTCTTCATCGCCTGCTCGATCTGTCGCGTGGATCGACCTCTACTCATCACATCCTCCTGAGTAAGATGGTAAATATCGAGAATGTAGTCTACAATATAATGCATAAATAATCAAAAAAGATCAGTATGAAGCCCTTAATTATCCCAAGCAACTTCATTCTTAAAAATGAAAAAAGTAAAGATGACCTAATGAAAGAGGTAGATAAAATTTTCAAAATTCTGCCTGAAGATACGTTTAAAACTTCGGAAATGAGTATCTCAAGACTTGATACAGGGATATTTATTTATATTGATTTTCCTCTATTCTATGCAGAAGATGTAATGGCTTCTCTCGCATTAAGAAAAGTACTTCCACAAGAACTTGCCGGGACAGACATTTCGCAATTATTTGAAATTTCAATCCAGGCCTACAGCGATCCCAACACAGAAGATCAATTTGCCAAACTTATCAGGAACCACCCAAAAAAATTCTTTACCAACGAGGTGAGATATTACTTTGGGGATACAAAGATTACTAAAACAATTGAGATACCTGAAGAAATAAAGATTGATAGAAGACCATTGAGCGATTATCCATTGTATTTTTCACCGGTTACTTCAGGAGACAAAACCTATATTCAACGAGTGATTGAGTTTACCCGTAGCCGATTGGAAGAATACTGGCAGATTCAGACTGCAATAAAACGATAACTCATTTCTATATTCTTGACAAAACAATCCCAAACACCTCACAATACGATATAATATCCCCTATGGCAAATCTCTCTATTGGTATCGTCGGTCTTCCGAACGTCGGCAAATCAACCCTCTTTAATTCGCTGCTGAAAAAGCAGGTCGCCCTGGCTGCAAACTACCCCTTCGCCACTATCGAACCGAATGTCGGAATCGTCGAAGTCCCCGATGAACGTCTGCAAAAACTCTCGGATATTGTCCATGCGCAAAAGATTGTCCCCGCTGCGGTGGAGTTTTACGATATTGCAGGGTTAGTTCGCGGCGCCTCCACCGGCGAAGGTCTGGGAAACAAGTTTCTGGCACATATACGCGAAGTGGCCGCTATTGCCCACGTCACTCGCCTGTTTGAGGATGGAGACATCGTACATGTCAGCAACAAAGTTGATCCGGTCGACGATATCAAGACCATCGAAACGGAACTGATCTTTGCCGATCTGGCCACGCTCGAAAAACAGAAAAGACCGGGGTCCGGGAAACTTTCCAAAGAACAGGAAGTCTTTTTTAGTGCCGTTGATAAACTGAAATCTGCGCTCGATGCCGGACGTTCCGCCCGCACGGTCGAACTGACCGCCGACGAGCATGACGCAACTCGTCAGCTCAATCTGCTCACCATGAAGCCCACCTTATTTGTCTTTAATGTCTCCGAAGAGCAGCTCGAAAACGCCGACGCTACCAAAAGCCGTATCGCCGAGGTCTTAACGGAGGTTGGATCACCGGATGCAACCTATATCTATCTCTCTGCCAAGCTGGAAAATGATGTGTTGAGCTTTTCAGAAGAAGAACAGAAAGAATATTTACAGCAGTACAGCCTCGAAGAAACAGGCCTGAATCGCTTAATTCGCACCGCTTATCATACCCTCAACCTGATCTCCTATCTGACTGCCGGAGAAAAAGAAGTGCGTGCCTGGACGATTCCGGTAGGCACACTGGCACCGGATGCTGCGGGGGTAATTCACACTGACTTTATCAAACACTTTATTAAAGCGGATGTTGTTCCGTATGCTGCGTTTGTTGAACTGGGCGGATGGGTTAAATGCCGCGAAGCGGGAAAAGTAGTCTCGGCTGGGCGTGATTATATCATGCAGGACGGCGATGTTGTCGAGTTTAAAGTGAATGCATGACCGAGGCAGGATCGCGTTCTCACGAACAGATTCGCGGCAGAAACGTTACTCCCAAAGAAGTTTTTTTTAAACCCGGAGCCAAACCCGTACCGTAGAAGGTTCTCTCGTTATCCCCTCTCCAGAAACCTACTTTACGGATGCAGAACGATCACAACAGCCGGAAGGAGCGTTTGTGGCAGAAGCCAGTCACCGGTTCCAGCTCAACAGGCGGGACCTGGCACAACAGCAGCTCAACGGGCTGGACTATGACGAACAGCCGAACGGCGTAGTTGTCTTTGCAAAAGATCTGCAACGAAAACTCGATGTTGCGATTAAGTTTCTCAATCCATGGAAACTCCGGTATAAGTCAGGCAATACCAGACAAGAAAGGGATATCCGGGAAAAAACTGCCGAGTTTTATCACGAAGCAAAAGTACTTCAGAAACTCAATCATCCCCATATTGTGAAGATTCATGGAGTGGTACTCGAACAGGTAAACGGGATGGAAGTACCGGGAATCGTACTGGATAAACTGCAACAGATTCATTATCAGCGAATGCAGCCGGGTAATGTGCTGCAGATGGTCGAACAGATCGGTGCCGCTCTGGATTATGCAGAGTCACAGGGCATTATTCATCAGGACGTAAATCCACATAATCTGCTGTTGAATGACGAAGGTCAGTTTATTCTGACAGACTTTGGCATTGCAGATGATGCCAGTGAGAGTATGGTTAAAGGCGGCGGCGCTCCCCCATTTGCGGATGCCTGGCAACAGAATCTCACATCGGCAGAGTCCAAGCAGTTGAAGGGTCGCACCAACCAGTACGGTCTGGCTATGACGGCACTCTACGCGCTCAAAGGCTTGCCAGAGGGTGCTCAACTGACAGTAGGTGCCGGTCCCCAGATGCGACTGACTACCGCCGGGCGACCGCTTTCGCCTGACGTAATGCGAGTCCTGAACAAAGCTACCGCCTATCGACGCGAAGACCGCTATGCTACCTGTACCGAGTTTGTACAGGAACTGCAAACGGCTCTCGGGCCGGAAGCCAAACGACACATTTCTCCCCGTGTGGGAAAACACACGGGTCTTTCGTTACTCAGCCTCATTGGACTGGGAAGATAACAGTATTCAGTACTCGTTGCTCCATCTCTTGTTGACAACCACACATATACCATATATACAACATATAAATTTAGACTGTCAGAAAAGTGTATAATTAGGTTGAGTCCGGAACAGTTTCGAGTAAAGGAGCTCACGGTGCAAATCATGCAGCTTTGTCGGTGTGATCGCCTCCTGTGCTGTCCTGGTTCACGGCGTGACCCGCCCGGGTCTGAGCCGGCGCCGCCGCGCGCTGGAGATCGGCCTGGCCGTGTTCGTCGGGGCTCTGCTCACGTTCGCCGAGCAGGCCCAGTACCTGATGGGCACCCTGATCTAGCATTCAGGCAGCCCATCAAGAAGCTCGAGGAGTTCTATGACCTCCGTCCACGCTGTTCCCGACTCGGTGCATCTGTGCACGGCAGGGTGGGATCTCACATCCCACCCTGTTTCTCTTTTTCTGCCGTTTGATTCCCGTACGGTATCCTGCTATGATGAGCCTATGCAACTCAGTGAAGATGCCATTCGTGATATTGATACAGTCTTTCTTAAAGAGCTTATTCAAAAGCTGCAAAGTGGTGATATGGATAAACCTGCCGCAAAAGTTGCCAGTGAACAGTTTTTGCGGCTGCGCCCGTTTTCTTCGATTGAAGATCTGACCACAAAGATATCTCAGTTTTTAACCGTATATCCTGAATTTTTAATACTTGATACGGCGGTAAAGCGACATGCAGAGGAGATTCGCACTCAAATGGTTATCGACCAGATGCGAAAACATATGCTTGCCGGAAATATCGATCAGGCATTACACGTTGCTACCCAGAAATAATGGAACCCGTCGTCTCAGGGATGGCTGACATTGCAGCTGCCGAAGGTACCGCCGATGTTGCGGGAGCTGTGGACGCAGCCGGAGTGATCGAAGGGGCCGCAGGTACGGGAGCTCAGCTGGAAGGAGCCGGCGCACCTGCCACGCCCGAAAACGGCGGGTTGAGTCCGGCGGAAGCTGCTGCCCGGGCAGATGCACTGCAAGCCGCAGACCAGCTTTCAGCTCAATTGGGACGTGTCGCTTCCGGAGAAATTTCGCTTGAAGAGGCTCTCAGAGGGCTCAATACGGCCAACCCGGACGTACAGACTGCCCTTGAACAATCCGGCCTCCAAACTGGTACTGCTCAAAACGGCAATGAGGCTCCTGCCAACCCGTCAACCCCCACCGGTCCTGATAACTCAGCTACCGGACAGCCGCGGGAATCTGCAGTGGAACCGGATGTAGTTGCGGAGCCGGACCCCGAAGCGGATGCTGCCGAAGAACAAAAGAAAAAAGATAAAGAAAAACTAAGAGAAGAGATGGAAATGAAACGGAAAATACAGGCACTGCAAGCAAAAATGTCCGCGCTTGATGTAAAACTGGATGAGGAGCAGTTAAAAGATAACCCTGACGCAGCAACAATTGAAAGCCTGAAAGCAGAGATGGTCGCTACCCAACAGGATCTGCAACGGCTGCAAAATGAAGCGTCAAAAAAATTTGATATGAGCCTTTCTAATCTCGCTCCCTATCTTGCTGCTGCGGCCGCACTGATGACAGCCATCATGCTTGCCAAAAAAATGACCGTCGGAGACCAGAGCCGCTGATACAAACACTGATACGCAGCAATCGCCGGCACCTTGTAACATATCCCATTTCATGATACAATGAGCGACTGCTCAGATGAAAATCATCACGATTCCCCACCCCGTCTTGCGACAAAAAACCAAGCCGGTCCAAAAAATTGATAAAAAGATACAAAAACTGGTGCATGAGATGGAAAAAACACTCGATGCACAACGTGACCCGGAAGGGGTCGGTCTTTCTGCGCCTCAAGTCGGGTACCTTCTCTCACTCTTTATCGTTTCTCACCCCGAAACAAAAGAACGCGTTACCGTTATCAATCCTGAGATTGTTAAACAGGAGGCATTTATGGAAAAAGATTCTGAAGAAGAAAATCTGGAAGGGTGTCTCTCGATTCCCGGAATCTGGGCGCCGGTTCAGCGCTATAACCAGATTCAGGTAAAGTATCTGGATTTACAGGGAAAGGAACACCTTGAGTGGTTTGAAGACTTTATGGCCGTCGTGGTACAGCATGAAATGGACCATCTCGAAGGAATCTTATTTACGCAACGCGCACTAGAACAAGGCAACCCTATCTACAAAGAGATCAACGGAAAGCTTCATGAGATTGACTATGTCTAACTGTTGTCTGGTATAAAGCCGACAAAAAACTTCGCGAGAGTATGAACTTATCCTTTTTCCCACAGATTTGCCCATAGACGAGAAAGCGGGTTAAAAATGGATTCGCGGTAAAGGAGTTATGCAGTTTTGGCAGACTGATTAAAGACCTTTTCCTGACGCTGTTTTGGCATAAACTTCACGATCTCGATAAAGGGACGCTTGCCATCAGTTAGATCTTTCTTGACACGCTTGATAACCTTAGTTGCCAATAATACAGTCTTGACTTCTCCTTTTTCAAAGATCTGTACCTTTTGCAAATTTGGTTTAAACAAACGATTTACTTTCTGGGCTCTTTTTTTCCAGCGTCCTCCAGCCACACCACGATGATGGGTATGAGAACGGCCATGAATTGTTTTCTTTCCGGTAACGTAACACTGTTTCATATTCGTATAAATTGAAAGAACTTATATAATATCAGAGTCATAAAATAAATGCAATGCGTATTTATGTGGTATATTCCCCTCTCTCTTAGTTTTTGACAAACAGACGAACATATTCCTCACGAATCGGTCGATCTGTGGGCATTCTAATCTCCGTAAATCCTCGTTCCTGTGGGTTATAAGGAACCCCAACAGTTCGCTGACCGGCTGAACGTACCAGATGACTAAACTGGAACACGGATCGCACCGTTTCGCCCGCAAGTTGTGCACGATACGATCTGGTGTATGTATCCCGTGAACCATTTCCACCCAGTCGCTGATATTCGTAAAACCGACCACCGGGTTTCAATAGAGCATGCACCTGATCATACATAGCAGCCACCTCTTCCGGTTCAAAGTACCCGATAATGGCATTACAGACTACGATATCGGCAGACTCAGAATCGACTATCTGTGATGCCTGCAGTGCGTCCCCCTCAATACCCGTAAAAAACCCTTTCTTTTTATGTCCAAACGTTCCCGCGGCTACTTCCAACAGCGGCATAACCGGATCAATACCGATAATACTTTTGCATTTCGGTGCAATTGCCAGACTGGTGTTCCCCGTTCCCGCGCCAAGATCAACTGCGGCGACCGGTCGCTGTTCGTTTTCGCGAACGACCTTTCCGAGAGCTGCGTGGGCGTGAGCATGTTGAGGAGCGATCAAGACATCGTACCAGCATTTTCCGATGGGAGATTCTTCGGCCATTATGGTGAATGCCTCCCAGACATCACGGCAATCAGTGAGCAACCGGTAGTTCAGATGCCAGAGTACTTCCGGATCGATCCCCCGGAAGTCATCAGACGCTTCTCCATGCATATCCTGCTCAACCTGAGCCTGGAGCTTGAGAATCTCTGAAAGTCGTAATTGATGAATACGAAAATCGGGTTGTAGCGGGACGGGCTGTTACTTTAGACGTGACATTAATTTATATTATAAGATAAAAAACCATTTTAGCAAGCTGTAATAATATTCTCCCCGTATTCTTAACATTTTCATAAGATACCTCAGCTATAATAGTCATCATGATATTTACGTTATTCAGTAGCCCGCTTCTGTTTCTATTTACCCTAATTACTATTGTCGTCTCGATTGCGATTCACGAGTTTGCCCATGCAATTACGGCTGATAAACTGGGTGATCCCACTCCCCGCCTTCAGGGCAGAATTACCCTGAATCCCCTCAAACATCTCGATCTGTTTGGGACGCTCTTTATTTTGATTGCAGGTTTCGGCTGGGGCAAACCGGTTGAATATGATCCGTTTAATCTGGACAATCCGCGACGGGACGGCGCAATAATTGCGGTAGCAGGGCCGATCTCAAACTTTATACTGGCAATTCTGGCTTCCATAACCGGTCAGATACTCCTGGCAAATGGGATCTTGTCCCCGGTTATCAGCAGTTTTCTGTTTGTGTTTATTCTGCTCAATATCAGCCTGGGTGTGTTTAATTTGATTCCGGTTAATCCGCTCGATGGATTTAAGATTGTGGCAGGGATTCTCCCTTCTGAGCAGGCTCATCAATGGTACGGGCTGGAACGATACGGCTTTATCTTTTTGTTGATGCTGATTTTGCCTCTGGGGCCAAATGGATCTTCGATGGTAGATATGATTCTTCAGCCGATTATTAACTTCGTCGGATCAGTGTTATTGCCACAGCTACCCCTGGTATAACAAGATTCTGATAATAACCATCCGCAGATAAAGGTTAGGGAGTAATTATTGCCCCTGCTGACTTCGCAAACACTTCAGATAATCTGAGGTAGAACATCCTTTCCCCAGCTGTTTCTGTATATCTGCACAGTTTGTGGTCTGCGGACATGTTGTAGCCGGTTTTTGGGGGGTCTCAGACCCGTTTGATGGTGGTTGTGCCGGATTCTGAGTATTCTGGGGTTGGCCGGTTGTTTCCGGTTGTCCACCCGTACCCGGGTTCTCTGCATTTGTACCGGGAAGTTTTGTAGTAAACTGCCACGGAACACCTTCGTTATCAAAGCGTTCTCCATTAATGCGCAATACAAAATAATAGGTTTTATCAGGCTGAAGCAAGGTAATCTCAACACGATGGGTGGTGGTAGCTACGGCTTCGGGAGCGAAAAAAACCAGCTGCGAGGGAGAAGTCCCGTACTCTATCACACCCTGGGTATCTTCTCCCGTGAGCCAGGTGATGGTAGCAGTGGTGTCGGTAGTACGTAGTACGGCTACGTCAGTCGGTTCGGTATTTGAGGCACGGGTTAATACATTCTGAAAGGTAAGAAATCCAAATACCAGAAGTGGAATAGCAAGTACCGTACCAATAATGATAGCTGAGACACTGGATAACCTGCTTTTTTTCATACGAAAATCATTATACCATTTACTCGGTGAGCTTTTTTCTCTGGAGACATTTAATGTAGTCTGAGCTGTTACATCCTTTACCGAGCAGTTCCTGTACAACAGTACAGTCGTTTGTTACCGGACAGACCGGTTTGCCGGTGGCTGGATCTATGGGAGTGCCGGTTGTTCCACCGCTATCCGTGCCTACCGTGCCAGTCTCTCCTATGCCACCTTTGGTAGTAAACTGCCAGGGTGTTCCCCCATTGGTAAAAACTTCCCCACCGATCTGAATCGTGAAATAATAGGTGGTTCCCGGCTGTAGACTCTCAATCACTACGGTATGATCGTTTTCTATGGTCGTTTCCGGCGCTACGAGTGTAAGTTCCGTTGGAGAGAGGCCGTACATTATTACTGCCTGCGTCTGTTGATCGGTATACCAGTGCACTATCGCGGTAGATTCGGTTGTTCCGGCAATAACCACATCACGCGGGGCTGAATCGCTTGCTCTGGTAAACACACCTTGGAGCTGAAAAAACATGTAGAGCACCAGAGGGATACCGGCAATGATACCAATTGAGATAGCAGCAACATGCTTGAGTAACCGCTTTCTGATATCTGGTTTTGGCGGTTCTTCGTGTTGCTGAATTGAGATAACTGGCTCTTCTGGCTGCATGGGTGCTTACGGAATAGTAATTGAAGCGGTATTCGAAGGACTTTGAGAACGTGTTTCGTTGACATACGAATATACCCGGTAATACAACGTACCGCTCGGCTGACTGTTCAACTGAATACTCACGCCCTGCCCGCTTCCTGGATCATCTTCGATCAGCTTAACACCGACCTGTGAAAATCCGTTATCAGCATTGGTTGAACGGAAGACACGGAATGATGTTTCCCCTACTGAGTTGTCAGTCCAGGTGAGTGTCACCATGGAACCACTGGCAGATGCACTGAGGTCACTCGGATTACCGGGTGTAGCAACCGAAGGAGTTGGCGTTCGACTGGGAGTTGGAGTGGCATAGGTTCCGCCGGACTTCAGACACTTAATATAATCTGCACTGGAACATCCACGACCAATATTTGCCAGAATTGTCTGACAGTTGGTGGTACGGGGACAGGTTGAGGGAACCGAGGTATTGGTGGGACGCGGTGCGGAAGCATTGGTAGGTGCTACCGTTGCTGAAGGAAGTACCCGTGGTGTTGCACTAGGCGAGTTCCCGTTAACCGGTCGCATTGTTGGTCGCCGGGTTGGGGAGATTACGTAGACCGTACTGTCATCATCGTCAAAATCGATATCAATATCCAGATCATCATCATCTCCAGGTGTACCGCTGGGAACAGGTGTTCCGTCAAGGCTGGCTGAGTCTGTCCCCTGCTTCTGTTGATCCTCAGATTTAGTGGTAAAGGTCCAGGGAGTGCCACCATTATCAAAGATAGTCTCACCAACCCGAATATTAAAAAAATAGGTAGTCTGCGGTTTTAATAAGCTGAGTTCTGAGCGATGAACAGTAGTTTGTGTGTTTTCCGGTGCAAAGAATGTTAACTGCGTCGGGGATGTTCCATACTGGACAACTCCCTGCGTCTCTTCTCCGGTATTCCAGGTAATCACCGCGCTCGTAGAAGTAACCTGAGAGATACGAACATTTTCTGGGGCTGCATTACTTGCGCGGGTAAACGCGCCCTGTGTCATTAAAAAGCCGAATATTACCAGGGGAATGCCAATCAGAAGGCCCACAACAATCGCAATAATCCTGGCAAGGCGCTTTTTTTTCATAGACAATAATAGTGTACCGCTTTTTACGGTATGCTGCAACTAGAGCAGTATACAAAAGAATACAGACTGAATATCAGAAAGCTTTCCCTTTTCAGAATAGCGTATCGGGATTATATAAAGATTTTAAGAAGGACTCCTACTACCAGCATAATTGCTCCCGGAATTGCTACGCTTACCACATTTTCAAAGACTCCACTCTGTGGTAATGCTGTAGGCTGTACATACTGATTTTCCTTAATACCGCCAGTTGTTCCCCCAGTAGCAGGAACCGTAGTTGGAGTCATGCCGCTCTGTCGAGTCGATGTTCCTCCATTAATACTAAAGATAGACAAATTTGCACACTCAATCACATTCGTTGCATCAACATCGTTCTTGACGATCTTAGAAGTATCCGGCTGTGAGGTGTCACAGTAAAACTGTAATGTACCGTTTCCATCACGGAGCATCGTAAAGGTAATAGTTGCAAGAACTCCTGATCCAGTCTTAAAGTCAGTCGGATCAGTTACCACACCATTGATATAGATCTTTTCGGTATCAATAGTACTGGAGACAACAGGGAAATAGGTTCCCGGTGAAATCTGGTCAGTAGTTGTTTCGAGAAGAGTACTATCATAGAGAATGTAAGCGTCCGTTCCTGAAACCTGCTCATCTTCCGCATCTACGATAACATCTACTTCAAATGTGTTTCCGTTGGTTACGGTAACGGATGTCGGATCAAATTTTAAGACAGCAGCTTCAGCAGCCTGTGCTCCAACAGTAGATACTACCGCACATAAAGCAAAAGCAACAATCGATAGTACACTGTTTTTCATTCCTTTCATTATGATGGAAAAATTATTGAATTTCAAGCTTTATTGGCTGAAATTGTGGTTTTATAATCTGGACCTCATTATCAACAAACTTTGAAGTCTCTTTCCCCTTCTCTGCCACGACCTCGATATAGAGAGGCCCTTTTTGCTTCGGAACAATTGTCAGTTCAATAATATCTGAATCTGCAAACGGAGTTGCATCGGTCACATTCAGCAGCTTGATACCGGTAATTGAGTAGTAATCACCACGATCAAACTGATAGATCTGAAATGCTTCCTGCTTGGAAACAGCATCCTTGATCTCAAACATGTTTTTATCATACGGAATCAACAGATCGTATCCGTTTACATCAGCTCCCTGTGAGTTTGCCTTGATCATCACCTTAATCTCCTGATTTGCAGGTGCTCCGGTCTCAGCTGCCGCAAAGGTAAGATACGGAGACGATGGGTCAACCGTCGGGATTGGTCCCCGGTCAGCCATTCCTCCGGCACCGGCTGCTCCTCCCCCATTCTGAGCGGTGTTGGTACCACCACCACGATTATTTAATAGCGCCGCGACCCCGACAATCAAGACAATAACCACTAATCCCAGAATCAGGAACGCTTTTGGAAATGGTTTTTTTTCATGCTCTTCGGGCTGATTAACAGTGACTGCGGCGGCATCAAATCCGGATGTCTTTGCCGGTTGTGCTGACGAAGTGTCAGGCATTGGTGGCATGGTTGGTTTTGCTGAATTGTTAGGATCCATATATTAAATATAAATGGTAAACAGACAGAATGAAAGTGCGATTTTTTTATATTCGTTACCGTAATTCTTCGCCGGCAATCTCTTCGTCATACTTGAACGAGAGAGAATAGATTCCCAGTGCATAATCCTGAGTATCAACGATACCGTCAAAGTTCAGATCACCAATGGTTACCTTGGTGGCATCCTTTGAACCCAGGTTTGCACGCAGGAACGTAATATCAAGTGAGTCTACGAATCCACTCTGCTGCTCACTTAATGGCAGGTCTCCAGCCAGCTGGTAGACACCGGTAAAGTCAAGTACGTTCACACCTTCTTTAATACTGATGTTACCTGACTTACAATAGTAGCGACCACCCGTTGTCTCGGTCGGTTTGTTATCACAGATTCTCTTCTGGATGTGATAGCCACCCTTAATAAAGACCGAGTATCCACCCGAGATCGGGAGATCACTCACATCAATCGTAGCGCGGAAGAGACGAATACCCTGTGTTTGTGTTCCGGCACTGTTGGCATAAATCTTGAACTCAGCCTCCTTCTCGACCGGTTCTTCCATTGCCTTGGTGTACAGGATGACCTTGGTTTTCACCGTATCTTTGATTGGTGCAATGTTGGCACCGATACCGTTAAACTTCAGACGAATCTCCAGTGTAGCATCCCCCTGCTTACAGGCAGTTGTGCTCTCACAGCCGTTGGCAGCGCTGCCGTCACAGTCATAGAATCCTGACTTACAGGCACAGGCGTTGCCCGAACATGACTGATTTGCCTTACACTGATTATCAGCCGTACAATATCCTGCCGGAACCTTGGTTGGAGCTGGACCTGTACATGCTGTCGTACTTTCGCAGCCGTTATCAGGGTTGCCGTCACAGTTATAATATCCTGCCTTACATGCACACGAACCGGTGGTGGAACAGGCAGCGTTCGCACCACAGTTAGCATCCGACTTACAATATCCACCCGGATTCTGCGAGCCACCTGTCGGGTTGTTACAGGTATTTGAACCAGCCTCACATCCGTTACTGTTTGTTCCGTCACAGTTAAAGGATGAACCATTACACGAACACGCACCATTGGAACACTTACCGCCGGTTCCACAATCGGCATCTACCTTACAATACCCTGCATCTGCTGGTCCCGGTGATCCTCCCTGGCAGATACGATCCTTACAAACACCACTTTCACAATCTGCATTGCCGGTACATACCTGGCCGGCCGAACACTTTGCAGATGCCTCACACCCGTTTGCCCAGTTGTTATCACAGTTATAGCGGCCCGCATCACAAGCACATGCCTTGTTTGCTCCGCAGCTCGAACCCGCTGGACAACTTCCCTGTGGTTTTGTTGTTGGTGATGCTGGTGCAGAAGTGACGGTAGGACGAGGAACACAGCTTCCTTCTTTACAAACAGTATTTGGTGTTGTACAGTTTGCATCTGTGGTACAGGTAATAGTACTTACATCAACCGTGAATGAAGTGACACAGCCACCTTCCGGCATTGAGAAATACTGACCCTGTCCAAAATACCCGTTAATCTGAATATTTGAAGCTACCTGATCCAGTACTTGATTCGCATTGTTTTTGTTCTGATCTTTTACGACAAAGAAATCAAACGGGATCTTCATCGTATGAGATTTTCGCAGACCTGGCTTTTCACTCCACACCAGATGATAGTTTCCATCAGACTGTAAGTTACTGGTCATATTGAACTTATCCATGTGTGATTTTGGTACATGAATACCTTTTGGATTGTTTTCTGGAGGAGCAGGATAGAGGTTGCCCTTGTTGTACATAGCGGCACTAAACGAATCCGCATCATACTTTGAGGTAATAGTAACTTCGAGGAACTGACCTTTCTTGAGAGAGGTAGAACCGGTTGGATTTCCCGCAGCATCTACGACACGGACCGTAGCGGGCTTTGCGGCATCACAAAAATAGTTGCGGCAGTTTTTTGGGCCATTATATCCATTTGGATAATATCCCAACGGATTCGGGGCACAGACAGCGTCGGGGCCGGCACAGTCAGCATCAGTTGTACATGCTTTTGTTACCTGGGCAGATACTGATAACGGATTGGTGATAACTGCTCCGAGCATTACCAGTGCCAGTAAGAAAAGATGTAAATATCTCATAGGATTAGTCTAAACGCATCGAAACTAATGCTCCATCCTCGCCTTCCAGTCCGCACGCCTGAGGATCACTACAGGTTGGTGCCGGAGCTAATGTAATGGTTGGAGTCGGTGGAACAGGAGTGGCAGTACCGGAACCAATCGTCACGGTTGTGGTAACCGTTGAACTTGAGCTGATACTATACGAAATTGGCTCTCCGCCGCCACCCGGGCCGACAATTTCCATATTATTACGATCTAGATCATATTTCATCTTTCCATTCTTGAGTGCTTTAAACGTTACCTTCACCAGCACTTTGTCAGACAGATCAGCTTCTTTCTTACGGGCGGATAACACAACACGCAGTTTATTATTGCCATACTCTTCAAAAATTTCAGTGTCAAAGTAATCAGTCTCTGTTCCTCCGAGCTTTGATGAGGTATAGCTGTTTGCAACATAGGAGACTTCTCCACCCTCCTGTGGAGTAAGATTTACACGCAAGTCAAGTTGAGATACCTTTTTTCCTCCCGGAGCAGAAAGTAATAAGTTCAGTGTGAACTCTTCGTTAACGGCAACCGTTTCTTTTGAAGCTGACAATGTCGCGGAGATCTGTTCGGTGCTGGCACGAGTGCCGCCGATGAACTGGTTAAAGAAGCTCCAGAAAAACCCAATGGCAATTGCACCTACAAATGCATACACAAACATTTTCGCAAGATATGAGTTATGTTGAAATTGTTCCTTGATTGCTTCTTTAGTAAAAGCGTCACGAAAATGCCGGTTTTTCATACTATTTTTTCATTTTAGTAATATTTTTTAACGGTTACAAGTGCAATTTTATTTGTACTGCGATGTGCGCCAGATTTCGAGATCAATTAGGTTGACAGAGCCGTTTTTATCGAAATCCGGATTAAATTTCGGATCGATAGTTTCGTTCAAATATTTCTTTCTCCAGATTACATAATCTGCTGAATCAATGACACCATCACAGTTAGCATCACCTTTGGGTTGCAGACTACAATCCGGCTGTCCATTGGTTGGACTGACTGGTGCAGTAGGGCCAGATGTCGGAGGCACGGTTGTCGGAGAAGTTGAAGTAGTATCTTTAATCATAATCTGAGCGGTTCTCCCACCGGATGGCATGCTGTAGACAATCGGAGAGGTACTACCCCGCTGAACGCCAACCACTACCGACGTCGGATCCAGTTCTACATTCGCAGTACCCGGTTTGGACTTGGCGGTAAACTCATAGATAATCGTTGCGTTATTTTTAAGCGCTGTTCCGCTTTTTACGGTACCTAACATATGTTGTACATTACCAGACGCTGTTGCAACACGGATCTCTGACTCAAAGTAGTTAGCATTGGTGGTGTACCCGCGATACTCCAGCATATCCTGCGGGTATTGCAACGTAAGTTCAACCCCGTCAATCACTCGATCGGTCCCTCCGACCGCATCCAACCGTACCGTGACCAGCACATCTTCGTTAAATCCGATCTCAGACTCGGAAGCAGTGGTTGTAACGGCAACTGTATCAGTTGATGCACGGGTACTCCCGCTGTTTTGGATAAAGAAGTTATATATAACAAAGAGAGTAATCAATCCAACGATAACAACAATCGTCATTCGGGCTGAGTTTACGTATGTTTTTTTCTTAAGGGACATATTAGTTGGATGGTTTTCTAAAAAGCTGGATCCGGTTATTTCCGGAATCGGCAACAATAATCAGATCACTGGTAGTTGTAATGCTGGTAGGGTTCCGCAGCTGTCCGTTCCCCGTGCCGCTCGAAATAATATCATCAATCTCGTCGCCATTCATATCATAGAGATAGACTTTTCCCAGGTCAAAGTTAGTGACATAAATGTACTTTCCATCAACCCGTAGATCGCCGTATCCGACACTTTGTTGCTGTGCCCCTCCTAACGAAATATCAAAGGATTTTGTTACCAGATTCTTTGCAGTGTCAATAAATTTGACCTGCGCTGGACGAGAATCGTAAGGATCATAATCAATAATATAGACGAAGGCTCCGTCTGCACTGGCATCCATGGACATCACTCCCTGGTGTTCTGCCCGGACAGAACCGGCTGACACACTGCCATTGTATTTCGAGATGCTATACACATAATCTCGCATGTCATAAGGGTCGTAATATGTTGTTCCGGTAAAGCCCTGAGTGTTAGAAGCTCCTACAGCGGCATACTCTATATTGCTGCTGATAAAGGTCTGATTCGTGCCGGTTGTTGAATAGGTAGCAATCGCGCGTCCGGTAACTGCTCCGACGGTACGGTTTTGTACTACGTATACCGTTCCATTTGCGACGGCAATCTCATTGGGAGATGAGGATGAACCGGTACTCCACTGTCTCTTATAGGTGCCTGACAAATCAAATACCTGAATACGGTTATTCTGGGTATCTGAAACATACAGTTCGTTGTTATAGACAGCCACTCCCGCTGGGCCGCGCAGTTGTCCGTTCCCGGTTCCGACGGTACCTATCGTTCTGACAAAGCCAAAGTCAGGGATACCGGTCGGAGATGGCTGAGTAGTTGGTGATACTTGAGTGGTAGGAGCAGTTGTAGCTGTCACGGTCTGAGTTATGGCCGTGGTCGGCTGGAAATTTCCCTCTGCCAGATACCCGTACTTCCAGATAACAAAGTCGGTAATATTCAATGTTTTATCACCATTGAAATCAGCGGTCAACGATTTTATTTCTCCATTAACTTCTGCACGATAGATATCCAAGTCTGCCAGATTGATCAGATTATCACAGTTAGCATCGCCCTGGGATTTTTTTGGACAGGCTGGTACCGGCTTGGCAAAACTCTTAGAGAAAGAGTTATTTGTCTCGTTTGATTCTGGGACAATACCGGTACCGTCAGCGGTAGCAGTAAGCTGTACTTCATCAGTGCAGTTACTTCCTATTAACGCACAGGTGATTCCTCCCGTTTCCAGACACTGCCCCGGCGTAGGAACAGACAGAATTGCCTGAGTATCAAAGGTTTTTTGTGCTGTGGTATTCTGAAACCTGATAGCCATCTTGGCTGAACTCAAACCCTGCCCTCTATTACAATACTTAACTTTATAGACAGCCTGATCTCGGGTAATATCTTCTACCACCAGATCTGGCTGTGGAACGGGCAATACTTTAACATAGATAATAGGATTAGATCCCCAGCTTCCACACTTATTCGCGTTGTTTACCCAGACTTTATACGTTTTTCCTCTTCAAATGCGTAACTATAGGAAGTGGCGGTCTGTGTTTGTGGAACCGGCGGACAGTAATCACGCTTACCGGTACAAGCTTCCCCATCTGAAAGGTCATCGATCCGGACATAATAATATGGATAATCAGTGTTGGCATTCCATACTACCGTTGCGTTGCCAGCAGTCACTTCGTATAGCGGCCAGCCACCGGACGAACCATTTTGTTTTCCTTCTTTTATCGCCAAACCGGATGCTACGGGAATCGATGCATCACTCACCGGACATGCTAACGGATTTTGAACAGTAACCGTTCTTGAGATCGATGCAGAACTACCTGTACAGGCGCCTGCAGAAGCAGGCTGTCCACAAAAGAACAGGGCGACATTCCAGTTTGTTCCATTACTGAAGGCGTTGATTGGTGCCAGCACAACCTCTGATGAATTGAAACTGGTGATTTCATTCTTGTTGTAGGCATAATAACTTTTCTCTTCGACACCGTATGAACCCTTAAAGATATATACCATGGAGAACCCGGAAGCCCCCATCTTCTGCCGGCCACAGTTTTCGATATCCGGGAACGATCCTTTAATACTCAACCCTACTTTTCCATTCGTGTAGGTGGGAGTAACACTATCAATTTTCCAGGATGAGACGACGGCAGGACAGTTTGCAAGAACCGTTGAGCTGGTACCGACCGTTACATCAGTAGAGTTATTATTCTCGTTTGTTTCGGAAATAAGTTTTTCTGAATCCACTACTACCTTGCCGGTAGTGGTACTTGAACAGGCAGCTGTGTTACAGAGCAAGACATAGTCTGCACATCCGTTCGGGGATGGTGTCTGACTCATCAGCCCAGAACTACCAACTGCGGTACCGGCAGTATTCAGTAACTTGACGGTATATCCCTGTTGAACTAAGGCATTCCCCTGTTGCAACCATGGAATTGATTGGGTACCCGTCCCGGCATTACACACCGTCACGGTGTATCCCAGACTCGACTTTACCATCTTCCGTACCTGCAGGTCGACAGACCCTGTCTGAGGAGCTGCGGTGGGAGCCGGCTGACACCAGGTCGCACTTCCCGATGGCATACTTTGACACGTCAATCCTGCACAACAATTGATACCCAGATGTGGCGCACACTGTTCAGACTGTCCTTCGCACGCTTGCGCAATTACCCGAGAAGTGGATTCACCCTTTACTTCTGAGCGTTCAGAAAGTGCGTTCTTATCTTCAAATCCAACTGCTTCCGGTGAGCCAAAGGCGTCTGACACTCCTTGCACTGACTCTGTACTACCTGGAGCATTGTTTAACGGATTTGGTACTGCAGAAAGTGAAGAATACTCAGGGGTACCATTGAGCGGCGCACTATTCAAGAATGCTACATACGCAGAAATATACGTAACGATTCCCAACACAAAAAGCAACGCTGTTATGCGCTGCTGTGTATTCTTTAAAAAAAACGCTTCATATAACTTTCAGTAATCTAAAGAGCAGGAAGCTGATAAAGTAAAACAATACTACCTGCCATAACGGAAAGAAAACAGATAAAAAGATTGTTGTTATTGCCAGTATGAAAAAAGATTCATTATGAATTGCCGGCAATAGACCTTTTGTTACTAAAATCAGGATTGACAGAGTGAGAAGCGCATCTGCCTGGAACCATACCAGAGGCCAGCCAAAAAACATTGCTGCACCAAGCAACAACGCTGCAACTACCAGAAAAATTTCTTTTGTGTCGAAAAAAAACGGTCCCAGGTACATAGATATAATAACTATAACGAATACTTTTTCAAGTTTCTATTCCAAATCACTAAAATCTTTTTTTAAATCTTCAACAGATGGCTGTTGACCATCAGCGGGAATGCGAATCTTAACTACTTCCCCATCAATCGTAAGCGTATATTCACGCCACGTAACCTGTCCCAACCGGACTTCTGTATAAGAAATATCTTCATCTTCTTTCGCGTACACCCCTTTACTTACGGCTTTCAACGGCACATTTTGTAGTTTCTCAGCTGTCTGTCTGGCAAACTCTGTTGAAATCTTTTCTTTCTGTTCGTCTGAAAGATTATCTGAGTTGTATGGATTGAAAATGTTGGCCACAAATTGAGCATTTCCACTCATAATGGACCGTGCCCGAGCCACAAGATGTGATCCTACATCTTCGCGGATCTGCGGACTGTTTGCAATAAAAATTTCATTATTGAGCGTACCAGCAATAAAAAAACTCAGCACAAAGGTAACCAGAATTTTGCTGTAACGGATGAGTTTCTTTTTAATATTCATGGTGAAAATGTCATAATTTGTGTTGGGCGCACACAATCAGCCCGGTTCTCGATTGAATACTGGGTCGAACTGTTCCCGATGGTAAAAAAGACTTTCATAGTAAAGGGGCTGTTCCTTGGAATGCCTGAGGCACAGTACTGATTCAGAATCTCTGTATTGACGTATGCAGGACTGGAATTATTCTTCTTTAGTACATAGTTCAGGTTTTTGACTTCATAATCACACAGCCATCCGGTGGTAGCACAAATCTTTTTAACCGTAATATCATTTGTAGAGTTGTTTTTTACCTCCAGTACTTTTTTTGAGGGATCCTGCTGACAGCAGACCGCTCCCTGCACCGAACATTTCTGCGATGGAACAGCTGAGTATACCGGCGCAGTGCAGCTTGAAAGACAGGCATACTGGCAGTTTGGACGGGTATCAGTATCGGGAGTCTCTCTGGGTGCCACAGTAAATTCTATGGCACATGATCCCTCCGGAAGTGAAGTCGAATTCACACTTTCATAAGTCTCATGATTAACCGCTACCCGCATCTTTGCTGGATCATACTGACGGGTAGTTCGGGAGACGCCTTGCGCATTGGTAAGCCGGTCCGGATCTCCTTCAGCATTTCTTCCTTCCTGTAATACCCCATTGATGATATAGAAGATTTGTGCTCCTGAAACCGGAGTACCATCCGTACTCTTGACAGTTACACTGATCTGACAGCTTGCTGCTGGTGAGGGTTCAGCAGGTGAAGGAGCAGTGCTTCCGGCGCCCGGATCCGGGGAAGTTGCTGCTTCTTTCCGTTCTACCCGGATTGTTTTCTTGCAGGCATCAGGTGCGGTAATGGAAAACCCAGTTGTCATATCGTCATAGTCTCCGGTTCTGGACTGGAGTCTGACCGTTACGCGACCTGTCTCAAAATTCCGTGCGGTTTTGTATTTTCCGCCAAACGCTCCTGTTGTCCCCTCTGACTCAACATTGTTCTGTTTGACCAGCACATCAATCTGTCCGACTGGATTACCGGTTTCATAATCAACGGTAGCAATCTCTACTTCGCATTTCTCCACAGCCTGTGAGGCTGCTTGAGGACAGGCACTTTGTGTCTCAGAACAGGTAGTTCCATCTCCGCAGGCAATACAGCCCACCGATTCGCACTGGGTTTTTTTTGATTCAGAGCGACCACTGTATTGAGAACAGTCGACTACCGGATCAGGTTCCCCCGTATTACCCGTATTACCCGTATTACCTGAGTTTCCTGTATTACCGGTATTGCCAGTGTTTCCCGTATTGCCGGTGTTCGGGTTCTCCGTTGGCTGTACTACCGGAGCACTGGTTGGGGCAGGTGGGTTTGTAGGAGCTGGCGTATTGGTTGGGGCAGGTTGCTGTGCACCGCTATCGTCTCCACCACCACTATAAACAGGTTTACTGTTGCCACACGTTGCGCAGGTTCCCCCTCTGCACCAGCCACCGTCACAGAGTGGACATTTGGCGGCATTTGCTCCACCACATTCCGGAACATTACAAAACTTTCCTTCGTAACACGAACTGCCGGCATCTTCGTTCGGTGGCGGGGCAGTATCCCCTCCCTGACGTTCACCATCATACGTAAGTTGCAGACATCGGGCTCCTTCGGTAAAACCTGCATAACACCAGGCACTGCTGGGTCCGTACGTATACCCGTCCTTGCTCTGTGGACAGTCGCTGTTTTGCTCACACACGCGGTTACACATCGCCACCCACTTGTACTTATCGGGTGTCGAGACCCAACTGCTGTTAAACTCCGCACAGGGTCGAACCTGCTCGGAAGCACGGGTAGAGGTAGTTAAGGAAAGGTCAGTGTTCTGAGAGATAAATGAGGTAACGGCAGTGGCAACACTTACCAGAACAAACGCTGAAATAACGATGATGGTTCCGATCTCGCCACGCTGATTACCCATGAAAATAGAGGGACAGATATAATACCTTCATTCTAGCGAAGTTATACGGAGATTGCAACAAAAACTGCGAAAATCTCTCTTACCTTCTCCACATAAATCTAAAAGATTTTGTAAAATAGACTGTCAAAACGTTCAGTTTCCATTATTGACATTCACTATTTAGCTGTTTATAATACAATCCATGCCAAAAACTACCAAACCTGCACAAAAAATTTCAATTGATAACTTACCTGATCTTTTGACTATCAGTGAGGTTGCTGAAATTCTGCGTGTCTCCCCGCTTACCATCAAGCGCTGGGGTAAAAAGGGAAAACTTCCGGCAATTCGTATTAACTCCCGTGGTGATCGTCGATACAAAAAAGAAGTGGTACTGCGCTTAATTGGTGCCGATATGCAAATGGAAGATTCAATTGCATACCAGCCGGTAACCGAATAACGTATGCTGCTGCTTATTGTTCAGCTCATCATTCTTTTTTTCATCACAAAAATAACCTTAAGGGAACTGTTTTATCTATTTCATCATCTCTTCCGGTCTCAAACAATCTCAAATATCGCTATCGCCATTCTTTTTTTCCCAGGGACAGTAGTGCACGAACTCGCACACTTTTTTATGGCGATCATTCTATTCCTCAAAGTTCGAGAACTGCAACTGTTACCCGAATGGGATCATAAGTCTATCAAGCTCGGACATGTTGCATATGAACGAAAAGATCCCGTACGTGGATTTATCGTCGGAATTGCTCCGTTGTTTGCAGGCATTACGGTGTTGTTTTTGATTCTGCTCCATTTCCCGCTTCCCGCACCTACTATCGGCATGACTCTTCTTATTGGCTATCTCATCTTTACCATCTCAAGCACTATGTTTTCGTCACCGCAGGATCTGGTTGACGCGGGGGTAATTATTCCGATTGGTTTGTTGTTGTATGGAGTTTCATTCTTTTTCCCCGAATTGTTTATGGCCGGAGCCAACGGGGTGCTGGCGCTTCTGAGATCGCTTACCCCGCTGATTACCTCTTTAAATCTTTATGTCACGCTCACCATCTTGATTCATCTCGGGGTGATTGTTTGTCTATATATACTTAGAACGTTCTTACTCCACAGAGTATAGATTACTTATCTCCATAGATATATGTATCGTGGTTAATACTTAAGTCTGTTGCTTTATCAATACTTAATTTGTTGGCGATATCTGCCAGCTCTAGTAAGTTATCTATATAGCTTTCTTCTACTCTTGTAGCTAAGTTCTTTAACTGATCAAGAGGAATAATTGCAAATTGTGGTTCACTATTCATCTTTACAATAATTGGCGCTTTAGTTTTATCTAGTTCTTCTTTAATTTTTTTGCTATCTCTTGTAATTTCTCTAATTGTTGTTTGTCTCAATTGCTGAAACATATATGTCCTTTCTTAATCAACTTATATCTTTAGAAAACTGTTAACAATTCGAATCATTGGAAATTATTTAATGATTATAAGATACCATATAACAATTGTCAATAAGTGTTGACAAATATTGACATAAATAATGTTGACATTATTATTGACAGAAGTTATGGCGTAATTTATAATGTGGCATTACAATTTTGAGTTTGAATATGAATACGAAGACTTCAGAAGAACATAAGAAATCAATAGAAATTTCTGATAAAGATTTGTTAATAGCAGATTCTGATTTTTTAATTGGTCTCGTTAAGCCGACCGATGTTCATCATGAAAAAGTAGTTTCAGCATTACATCTGATTAGACAAAAAAAATTAAAATTAAGGATACCTGCAACAGTTGCAGCTGAAACAATAACCCTTCTCAGAAAAAGAGAGGAAAATGGCATTTTAGCTGAAAAAATGAATTATATGATCCAAAATGGACAACTTCCAATAATAGGAGTTTCGGAAGAGATAATTCAAGAAGCAACCACGCTATTTGATACGGGTAGCTCGAAAAACAATACTTTTTTTGACGCTATTGTTATAGCAATTTACAGACATATGAATGCCATGGCCATTCTTTCTTTTGATAGATGGTACACGGTAATGGGATGTAAAACCGTTGATGATATACTTACTTCTTAGTCTAAGGGTTCGTCTTCTTCTCCGTCCGGCAATTCAGGTGTACTAAGCGGATCGGGTAACTCAGGGGTGCGCAACGGGTCCGGTAATTGGGGCGTATGGAGCGGATTTGGTAACTCAGGTGTTTCCAGAGGATTGGGCAGGTTTTTGTGATCGTCCATATGTTTGATAGAAACAAGTAATGGTATTAGACAGTATACGTCTCCTGAATCATTGTGTAAACAGTCTCTCTTGACATTTATCTAAAATATCACTACAGTATGACATATGATCATCAGCGGACTGGATACTACTCCTATGCAGCCCAGTCCCTTTTTTACCCAAAATCTGGACCAGCCGCTCTCCAAAATCCTGATCGATGCTATCGAAGCAGGCACTATCGATCCTGAGCAGATGCGTGATATTGCATCAGAAATGTTCATGAGACTGCATCCGGTCAACTCCATGGAAGAGGCACTTCCCGTCCTCACAGAACTGAATCATACCTACCCTGTCTTTACCTCATTTATCGACCAGCATAAAGCGAAGTCCACTGCAGCCGAGATGGCGGATAAGGAACAGGAAGTTATCAAAAAGTTAGAATCATTCCTGAAACAGTAATGGCAGAGACTCCTCGCATTGAGCATAGACAAT
Source organism: uncultured Gammaproteobacteria bacterium (assembly GCA_964412815.1). Lineage (GTDB taxonomy): Bacteria > Patescibacteriota > Microgenomatia > UBA1406 > GWC2-37-13 > JAOAFZ01. The sequence continues at coordinate 161,392 of CAYPQF010000050.1, forward strand.
TAGAAAAAGGGATAATCCACAAACGTCTGGAAGCAGGGATGTGGACCTTCCGGCCTGATTATGCGCGGGAACTACGGGAAAATGATACCAGTGCCGCAGCCGGTGAACGACTTGCCACATTAGCTGGACAGGCCGTGCCAGATGGCGCAGCACTTGAACGACAGCTACAGATTCAGATGGGAGGAAGAACAGAACAAGGAACCCCGGGGATGATCCCGCCGGCCGAAATGACACGTTTTACCGATACCAGAGATCGTGTCCAACTGCTTTACGATATCCGCATTGCCAACCAGGCCGAACTTCAGGCTATTCTTGCTGATCCGGTTCGAGGTCCACAGGTACAGGCAGAGATCTGGGCTGTAATCGGACGTGATCCCAAAATTCTGCGCGAGTTTAATGCGCTTGCCCCTCATCAGCAGCAGGAGTATATGGCTTCTTTGATTGGATCGAACGAGACAAAAATGGCGATTAACCGTGCGCTGATTCAGGTTTCCAACGCTGAGGGACTTGCCCGTGATGGTGTTGAGGCAGCACGCGCTGCGGCCCGCGCGGCTGAACAGGAGATGCGACAGGCACGAGACCGGCTCAACGAAGTTCGTCTGCGTCCAGGTAGACTGGATGCAGAACTGGCTCATTTTGAGACCACCGTAGATCCGGTTACAGGGGCGGTAACAGAAGGTCCGCTTCTCCGTCAATTAAACGAAGTTACTGCAACCGTTAACGCACTCGATGGAGACACTGGACCAGTCGCCCAGATGACAGAACAGCTGGATATTCTGGACAAGGAGCTTACCGGTCTGAGAGAAAAGTCCGCGACTCTGATGTCAGGAGATGCGATGCGTGATCCGGATGCTGCAAAACAGGCCGCCGCGCAAACACAGGTAGATGCACTTCAAAAACGCATTACCGATGTAGAAAAGAGACGGAAGAAACTGCTGACCGATTACAGTGCAGAAAGCCGCAAGCTGGGAGAAGCAAAAGCAAAAAAAGCCGAACTTGAAGAAAAACGAAAAAAACTGCAGGAAGAAAAAGCAGGATTACCACAACGAACCAAGGATGCAGAAGATGAATTCCGCTCAAAGCAGGAAGCATACCGGACCGCGGTTGAGGCACAGAACGAAGCGATAGACCGCCAGAACAAACGCCGTGACGACCTGCAAAAAGAAGTGCAGGATGCACTATCACGTGGTGTTGCCGAAACAATCAACAATGATGTCCGTGAGATTACGCCAAAACTGCTGGCAGTAGAGCAAAAACGAATCGATGACGCCGCGGAACAGGCAAAGACGGATGAAGAACAACGGATGGTCGCGATTGAGCGTTCAATCAACGATCGCTATCGCAACGGAACCGATCAGGTAAACTGGGACAATTTCCGCGACGACTGGGATGTCTTTCTCAATCCGGCCATGAATATCGAAGATCAGGTACGTGCAACATTCATCGCAGGCGATCCGGCACGGGAGGCATTGTATGACAGTAATGCCGAATTCCGCAAAAAGGTAGTCGACAACTACAAAGATAAGATGATGAAACTGCGTGGTGTTGAACCGGGAGGAAATATCCTCTGGGGCCGTACTCGTCTCCGTCCAATCAACGAACGCGAGGGACAGCGGATTATGGCATCTCTCGGTGGAGACTATCTCGACAACCTTGTTAACTCAAATAAGGCAGTGCAGGAAAAACTGAAACAGCTCAAAGCTGCCGGACTCAGTGGAGGAAGCTTTATGGGTGGACGCTTTAGTGATGCCCTTAAAAAGATGCCCTGGGGTATAGCCGGCATCGTGCTCGCGGTAGTTCTGGGTGGTGTTGGCCTGAGTGCCTTAGGAGCGGTATAACTCTTTCTTTTTACATTCTCTCTTCTCTGATTTATTTTTTTACTTTCTTTGCATTCTGCTGTGCAAAGAAGATTCTCCCCTTTCCTTTCCTTTCCTTTCCTTTCCTTTCCTTTCCTTTCCTTTCCTTTCCTTTCCTTTCCTCTCCTCCGCTCTCCACTTCAGTATGTTCCTACATCCTCAGTTCACAACAGGCGTTGTAAATAGAGGCTGTAGGGCAAGGCGTACGGTGTGATCCGTACCCCTTGCCCAGATAGCTGATACGACACTAGACAGGCGAAACTCTCAGTTGACGATCTGATACGTCCACCCCAGCGACTCGCTGTAGTTGACGTAGACCACCATGAAGGTGGCGTTCGTCCCCTGAGCCGCGCCGAGGGCGCGGTCGGAGATGGCCTGGATCATGGCCAGGGCGTCGGTCTGGCCGAGGTCTGGGTTGATTCGGCCGAACAGGGCGTTGCCGTCGATGACCGTGGCCTGGTTCTCGCCGTTCCAGACCGCATCCTCCGAGCTGAGGTTGAACATCACGATGCGCGTGGCACCGTTCACAGAGCCGAAGCCGGGCAGCGTGAGCTGCTGGGCGTTGAGCACCATGAAGTGGCCGGCGCGCAGCGTCGCGTCGCAGCGGTTCGTCCCCCCGTTGAAGGGGCAGACGTTCTGCTGGTCGGCGATGAAGCGGACCTTCTCGGACGGGAGCTGCTTGATGTCAGTCGCGTCGGGCGTCAGCGACATGAGCTGGTTTACCGCCACATTGGTCCCCGCGGGCGTGAACTGCGGGAACCGGGTGGCGATCTGCGGGTCGATGGTCGGCATGGGCAGGGCGTGGGCCGTGGGCGCGGCGGCCGTCGGAATGGCGGTACCGGCCGGGGCGGCGGTGGCCTGCGCCGTGGACGTGGGCGGGACGGACGTAGGCGTGATGGCCGGGGTCGTGGGCGCGGCGGCCGTCGGGATGACGGTGCCGGCCGCGGCGTTTGGGTCCGTGGTCGGGCTGGGCAGTGTCTGTGTAGCGGGGGTGGGCATGAGGGCGTCCGGGTTGACGATCGCGATGGCGCTCTGCCCCACAGCGGGGGTAAAGATTAGCCACGCGAGGCCGTAAATGGCCCAGGACACGATCAGGATGCCTCCAACAGCCTGCCACGTAGCGGCAAGCTTCCGCTTGCTGGTAGCTGGTGAGCCGAGCGCACCCGTAGCAAACGCCACGGACATCCACAGGCCAAACAGCAGCAGCAGGGCGGACAGGACCAGCTGGATCTGTAGCCAGTTCATCGAGTTTCTCCTAACTATCTTGATTGCTAGTATCTGCGGTTCCACGCAAGCGGGAATGGGGATTCTATTTCTCCCCTTCTCTCCTCCGTGGAACCGCCTATCAGCTATGTTAAAGTGCTACAGTTTTCCCAATATAGGATACTGTAGACCTATAGTATACATACGGCACCTCTGCAATGCAAGCGTAAATAACCTATAGTATGCATACTGTATACATACAATTATGCTTTTGAGTATAATACACTAAGATTAGCCTCATTTATACCACTTATGCAGCTCTATATCGGCTTAGGAAACCCCGGTTCTCAATACCTTCAGAATCGACACAATGTCGGATTTTTATGTCTGGATTCCTGGTTATCTCGGATTGCACAACCGGTGCAACTATGGAAAAATGATCAAAAATACGGAGCGGAGTGGGCACGAGCAACAGATACCATTATCTTTGCAAAGCCTCAAACATTTATGAACCGTTCTGGTGAGGCTGTTGTAAGGCTCATGCAGTTTTACAAAATAATTCCCGAAAATGTTACGGTAATTCATGATGATCTTGATATTGAGATCGGTAAATACAAAATTTCTATCGGTAAAGGTCCAAAACTGCATAATGGCATTACTTCGGTCGAACAGAAGATTGGTAAACAGTTCCGAAGAATTCGTATCGGCGTCGAAAACCGGAACCCCGACAATAGAATTCCCGGAGAAGCCTATGTTCTCCAGGACTTTACCTTAGCTGAACATCAACTGCTGGAACCGGTCTTCTCCACGCTCTTTTCTCAGTACCTCTCCCCTGCGCTGCATCAGCGATAATATGGTATAGTGATACTAGCAATATGAAACACGTCGTTTTTGTGGTGCGTGGACTCGGAGAATATGCTCAGGCATACAGTGTCGCTCATCTGCTGAGACATACCGGGTATCGCGTACGGTTTCTGGCAGAAGCGCCTCATTTGTGTACCATCATCCGACACGATGGATTTGCCCTCTCTGAAATTACCCCGCAAACTATTCAAAAAACACTGAACTCACTCAAGTGTGACTTTCTGTATCTTGCCAATGGACATACGACCGGCTATTACCAGTTGCAACGTCCCCCTCAGGTAAAAAAAGTATTTTCTCTTGACTCAAACTGGCTGTTTCATAACAAAAAGTATCAGAAACTGGGACTGCATTCATTTTATGTTCCCGACTGGATCGATACGGTGATTGTGGTATTTCCTGAGCATTTTTTTAAGAGAAATCTCCGCTCAAATGGCGGATTTTACGATATAACCCCTGAATGGAGAAAGAAGATTGTTACCCCGGGATTTATTCCCACCATTCGGTCTCGTGCTCCGGAAGAAGTGGTACGTACCAAACAGATGCTCGGGATTCATCATACCGAACTGCTGGTGTCATCCTACTTTAGCCGGATCGAAAACCACGGCACCAGCCCTTATGCCAAACAGATCATTACTCTAGATACCAGCGTTCATCAACGGGTACAGGCAATGGCAAAACTCCACGATACGCCTATTCATTACGTCAGTCTTTCCCAAAAACAGGTAAATGGTAAGTCACTTCCTCAAAAACTGGCGACTCTGCCAAGTTCGGTATTCGAGGATATCCTGGCATCTTCTGATCTGGTAGTGATGCATTTCGGCTATGGTACGTTAACCAAAGTATTCTCGCTTGCGCGACCGGTTATCACCTTTATGCCCGAACCGGATAATGCGGTTCACTGCCATTACTTTGAGCTGAAACCGGCAATTGATCTTCAGATGATTGACCCGCTCTTCTACGATACCTATACCCCTGCCCAGCTTGATGTACTGCTGACAAAAAACCTCTTCCACGAAACCTACCGGCGTGAGCGGATTCGGAATCAGGTGGTAAATACTATTTCGGGTGAAATTCCAATCCTTCGTTTGCTAGAATCTTAAGCATGGGAATGGAAACACTTGGTTCAATTCTGGAAAAATTTAATCCGAAAGAAGATAAATATATCTCCCGTGAATTTCAGTCGTTCGGGGTTCATTTAGCTGAAAAACTGGGCGATCAGCGACGGAAAGCACTCTATATTAAGTACGCAAAGTATATTCCCCGTTCAATTCTGGAAGAAGCACTGCGTTTTGTAGTCGACTCACGGGCACGGAGTAAAGGAGCACTATTCATGTGGAAGCTGAAAGAACTGGGCGCGTTTGAAAAGTATCCCATCCCCAAAGCCACCCGAAAAAAAGCGGTAGAGACCGGAGATGCCCCCAAAAAACGCGGCCGGAAAAAGAAAGAAGATTAACCAGAACTATTCCGTCTATTCCCGATTCTTTGCCGTCAGGAGTAAACGCTTATTTCAGGGTAATCTGATCTTTAATCCGGTCCCAGACCAGAATAAACATTGAATGAGACCAGACCAGCGGATTAATCGGGTATGCAACTCCGTATTTTTTCACCATTTCTCCACGTTCGTTCTTTTCATACTCACCTACACGCTCCTGCCGTGGATTTACATCAAAGGTATGCATAAACCCATGGAACTCTTTGAACAGCTCTTCTTTCGTCACCACATGTTCTGGTAAGCCCAACTTAACATCGAGATTCAACAAGGCTACATTCAGTACCCAGTCCAGTTGTTTGTTAGCTTCTGTAATATTGCCGCTTTTCACATAATAGTCCACCAGACGCATCATCACCATCGGCCAGGGGCCGTTGCCAAAGTTGTGTCTGCCGATCGCTGCTCCATACCGGTTATACCCGCCAATTTCCTCGTTTTTTGTGCCTTCCAGATGAAAGGTAAGACTTTCCTGCATCATCGGATCAGAGACTTCAAAAATGTCAAAATCTGCCAATGCCAGAAACGACTTCAGATTGGCAATCGTCACCACCGATGGGTTTGGCTCTGTGCGGATACACGCCATAAACCCGCCATATTCCGGTATAAACAAGTACTCTTTTATACCGCTTCGTACCCGTTCAGCTTTATCTTCAAACTCAGTTGCCCGGTACTCATCGCCAAATACCGTCTTCCAGAGTTCTGCCAGGGTGCGATAGGCTTTGACAACACAGGCATTGGTATAGATCTCAAACCCTTCTTCAAACGGGGAAAACTCGATAATTCCGTTTACTGAAAATACCAGGTCACCTTTTGCAAAGGAATGAGTGTGATGCTGGAGTCCTTTTTCCAAGGTGAGAATATGATCTTTATATCGTTCAACAAACTCTCCGTCCGCAGTTTTTTTGAAATAATCACCCAGCGCGATAATGGTCTGTGCATTTCCGTCAATCTGAGGAGGTTTATTGGAGGTAGATTTCTGCTCCGGGTTATAACGCTGATACATCACACCTTCCTCGGACAGTTCCACATTCAGGATATACGTTAATGCCTGCTTTGCCTCAGTCTGCATTCCAGCCGAGACAAATGCACGGGTGGTGTATGCGTGGTCGCGGGGGTATACATGACCGGCGTACCGGCTGCCTTTCATAGAAGCAGTAGTTCCTCCGGTTGCAATCTGTGATTCACGAATCACTTCACAGGACTTTTGATAGAGTTGATCAATAACTGACTGTTTATCGGGAACCGGCTGGTAGAGTTTTTTTGCAAATGACATTATGATTTAAGATAATTAATATAGTTTTTCAGTTCATGCGGATTTTCCACTACCCGTTCTATCCACGAATAGATGTTATTTTCCCGGGCAATAGCTTCAATCGTATTATGTAACGCATCATAAAACTTTTCGATCGTCTCTTCAAACATCCAGGTATTAATGATAGTGCAGCGCTCATGCTCAGCATCTTTTAACATCACTTCCATAATCCGGTAAATGTTGCTGACATAAAACTCTATCTGTTTCGGGTTTTTTTCGATAAACTCTTCGCCAAATTCAGTCATCCAGCGGTAGATATACCGGCGTTTAATCTCCTCAAAGTCCGGAATCAACATGATAGTAAGTGAGTACGCATCGGGATGAGTAGCCATAAAACGCTGAATGATATGCGGAGACAAATAAATGCCCTCCCAGAAGTAGATCCATTTTTTATGCATACTGTAGTCATGCATATTCTCCTCCAGTCGTTCGATCATTCGGGGATAAAAGCTTTCCAGTGTCTTTTCCCATACATCAATATCTTCGTAGGTTGCTTTCCACAGATGTTCATGCGTCGGGTTTTTCTGTTTTACGATATATTTATCGTCGTCCAGCGAGAGCACGCGGTTAATTGCCAGGTGCTGTTGAATATGGGTTGAAAGAAAGGTTTTGCCCGTAAACCCACCCAAAAATAAAAAGAACGGCGCCTTGCTTTTTTTACTGACAAAAAACTTCTTGATCATATCCAGCTGAACAAAACGTTTTTTTGCTTTGTCCGGCAGATAACGCATAATCAACTCAAAAAACTCGCTCTCTGTCATGCCTTCGTGCGGAATCTCCTCCAGAATTTTTTCTGAGAGAACATGGGATTGCTTTGGTTCTATACCTGAAGCAATTAAATTGCCGACCACAAAAAGTGGCGATATATATTTTTTAATCCCGAGCGGCAATGAAATATATTTGAAATGTTTTTGGATATCTTGCATGTCAGTTGTTGATAAATGTAGTGATATGCTCGCGCAGACGGGTGTTGGTATTATACTTCTGCGTGCCGATTGCAAAGTTATGCTCGATGATCTTCGCATACTGTTCCGGAGAAGTCAGTACTCGCATAATATCGGTAGCAGCTTCGGAAACCCGTTCGGGAGGGACCACCGCTAGACCGTTTTCCTGTATCTTGAACTCACTTCCCAGAGTAGAAACTATAAACCCATCGGTCTTGATATCCGAGTTGAAAACCGGGTATTCAAACACTACGACCGGTTTTTTTGCAAACACTGCCTCGATAAACTGATTTCCCCATCCTTCCCAGTGACTGGTATACAATACCGCGTCAGCGTAGACATAACAATCCCAGAGTGCATATTTTTTGGTACCGGCATGCTGTTCTTTTTCGGAGCCGACCCAGTCCTGAATCCAACAGAGTTCTACGTGCAATTCCTTTGCTTTCTGTTTTAATTTATTGACATAAGACTCTTCTTTCGGGGTGTACTCTCCGGGAATCAGAAGTACAATCCTGCTGTCCTCGGTAATCTCTGTTCCATCCCATTTTTTCTTACCGACCAACTCAACTTTGCGCCGGGTAATCTCCCCCATCACATCAATTGCCAGTTCAACCGCTTTTCGTTCACGCACCCGTACCGCAATCAGGAACATCAGGTCAGATGGTTTCAGGCCAAGATCACTGAGGTAGTCGGTATTCCGCTGATTTTTATCCCAGAGCGGCTGATCAAAATCAAAGGTGTCAGTAATAATCTCAGACTCAATTGAGCGGTAGTTCTGCAAGTCTTTTTGAGCGAGGCTATTAATTACCGCGTGACGCAGGTTCGGCAACTGTGGCGGAAAGAGTTCAGTTAGTAATTTTTGCGCATACGGGTTGGTAAACGCAAATAATTGTTTTCGTGGCAATTCCCAGTAAAAATCATGATGAAGGGTTAACGTTTTTACCTCAGGATGATTACGGATAAAGCGGAAGAACGCCAGTGTTCCCGGTAAACAGACCGGCAGACAAAACATATTATGGATATAAAAAAGCTCGAACGGATTTTTTTTGTAATAGTCTTCCAGCTGGTGCTCAATGGTTTCGGCAATACGCTCCACCAGCTCTTCCATCTCCTGAGCAGCATCGGCCTGGAACGAAAGTTCCTGAACCCGCTGAATTTCGGGATTGGATTTATACTCAAAATAGGGAATATGAAGATCGATATGTCCGGAATGGTTGCCTGCAATATAGGCAACGGTATGCCCCATCTCTTCAAACAGAGCACGGCGTTTATCCATTTCAAGCGAGACTCCATCGGTTAATCCGGCACGAAAGTGTGCTACAGCTATTTTCATCGTATGAGTACGGTATTACAATAATTGATTTATTCTACCAGATGATACCCGGATGTGGAGAAAAAATACTCGTTCAGAAAGGTGTTTGGCCCGGGGGTAACCCGGGCCAGACACAGATAGAACAAGTGCGGATCCCGACGGGGCGGGATACGACCGCTGGGATGACCTAGCGGTTGGAGAGCGCGGCGCTGATCTCGTCTGCGGTGTGGTGTTCGCAGAGGATGCTGTGGCTGGGCATGCCATCGATCATCACGGGCGGTAGCGGCCTGCCGCAGACGATGCACGGAATCGCGTCGTTGCGATCCTTGAGCCTCATCAGCTGCTCGACCAGTTCGATTCGACCCGCTAGCCATGCCCGCAGCTCCACGTCGGAGTGATGCGCGCAGGCGATCTGACCGTGCTCCAGCTGAGCCCCGCAGATCACACAGTGCGGCATTGGCCCGACGTCCCGATCAAAGTCGTGGACATGAACGCTGGTTGCAATGAGTGTGGACAGGTAGCTGTCCAGCTGAAGCTTCTGAAGCTCAGCTAACTGAACGAGAATGCAGATATGGAAGCGGCGCGGGCCGCCTTTCCATCCCCACTCCCAGTACTTGCTTTTCCACCGGTTGCTAATCACCTGCTGGATCTCGGCTCCGGAGGGGTACCCCCCTTCGAGGAACCAGATCTCGTACTCCCATGTCGTAGCCACCTTGAGCCCTCCTATGACTAGAGTTGATCACCTTGTTGTATCGTGCGATATGGTTATTATATCACATTATGGGATAGTTTTTAAGGTAAAAAATATATTCAAGAAGCGCTAAATTGTGTCTTTCGACCAGAATATTAGAAGAAACTATACGCCCAGAAGCCGGTATCACCAATTCCGCGCGAGTTCAGGTACTCTATCTTTTTTTGGGTAGATGTTTCATCATCCAGCCAGATGACATGTGTTCTGCCTGACTCACCGGCAAACGTAACCGTAAGTTCACCGGATACCGCGTCCCGATCAATGGTACATTCCGGTTGCGGACACGCGGGCAGGTATCTGCTTTCCACCTGGTTTTCGGTAACGGGGGTTGCCGCTTTCAAGGGGCGGTTCTGATTGTCGACAATCCATTCGTACCCGTACCTGCCCAGCACAACGGTAAGCTTTTCGGGGGGGATACATCTCAGGTAATCGTCAATCATTACGGTTAGATCATAGCGGTACTCTTCTTTTCCGTTCAGAGGGAAGTTAGGGCCGGGTAACCCAAAGGACTTATGGAAATCGTACGTCATCACGATGATGTGATCTGCAAGCGGGGCCAGTTGTTCAAAGTTATACGGACGTTTACGAAAAAAACTATCACCGTAGGCGGTAATCGCAAACGGGACATCAGCTGCAGCCATCTGTTCAGAGAAAAACCGGGTAAACTCGGTAATATCAGCTTCGGTCAGGTCCAGTGACAACAACCCCACCTCAAGGTTTAAGACTACCCCGTTAAATCCATTTGCGTTGCGAATTGAAAGGGTATCATCCACAATCTTTTGCCAGGATGCTGCGGTGGTAAGAATTTCCGCATTAGTTTCGCGCTCTACCATGCGAACTGTCAACCATTTTTCCGTATTTCCCGCAGCTGTGACAAAGGACGGAATCGTGGTATAGCCTGCTTCTGACCGGTCAATACCGTCAACTGTAGGGACGATACCAAAGTAATAGAGCCGGTCAAAACCGGATATTTCTTCTGAAAGATCAGCCCAGTACGGCACAAAAACCGAGGACGAGGTACGGGTAGCCGGAGTATTTGCAGGAGATTCCGGTGAGTCAGAATCCGGTTGGGGCACACCCGTTGGATTGTTCGTTGTGGGAGAATCAGATGGTTCTGCAACTGGTCGAAAAAAGACAAAAACACTCAAGAGCACAACCATACCAATAATAACTACTTTAGGAGTCATTGATCGATTATACAAAACAGCAGAGAGGAAGAATATGAGAATCGTATGAGCCGTCTGGTCTGGATTGACCAGACCAGACGGTGTGCATACGCCTAACGGAGAAAGGCTCCGTCCCGGGTTTGAACCACCCGGGTTTGCCAGAGCAGCTGGACAGCACTATTGGGATCGAGCTCGCGATTCGTCGCCCAGGCCTGAGCCAGAGCGCCGCTGACGATAGCGGTCGCGAAGCTCTCGCCGGTCATCGTGCACCAGCCGCGCTCCCGGCAATAGGTCGAGACATCCACCCCCGGCGCATAGACCATGGCGGGCATCCGGCTAAACCAGGCGACAGCGTTCCCATCGCTCGCGCCCACACGGAGCGCGTTGGCACAGTTCCCCGGGTACGCCGGGTAAATGTCCAGCTGGTTAGGCGGCCGAAAGTTGAACCCGGCAGCCGGCGCGATCACGATGGCGCCGGCATCCCAGGCCCGCTGGACTGCATCGCACAGGTAGGCCGGTGAGCGGTCGGACATGCTCACATTGATGATCTTTGCCCCCACCGCGGTGGCGGCATCGATCCCCCGCGCCACATCCTGCGGTGTTGCCACCCCGTCTGCGCCCGCAACAACAACCGGGAAGATCCCGACTACGTTACACTCCCGCGCGATGAGGCCGGTCACCGCCGTGCCATGACCATGCGGGTCCGTCTCGGGCAGATCCCTGTTACGCATGTCCTGGTAGTGCCAGCCTTTATATAGCAGGCCGGTAAACGCGGGGTGTAGATTAACCCCCGTATCCACTACTGCGACAACCGCGTTACAGGATTGGGCAGGAGTCTGCTGCGTGGAGCGGTTTTGTGCTTCTGCCGGCTGAGCCGGTAAGAAACACATCAGCACCAGGCAGACAAGAATCCACAAATGTCTCACCTCTCTTGTCCCTTCTCTAGAGCGTCTGCAACTATATCACATTATATCATTTTTTCTTACGTTCCGTTGACCAAACATGGTACCCCCTTGCTATAATAGGTGCATGTCAATAAAACTACCCAAAATCTTTCTTGACTCCGGAGATCCGGAAGAAACCCGTAAAGCAAAAGGCCTGATCGGCACGATCGATGGCCAGACTACCAATCCCAGTCTGGTTGCAAAAAGTCCGTCCGTTCAAAAAAGACTCGCTGACGGAAAAAAACTGAATGAAACGGAGCTCCTTGCCATGTATAAGGATATTATTCAAGAAATTGAGACCGAGACTGCCGGTCCGGTATCTGTAGAGGTCTATGCAGACTGGAATACCACCGCAGCAGAGATGCTCAAGCAAGCTGAGGATATGTATACCTGGGGAAAAAATATCTACATGAAATTCCCGACTATCCCCGCGGGAGTTCAGGCTGCCCATGAATTTACCAAAAACGGTGGACGGGTTAATATGACACTGGTCTTTACTCAGACACAGGCAGCGGCAGTGTACGAGGCAACCAAGCACGGTAACTTCCCTACCTTTATCTCACCGTTTATCGGGAGATGGGACGACCGGGGGTACAACGGCCTTGATCTGATACGTAACATTCTGAAGCAGTATCGTAAGTACGAAAAAAAGACCAAGCAGGAATCTCATGTCAAAGTTCTTGCTGCTTCGATCCGCACCCTGGATCATCTGTATAGCTGTATCTTTTTAGGAGCTGATATTCTTACTATGCCACTCAAAACAATCTACGAATGGGTTGAAGACGAGAAATGGGTTCCGGATGAACATTACCGGTTCGAACCGGACGGTTTAAAATCTCTGGTGTACGAAGATATCGAGCCTGGTCGTGCCTACACTGACTATCTAATAGAACAGGTTGAAGGAGATCTGCTGAACGAAGGACTCGAAAAGTTTGCCAAGGACTGGAAAAATTTGATAGGATAAGACCAATCAATGAAAAAAATTCAGCAATTCATCAAAGAGAAACCGGTTATCGCATTTGTAATAGGCTTGGTGGCGTTAAATCTGTTACTGGGAATCGGCTACGGAGTATACGCATTCAGCACTGCCCGGCAAGAGGCTACCGTGGCCGATGAGCCGGCAGAAGAAGAGGTTACTCCGACCCGGAAAAAAGCAAAAAAAATGCCGACTCCGGTAGAAGATGAAGAAGAGGAATCAGCAAATACCCCAACGCCCACTCCGGAAGACGATGAGGAGGATGAAGACAGTCCGACCGCTACTCCCTCCCCTGCCAGTTCCCCGACACCTACCAGTGGTCCTCAGAAGAACATTAATCTGTATGGGGATATCTTTGCCGATCTCAACTGTAACGGAACCAAAGACGATGGTGAAACAGTGATCGCCAAATCAACACCAGTGAATATTTTGAAAATGCCGAATAAAGATCAACTAACTCGCATCAGTACCAATGGTCAGGGGCACTTTTCCTACTCAACCTCAATAAACGAAAACAGTACGCTTGAACTGCAACCTGAAGCGGTAGCTCCATCCGGGTACAGTACAAATGGCTCAAGCTCTGTTACCTTCTCCAAAGATAAGGCCGGCGGGCAGGTACTGATCCCCCTGGTCCCTGATGAAAACAAGTCCAGCTGCACCTCTCAATAAGGGCTGTTGCAGCAGTGTATTTTCTTTACTATTGACAAACAATTTTTTTTTCTTCATAATGGAAAAATCATGAAAATTACCGTATACACAATCTCTGACTGTCAATTTTCAAAACAGGAAAAAGAATTCCTGCAGAAAAATAATCTTCCCTTTGAAGAGAAGAATCTGGAAACAAATAAAGACTTCTTAACAGAGATGTTAACCATCTCCAATAACTTTGCTGGTACCCCGGTTACAAAAATTGATAAGGATGACGGCACGTCTGTTGTACTGAAAGGCTTTACTCAGGAAGAATTTGAGAAGGAACTGAACATCCAGCCACAGGCTGCTCAGACACCTCCTGCAGAAGCTGCTCCGGCAGCCGCTGCTGCTCCTGCGGTTACCACCCCTGATCAGGCTGTTTCAGATCAGACTGCGGTAGCTGATGGCTCAGCAGTAGGAGATATGAATCAGGTTCAGACCCCTGCAGCTCCGGTAATGGATCCGGCACCCGCAGCGGCTGAACCAGCCCCGATGGCACCTATGGATCTGCCTCCTGCAACCCCGGCAACTCCTGATATGCCTGCTGCACCTGCTTCTCTGGATCAGGCACTGCCGCAGACTCCTTCAATCGATACAACCGTAACACCTGATCTGCCACCAGTTGGTGAGATTACTGGCCAGCCAGCAATGAATCCGGCTCCCGAACCAGTAGCCGCACCACCAGCGCCAGTGGCTCCTCCGGTTGAACCACCGGCCCCGGTTATGCCCGCAGAACCGGCAATGCCTGCTGCTCCAGTTATGCCAGCAGCGCCAGAACCGGCAGCACCACCAGTCGTCCCAACTACAGAAGCTCAGGCACCTGCAGCCCCCGCTGCTCCTCAGAATGATCAGGCACTGAATGATATCCTGAGTAGTCTCCAGGCAAAAGTTGGCGATACCTCCGTCGACCCGGCCAAGCAGCAATAAAGAACTTTTTTTAGCTTTCTTATACAGTTGCGCTTGATCTATCTGTTTTCGGTATGTACAATGTCGCAATTTTGTCTATATTTTTATAGACCTATGTACATATAATTTATTATGCGTAACTCCACCAAAAACATCCATGTGGGAATGGACGGCATTGACCCGGTATACGGCTCAGTTTCTCCTCCCATCTATACCTCCTCAACATTTACCTTTGCTGATGCACAGCAGGGTGCCCGTCGGTTTGCCGGTAAAGAATCAGGCATGATTTACTCCCGCTTTACCAATCCAACCGTAGACGCCTTGCAAAAACGTCTTGCCGCACTCGAAGGGGCAGATATGGCACTGGCCACCTCATCCGGGATGTCCGCAATTGTGCTCACGATGCTGCATTTCCTCAAAACCGGTGATACCGTCGTTGCACATAACGTAATTTACGGTGGTACGTTTGAGTTTCTTTCGAAGATTGCTCCCCGCTATGGTATTAAAACCAAACTGATAGATTTTAAAGAAGAAGGAGCAATCGAAGCAGCACTGGATCCGTCTGTAAAGATGATCTATTTTGAGACTCCCACCAATCCCATGCTGGAAGTAGTTGATATTAAGGCAGTGGTCGAGATAGCCAAGAAAAACTCAATTATGACCGTGGTGGATAATACCTTTGCACCACCTCCCAATCAACAACCACTGGCAATGGGCGTAGATCTTGTGATTCATAGTCTAACCAAGTATCTGGGTGGACACTCTGATATTACCGGTGGCGCTATTATCGGGAACAAAGCGGTGATGGAGCCGCTGTTTATGCAGAGTTATATCTTTTTCGGGCCGACAATGTCACCGTTTACCGCCTATCTGGTAATGCGTGGAATGACAACACTGGACATCCGTATGAAGCAGCATAATCTGGCAGCACAACAGATTGCCGAGTTCCTGGAGAAGCATCCGAAGATTGCAAAGGTTCATTATCCCGGCTTAGCCTCTCATCCGCAGCATGAACTGGCTAAAAAGCAGATGAATGGTTATGGTGCCGTTATCTCGTTTGAGCTTGAAGGTGGATATGCAGCCGGAGAAAAAATGGTTAATACGATCAAGCTCTTTAGTCTGGCTGTTTCGCTCGGCGGAGTTGAAAGTCTGATCGAACACCCGGCCTCGATGACTCATTCTGAACTTTCAGAGGAGGATCAGCTCAAAGCAGGAATTATTCCCGGACTGATTCGTATCTCAGTAGGACTCGAAGATGTCAATGATTTGATGGAAGCACTTGAAGACGCGCTTGCGGCTATCTGATTGAAAACGCACGTAATGAGACGGCCTTAACGTACTGATACAGGCTTAATGCCCGCTATTGCCCTGATTTTTGACGGCTTCTTCTGCCTGACGGAGTTTCTCCTCATCAGCCAGATAATAGTGTTTGAGTGGCTTCAGCTCCTCATCCAGTTCGTACACGAGCGGAATACCGGTCGGAATATTGAGTCCGACAATCTCCTCTTCCAGAACGTTGTCCAAATACTTGATCAGGGCACGCAGACTGTTTCCGTGAGCTGCAATGATAATCTGCTTGCCGGCTTTTATCTGCGGGGCAATTGTATCCTTCCAGTATGGCATAACCCGTTCAACAGTATCAGCCAGACACTCGGTCAAAGGCAGTTGTTCGTGCGTCAGATCGGCATACCGGCGGTCTTTTCCCGGATAGCGTTCATCTGTTTCTTCCAGTGCGGGTGGCTGTGTACTGTAACTGCGCCGCCAGATATGCACCTGCTCTTCTCCGTATTGTTCAGCCATCTCTGATTTATTCAATCCCTGGAGGGCACCATAATGACGTTCGTTCAGGCGCCACGATTTTTCAACCGGAATCCACATCAAATCCATCTCGTCCAGCACGATGTTCAGGGTACGAATAGCACGTTTTAAGACAGACGTATAGGCAAGATCGAACACAAATCCCTGTTGTTTGAGCGTAACGCCAGCCAGCGCGGCTTCGGCTCGCCCTTTGTCGGTGAGGTCAACGTCGGTCCAGCCGGTAAAACGGTTTTCCTGATTCCATGTGCTTTCGCCATGGCGAAGTAAGACGATTTTATACATAGCAAGATTATACCGTGTTACGCCTGAAACTGCGAGATGCATATCACTGATTCAACAACCGCTTCCGTGCACCAGATGGGGAATTATTTCAGGTTGCTGGTAAAAAACGTTACCACGGCGTCGTTGACCTGGGTCAGGATCTCCGGATATCGCTTGTAGTCGTGTGTCATCTCCGCTATCTCCAGCAGTTCTTTTGGTTCGGGCGCGGCATCAAACAGTTTTTTGGTATCACTCAGCTCAACCGTCTGGTCAGCAGCTCCCGCGATTACCTGTAGCGGCTGGCTCAGCTTGGCAACGACGTCCAGAGCAGAGTATTTTTTGGCATCCTTATAGAAGTCGTATGGTATAGAAATGCTCCCGTAGCGGGAACTTTCTACCGTAAGAGAACCTGTTTTCTCCCATTGGGGAATCTGCGATCCGAGCCATTTACCCGATCCGACAAAGCTGGGTGCAGAAACAGCGGAGACGGCCTTAATCTGGCTGTTTTCAGTCCCGTAGATAATAGAGGCTAAACCACCCATTGAATGCCCCCAGATGCCAATAGAAGCCGAATCTATGCCCTCGTAGTGTGTTAAAAAGTTGTAGATCGTATCAATATCATACATGTAGTTCGACAAGCGAAAATCATCTTCAATCGTTCCCTCACTCTCCCCATATCCAACAGTATCAAACCGGATTGCGTAGATTCCACCCTCAGCCAGTGCGTCAGCCAGGCTGGCGATATGGTTCTCATCTTTATATCCGGTAAAGCCATGCAGAAGAATGACGGCTGGAGATGTGGTTCGCCGTTTCGGGACGTGCAACACACTTGATAAAACGTAGCGGTCAATATTGTAGATTTTAGGTTTGATTTGTTCTGCCATACCTTAATGGTACCCCGCTGTACGGGAAACTCAAGCGCAGAAAACTATATACCTGTTTTGAGGCTGAGTTACTGTAATTCGTCGGACGAAGCAACCAGCTTATGAAATTCTGTCAGGATAGGCACTGCCTCAGCAGGAGTATCAACTGTAACACTCAAATCAGCGACCTCTTTAAGAATAAAACCTTCTCTATAGGCGGTCTGCAAAAAGGTCTCGATTGGCGCATAAAACTCCTTATCTACAAAGATCAGGGGCACCGGATGATGGTTATATTTTGCCTTAAAAGTGAGCACTTCGACTGCTTCGTATAATGTCCCCAGACCACCTGGCAGCACGATTAATCCACCGGTAGCCAGCTGGAGGAGCCGCTGTTGACGTAAGCGCAGATCGGTAAACATCTCTTTCCGAGTAAAATACGGTGACTGATCTTCTTCGAACTCAATCTGGATGGCATGCACATGTCCCCCTGCTTCGTGAGCACCTTTATTGACGTCGTTCATCATGCCGGCACCTCCGCCGGTAGCAACGGCAAACCCGGCTTGTGCGAGTACCGTTCCCATCTCAATTGCCATCGCCTGAAAGTAGTCTTTCCGTGCACCATAATTCCGCCCACAAAAAACAGCAACCGTAGGCTCAGATGGTGGTGTAATTGGTTGATTCATAAGTATTGAGTATATAAAAAAGTTGTCAGATATCTTGACATTTTCTGGACAATAGATATTCCAACGAATATAAGTTTGCAAGCATTACTAGACGAACTTCGAACAAAACTTATAAACTAAACATTCTTTTTAATGCAGTTATCGCAATATTAAACTTATCAGCTGTCATAAATATCAAGTTTAAAAGCTGCGCAACGTTTTGAACCGTTGCTAACTTTGACTTAACTTCATTTAAAAAACCTTTTTCATTTTCATCAGTAGTTTTGGATAATGAATCATCGATTTTACTCTGTATTTCTAACAAAATAGACACTTGAACATTCTGGCTTTGTGATGTATTTTGATTAATAATTGTACTTGGCATACCTTGAAAAGGAGCTTGTTCATTTTCAAAATACTCTCCAAACAATCTACTTATTAACCCACCAAGTTTGAGTAAAAAGATATCCGAATCTAGAAAATGGTGACCATTAACAGTTCTTAATGCTGATTGTAATTTAAATTTATTATAGTCTTTTCCTGAAACAGAATTTAAGTCATCAATAGTACTATCTATTGCAGTCCAAATTTCTTTACTATATATTCCTGACTTAATTTCGAGTTGGCTTTTGTAATAGCCTTGAATCTCGGTGTAAAAAGGTCTAATTTTATCTTTCATAATTATTTAATTAGCTTTTAATTGTACTGTTTTCTAACAAGTTTAAAGCTAAACTACTTAAACACATATATTCATAAGCTCTTTGTGGGTCTTCAATTTTTGCATCTGATGTATGGCTTTTTTCATTCCTAAATCTATCGATTGCCATCGTTAAGAATTTAACTCCTTCATTGAAATCTTCAACTACATTTTCAGCGGAAGCACCAAGAATATGCAACTTACCTTTCCCGAAAGCATCAGATCCTTTTTCAAAACCACTAAGACTTCGTAGTTTATCTTTAACTATTTTAAAACTTTTTTCTACCGCCTCAGCATACTGGCCAGCATAGAATAACGTTCTACACTTTGTATTAATTGACTTGTGTAGCAATCCCAAGTCATAATTTGCAGATATTATTATTTGATCTAAAAATTGGACTTTTATTCTTGTCACGAAGACATTTAATCGTTTTGCAACATCATCTAAATATGGACCATATACCTCTCCATAATCATGGTCCACTATTGGACTAATCTCGTACCGTGAAAGGTCTTCTTTTACAACTGTTTGAATTTCTTGAATAACTGTATTAATCTCATTATAGTAATTTTCAAGTACTTCTCCGTCGCTATTCAAATTAAATCCAAGATCATTTTTATATGAGTCCAATTCTGCAATAAGTGCCATGATTTTTCTATATGTAGACTTATCCATAATTATCGCTCCTTCCAGAATTTATCAATTTCATCCTGCCATAGCTTAAACATAAATGGATGTATTGGGATTCCCATTGCTACTTGGCAGTTATACTCATATACTAAGCGAAGTACTTCATTTTCGTTATAAATTCTTGAATCTTCGACTGTCCCAAAATCCTTTTCAATCTCTCTTATAGCACTTATTAAACGATTTAGTCTTAATATCCAGTTGAATAGATCTGTAGCTACAACCACGGGCAGAACTAAATATAAAATATAGAAGATTTGTAATATTTTGTCATCGGGGAATAAATTTAGAGGAAAAATTATATATAAGAAAAATGTTGATAATGCACCTAAAATAAATAAACCAAATAGTATTGCTCTTATTTTTATATATAGCATTTTCGTAAAAGATGCAGATTCATTTGTCATCTCTAATAGTTTTTTAGGACCTGACCTTTCAGTTGTTTCGTAATAGCCATCCTCTCGCGGAACTTTTACTTTTGCCAAAATTTCCTTACTAAGTCTACTTTTCCAATCTCTAAAAAGAGTTTGATTAATTGACCAGCCTAATCCTTCTGTCAGAATAGATTGCCTTCTCATTGTTTCGGCTCTATCATAATCTTCTTCGTATTGAAAATTAAGCCAAAAAGCTAGCATTACTAGTAAAAATATAACAACAGCTGTGATATACCTTTCTAAGTCATCATTAGCATAAAAGTTGGCAAATATACCTATTATTCCGACCAATAAATTGACAGCTTTACTCCAATAAAAATTATTTGCAGCTTGGTCAAACAGTATTTTTGAAAGCTGATTTAATTCTTGTCCCTTTTTTTTACTATCCATATACAGGGAAAAAATCACCTAATAATGCTTTCCATTCTCCAATCGCTATAGAAGGGTATTTAATTTGATATTCAAATGCTTCTTGTGATTTTTCAGCTGCTTTCTTTGCCTTTTTTATAGCAATTTCTCGCAACGTAGTTGAACCACCAGTATCTAAATATTTATCAACTCTCTCACCTGTAACAGGATCATAACAAGTAGTTGATAAATATAGTGGCAAGCTTTCAAAAAAATATCGAATCATTGAGTCAAATGTATAGCTTTGTTGGTAGGTACAATAACGATTGTACATAATGCACTCTAGATGAAAACTTCCTATTGGCCATCCTACTTGCCTGTTCCAAGCCTTAATCATTTTAATTAGTGGAACAAAATCACTGTCCATTTTTTTATTAACTTCAGTTATTTTCTTAGCAAATTCAATTGGATTTGTTGAAAGCCACTTTTCTTCAACAGAATCTGGTATTATGTAGTCCCCAGTATCAAATTTAAAAGCTGGTACAACATCTAGTCTAAATTCACTAAATTGCATAGTTATACAGTTTCTATCCCTTCTTTTCTCAGTATCTGGATAATTGTCATCCAGAATTCTTTTAAATTTATTTAGCATTTTTTCTGCACCTTCACTATCTGCATATTCCTGATTATCTTGAAAATGTAAAATAATCATTAAATCTACATCGCCTTCGAATAAATATCTTGTCATTGTATTTCTATCCCATGAACCTATGACTTTAGATTTTTCTCTATGTAGTGATAATTCTGCCTCTAATATTTCCACAAGATTTGATCTTCGTGAAGCCACTAATGATTCTTGTCTCGTTGTAAGATGAGCCGTCCCCGATATACTACACACAGGGATAAGGTAGAATATCCCTGTTAGCAATTTGTAACATCAGACATGGCAAAACGAAAGAGTTACGACTCGGCATTTAAACTTCAGGTAGTACTGGACTCCATGCGTCCTGA
>CAYPQF010000051.1:0-10029 GCA_964412815.1 uncultured Gammaproteobacteria bacterium
CGGTCAAACAAGTCGGGCGGCGCGTCAAGATATCGGGGGCGCAGTGGGAAAAGGGTAACGTACCACAGGTGCTGAAGCAACGCTGTGCTTACCTTAATGGGCAATTCTCAAAATGAGTCTTACAAAACTGGGATGCACTCGTGGAGCATCACTTCAGCCATGAGAATGTGATACGGGTTGTCCGTTAGTCGCCACGGGAAAACCCGAAAATGTTTTTTGCCCCAAGGCAGTAACCGCTTACGGAAATTAATAACGTCCATACCAAAAATACTTGCGGACAGTTACTGGCAGTTCGGATCGCCGTATCTTACCCCCAACTGACAGATTACTTTAGAGGCATCTATATTATTTACAGGGATAAACTTTATACATCGACTACTACGTTATATCCGTACAGTTTCACTCCTGTACTGGGCGGGAACTTTAAACGTGGGAGATGCGGGGAACAAGTAATCGATCGTCAACCTTTTAGCGAGAAATATTGTGTCAGTCAGAACAGAGTTACTGCTAGGCTTGAGGCGGGAAGTTTTGGGCCCCAGACAATCCTGCTATGAGAGGCTCCCTGCCAGTCAGGACCCACGGAACGAGTTTATTACAGGTGTCCTGATTCCAAGGGATGCCGAAGATGAGGCTGCCAGAGAGCCTGAAGATGAAGCTGACACGCTGGGAACTGGAACCGATGAGTATCAGGATGATGATGCGGATGAAGAGATTCCTGTAGCTGCTGCTCCGGTACTGGATCCAAAATCTCTTCCCCGATCGCTGGGAATTTCCTTTATTGTCAGTGAGCCAGAAGGCGCTGAACCTTCTGTTGAAATTTGTGCAACCTGGGCACGTTATAGAACGGAAAAAAGCCCCCAGGATAACAGTCAGATTTTCATTCGGGTTCCTGACTGCTACGTTACGCCTGAACCTGTTGATGTCAGTAGAAACCAGATTATTGCTGAGGTTGACCAGGTTCAAATTAGTTTGAG
Source organism: uncultured Gammaproteobacteria bacterium (assembly GCA_964412815.1). Classification (GTDB taxonomy): domain Bacteria; phylum Patescibacteriota; class Microgenomatia; order UBA1406; family GWC2-37-13; genus JAOAFZ01. The sequence goes on from CAYPQF010000051.1 coordinate 975, forward strand.
AAGCAGCCCCATCCCCGGTGCTCAGAACACCTACAAGGTATCAATCTACCTGGTCAACGAAACCGCTCTCCGTACTCCAGCAAATCCAGAGGAAAAAGTACGGGTTGAAACATCACATCTGATTTTTCAGCCTCAAATCAGGGTGGTACTTAGCGGAATGGCAAAATTATTGCCATTTGATAGCTTCCAGCCTACCTCAGCAGTTCCTGAACCCGGTAGCCTTGACGAGGAGGATGAGTCTCTAGCCCTGATTTATCGAGATTATCAGGCGTATGCCCGTGGTCATCTCTGTGCAGCAGTCTGGAAGGAGATTGATCCGGAGCGCCCCTGCACTGGAAGGCAGGAAAATTTACTGGAGTGGGTAGATGGTGAAGTTGTTGAGTCTCAATACGGCAAACCACAGTTCAATAAATTTGTTTTGCCACATTGCCGGACTGAATATGTTCCCTGTTATCCGGTTCAGTCTCCTGAAATTGGTTGGCGAGAGGGGCTGACTCAACAGGAACCTGAACTCAGTGCAGTCAGGCTGTCAGAAACCTGGAACCCGATGGCGATGCAGGAGGCACTTCAGCCTTTAGTCGATGGTTACCTGACCTGGATTGCATCACAGGAAGCCCAGATCAGTACGCTGGATTCCAGATATCATCGGGCTGCAAACCGTCATCTTGCCGTTTGCCGTCGTGCTGCACAGCGTGTTCAGGAAGCGATCGCCCTGATTTGTCAGAACGAAGAAGTCAGGCTGGCATTTTGTTTTGCAAACAAGGCAATCAGTTTACAGGCATCCTGGAGACGACCTGGTGAGTTTCGATGGAGACCGTTCCAGCTTGCTTTTGTGTTGATGAACATTCCAGCGATCTCCGACCCTCTACATCAGGATCGCCTGACCTGTGATCTGCTGGCTTTTGCAACAGGTGGGGGTAAAACTGAAGCATATCTAGGGCTGGCAGCCTTTACTTTAGGGTTAAGGCGTTTGAGGTCTGAGCAAGACACAAATAATCATCGTACCGGGCATGGAGTCAGCGTTATTTCCAGGTACACTCTCAGGTTGCTAACGATTCAGCAATTTCGGCGTGCACTGGGACTAATTGTAGCCTGTGAAGTTTTGCGAGTTCATAACACCGGAACAAGCCGCCCAGCAGGTTGGCGACCTGGGAATTGCAGTATAAGGGACAGCTATATTTGGGGCACAACCCGTTTCTCAGCCGGACTCTGGGTCGGTGGCAATGTAACACCAAACAGTTTCAAAGGGTACCCGCATCTGGGAGTAACAGGTGCAAAGGATGCACTAGCAGGAAAAAAAGCTGATGGCGAGCCTGCTCAGGTTCTCAATTGTCCCTGTTGTGGAACAATTTTGGCAATCCCGAAAGACGGTTTGGGGACAGGAACGCATACTATTCATCTGGTACTGCGTGGAGCCGGTATTCAGCCATCTCTTCCTCAACAAATTCCAGTTTTGGAAGAACTGGAGTCCGCGCCGCAGGTGCAGATTACACCCATTGCTGGCAACAGTGACTATACGACTCTCTCATTAACATTTACAGTCAAGGAATCTGCGAGTGTTTCGACCTGGAAGTTAGATGGCTGGTGGAGAGATGGCATTCAACCATTGGTGGGAACAGGAACTCTGGTTCCATTCCGATTGACCAGACCTGGTTATTTCAAGAGAAGTTACAGGGGAGGGCGTGGTGCAGAAAACATTGAGAACTTTGAAATTTACTGCCCCAATCCTGTCTGTGATCTCAATACAAACAAACTTTGGAATGAAAAGGCTCCTCTTCCATTTGACGGGCAGTGTACTTCCCCACTTCGAGCACCTGATAGCTTTACCTGGGATAGACCGCTGGAAGCTTTCACCAGAAATACAAATTATTCTTCCAGGATTCCGATTCCTGCCTACACGGTTGATGACCAGATTTATGCCCGAATTCCATCACTGCTGGTTGCAACCGTCGATAAATTTGCTCGACTGGCATTTGAACCACGAGCAGGAAGTATTTTTGGAAACGTCAATGCCTATCACAGCAGAACTGGCTATTACCGCAGCGATGCTGTGAATGGTGATCCATCTCCCAGAACTCACTTTAAAGCGGTCAATCCCCTTCTTCCACCTGACCTGATTCTTCAGGACGAATTGCATTTAATCGAAGGACCTTTAGGTAGTATGGTTGGGCTGTATGAAACTGCCGTAGATACTTTATGCCAGAGAATTTACAGGGGGCAGGTAATCAGCCCCAAGTACATCGCTTCGACAGCAACTGTCCGTCAGTCGCAGTCACAGGTCAGGTGTTTGTTCGATCGCGATGTTTTTCAGTTTCCTCCGCCTGCTCTGTCCGCAGCCGATAATTTCTTCGCTCTGACCCCTGATAGGGTTCATCCAACCGAGGCAGATGAAAACGATCAGCATCCAAGTGGCAGGCTTTACGTAGCTGTTTGCGCTCCTGGAAAGGGTGCCCAGACTCCGATCGTCCGCATTTACTCGTCTCTCTTGCAGGATATTGATGAGCTGAGAGCATCTGGATACAGCGATGATGACTGTGACCCATTCTGGACGCTGGTAGGATACTTTAATGCCATTCGGGAACTGGCTGGTGCATTAACTCTTTATCGTCAGGATATCCCTGAACGGCTCAGACACAATGCAGATTTGATAGAGGCTGCTGGGCGATCGCTGGAAGAAGCAATTGAATTGTCAAGCCGGATGGATTCTACGGAACTCCCTGGGCTATTAAGTAGCCTGGAGAAATCTTTGCCTGAAGCAAGAGATATTGTCCTCAGCACCTCTATGTTTGGAACGGGTGTGGACATTGATCGCCTTGGCTTGATGGTAGTCAATGGACAACCCAAAACGACAGCATCCTATATTCAGGCAACAGGTCGGGTTGGACGGCGTACAGGAGGGATGGTAGTTGCTTTCTTCAGAGCCAGCCGCCCTCGTGACCTTGACCACTATGAATTTTTTACTGGTTATCATCGGGCTATTTATCGATACGTTGAGCCAATTACCGTTACCCCCTTTGCTGCAAGAGCCAGAGAACGCGGGATGGGACCTGTTGCCGTTGCACTATTGCGTCAGGGACAGACGATTCAGGGGATTCCGGTTGCTTCTCAATGGGTAGCAAAGTCAAATGCAACCTACATGAGAACAGCTCGTGGCTCCAGAGAACTGGATGCGATTCGAGAGTTAGTTACCCGGCGATCGCAAATTCAGCTTTCCACTCGACGTCCACCCCAGGATCAGGTAGATCGAGAAGTGAGAGCAGGCTTCGATCGTTGGGAAAGAGCCGCAGATAGCGAACCGACCCTGGTTTATGAGGAGTATGCAATCAGTGATGTCCCTACGACCCCTGTTGTTCTGGGTGATGAACAGCATCAGCAGCAGGGTTTTACCGTTGTCTTCCGTAACGCCCCTTCCTCTTTACGCGAAGTAGAGTCTATGACTCGTTTTGGATCCATATCGAACAACCAACAAAATCAACCTGGTCAGGGCAACTAATTTATGGCAAAAGGTCAATCTCTACGTCCTTCTCAATACATCACCACGTTTGGACCAGGTAGCATTCTGGAAACCCCAGATGGACCCGTTGTGATTGCTTCACCCGGTCAATCAACGTTGTTTAATGCCGATCGACGTCCCGATAACTTTGAAATCAGAGATGTCAGGCTTTCTCAAACCTTACTGGATGGCAACAAAATTTTTTGCATTCCCTCTAATGCTGATCTAGGACAACCGGAAAATACAGTTGTTTATCGAACGTTTCACTTCCCAACCTGGTCTTTATGCACACGACATGGCATTCTGTATCAGTTCCCCAGATATGGTCCCAGAACTGGATGCCCAACCTGTGGTCAGTGGGAATCTCCTGGTAAAGCCTGGGAGCGGGCACGTGAAGAGGCTGTTAGATTCGTAGTCGCCTGTCCTCACGGACATTTGAGTGAAGTACCGTGGCGGTCTCTCATGAGACATAGACCTGGATGTCAACCAGCAGAGTACTATCGCTGGGAAGGCGGCGGCGGCGCACTCAGGAACATTCGGATTACCTGTCCCAATTGTGGAGAATCTGAGAACTTTGGATCTGCTTATTCTAGAAATTTCCAATGCTCTGGCAGGTTCCCAGAACGTAGAGAAGATCCGGCTGGATGTCAGCAGCAAGCCAAAATCATTCAACGCGGTGCCGCCAACTTAAGAGTGTCAGAACTTCGTTCCGCTTTGACAATTCCTCCACTGGATACAGCCCTGCATAGGCTACTCCAGAGCCGTTCTATTCTTTCTACTCTTATTGACCCGTTTGAGTCCAAAGAAAGATTTATGCAACGTCTGGAAGGTCTGATCAGATTCCGTCTACTTGATCCTACAACTGTCGAAACAATCAGACGATATGACGAAGATGAAATACGTCGCGCAATTGACGATGTTTTGGAAGAACAAACCAGACCTCGTGAAGCAACTGAGGCAACTTTACGGCAGGAAGAGTTTAATAGCCTTTCTAATGCAGCTCGTTATGGTGCACCACCTCAACGATCTGATAGACCGGGTGGACCAAATCAGTTTGAAGTTTATGTGGAGAACGTCAGGAGAGTCAGACTTGCCTCCGGTCGAATTTTAAGGATAACGCCTCTAAGCCGTTTGCGAGTTGTAATGGTTCAGGTTGGCTATACTCGACCGATCGGGACGGAAGACGATGAACAACCCAGAGTCGTTCCAGTCGAATACTATCCACCAGATGAGAGTACCGCATGGCATCCTGGAGTTGAATTATTTGGGGAGGGAATTTTCCTGGATTTCGCATCCAGTGAAGACCCTGGCTCAGAAGGAGTTGCTGAGCATTTTCCATTAACGGGTACATCCAGCGATCGCTGGATGGCAGCTTTCAACTCTCGTGATGGTTACGAAAAAATCCGAGCAATGCCCGGAAACGAGCAGGATTATTTGCATCCTGTTTTTGTCTGGTGGCACACTTTGAGCCACCGACTCATTACTGCCCTCTCGGTTGATTCTGGTTACTCCTCGTCGGCAATTAGAGAGCGCATTTACACCGTTACAGAGAATGGCATAACTCGAGGGGGAATCTTGCTTTATACGGCTCAATCGGGGGGCGATGGGACGTTGGGAGGATTAATTGGTCTGGTTCCCCATTTTGAGCGTATCCTGCAAGTTGCCCTGCGAAATATTGATGCCTGCTCAAATGATCCCATTTGCATTGAAGAGGAATTTGGAGCAGATCGAGTCAATGGTGCTGCTTGCTATGCCTGCCAGCTCATTTCCGAGACATCTTGTGAACACAGAAATACTTTGTTGGATAGAAAACTACTGCTGAGAAATCTGCCATGACAGTCACTACCGTTGTCACTGGTCTGGGATGGATGGGGACAGGCATTCGCTCTGTGCAATCAGCACTTCGAGAAATGCTCCAGAGTGCCAGACAGGAAGTACTCTTATGTGCATACTCTGTGTCTGGTGGTGCAGGTGAAATTCTTGATGAATTTGAAAATACCTTGAGGCGAGGCATCAAACTTACCGCAGTAATTAATCGGTTTGATCAGCAACCCCAAGACATTCAACAGTACTTCCTCCGTCTGGTATTGTCCTATCCTTATTGCCAGGTCTATACATTCAGCGACCCGGTTGAGGAATTACACTCCAAGCTTGTTGTTGTTGATCGAACAGTGGCTCTGGTTGGGTCAGCTAATATCAGTATGCGTGGTATGAGACAGAACTATGAATTGGGAGTTTTGCTCGCTAATGCCGAGGTAAGTGCGATCGCTCAATGTGTCGATGATCTGCTTACCTTTTCGGCAGTTTCACAAATTACAGTTACACATTAACTAATTGACAGCCCTTATTAATCAAAGGCTCTACCTGACTGAATTGACTTTTCGCCTGTTTCACAAGCTTGACTATCGGTTTTGCTACAGCTTCTGCTAACAATGGTGGAACTGAATTACCGACCAGTTCAAACATCCTTGTCATTGGAGCATCAAATACAAACTCATCAGGAAAGCTTTGAATTCTGGCAGCTTCTCGAACAGAGATACTGCGATTTTGCAACGGGTGAATATAAGCCAGACCATCTTTTCTCATATGGGCAGTCAAGGTCCAGGACGGCTCATTCCAAATCAAACGCTTATACTTATCATCAAAAATATCAACCCGATAACGCATCACTTCTTCGGGTAAATCTCGATATTTTCCACCTTCATCCAGCATTCCAAAAATCATAATATCTTTTTCATTATGGGCACGGCAAAGATGGTTCCATACACCCTCACCCTCTTGTTTTCGCTTTCTCATCTTTGCTTGATAATCTGACTGCGGAGGAGATTTGTATGGATATTCTGTGTCCTGCTGTTTTGGCCCAGACGACTTTGTTCTTAATGGTATAACAAATGGTTCAAGTTCAGGTAAATCACTTATTGCCTCACCAACAGATACAACATATTTAGATCGCCGACTTGGGAATGGTGGTTCAATATTTAAGTCAGAACGAACTCCTACAATAAAAAGTCTCTTTCTCATCTGGGGAACCCCAAATTCGGAAGCATCTAAAACCCGGTATTCGACTCTATATCCAGGATAATTCTTGTATCTACTTCTGCTGAAATCTCTAATAATTTTAGATAATAAATCTCTTTTTCTAGCCAGATTATCAACATTTTCCATTACAAAAACTAGAGGTTTATAGTATGAAACAAACCTTACAAACTGTTTATATAAGAAGTTTCTAGGATCTGATTCTATATCTCTGCCAAGATCCCTCATTTTTCCAATTCCTACCCGTGAAAAAACCTGGCAGGGAGGACCACCAATTAAAATATCAATATCTCCAGAATTTAGTGGAAGTTTTTCAAATTTAATCTGATTAATATCTGTTGCAGCTATCTTTAATATACAACGTGGGAAATTTTTATTATGAGTCATGATTGCATACGGATTGCTATCAATCCCTCCTAAAATCTCACATCCTGCGTTCTGAAAACCAAGACTCATGCCACCAGCACCACAAAAGAGATCTAGCACTGTTGGTTTACTTAATTTCATCCTTGTCTTTTTCCTTGATTCTGTTACTTCAATTAATAATTTTATCATTCAATAATCAATGTTTAGTTGTTTTTTCTATTTAATTTGAAATTCCAGGCTAAAGAATTTAATACGTCGCTTAAAACTATTAAAGTCAATAGCTTTAGATTTTTTGCTGTCTCTCAAACACTCTTTGAAATATCAATAAACGGGAGGGGATTGCAACCAGAATAAAAGAATAAACTGACCTGATTCATTGTTTTTCCCACTAGCAATCTTCATGATTTCAGGCATATCAGACTAGTCAGATCTAACCCAGTAAACCTTGTCATTGACTGTTACCAGATCCTTATCCTTTAACTGGTAATCAAACCTATTTAATTCTAGAAAACCAATAATTTCACGAATGGTTTGTAAGGAAATCTTTTGCCTGAGATTACTGATAGCTCGAATTTCTAAGATCTGCTCCCAGGAATAGATCACTACAGGTTTTTTGGAGTTGCCGTATTTTTGGGGTACTACCAGTTTGACGCGGTCAAGATAAGCTAGCCGACTTGACGTAACCCCAGTTAAAGTGATCGCTTCTTGACGAGTAAACCCTTCCATACCACCTCACTAAGCGAAGTAGCCCCATAGAAGCCGCAACGATTTTATACCTTGATTTCAATTCATTGCATCATAACGTTTAATAAAGTAAATGTTATGTAACAGGTGTACAGTCAAATTTTACTCTTGAACTTTCAAGGTGGTTGCTCTGGTGTGTACCAATGTAAACCTGCTAGCATGGAATTAACAGCGAATTTCATGGTTATCTGACCCATCCTTTATGATCAACCTCCAGGACATTCGATCGCTCACTGAGTTCCAGCGCAACTCCAGACAATTCCTTCAGCATCTTAAGGAAACCAGGAAACCCCTCGTGCTGACGGTCAACGGTAAAGCCGAAGTTGTGGTTCAGGATGCTGAAGCTTACCAGTCGTTACTGGATCGCCTGGAACGGGCAGAAGCGATCGCTGCCATTCGTCAGGGACAGAATTTGAGGGCGGTGAAGGACGATCTGCATGGGAAGCCTTGGAAGAGCTACGGGTAAAGCATGGTAGTTGAGGGGGTTGTGCGGAACACTCACCGTTTTTGCAGATGGAAATTGTCGCCTGCGGTAAGCAGCAATAAAACCGTTTTTGAGCAGTGCGATCGCATGAGTCATTTGCTGGAGTTTTTTCAAGAATTGGTACATCATCTTCAGGTATCAGAAATTACTTAGTTTCATACTGGTACTGGCCAACTTCCGATTATCACAATATAGAGAGAACCGACAGATAATGATGGGTGCCAAATCCAGGCTCATTTCGGTGGTTTTCGCTAGAGTCCCTGCCTACCTGTTCTAATGGGTAGATGGCTGCTAACTGAGCTTTTTGCCCTATTTTGATCAGCAGTTAACATCTCGCCGTTTTACGGAGCTACTAAGGGAGCAACTTGGATGGACACCTGGCAAGCGATCGCTGCGCTCACAATTTTTGTAGGAGTGATTATTCTGCTGATCACGGAATGGTTACATCTCACCATTGCAGCGCTGTTAGGTGCCTTGCTATTGATTCTTTTAAATATTTTGACCCTGGATGAAGCCATTTCTTACATTGGTAAAAGCCACGCCACATTGGGACTGTTTTTTGGGGTAATGGTGATGGTACGGGCCTTTGAGCCAACCCGCGTGTTTGAATATCTGGCAGTTCAAATGGTGTTGCTGGCTAAAGGGCAGGGCAAGCGCTTGTTGCTGGGAATTGTTGCCATTACAACGCCGATTTGCGCTGTGCTGCCCAATGCCACAACAGTGATGCTGCTGGCTCCGTTGATTCCACCGCTGGCAGAAGATATTGGCGTAAACTTTGTTCCTTTGCTAATCCTGATGGTGTTTGTAGCCAATAGCTCTGGCTTGTTGACGCAGGTTGGAGATCCGGCCACCTTTATTGTTGCCGATGCCATCAATATGAGTTTTTTGGAGTATTTATGGAAACTGAGCCTGGGAGGTGCGATCGCGGTACT